>CAWBLE010000001.1:0-73563 GCA_963789505.1 uncultured Solirubrobacterales bacterium
AGGTGGCAACTCGGTGACGATCACCGGCGAAAACTTCAACGCCGGCGGCGACGCCGAAGAAGTCCTCTTCGGCACCGAAGCGGCCTCGAGCTTCTCGGTCGAAAGCAACACCGAAATCGTCGCCGAAGCGCCCGCGGGCACGGCCGAATCGACGGTCCACGTGACCGTCGTCACGCCCTCGGGGACCTCGACCGAAACCGCAGCCGACGAATACAGCTATGAAGGGGCGGCGGCTGCAGCCTCCACCCTGGAAGTGATCGCCGAAGGCTCCGGCTCGGGCGAAGTCTCGGGCGTCGGCGGCGCCGAAACCCCCCCGGGCGCCTTTGAAGGCACCCCGCCGCTCGAATGTCAGTGGAACGGCGAAACCGAAGAACAGACGGGAACCTGCGAAGGCAGTGAAGCGACGGTCGAAGAAGTCGCGCCCGGCACCTTCCTCGAAGGCGTCTCCGTGCACGCGATCCCGGCCCCCGGCTCCAAATTCGTCAAATGGGCGAAAAGCGGCGGCCTCGGCTGCCTGCCGACGACCGCCAAATACTGCTCCATCTACAACGCCGAAGGCTCCGAAGAAAGCTGGTTCGTGCTGGCCGAATTCGCCGCGGTCCCGGCCCCGGTCGTGAGCTCGATCAGCCCGACCGAAGGTCCTGCGGCAGGTGGCAACTCGGTGACGATCACCGGCGAAAACTTCAACGCCGGCGGCGACGCCGAAGAAGTCCTCTTCGGCACCGAAGCGGCCTCGAGCTTCTCGGTCGAAAGCAACACCGAAATCGTCGCCGAAGCGCCCGCGGGCACGGCCGAATCGACGGTCCACGTGACCGTCGTCACCCCCTCGGGGACCTCGACCGAAACCGCAGCCGACGAATACAGCTATGAAGGGGCGGCGGCTGCGGCCTCCACCCTGGAAGTGATCGCCGAAGGCTCCGGCTCGGGCGAAGTCTCGGGCGTCGGCGGCGCCGAAACCCCCCGGGCGCCTTTGAAGGCACCCCGCCGCTCGAATGTCAGTGGAACGGCGAAACCGAAGAACAGACGGGAACCTGCGAAGGCAGTGAAGCGACGGTCGAAGAAGTCGCGCCCGGCACCTTCCTCGAAGGCGTCTCCGTGCACGCGATCCCGGCCCCCGGCTCCAAATTCGTCAAATGGGCGAAAAGCGGCGGCCTCGGCTGCCTGCCGACGACCGCCAAATACTGCTCCATCTACAACGCCGAAGGCTCCGAAGAAAGCTGGTTCGTGCTGGCCGAATTCGCCGCGGTCCCGGCCCCGGTCGTGAGCTCGATCAGCCCGACCGAAGGTCCTGCGGCAGGTGGCAACTCGGTGACGATCACCGGCGAAAACTTCAACGCCGGCGGCGACGCCGAAGAAGTCCTCTTCGGCACCGAAGCGGCCTCGAGCTTCTCGGTCGAAAGCAACACCGAAATCGTCGCCGAAGCGCCCGCGGGCACGGCCGAATCGACGGTCCACGTGACCGTCGTCACCCCCTCGGGGACCTCGACCGAAACCGCAGCCGACGAATACAGCTATGAAGGGGCGGCGGCTGCGGCCTCCACCCTGGAAGTGATCGCCGAAGGCTCCGGCTCGGGCGAAGTCTCGGGCGTCGGCGGCGCCGAAACCCCCCCGGGCGCCTTTGAAGGCACCCCGCCGCTCGAATGTCAGTGGAACGGCGAAACCGAAGAACAGACGGGAACCTGCGAAGGCAGTGAAGCGACGGTCGAAGAAGTCGCGCCCGGCACCTTCCTCGAAGGCGTCTCCGTGCACGCGATCCCGGCCCCCGGCTCCAAATTCGTCAAATGGGCGAAAAGCGGCGGCCTCGGCTGCCTGCCGACGACCGCCAAATACTGCTCCATCTACAACGCCGAAGGCTCCGAAGAAAGCTGGTTCGTGCTGGCCGAATTCGCCGCGGTCCCGGCCCCGGTCGTCGAGCTCGATCAGCCCGACCGAAGGTCCTGCGGCAGGTGGCAACTCGGTGACGATCACCGGCGAAAACTTCAACGCCGGCGGCGACGCCGAAGAAGTCCTCTTCGGCACCGAAGCGGCCTCGAGCTTCTCGGTCGAAAGCAACACCGAAATCGTCGCCGAAGCGCCCGCGGGCACGGCCGAATCGACGGTCCACGTGACCGTCGTCACCCCCTCGGGGACCTCGACCGAAACCGCAGCCGACGAATACAGCTATGAAGGGGCGGCGGCTGCGGCCTCCACCCTGGAAGTGATCGCCGAAGGCTCCGGCTCGGGCGAAGTCTCGGGCGTCGGCGGCGCCGAAACCCCCCGGGCGCCTTTGAAGGCACCCCGCCGCTCGAATGTCAGTGGAACGGCGAAACCGAAGAACAGACGGGAACCTGCGAAGGCAGTGAAGCGACGGTCGAAGAAGTCGCGCCCGGCACCTTCCTCGAAGGCGTCTCCGTGCACGCGATCCCGGCCCCCGGCTCCAAATTCGTCAAATGGGCGAAAAGCGGCGGCCTCGGCTGCCTGCCGACGACCGCCAAATACTGCTCCATCTACAACGCCGAAGGCTCCGAAGAAAGCTGGTTCGTGCTGGCCGAATTCGCCGCGGTCCCGGCCCCGGTCGTGAGCTCGATCAGCCCGACCGAAGGTCCTGCGGCAGGTGGCAACTCGGTGACGATCACCGGCGAAAACTTCAACGCCGGCGGCGACGCCGAAGAAGTCCTCTTCGGCACCGAAGCGGCCTCGAGCTTCTCGGTCGAAAGCAACACCGAAATCGTCGCCGAAGCGCCCGCGGGCACGGCCGAATCGACGGTCCACGTGACCGTCGTCACCCCCTCGGGGACCTCGACCGAAACCGCAGCCGACGAATACAGCTATGAAGGGGCGGCGGCTGCGGCCTCCACCCTGGAAGTGATCGCCGAAGGCTCCGGCTCGGGCGAAGTCTCGGGCGTCGGCGGCGCCGAAACCCCCCCGGGCGCCTTTGAAGGCACCCCGCCGCTCGAATGTCAGTGGAACGGCGAAACCGAAGAACAGACGGGAACCTGCGAAGGCAGTGAAGCGACGGTCGAAGAAGTCGCGCCCGGCACCTTCCTCGAAGGCGTCTCCGTGCACGCGATCCCGGCCCCCGGCTCCAAATTCGTCAAATGGGCGAAAAGCGGCGGCCTCGGCTGCCTGCCGACGACCGCCAAATACTGCTCCATCTACAACGCCGAAGGCTCCGAAGAAAGCTGGTTCGTGCTGGCCGAATTCGCCGCGGTCCCGGCCCCGGTCGTGAGCTCGATCAGCCCGGCCGAAGGCCCCGCCGCGGGCGGAACCCCGGTGACGATCACCGGCGAAAACTTCAACGCCGGCGGCGACGCCGAAGAAGTCCTCTTCGGCACCGAAAAAGCCGAAAGCTTCTCGGTTGAAAGCGACACCAAAATCGTCGCCGAAGCGCCCGAAGGCACGGCCGAATCGACGGTCCACGTGACCGTCGTCACCCCCTCGGGGACCTCGGCCGAAACCGCGGCCGACGAATACACCTATGAAGGCGGCGGTGTCAGCCTCACGGTCAACACCGGTACGGGAACCGGCACGGGCCAGGTCAACTGCGAAGTCAACGGCAGCTCGACCGATGAACCGTGCGAAGGCCAATATGCGGAAGGCGATGAACTGACGCTCGAAGCGGTCGCCGACGAAGGCTCCGAATTCGTCAGCTTCGAAAACGCAACGGGCTCAGCCGAAACGCCCTGCGCTGGAACGCCGACGACCTGTACGTTCACGATCGAAGCGACCACCGAAATCGACGCCGTCTTCGCTCTCGAAGACATTCCCTTCACCGTCAACGAGAGCGGCGAAGGCAGCGTCGAATGCGAAGACGTGACCGAAGGCGGCGGTCTCGGCGCCTGCGCCGCGACCTACCCGTACGGGCACACCGTCAAGGCGGAAGCGAGCCCTGAAACCGGCTGGGAACTCGAATCCCTCACGGGCAGTGGCTCCGCCGCCGGCGAATGCTCCGGCTCGGTGTGCGAATTCACGATCACCGAAGCGAGTGAAGTCAGCGCCGTCTTCGCCCTCGAAGACATTCCCTTCACCGTCAACGAAAGCGGCGAAGGCAGCGTCGAATGCGAAGACGTGACCGAAGGCGGCGGTCTCGGCGCCTGCGCCGCGACCTACCCGTACGGGCACACCGTCAAGGCGGAAGCGAGCCCTGAAACCGGCTGGGAACTCGAATCCCTCACGGGCAGCGGCTCCGCCGCCGGCGAATGCTCCGGCTCGGTGTGCGAATTCACGATCACCGAAGCGAGTGAAGTCAGCGCCGCCTTCGGGCTCGAAGGCGCCGCCACGCTCCATGTGTTCAAGGGCGGCAACGGCCAGGGCACGGTCACGAGCCTCGCGCCGGACAGTCAGATCGACTGTGGCGCTGAATGCGAAGCCGAATACGCCGAAGGCGAGACGATCGAGCTGGAAGCAGAAGCGCAAGCCGGCAGCGTCTTCGCCGGCTGGCTCGGCTGCCACCCGGTCGTCGGCGAAGAAGAGAAATGCCACGTGACCATCAGCGGCGAAGAAGTCGACGTCACGGCGGTGTTCCTGGCCGAAGCCGTGACGCCGGAAATCAACATCACGTCGTTCTCCGGCAACGAACATGGCTGCTCAACGGCGGCCTCGACATCGAAGTCGACGGAAGCCACAGCTACGTTTGCAACGGCGAAGACGGGAGCAACGGATCCAACGGCAACACGCCGACGATCACCCGAGTTCTTCGGCAACGAACACGGACTGTCCGGAAGGCGGCTTCGACATCGCCCTCGAAGGCAACCACTACTACGTGTGCAACGGCGAAATGGGCCAACCCGGCGAACCCGGCAAGATGGGACAGACGGCGAACGGCCCCGGCAACCCGGGGCCGATCGGCCCACAGGGCGCCGCCGGCCAGAACGGCGCCGATGGCGCCAACGGCCAGAACGGCGTCCGATGGCGCCAACGGCCAGAACGGCTCAGACGGGGCCCAGGGGCCCGCAGGGACCCCGCGGCAAGCAGGGCAAGACCGGCAAGGTCAAGGTGATCTGCAAGGTCAAGAGCAAGCAGAAGGTCGTCTGCAAGGTCCGTTACGTCAAGTCCCACAAGAAGCACAGCAAGAAGAACAAGCGCCTGAGCTGGCGTCTGATGAAGCGAGGCCATGTCATGGGCCATGGGAGGACGAGCCTCCGGCAGCTCAACCGCGTGATCGCCCACCTTCGCCCGGGGCGTTACGTGCTCCGCGTGGAGGGCCATCGTGGCGGCATGCGGATCGCGGTCGGCGACTATCGCCGGCAACATGGAGGCCACCGTCACGGCTGAGCCGAGTCAGCGCGGCCCGGCGGGCGAAACCTTCGCCCGCCGGGCTCAACGCTTTGGGTCATTCTTCGCTGTATTGAATGTTGTTGCCGCTGGCGCTCGCGATCGTGACGCTGCCGTTGAGGTCGGCGTTGTTGCCCTCGGTGGAGACACCTCCCAAGCCGCAGAGGAACGCCGGACTGCATGTGTATGTGATCCCTGTGGCTGTCACACGGCCTTCGACCTGCTGCTGTCCACCCATTTCGACGTTGCTGTAGGTGACGCCACCCGATGTCGGTGTCTGGCTTGGAAACGAGATCGTGATGCCGAGTTCGGTGACTGTGGCCCGGATCTCTCCTTCTTCTTCGCATGCGACCCACGCTGTCGCGTCCACTCCTTCGTCTTCTCCGGTTGTTTCGCCGGTGAGCACGAAGCTGCAGCCGGTCGTGTCGACGTCCACTGTGCCGGTGCTCGAGGCGCAATGCCCGCTGTCGGTCACGCCCGGTGTGCCTTCGAAGGAGACGGCGCCGATCAAGGAAGCCTGTGTTAATACGACGCCGATCTTCGCGCGCGAGAATCGGCGTTGTTAGGAAAATGGGGCGGGGGCCGGGCCTACGAGCCGGATCCGCCCAGAACCTTGACCAGGTAGACGCGGTAGATCAGCGCATCGAGGGGGCCGAGGCGGACATGGTGCTCGTTGGGGTAGTAGACCAGGTTGTACGGGATCAGAATTTCCCTGGCTCCGCCTTCCTTCATGCCGCGGATGCCCTGGTTGAGGCCGCGCAGCAGCCGGTGCTGTCCCAGCGTGAAGACCGGAATGTGCTCATAGTTCCAGCTGTTCGCGTGCTGAAAGCCGTTGCGCCAGTCGACGCCGTAGTACTGGACCTTGACCCTGTCTCCCTTGTGGGCTTCCTTCCCGTCGCCCTTCCAGAGATCCTTGACGACCACCTTCTTCGGAGGGAGACCTTCGCCGGGGCCGAGTTCGGGCGGCGCCTCGAGGGGGAGGCTCTCGGGGCCCCCGGAGCCTTCGCCGAGGCGCCGGAGGAGCCGTCGCCGCCACAGCCGACGACGGCTAGCGCACACAGCGCGATCAACGCCAGAAAGCCGCTCGCTCTCGCCTCGAAACGCACCATGACGGCGAGTCTAAACGATCAGGGAACCTCGTGCAATAGCCCCGATTCCCGATGTGGGCAAAAAGAGAGCCGGGCAATTGCCCGGCTCTCCGTTACGCCTTACAGCAAGCGATCCTACGGTTCGCTTGCCCTGATGGCCGCCGGTTCTCCGGACTGCAGTTTGCCTTCGAGAATCGCCGCGTTGGTGCCCGCGGCCGAAGGCAGGCCGACCAGCGAGTTGACGAGCGGGATCGATGAAGAACGAGAAGATCCCGCCGCAGCCGTGCGCTGCCGGCGCCGCGAACGAGTTGTTCACGAGCTGCGCCGCCGCTCAGGGTGATCAGGGTCCCGGCTTCGTTGACTGCGATCGTGCCGGCGCTGCCGTGGATCGGTTCGTTCGGCGGCGGCGGTGACGGTTTCGCCGCTGGTGAAGTCGATCACGACCGGGTTCGAGTTCGAGCCGATGTAGCAGTTGCTGCCGAGGATCGGGTTGCTCAGCTTGATCTTCGTCGGCAGCGAGATCGCCGTGCCTTTTTCGAACATCAGGTTGAGGGTGTTGACTTTGATGTTCGACGTCGGACCCGGCCACTTCAACCGTCGCGTTGACGCCGGTGAAGCCTTCGTTGATCTGGTTGTTGAACCAGTTCCGCAACCAGATCGGCCACCAGCCGGGCGCTACGATGCCGAGCAGGCCACCGGGAACCGGCTGGGGGGTTTTCGAGAGGGTTTCGCCGTTCTCGGCGCCGACGAAGTTCGCTCCCTTCGAGCCCGCCCTGCAGGATGACCGGGTTCACCAGCGGCACGGTTTTCGCGCCCATCTGGAAGTAACCGCCGTTCGATTCCGAGAAGATGCACGCGGTGAGCGCTTCGTTGCTCAGCGGGCACTCTCCGAACGGTTCGAATTCTCCTGTCGGAGTGGTGCGACGACGCCAAAGCCTGGGACGGCACCAACATCAGCGCCGCCAGAGCGGCAGCAATGACTAGCTTTCTCATTGACTGGTCCTTTCTGTTGGTTTCGTGGTAACGGCAGGCGGGAGACGGCGGCGCAAGCCGCCTTCCGGCGCACCGGGGCAGCCGACTCGCCCCGTCGCCACGAAAAACTCCTCCCATCTGTTAGACCATGCCGTTCCCAAAGGAATAGGTTCTTGTACCAGAAAATACTGCCCAATGCAAGTCCCCGAGGGTTCGGCGGCTCAGGACGACGCACTCAGCTGGGGGTCGAAGAGGGAATCGTGGAGCCCTCCGAGCACGGCGTCTACGAGGCGGCCGTCGCCGCCCGGCTCTATTCGGTCGGTGTTGGCGTCGACGAGAGCCTCTAGCCAGGCATGGGCGGAGCCGAGCGCCCAGGCATCGGTTGTCTGCTCCAGGCGCGAGGTGCAGGCCGTAACGCAGCCTCGCTCGATCGTCACGACCACGCCGGCCAGACGTGGCCCATCGCTTCCGGTCAGTTCGACCGCCATCTTGCAGGTTCCGGAGATGCGTTCGGGAAGCGTCAGCGAGCGGCGCGGCGAGGAGGAATGCCGTCTCCGCCTCAACGCGACCGATCGACGGGGTGCGCGGCGAGGCGTGACGGCGCTCCCATTGCGCTGCCGCCAGCAACGGTCCCGTGCCTTCGCGGGCCCATTCGGTCACCGTGTATGGGGTTCCACGGCCGGCACCGGCCTGGGCTTCGACCTGGCCGGCCAGTCTCAACGCGGCGAGCCGGCGCTCGAGCGATGGATAGCTGAGCGAGACGATGAGCCGATCGAGTTCGGTCAGCGAGAGCGGACCCGCGGCGAGCGCGCGCAGCATTCCCGTCGACCAGCCCTCGACCAGCGCCTTGATCGCCGCCTTGCCGGCGTTCTCCTCAATCGGCCCGGAGCCGCCGGACGCCTGGGCAAGCCAGCGATCGACCATCTTGGCGACGAAGACCAGGTCCCGACCGGGTGCCGTCAGGTCGTACTCGAGCACTCCCGGGAAGCGGTCGAGGCGGCGTTTTTCGATCGCGCCGGCCCGCTCGAGTCGCCCGAGCTGGGCGCGCATCGTCGTCTGCGCCGGCATGCCGGCCGCGGCCCGCAGCTCGGACTGCTGCTTCGGGCTTCCCTCAAGCGCCCGCAGGACGCGCGGAGCAAGCGGGGTGGAGAGCAGCGTAAGGGTCTGCGCTCCGGAGCGCGCCCCATCTCCGCCCCCGTTGACCGTGGTCCCAGTCAAGCAGTACCATTATGGCATTAATCAGTTTTATATGCGAAATATGGCGTTGCGGGTTTCAGGGGTCTGTCTGCTCGTTGTCGCGGCGCTGGCCGCCGCCGGCTGCGGGGCCGCCGCCGGGCCGTCCGCCGAAACGCCCGCTCAGCGCTGTGCTCCGCCGATCCCCGCCAGGGCGCGTGCCCTCGACCTCCACGCGCCCCCGCAGACGGTCGGGCGGGCGGATCGGCTGACCGCTCGGGTTTCCACCAGCTGCGGCGAATTCTCGATCGCGCTCGAGCCAAGACGCTTCCCGGTGGCCGTCAACTCGTTCGTCTTCCTTGCCCGCACGGGCTTCTACGACGGAACGAGGTTCGACAAGGCCGGCGCCGGACGGTATCTCCACGGAGGGGACCCGCCCGGCCCGGCGGAAGGCCCGGGCTACAGGGTCAGCGAAGACGTCCCGGTCGGGTTCATCTATCGCCATCGGTTGGTCGCGCTCTCCGACCTCGGCGGCGGGGAAAAGGGCAGCGCGGGCAGCCAGTTCTTCATCGTCGTCGCGAAGCCGTGGCTCGACGCCGGCGGCGACAGCCTGCCGATCGGCGTCGTGAAGGACGGCTTCGGGGTCGTCGACCGCATCTCGCGCTTGGGGCCGGGCGACCCCGACGAGTCGGCCAACCTCGGCGTCACCGGGGAGGTCGGTCCGTTGCGCCGTCCCGTCGCGATCGAATCGATCTCGATCGAGAAGGGTTGAGCCTGGCGCTTGTCGCCGCCGGTGCGCGACGCTTCCGGCTCATATGAGGGAAGGAATGCGAGTCGCCAGAAAAGCCTTGCGTTTTGATCCCGAGATCGTTTAGCGTTGTACCGTAGGCGGACCAGTAAACGACTCGGGAAGGACCCAATGGCTCTCGATGTCTACCTCCGTAACGAGAAGGTGGCTTCGCTGCGGCGTTGCGACGATGGCTGCTCGCTCGTCTACGACGGCGACGCAGTCGAGCGCCTCGGGCCCGACGGCACGGGGCTCAGCCTCGCGCTGCCGCCGCGGGCGGAGCCCCACGGCGCCGCGGAGACGCGCGCCTACCTCGAGGGCCTGCTGCCGCGAGGCGCGCGGCGGCGCAGGCTCGCCCACGAGCTGGGGCTCGACCCCGCCGACACCTACGGCCTGATCGCCGAGCTGGGCGGCGACTGTCCCGGCGCGGTCGTCTTCCTCCCCGCGGGCGAGCCGTTCGCGTCGCCGCGCGCCCAGGCCGATCTCGCCTGGCTCGAGGACGACGAGCTGGCGGAGGCGCTCGAGTCGCCGCCGGAGCGGCTCTTCGATCCGGCCGAGCCGCGGCGGATGCGCTTTGCCCTGCCCGGCGAGCGCCACAAGCTGGCGCTGGTGCGCGACGAAGAGGGCGGCCGCTGGGCCTGGCCCGAGCCGGGCGCGCCGAGCACGCACGTGCTGATTCCGGAGGCCGGCCTGAGCCCTGAATTCGCGATCAACGAGGCTGTCTGCTGCGCTGCGCTGCGCGAGCTCGGGATGCTGGTCGCCGGCCCGCAGCTGGGTGGCATCGTCGGGAATCGCTGCCTCGTCGCGCAGCGCTTCGATCGCTGGCAGGGCGCGGCCGGCGTCGAGGGCCTGCACTGCGAGACCTTCGAGCAGGCGATGGGCATCGCGCCCGACGACGAGCTCGACGCGGTCACCTCGCTGGTCCGTTGCCGCGAAGTGCTGCACATGGTCGACGCCGACGACTTCGCCGAGTCGTTCTTCTCGGTCGCCTTCTGCGCCTGGGCGCTCGGCGACAAGGACGAGCGCTTCGGCGACCGGATTTCGCTCATGCACGGCGAGTCCGGCCCGCTGCCCGGCCTCTTCCACGGCATCGCCTCGACCGAGATCTACGAGGCGCGCGGCGAGAAAATCACCCTCAAAGAAGCCGCCGAACGCTGCTCGATGATGGTCGCGGCGGGCAAGGTCGCGCTCGGCATGCTGATGCAGCCCGAGGAGGCCATCCGGCTCGCCGTGCGCCACCTCTTCAAGCTGGACCAGCTGTTCGCCGACGTCACCCGCCAGGCCACCGAGGAAGGCTGGCACGAACCGGTGATCGACCAGATCCACGAGCGCGTCTCCCGCCGCCTCGGGTACCTGAGCGAAGAAGTGCAGCAGACCTGAGCAGGCAAGGTGACGCTCAGCGGAACAGCGCCTTGTGCAGGCCGCCGAGCAGGTCGCGGGGGAGTTCGGTTCAACCGAGCGCCCAGAGCAGAAGGGGGGCCGGGACGAGGGCGTAGCCCCGGCGGCGCTCGAGCCTGTCCCGGGTGGCGACGATCGTGGGCCGCCCAGGAAGGGCGCGCGGGATCGCCGCCGCTCCACGCAGGTCGGGGCTGCCCTGGTACTTGACCTCGACCGCGTCGACTGCCTGGCGTGGACCGCAGACGAAGTCAATCTCACCGGCGCGCCGCGTCTGCCAGATGTGCAGCTCGGCGGGGGCGTCGAACCCTTCCAGGCGGGAGGCGGGAGACTCGTAGCGGTGATAGAGGGCGAGCGCCACGGCGTTCTCCACCTGGGCGGGAAGGTCGGCGGCCAGCCCCGGCGCCAGGTCGCACGCCACTGAGTGCAGCAGCGGGTCCCCGAAGTAGAGCTTCTTGTCCTTGGAGAGCTCCTCGGAGTGGGAGTCGCTGCGCCAGTAGTAGGTGACGAGAAGGAAGTAGGCGGAGGCCAGAAACTCGATGTAGTCGCGCACCGTGCCGCCGGCCGGGCTCGGTCGCAAGTCGACGGACATCTCCCGCGAGAGTCGCGCCCAGCTCGTCTTCGAGCCAAGCGATCGCAGTACCCGCTCCAACAGGGCGTGCGCCGCCGGCCGGCTCGCCTGCTTGCGCTGTATCTCCCGCAGTAGGGAGTCGTAGACGATCTTCTTCGTCTCTTCGGAGGGTTCGGTCTCGCCGTCGATCGCCTCGGCGACCGCGGCCGGCAGCCCGCCAAAGCGCAGGTACAACTCCAGTGCCTGCTCGAGCCGCGGAAGGTGGATCCGCATCTCCTCCATCGTCGCCCAGCCGTCGTCGGAGGCGATCGCCGCGATTGTGCTCCGCGGCGACGCCGGCAACCCCGGGCTGAGGGCAGCGGCAAAGGCAGCGAAGCTCTGGGGGAAGACGCTGTGGTCGAGCCCCGGCCCGCGCCGCCCCGGGAGCCGGTCGGCTGTCCCTTCGCGTAGATCGACAGCCGATGAGCCGGTGCAGACGATGACGTCCTCGTCGAGGGTGCCGTCGTCCCATAGTGCCTTGATCGCCGTCTGCCAGCCCTCCACGAAGGTGACCTCGTCGAGCAGGACGAGGCAGCGCCGATCTCGGCCGGCCAGGACGCGTGCGCGCTTAATCGTCGCCGCCACCTCGGGCAGCGATTGGCCTTCCAGCAGGTCGAGCGTCAGGTAGATCGCCTGCCTGGCCTCGAAGCCCTCGCCGAGCGCGCGCCGGACGAGCAGTTTCAGGTCGGTCGACTTGCCGACCTGACGCGGCCCGCGCAGGGTGTGGAGTGCAGCTCTGTCGAGGTCGATCTCCTCGACCAGTTCCGCCGGCAAGCGCCGGGGCTGCCGGGCGAGGCGACGCAGATGAGGGTCCCGGCTCTCCCAGCCGGGCCCCTCCCACCAGGGGTTTTGCTCGGCTACCTGCGCGTCGGAAAGGGCCATGAACTGGGCTATAGACTACCTAATTCAAAGCGACAGCATCGATATCAGCTACATAAAATCTGCGGGTGGCGACACAGCACTTACGGAGTACCGTCGCCGAACAGCCGCTCGTACTGCGCTCCGAGCGGCGCTTCGGCGAGCTCGGCACGCCGCCTGCCTGGAGCTTTTCGGCGCCGGGGTCGATCACGGTTTCGCACCAATCGAGCGGGTCGCCGGTCACCCAGGTCTCGGGCTGCTCGTCGAGCAGGGCGGAGGAGGAGACGACGACGCCTCGATCGACCTTCGCGGTGGCGCCCGCGATCAGCGGCTCGTCGCCGGGGAGCAGCACGCCCAGCCTGCAGCTCCCGCGCAGCCCTCACCGACGTCTACGACGAACACGGCGCTCGATGCTGAGCAGCATCCGGGCCCCGGCCCGAGCCCGGAATCCCTCCTCGGTGGCACTCCCAGCTACGCCGCCATCATGCCACGTATCTGGTTCTAACTGGAACAGGGAGATGCCACGGGTTGGCTAGGTTCCTGCGTAAATATATGTGCCTGCTATGCTCCGCAGGTAGCTGTATTTGTGCAGGGTGTAGCAGGAAACGCCATTGATGCAAGCCACCGCCAAATCGATCGAGCGCGAGGCTTTTCGCCGGATTCCCGGACTCCTGGCGGAGCTCCTCGACGAACCCGACGTCCAGCTGGCGGTCGAGGAGTCGCAGGCGGGCTCCGGCATAGACCTCCTGGCGCGGGACGCGCACGGGCGCCTGTGGGCATTCGAGATCAAGGCATCGAGCGGGCCCGGCCAGGTGGATCGGGCGGCGAGACAGCTCAAGACCCTCGACGTAGATGCGATCCCGGTCCTCGTCGTGCCTTACATGTCGAAGGCTGGGGCCGACGCGGCCGAGCGGGCGGCGTTGAACTGGGTTGACCTCTCGGGCAACGCCAGTATCCGCGAGGAGGGCCTGCGGGTCTGGGTACAGGGGAGGCCCAATGAGCTGCGCACGGCGGGCCGCCCCTCCTCCCCATTCGCGCCGAAGAGCGCTCGGGTCTCGCGGATGCTCCTGCTCGAACCAGAGCGCTGGTGGCGGCAGAGGGATCTCGTAATCGCCACGCAGCTGGACGATGGCAACGTCTCGCGAGTCGTGCGCCGGCTTGACGAGGAGGCACTGCTCGAGCGTCGCGGTAGGGAGCTGCGACCTCGCGACCCCGACCTGTTGCTCGACGCCTGGGGGCAGGAGTATCGCTTTGATCGCCATGACGCAATTGCAGGTCACATCAGCGGCAGCGGGATCGAGGTCGCCCGCAGCCTCGCCGAGAACCTGGCCAAGCGACAGATAGACCACGCCTTCACCGGCCTGCCCGCCGCCTGGGCGATCGACCGCTTCGCGCGTTTCAGATTGAGCACGGTCTACGTCGACGGAGATCCAAGGGATGTCGTCGAGCAGCTCGGAATCCGTCAGGGGTCCAAAGGAGCCAACGTGCAGATCCTGGGACCGGACGACGCCGGAGTATTCGCCGGCGAGCAGACCTGCGCCGATCTGCGCTGCGTCTCGACCGTCCAGGTCTATTTGGATCTCCTCAATCTCTCAGAGCGCTCCGCCGAGGCCGCGCAGCATCTGCGAGATCACCGACTGGATTGGCATGGCCGCTCCGGATAAGCCCCGGCACCGCAGCGGCTACAGCCGTGAGGAGACCGAACAGGTCGAGGCAGCATGCCTCACCGTCGCCGTGACCCTTGGCGCCTTGATGGATCACCTCTGCATCGTCGGCGGGCTGGTGCCAAGCCTTCTGATCGACCGCGAGCTCGGCCCCGAACAGGAGACCGGCGCCGGCCATCCCGGCACGAACGATCTCGACGTCGGCCTGGCGATCGCCCTGTTCGACGACGAGCAGTACACGGAGATCGGCGAGCGCCTGCGCCAGGAGGGATTCGGACCCGACCACAACGAGGAGGGCAATCCAACCCCACAGCGCTGGAAGCTCGGCGACCTCGACGTCACGATCGACTTCCTGTTGCCGCCGATCCCGGGCGCCGAACGGGGAGGCAGCATCCAACCGCTGGAGGGTGACTTCGCTGCGCTGATCGCACCCGGCCTACAGCTGGCTTCAGACGAGCGCCAGGAGATCGACATCGCCGGCCACACCCTGAAGGGCGAGAAGGTGCAGCGGACGGTGCCGGTCTGCGGGCCGGCCACCTTCGTCGTCCTCAAGGCGCTCGCCTTCGGCGACCGCGCCGAGCCGAAGGACGCCTTCGACCTCGTCTACGTGCTGCGGCGCTGGCCCGGCGGCGTCTCGGACATAGTCGAACGTCTCGAGCGACACGTCACCCACAACGAGGAGGTCGTCAAGGACGCGCTCGGTCGCCTCGCCAGAGACTTCGCCGACCCCGAGACCCTCGGCCCTCGGCGAGTCGCCGAGTTCGAAGGCGAAGTAGGAGAAGACCCCGATGCCATCGCAGCCGACGCCCACGGCTACGTCGATGATCTGCTG
The DNA here is from genome assembly GCA_963789505.1 of uncultured Solirubrobacterales bacterium. Taxonomy (GTDB): domain Bacteria; phylum Actinomycetota; class Thermoleophilia; order Solirubrobacterales; family 70-9; genus VRUE01. The sequence continues at coordinate 14,633 of CAWBLE010000001.1, forward strand.
CAAGCCAGCAGGGCGCGAGAGCTCCTGTTCTGAGGAACTGGCCGAGGTCTTCGAGGCCGTTGGCCTCGGCATTAACTGTCTCGTCATTCACTTAAAGCCTGATAAGTTCATGCCATGAACCGGCGCTTTCTCAATCGCAGCGAGGAGCTGCAGATGCTCGAGCGCAGGTGGGAGAGCGGCGAGAGCCAGATCTTCCTGCTCTGGGGTCGGCGGCGGGTCGGCAAGACCGAGCTGCTGCTGGAGTTTGGCCGCGGGAGGAAGGCTCTCCTGTTCGAGGCGACGAGCGGCACTCGCAGCGATCATCTGGGCGATTTCTCCGCGCGGCTGGCGGAGGTGAGCGGACGCGGCGCCGGACTGGTCGCGCCCAACTGGCGAGCGGCGCTGGACGCCGTCGCCGATTGGGCGGACGCGGAGGGGCCGGTGCTCGTGGTGTTCGACGAGTTCCAGCACATCGCCCGCGAGAGCCCGGACGTCGGCACGACGATCAACGTCTGGTGGCGGGAGCGCGCCGCCGCTTCGCCGCTGTTCCTCGTACTTTCCGGCAGCGAGGTCGGCTTCTTCGAGCGCGAGGTGGTCAACTACTCGGCGAGCACCTACGGCCGTCGCGCCGGTCAGCTGCGACTCGAGCCGTTCAGGCCGCGCGACGTGGGCCTGTTCCTGCCGTCCTGGAGTCCCGAGGATCGCATCCGCGCCTTCGGCGTTTTCGGCAACATGCCGTACTACTTGGCGCACGTGCGCGAGGACGCCGGCCTCGGAGACAACATCCTCGACCTGATCCTGATGCGCGACGGGCTGCTGCACGAAGAGGCGCGGTTGCTGCTCGACGTCGAGCTGCCGGACGCCAATGCCTACTTCTCCATCCTGCGGGCGATCGCCGCCGGCCAGACCAGGGTCAACCAGATCGACAGTCGCACCGGCATCGGCGACACTTCGCGGGTCAGCCAGATGCTCGACCAGCTTCAGCGGCTCTGGCTCGTGCGCAAGGAGTTGCCGGTCACGGTGCGCAACCCGGAGCGCTCGCGGCAGAGCTTCTACCGAATCACCGACCCCTACCTGCGCTTCTGGTTCCGTTTCGTCCTGCCCGCCCAGGGGCGGCTGGCGGACGCCGAAGGCGCCAGGCGGCACCTCGAGGGCCGGGTCCTGCCCCGGCTCGACGAGTTCGTGGCGTCGCCTGCCTTCGAGGAGGTGTGCCAGGAATGGCTGCGCCGGGAGGTCGACGCGGCGGCCGTCGGCTGGTGGTGGGGCAAGGGCCGCGAGATGCGCGGCGCCGGCCTTCGCGACATCGACCGGGAGCTCGACGCCGTCGCGGTCGACGACGACGGCGCGGTCATCGCTGTCGCCTCCTGCAAGTGGACCGACGGGGAGATGCCGGTCGCCGAGAAGGCGAAGCTCGAGGCGCTGGGCGCGTATCTGCGCCCCGGCGACCCGCCGGCGCTCTATCTCTTCTCGCGCTCCGGCTTCGAAGCTCCGCTGCAGGAAGCGGCGGCGGCCGATCCCAGGCTCAACCTGGTCGGCGTCGAGCGGCTCTGACTGTCGAGGCGGCCCGGGGTTTCGTGCTCAGCGGAACAGCGCCTTGTGCAGGCCGCCGAGCAGGTCGCGGGGGAAGCGCCAGTCACCCTCGCTGCGCACGCCCCTCGTTTCGCCCTCGATCAGCGCGTTGAGCCAGTCGCCGATCGGGCCCGCCGCCGAGGCGTCGGCCGCCGGGTCGATTCCCGGCTCGCAGGCGACGACGACCCCCTCCTCGATCCGCACGGTCAGGCCGACCGGGCTGCCGACGACCCCCTCCTCGAGCTCGAAGCTGAGCGCGCAGCTGCCGGTGAGACCGCCTGGCATGCGCAGCAGGGGGAGGGCGAGTTGCAGCATGGCCTCGACGTCGGCCGCGGCGACCGGCGCGGTATCCCCGCGTGGATGGCGCAGCTCGAGCCGGATCGAGGCGGCGAGCGGCGCCATCGCCTGGCGCAGCCACTCGGTCGGCTCGAAGCGCTCCGCGCCGCCGGCGGGCTCGGCGGGCACGGCCCGGATCAGCTCGACGCCGCCGAGCAGGCGGACGTTGGCCTCGATCAGGTCGAGCGGCAGGACGCCGACCGCCTCGTGGATCTCGGCCGTGGTGCGCGGCCGTGCGGCGACGGCGTGCACCACTGTCCCCACCCAACCGCAGAGCAGCGGCCACAGCACGTCGCCCGAGTCCTCGCCAGACGTGACCAGTCCGTTCGGGCATTGCTCGTACCAGCGGTTCAGGCTCGCTCCCACGAGCGGCACCTCTCGGCCCGCGGGGGACGGTTGCATCATCGTCTCGATGTCATCGGGGTCGTCGTTCGGGTCGACCGGTTCGATCAGGTAGCGGTCGGCGAAGATGTCGGTGACGGCGGCGTCGTGGTCGGGCAGGAGGAGGTTGTCGAGGTCGACCAGGTCGGCGCCGGTCGCGGCCTGGGCGAGGATCGCGCGCAACCCGTCCCAACTCATCGTGCTGTTGAGGAAGCTCAGCGTCAGCGCCCCGGCGCGGGGCTTGTACTCGCCGGTTTCGCCCATCACGCCACCGCGACGCCGAAAAGCCGCTCGTGCAGGCCCTGGAGCAGGCCAAGGGTGACCTCGGGGTCGCCGCCGGACTTGAGCGAGGCGACCGCGGGGTCGACCAGGGTGTCGATCCACTCGAGCGGGCCGCCGGTGGCGAAGTTGCCGCTGTCCATCAGCAGGTTGGGGGAGACCTCGGTGATCGTGCCGCGCTCGATCAGCACCGCGACCCCGGCGAGCCGGGGCGGGCGGCCCGGGATCGGCACGGTCAGCCGGCAGGAGGCCGAGATCTCCTCCGGCAGCGCGATCAGCTCCAGCGTCAGCAGGAAGGCCGCCTCGACGTCGAGCGGGGCGATCGGCGTCGTTTCGTGCGCCAGGTGGCGGGCCTCGATCCGGGCCGCGGCGGCGAGCGGCCCGATCGCCGTGCGCAGCCACTCGCCGGCGGCGTAGCGGTCCTCGCTCCGCCGTCCCGGCAGCGTGTCGAGCAGGCCGACCGCGGCCATCGCGCCGATTCGCTCGGCGGCCTCCGCTTCGCTCAGCCCCTCGACGAGCTCCGCCGTTGCGGCGATCGTCAGCGGCCGCGCCGCGAGCGCGTGTACGACTGTCGTGCACCAGCCGCCGAGCAGCGCCTCCAGCGCCGGCGCGGCGTCCGGGCCGAGTGAGAGCGAGCCGGAGGGACAGGCGCCGAGCCAGCGCTCAAGCAGCGGAACGAGGAACTCGAGCTCCTCCTCCGGCAACTGCGGCTGCGGCTCGGACGGGTTGGCGACGCGGAACAGCGTCAGCGCTCCCGCGCGCTCGTCGAACTTGCCGCCGGTGGCTTCACCCGTAACCAACCAGGCGATTATGCCACGACTGGTCCTTTTTGGGAACCTGCCAGGGTTTATCAGCCCAGCGGCGCGCCGAACAGGGTTCCTGCGCGCATGGGTCCGAAGGGAATGGTTCTGTCTTCAGGGATCGATAGTGTCCGAGGCATGCTTCTCATCGGACAAGAAGTCCAGTAATTACGTACCGGTACACTTCCCACGTACTGATGACATCCCCAAACCCGTTCATCTACGACCGCCCACTGCCGCCCGAGGACGCAATTGACCGGCCTGACGAGCGGGCGCTGCTCACTGAACTGGCCGAAGGTGGTCAGACCAGTCGGCTGGCTGCGCCGCGACGCTTCGGGAAGACGACGTTGATAGCTGCGATTGCGGCTGAGTTGCGAGCCCGCGACTGGATCGTCTGCACAGCCGACTTCTCACGTTGTCGGACGATGGAGGACGTCGGAGAGCGGTTGTATGACGGATGGCGCCGGAGCCTGGATCGGCGGGGAACGCGCTCCATCTGGAAGAAGGCAAACCGCGAGTTTGAGGCGACGCTCGAGGCCGGCCTGCCGGGTGTCGCCAGGGTCACGGTCGGCGGAAAGCGTGCCCAGCGGGGCGAGCAACCGCTTGCCCGGGTGCATGCCCTTCTCGCTCTTCCGGAGCGACTCTCGGCGACCCAGAAGCAGCGGATACTGGTCGTCTTCGACGAGTTCCAGGACCTGCTCACTGCCGGTGAGGATCTCGACGGACTGATACGAAGCCACGTTCAGCACCACGTTGGGATCGCGTCGTATTGCTACGCGGGAAGTCAGCCGTCGCTTCTTCGGGCCCTGTTCGAGGATCGGCGTCGTCCACTCTTCGGCCAGGCGCGTGAGGTGGCGCTACCGCCGATCGCGGTCGATGCGATCGCGCATTGGGTCGCCGATCGTTTCCGTGCCGGCGGCCGGCCGCTGCCGGTCCATTCTGCGGCCGCCCTCGCGGCGGGCACGGCCGGGCATCCTCAGCGAGCGGCCATGGTCGCCCACTTTCTCTGGCTCCAGCCTAGGCTGGACGAAGCTGGCCTGAGTGCGGCTGAGACTGAGGCACTGCACAGCGCCACGGGGGAGATCGAGCAGCTCTGGTCAGGCTTGACTCGGGCTCAGCGGCAGGTGATCGGCGCTGCCGCTGACGGCGAGACGAGACTGCTCTCGAAGTCTTCGCTGGAAGCCATGGGGTTGGGCAAGAGCACCGCCCAGCAGGCCCGTGATTTCCTTGAGGCGGAGGGACACCTGAGGCGTACCGGCGGTCGCATCGGGGTCGTCGATCCGTTTCTCGTGCGCTGGCTGCGGCGTTGACCGGGGCCGAGCGATAGCGAGCCCACCCTCTTCAGCCCAGCGGCGCGCCGAACAGGGTTTCGTGGATCGCCGCCAGCAGGCTGCGGGCGATGCGCAGGTCGCCGCCGGCGCTGACCCGTTCCCTGTGCGGGTCGACCACGGTTTCGATCCAGTCGAGCGGCGAGCCGGTCGCCCAGTTGCGCGCCCCCTGGGCGAGCAGCGGCGAGGAGGAGACGACGCGCCCGCCGGCGATCTCGGCGGTCGCCCCGGCCAGCGGGGACTCGCCCTCGGGGATCCGCACGCCGAGCCTGCAGCTGCCCTCGATGTGCTTGGGGAGGTGCAGCAGCGGCAGCACGAGATCGAAGGCGGCCTCGACGTCGAGCACGTCGGGCGGCTCGATGTTCTCGTCGGGATGGTGGCGCTCGCAGCGCACCGCGGCGATGATCGGGCCGATGCAGCCGCGGCCCCAGTCGGTCAGCGCGTAGCGCGTCTCGCCGTCCTCGCTCAGCTGCTCCACCTGCCCGCTCCAGCGCGCCACCTTGAGGTACTCGGCGATCGCTTCGCGGCTGAGCCCCGGGACCCTGGCCTCCAGCTCCGCCGGGCTCAGCGGTTCGCGCGCCAGCGCGTGCGTGATCGTCCCCGACCAGCCGCCGACCAGCGCCGCGACCGCGCCGCCGCCCTCGCGGTCGAGGATCAGCTCGCCGTGCGGCCGCCGGCCCAGCCAGCGCTCGAGCGTCGCGGCTATGAAGCGGTGCTCGACCGTCAGCGCTTTGCCGGGAAGCTCGGCGTGGGCGCGGATGAAAGCCGGCGAGTTGGCGAGGATCGGCGGCACGTCGGCGCCCAACTCTTCGAGCTCTTCGCGGATCCGATCGGCCATGTCCGGCTCATCGTCGATCAGGTCGAAGGCGGGGAGCGGGACCGAGTTGAAGGTCGCTTCGAGCGCTTGCAGCGTCTCCTCGCCGCCCGCCGAGGCGGCGACCGAGAGCAGCGTCAGCGTGCCCGCCCGGGCCCTGTGACTGCCCTCGCCGGTGCGGCCGTCCGGGGCGACGTTCATCGCTCAGAGGACCTGCACGCCGAACAGCCGGCGGTGCATGGCGTCGATCACGGCGAGCGCCAGCCAGCTGTCGCCGCCGGTCCTGACCCGGTTCGCCCCGGGCTCGATCACGGTGTCGAGCCAGTCCTCGGACGAGGCGACCGCCCAGGCGTCGGCGGAGCTATCGAGGCCCGCCTCGCAGCTGAGGATCATCCCCTGCTCGAAGCGCACGGTGACGCCGGTCAGCGCCGAGCCCTCGCCGCCCGGATTGAGGCCGAGCCGGCAGCTGCCGGTCAGCGCCTCGGGCAGGCGGATCAGCGCCACCGCGAGCCGGAAGCAGGCCTCGACGTCGAGCGGGTCGATCGGCGCCATGCCCGGTTTCGGGTCGCGCAGCTCGAGCCGCGCGGCGGCGAGCAGCGGCGCGATGCCGGCCCGCGCCCAGTCGTTCAGCGCGAAAAGCTCATCGCCCTCCCCGGGCAGCGTCTCGACCAGCCCGGCATCGCGCAGGGCGGCGAGCCGGCGCTTCAGAGCGCGCCGGCCGATTCCCTCGCTCGCCTCGCTCAACTCGGCGAAGGTCATCGGCTCGCGGGCGAGCGTGTGCACGACCGCCGTCGACCAGCCCTCGACCAGCGCCTCGATCGCGCACTTGGCCGCCTTGCTGTCGTAGGCCAACGGCCCGGTCGGGCAGCCCTGCTGCCAGCGTTCGGCGATGAAGGAGACGAAGAGCGCGCCGCGGCCTTCGGGCGCTACCTCCCAGCCGGGGCCGGCCGCGAGTCGCAGGGCCGGATTGAGCATGCTGCGCAGGATGTCGCGATTGATCGGATCGGCGGCCATCAAAAGCACCGTCGCGCCGGCGCGCATCCGTTTTCCTCCAGCGTTGAAGTCACCTCCAAGCACGCTGCCTGAAGTGTGGCACTTCGCGAGTTTTCTTGGGTATTGCCCGAGTCCTCGGCCAATAATCGGCCCCAAAACTCGGTAGTAGCGATGTCCATGCATCCGTCCAGTTGGCGCGCTGGGCTCAAGCGCGGCCTCCGCACGGCCGATCAGGGGTGACAATGACGTTGCCCTGGATCAGCTCGCGCCTTCGCCTCCTTGCCCGGGGCGAGCAGGGGATCGCCCTACCGGTGGCCCTCTTCGCGACGATCGCCAGCCTCGGCCTGGCCGGGGCCGCGGTGATGTCCTCGGTCGACGTGCAGCGCGGCACCAAGCGCGACAACGGCTCCAAGAGCGCGATCGGCGCCGCCGACGCCGGTGCCAACGTGGCGATGCAGCGGCTCAACCGCTACGGCGATTCGCTCAGCGAAGACAAGCCCTGCCTGGTGCTCAACGGTGGCGAGCTCGAAGCCGGCGACGCCTCGAGCGCCGACGCCGGCTGGTGCGACCCGATCGAGGGCGAAGTCGGCGGCGCCGGCTACAGCTATGAGGTCAGCGCCTACGGCGGCACCTGCGGCGGGCGGGACATCTGCATCGTCTCCACCGGCACGGACACCGAAGTCGACCGGCGGGTCGAGCTCAGCCTCGACGAAAGCAGCCTCTATATCGGCCTCACCGAACAGGAAAGAATCGAAAAACAGCTCGAAATCGCCGAACAGAAAGAACACAACCAGACCGAAATCGAAGAACTCCAACAGGAACTCGAAGATGCGGAAAACAGCGAAAGCACCGGCGGCGGCATCGCCGGGTTGATCGGGCGCGAAGGCATCACCGCCAGCGGCAACTCCGACATCAAGGTCGGCGTCGGCACCAACGGCAACCTGGTCACCTCGGGCAACACGACGATCTGCGGCGACATCCAGGTCGGCGTCGGCAAAAGCTGGACGCACTCGGGTAACGCCAAGCAGTGCAGCGGCTACTCCGTCAACGAAGGCAACCTGAATCTGCCCTCGGTGGCGAGCTTCATGCCCGCCGATATCGCCACGCACAACTCCAACGGCCGCATCACCGAGTGCAGCAACGGGCTGCCGGCGGAATGCGAAAAAGACACCTACAACGGCAAATGGTGCAGCAGCAAGCCTTTCAACCCGAGTAACCGCAGCATCAGCCTCTCCGGCAACACGATCCTCACCCTCGGCGGCGGCGACTACTGGATCTGCTCGCTCTCGCTCAGCGGCAACTCGAAGTTCGTGATGGCGAAAGGGGCGAAAGTGCGCTTCTTCTTCGACACGCCCGAGCACTGCGGCACCTCGAACCAGATCAGCATGAGCGGCAACAACGAAATCACCGCGACGGGCTACGAACCCGCGGCCGGCCAGTTCGACGTGCCCGGCTTCTACCTGCTCGGCTCGACCAGTTGGGTCAGCCAGGTCAGCCTCTCCGGCAACTCCTCGACCACCGACGAGTTCGTGATCTACGGCCCCGACACCTACATCAACGTCAGCGGCAACGCGACCTTCAAGGGCATCGTCGCCGGCCGCCAGATCGCCTGGAGCGGCAACGGCAAGATCGAAAACGACCAGGGCTTCGTCGTCCCGCCGGAGATCGACTCGCCCAGCGGCGACGGCTCCGGCGCCGAAGCGATCGCGGAAACCAAAACCGAAAAAGAAGAAGAACAGAAAAAACTCGAAGAAGAAGAGGAGATCCTCAACCAGGGCGGCGCCGGGGAATCCGGCGGCCGCTCCTTCTTCGCCCAGTCCTACGTCGAGTGCAGCGGCGGCGCCGCGGCCCCCGGCGCGGACCCCAACTCCGGCTGCTGAGCCGCGCCCCGGGCCGCGCCCGCAGCGCGCCCAGGATTCAAGCTCGCGGCCCCCGCTGCCGAGCTAGATAAGCGAACGTATGAGGGACGCGATCAACAACAACCCGCTGGCGCAGATCGCCGTCGTCGGCGTGCTGCTGCTCGTCGTCGCCGTCTTCGTGATGTCCTCCGGCGGCGGTGGCGAAGAAGAAGAACCGACGCCGACCAGCGAAGCGACGGTCAGCGTCGCCGGCACGAACGCGACCGGAACCGCGACCGGCGCGACGCCGGGCGAAGCGGTCGAAGGCGCGATCGCCGCCGTCGGCGCGACCGCCCCGGCCGGCGCCCCCGCGACCGTCCCGGGCCGGCCGCTGCCGCCCCCGCTGATGCGCGCCTGGCGCGCCAACCGCACCGTCGTCCTGCTCTTCGTTCGCGACGGCGGCATCGACGACAAGCTGGTCAAGACCGCCACGAAGGGCCTCTCCGGTTTCGGTGAGGCGGCGATCTTCGTCGTCCCGGCCGCTCGCATCTCCCGCTACGCGGCGATCACCCAGGGGGTCGGCGTCGACCGCGTGCCGGCGCTCGTCGTGCTCACCCCCAAGCGCCTCAGCCAGACCGTGCCGACGGCCTCGGTCAGCTATGGCTTCCAGAGCCCCGAGAGCGTCGCCCAGGCCGTGATCGACGCCGGCTACAAGGGCCCGACGGTGGACTACCACCCGTGAGCTGAGCAATGGACTCGAGGGATTACCCGAGCCATCTGCGGCCGGTCCCCGAATCCGGCGACTCGACCGCGCCCGCCCTGGACCCGGCCGCCGGCGGCACGCCCGGCCTGACCCCGCCGCGGGCGCGCAACCGCTCGAGCGGTTTCGTCACCGACGTGCTCGTCGACCTCGGCTTCGTCGGCGACGACGCCGCCCGCCAGGCGATCGAGGCGGCGCGCACCGCCGCCCGCCCGCCCGAGCGGCTGCTGATCGAGCAGGGCGCGATCACCGCCGACCAGCTCTCGCGCGCCGTCGCCGAGCGCTACGGGCTCGACCATGTCGACCTCTCCGCCTACCAGGTGGACATGGCCGCCGCCAACCTGATCACGGTCAACACGGCGCGCCGCTACGGGGCGTTGCCGATCGGCTTCGTCGACAAGGAGACGCTGCTGGTCGCGATGGCCGACCCGACCAACGTGCTCGCCGTCGACGACATCCAGATCGCGACCGCGCTCGACTGCCGCGTCGCGGTCGCCGCCGAGGAGGACATCGAGGCGCTGATCGGCCGCCTCAACACGCTGCAGAGCGCGGTCAGCGACGCGGTCACCGAGGGCGAGGCGGAGAGCGAAGAGGCTGAGCTGGCCGAAGTCGCCGACATGGAAGTCAGCGCCGAGGACGCGCCCGTGATCAAGCTCGTCTACAGCATCCTCGGCCAGGCGGTGGGGGAGGGCGCCTCGGACGTCCACTTCGAGCCCGGCGAGGACGAGATGCGGGTTCGCTTCCGCGTCGACGGCGTGCTGCGTGAGGCCGCGCACGTGCCCAGGCGGATGGTCAACGCCGTCGTCTCACGGGTGAAGATCATGAGCGACCTCAACATCGCCGAGAAGCGCGTCCCCCAGGACGGCCGGGTCGGCGTCACGGTCGAGGAGCGCCGCGTCGACCTGCGCGTGACGACGCTGCCGACCCAGCGCGGCGAGGGCGCGACGATCCGCATCCTCGACCAGGAGAACGCCCAGCACACGCTCGACGAACTGGGCATGGACAGCTCCGGCCGCGAGCGCTTCGAGGAGTCCTTCCGCCAGGCCTACGGCGCCGTCCTCGTCACCGGCCCGACCGGCTCGGGCAAGAGCACGACGCTCTACGCGGCGCTGCAGGAGATCAACGACATCGAGAAGAACATCATCACGATCGAGGACCCGGTCGAGTACCAGCTGGAGGGGATCAACCAGATCAACGTCAACCGCAAAGCGGGGCTCGATTTCGCCACCGGCCTGCGCTCGATCCTGCGCGCCGACCCCGACGTGGTGATGGTCGGCGAGATCCGCGACGGCGAGACGGCGCGGATCGCGATCGAGGCGGCGCTGACCGGGCACATGATGCTCACCACCCTGCACACCAACGACGCCCCCGGCGCGATCACGCGCCTGACCAAGATGGGGATCGAGGCCTTCCTCACCGCCTCCGCGGTCGACTGCGTCGTCGCCCAGCGCCTCGCCCGCAAGCTCTGCCCCCACTGCAAGCGCCGCGCGATCGTCCCCGCCCAGGCGCTCGCCGATGCCGAGATCCGCGTCGGCGCCGACCTCGAGGCCTACGAGCCGGTCGGCTGCGGCCGTTGCAGCCAGAGCGGCTACAAGGGCCGGGTCGGGATCTTCTCGGTGATGCGGATGAGCGAGCGGATCAAGGAGATGACCGTCGCCCAGGCCCCCGAGGCCGAGATCGCCGCGATCGCCCGCGAAGACGGCATGCTCACCCTGCGCGAGGACGGCGTCGGCAAGGTCCGCAGCGGCCAGACCAGCCTGGCGGAGGTCGTCCGTGTCACCGCCTAGCCACCGCATGTTGCTGCTTTGTCCCCACCATGCTGGGGACAATCGAGCAATTCACTTCAGGAATCGGCCCCGGAGGCCGATCTAGACGCCATGGCCGTCGACTTCTCAGAGGTGCTGCGCACCATGGTCGAGACGCGGGCCTCCGACGTGCACATCACGCCGGGGGTGCCGCCCTGTATGCGCGACAAGGGCAAGATCACGCCGATGGAGGGCTTTGACGTGCTCTCCAGCCAGGAAACGCGCGAGATCGTCTACTCGATCCTCAACGACGACCAGCGCAAACGCTTCGAGACCGGCAAACAGCTCGACTTCGCCTACGCGATCCCCAACGTCGCCCGCTTCCGCGTCAACTGCTTCTTCCAGCGCGGCTCGGTCAGCGCGGCCTTCCGCCTCGTGCCGCAGGACATTCCCAGCCTCGACTCGCTCAAGGTGCCGCAGGTGCTGCGCGAGCTCTGCGCCAAACCGCGCGGCTTCGTGCTCGTCACCGGCCCGACCGGATCGGGCAAGAGCACGACCCTGGCGGCGATGATCGACGTGATCAACGAAGGCAACCAGGATCACATCCTCACGATCGAGGACCCGATCGAGTTCCTGCACCAGCACAAGCGCTCGATCGTCAACCAGCGCGAGGTCGGCGCCGACGCGCCCGATTTCGCGCTCGGCCTGCGCGCCGCCCTGCGCGAGGATCCCGACGTGATCCTGGTCGGCGAGATGCGCGACCTGGAGACGATCTCCACGGCGCTGACCGCGGCCGAGACCGGCCACCTCGTCTTCGCCACCCTGCACACGCAGTCGACCGCGCAGACGGTCGACCGGATCATCGACGTCTTCCCGCCCGAGCAGCAGGGCCAGGTGCGCACGCAGCTCTCGATCGCCCTGCAGGGGATCGTCACCCAGCAGCTGCTGCCGACCGCCGACGGGATCGGGCGCGTCGTCGCCACCGAGGTGCTGGTGCCGACGCCGGCGATCCGCAACCTGATCCGCGAGGGCAAGACGCACCAGATCTACGCCGCAGTGCAGACCTCGGGCGCGGTCGGCATGCAGACGATGGACGCCGACCTGGCGCGGCTGGTGCGCGAAGGCGCGATCACCCGCGCGCTGGCCGAACAGCGCGCCTCGGTCCCCGAGGAGCTCAAGCGGCTGCTCGGCGGCGCGCAGCCGATGCCCGCCGCGATGCAGGACGACGGCGTGTCGCCCGCCTACGTGCCGGGGGCCTAGCCGATGGCGGGCGCGAGCACCTTCGCCTTCAAGGCGATGGACGTCGCCGGGGCGGCGAGCGCCGGCGAGCTCGAAGCCGACTCGAAGGCGCAGGTCAGCGAGCAGCTGCGCCAGCGCGGCCTGATCGTGCTCGACGTCAGCGAGAAGAAGGCGCCGTTCAAGATCGAGCAGCTCTGGCAGACCTGGAAAGGGATCGACATGCGCGAGCTGTCGATCTTCTCGCGCCAGTTCGCGACCCTGGTCGCCTCGGGGATGCCGATGCTGCGCACCCTGCACACGCTCGAGGAGCAGACCCAGGACGAGCGGATCAAGGAGGCGATCGGCGGCGTTCGCGCCGACATCGAGGCCGGCAGCACGCTCGAGCAGGCGATGTCGCGCCACCCGGAAGTCTTCGATCGCCTCTACCGGGCGATGGTCCGCTCCGGCGAGGAGTCGGGCCGGCTCGAGGACGCGCTCGACCGGATCGCCTTCCAGGTCGAGAAATCCGACTCGCTGCGGCGCCAGGTCAAATCGGCGCTGATGTACCCGGCCCTGATCTTCGGCTTCGCGATGGTCGTGCTGGTCGCCGTCGTCGCTTTCGTGATCCCCGTCTTCGTCGGCATCTTCGAACAGATCGCCGAAGAAAACCCCGGTGAAAAGGCGAGCCTGCCGATCCCGACGCAGATGTGCGTGACCGCCTCCGACGCGATCACCGGCTACTGGTTCATCCTCGTCCCCGGCCTGATCGCCGCCTTCGTCCTCTTCTTCCGCTGGAAGCGAACCGAAGCGGGCAAAGCGGTCTGGGACCGCTTCACGCTGCGGATCCCGATGAAAATCGGCGACGTGATCCAGAAGGTCGCCCTGGCCCGCTGGTCGCGCACCTTCTCGGGCTCGGTCTCGGCCGGCGTGCCGATGCTGCAGGCGATCAAACTGACCGGGGAAACGGCGGGCAACGTCGTGCTCGAGGAAGCGATGACCGACATGTACGACTCGGTCAAGCGCGGCGGCTCGCTGGCCGGGCCGATCGAGCGCAACGAGATCTTCCCGCCGATGGTCGGCCACATGGTCGCGGTGGGCGAGGAAACCGGCCAGCTCGAACACATGCTGACCAAGATCGCCGACTTCTACGAGGACGAGGTCGACGCCAAGGTGAAAGCCCTGACCTCACTGATCGAGCCGATCATGATCGTCTTCGTCGGCGGCGTCGTCGGCTTCATCGTGATCGCGATGTACCTGCCGATCTTCACGCTCTACGACAAGATCCGCTGAGGCACCCTTCGCTGTTGCCGGGGCGTGCCGGTGGATGTGGTTTAACGTACTGCTTTGTTTTACTTGACATCGTCAGGTGAACAAGTAGGTTGCCCCGACTAATCGACCTGGCTGGGAGGCCCGGGCATGGCGGAGCAACCAGAGGGTTCAGAGGCAAAGAAAGCCGAGGATGGGGGCGGACCGGCGAAACCACCGGAGTCGCCCTGGACCGCACTACTGAAAGAACTCGGCCAGAAAGCGCTCACGGCGCTATTTGCCGTCGGTGGCCTGGCCGCCTTTGCCGCCTTCGCCGGCAGCATCGTTCTGTGGACCCGGTTCGACGCGCTGCAACTGCCGGCCAACCAGATCGTCGAGGTCGTGCCGCGGGCAGAGGCGATAACGACCGGGACGACGATCCTGCTGCTCTTCGGCTTCTGTGGCGTGGTCGCGGCCTTGGCCAGTTACCTGATTGACCGCGGCGGTCGGGCAACCCCGGGAATGAGTCGCGGCGTTGTGGCGATTGTCGCGGCGGAGGCGATCATGGCGCTCTGGCTGACCACGGGGACCGACACGCTCGACCGAGCGATCGCGACGGAGATCGTGCTGCTGTCTTTTGGCGCGATCGTCTGGGCAACGTATGTCGGCGGACTGGTCAACCTCAAGCGGAGTGATGACGAGGAGATCCCCGACCTGCTCGGGGACGAAGACACCCAGGACTTCAAGCCGACCGCGTTCCGCGATCGGAGAGACGGATGGACGGGGGGACTGAAAAAGACCGCAATCGCGTGTGGGGTTGCCCTCGGGGCGGGTGTTCGCGGGTGGTTGATCGCGTTTTGCGTGAGCGGGGGTGAGTGGGGTCGGGGTTGGTTTTGGGGTCTTGCCACGCTCGGGTTGGCGCTCGCCGCCGCAGTGGTCATCTACTGGCTTCATTTTGTGTATGCAGGCTCAACGGGGGGCCGCACAAAACGGGAGGGGGAGGACGCTGAACGCAGGGCTGATCTGGGCACACAAGAAAAAGAAGAGACAGATCGCAAGGAGGAGCAGAAGCAGCTCGAAGAGGATGCCGATCGAGAGCGACGGCCGGCCCGCATTGCCGGTGTCGTCGCCTGGTTGAAAGCCACCTGGGAGCGAGGTGAACGTGACCGTAGCCTGACCATTTCGCTCGGCGCGCCGGATGCCGATCCGGTGCCGCCGCACCGTAAGAAAGCCGCCAAGAAAAAATCGCCTGGCGGGTCACGGAGCAAGCCTCCCGCTGCCGAGCTCGCGCCGAACGGCCTGGTGGTCATCGTTCCGCTGGCGCTGGCGGCGGTGGTCTCCCCGGCCCTAATTCTCGACGAGCGCTGGCTCGTGATAACGCTGGCCGCGATCGTCTTCGTCGGCCTCGGGCTTTGGCGCATCGCCGATCTCTCCAGCGGTGCATTTATCTGGTACGGCGTGGCTGTCTTTCTCTCGGTGCCCCTGGTCGCCACCGTGGCCCTCGCCACCCGAAACATCGACGATCCGCAAGCCCAGCCAGTCGCGATCATCCGCAATGGCGATGGTCCGGCGGAGGCGCTGCAAGGTCTATACGTGACCGAAACCGACAAACGGGTCTATTTCGCCAACGTTGCCACTCAGGGCTGCGAAAAGAAGATCGTCGGCGACAGCGGGCGGCTGCTCTGGGTGCCGAAGGACGACGTGGTCGCGATGGCGATCGGTCCCGAACAGGACATCGACAAGGCGGCTCGGGCCTCGCTCGAAATGGCCTACGCATTGACGCCGGACATCGAGACCTCCGGCGGCGCCACCATAAGCGTCAGCGGTGAAGACGGGACGGGAGCGGCGAAGGCGGCGGACGGCGGGGACATGAAGGGGGAAGCGGAAGCTCTGGGCGACCGCCTGCTGGCCGCGGACCCGGCGATCCGGCCCAAGTTCGGGCGAGGTTTGCGGCTCGAGCCCGAAATCGCATCTCCGGGGGACCGGGTCAAGCTGTTCGTGTCCAGCCCCGAATACGACGGGCTGCGTGGGCTTCCGAAGGGGCGCACCTTGCGGCTGAACGGGGTCAAGCTCCCGATCCTCCACGACAAGAAAGCCAAAGAAGAAGACAAGATCGACATGATGGAGAGGAAGGTGAGCCTGCGCGAGCTGCGCGAAGAAAAGCTCGAATTCGAAGTGCCCGGGAAGGCGACCAGCGGCATCGTCACCGTCGAGTGCACCCAGCTCGCCAGGCAGCCGTACTTGGCCATTCCGCAGAAACCGAAGGCGCGGATCGCGGTCAAGATGCAGGCCGGGTCGCGGGGGGTCCGCTTCGACAGTTCGGGATCGGTCAACACCGCCGGCAAGGACATGGGGCTTACGCGTCGTTGGACGGTCGCCGGCCTGCGCATGGGGCACGAGACGAGCCTCACCGTGACTCTGCCGCCGCGGCTGGCGCCCTACCACGTCCGCCTCGATGTGACCGACTCCGAAGGGGGTGAGGATCATGTCGATCTTCGCCTGTTGCGCCTGCCGCAGTCGCGCTTCCCCTTCGGCGCCGACCGGCTGGTCGATACGAAGCCGATGAATCGGGTCCGCGAAGCGCTGCGTTCGACGCGATCGACAAGGAGCGGGAAGCGGGCCAGGCGCCGGCGCACATCGAGATCGACGGCCACGCCGACTCGGTCGACACCGACCGCTTCAACCTGCGCCTCTCGCTGCGGCGGGCCCGCTGGTTGCGCCGCCAGCTTTTCGTCGTGCACCGCGACGCGGAAGGCGCGTCGAATGCGCCCGGTGCTCCGCTCGCCAATCGGGATGGCAAGCCGGTGCCGCTGACGGTTCGCGCCTTCGGCGAGAGCTGCCCGATCGTGAAGAAGCCGGGCCCTCAGGCGGTGAACCGCCGCGTCGAAGTCTTCCTGCTCGACCAGGGCGCCTCGGTCGCCACCCCCAAGACCTGCCAGCCCGGCCGCGTCCGTCTGTTCAACTGGTAGGCGCAGCACGCGCCTAACCTTTCAGAAATACCGTCTAGCTTTAACTTTGAGGTGCTATAGTTTAAGCATGGCGGGTGAGCTTAAACCTTGTAGGAGGTGAGTGCATGACCGGCGCTGAGACCCCGGAGCGCGGTCGCTACGAGGAGCACGTCTGGACGTCAACCTTCGCGAGCTCGGGCAGGCACAACCGCAGGGCCAAGTACCGCGCGTTCGTCCCCGATCCGATCGGCAGCTTCGACCCGGTGCTCAGCGCCGCGACTTCGTCGCTCTCGGAGCGCGCCGGCGTCGCCACGCGAGAGCTGAACGCCTCTCCTGCCGGGCTTCGTTCGCTGGAGGGCTTGGCGCGTCAGCTGCTGCGCTCGGAGGCTTTGGCGTCTTCCGCGATCGAGGAGTTGCAGCTTTCGCACCGCAAATTGGCCCGCGCCGAGATGAAAGGGGGGGACGGCGAATACAAGGCGCGGGAGGTCCTGGGAAACGTGCGCGCGATGGAGGAGGCAATCCAGATCGGAGCCAGGTCGTCCGAGTTGACCGTCGACGACATTCGCGCAATCCATCGAACGCTTGCAATCGTCCCGCCGCTGAATCGGATCGCGGGCGAATTGCGCGAGGAGCAGGGTTGGATCGGCGGTTACTCACCGCCTGTCGCGTCCTACGTTCCACCACCGCCCAAATACGTGGCGAGCCTCACGGCCGATCTCTGTGAGTTCATGAACCGGGATGACCTCTCCCCGGTTGCGCAGGCGGCGATTGCGCACGCGCAGTTCGAGACCATTCACCCCTTTGGCGACGGCAACGGCCGAGTTGGACGTTGCCTGATCCACGTGATCTTCCGGCGGCGCGGGTTGACGCCGAGCTACGTCCCCCCTGTATCACTGGTGCTCGGCGCCCACAAGCACGCCTACATGGCCGGGTTGGAACGCTTCCGCGTGGGAGGCGTGGACGAGTGGGTCGAGCAGTTCGCCGTCGCCGTCGGGCTCGCCGCCCAGCACGCGCGGGGTCTTTCAGCCGCCGTGGAGGAGCTCCAGGCGGAGTGGGCGAGTCGCGTGGGACCGATGCGCTCAGATGCTGCCGCCCGGGCGATCATCGAGTGCCTCCCGTCCTACCCAATCGTGACCGCGGCGATCGTCGAGGCCGTCACCGAGCGCTCCCGGGTCGCTGCGATCAAAGGCCTCGAGCGACTCGCCGACGCGGGCATTCTCACTCGCCGTCGCAATCAGCGCAAGGGAGATAGCTGGGAAGCCAAGGAGCTGTTCACGCTGCTGAACGACTTCGAGGAATCGGTGCGAACGGAGCGCGGGGCGACGATGCCGCGGGGCGACCTGCTCGACCGCCTCGACGAGGTGGACCGCCCGCCCGCCGGCCCTCCGTTCAGCGAGGAGATCCTGGCGGAGCAGCGGGAAGAGCGGCTGTAGGTGCGGCGGCTCGCCTATCTGGATACGTCGGCCTACGTGAAGCTCGTCCCCTGCGCAGCCTCGACGCCCTCCACCTCGCGACTGCCCTCAGTATCCGCGACGACCTCGGTGCCTTCTTCACCTACGACGATCGCCTCGCGGAAGCAGCTGAGGCCGAGGGCCTGCCGGTCGCAAGACCGGCGTAAGCCAAAAGTGCATCCATATTTTGAGTGCACTTTTAGGCATATTTTGCGCATGTATCTTGATATATTGAACGCGATGGGCCATATAGCGACAACTCACCGGACGACGATCGAGATCGAGGTTCCGGCCTTCGAGGGCGCCCGCGCGGCGCTCGGTACCAGCGGCTACAAGGAGACCGTGAACGAGGCGCTTCGCGTCGTCAGCCGCGGCGAACAGTTGCGGCGGGGCGCGGAGCGGATCCGCTCGGGCGCGCTCGGTCTGGTCTCGCCCGAAGAACTGGAAGAGCTGCGCAGGCCCGGGGTCTAGCTTGCCCCTCTATCTGGCCGACACGTCGATCTGGGCGTGGGCGCAGAAGACCCGGCGTCCCGATATCCGCGAGAAGCTCGCGACGCGTTACGAGCAGGGGGAAATCGTCACCTGCGTCCCAGTTGTGCTCGAGGCGATGCACCGTGCCGAGACCGCCGCTCAGTTCAGCGAGCGGTTCGATGACCTGTTTGCGCCACTGGAGCGCGTGCCATTGGAGAACGCGAGCGTCGAGCGGGCACTGAAGGTCCAGCAAGAGTTGGCGACATCGTCCGATGGCAACCATCGACGCTCGGCGAGCGACTTCTTGATCGCCGCCGCGTGCGAGGCGGCGGGGGAGGACCTCGTCCTCTGGTGCTTCGACCGGGACCTGAAGGTGATCTGCGATCACACCGGCCAGCCGTGCGAGGCGGAGGAGTCGACCGGGCCGGGCCACTGACGGTTTGGCCGGAGGGCCGGCTGACCGGGTTTACGGGTTATTCGGGCGCTGGGTGCGTAATTGGCGAAGAACCTGAGTTTTCGCCCGATGAAGCCCAAATTTCGGGGATTCAGGTATCGCGGTGACGGTCGATGAGGGGACTGTGATGAATCTGCCAGTGCTTCGGTGCAAAAGGCAAACCCGCTGTGAGGCGGGGGCGCAAAGCCAACGGGGCTCCCATTCGCGGAGCCGGCCGGGCTACCACCGGGGTCGACAGACACCACGTGGCTTCAAGCGACGGGGCTCTGGCGCAAACGATTAGGACCATAGGAGGTCACTAATGTTTCTCCAGAATCTCCGGGCCAAGAGTTGGCGCCCGGCTCAACGGCGACAGCGAGGCCGGCTTCACGCTGATCGAGCTTCTCGTCGTCATGCTCATCCTCGGAATCCTGGCCGCGATCGCGCTGCCGGCGTTCTTCAACCAGAAGGAAAAGGCCGGCGACGCCAAGGCCAAGGAGTACGCGCACTCCGCGCAGGTCGCGATGGAGACGTACTTCACCGAACACAGCGAATACGCGAGCGGCGTCGAAGCCGGTGAAGGCCTCGGAACTCGAAGCCATCGAGCCGACGTTGGCGAGCGACCGGAAACGTCACCGTTCTCTCAGGCAACGAACAACAGCTACACGATCACCTCTGAATGCGTCGACCGAACACACGTTCACGATCGCAAACGCCGCAGGAAGCCCTTACCTTCTCCTGTACCCCTGTAGCAGGCACTGGCGGATGCCCCGCTGGCGGAAACTGGGGCGGATAGTCCTAGTCCCATCGTCCTGGCTTAGCCAGGCGTGAACCGAATTGCCGAAGGGCGGGCCTCGTGCCCGCCCTTCGCGCGTTCGGTCCAAGCGTCCAGTCCAGGGCTAAGCGAATGGCCTATCCGAGCCGATAGAGCAGACGATGCCCGGCAAGCTGAAACTTCGCGCTACCGTCGCCGCGCTCGCGGCGCTCGGCGTCACGGCGCTCGGCGCCCCCGCCGCAGGCGCCGACGACGCCCACTACGAGGGCATCTCCGCCGACGGCGGCGTCGCCGTCTTCAGCACCGACCGACAAGCTCGTCCCCGGCGACACCGACAACCAGCGCGACGTCTACGCGCGCGAGTACGAGGAAGGGGTCGGAACTACGTCACCCGCGAGGTCTCGCTCGGGCCGACCGGCGGCAACGACTCCTACACGCCGCAGTTCCTCGCCATCGCCCCGGCCGGCGACGCGGTCTTCTTCTCGACCAAGGAGCGGCTGACCGCCGACCGACAAGGACAGCGCCGACCGACATCTACGTCCGCGACCTGGTGGCGAACAAGACGACACTGGTCTCGGCGGGCGACGCACGTCTGCGCCGACCCGGAATGCGGCAACGGGAACTTCGACGTCAGCCCCGGCGCCGGGCGGAGTCGTCGACGACGGGCAACAAGGTCTTCTTCGTCAGCCTCGAGCGGCTCTCGCTCGAAGACACCGACGAAGGCGCCGACGTCTACATGCGCAACCTCGCGAGCCGAACGGACCAAGCTGATCTCCCGCGCCGCGCCGTCGTGCGCCGGCAGCTGCGGCGCGGAAACCAAGCCGGTCGTCTTCCAGGGCGCCTCCGGCGACGGCTCGAAGGCGATCTTCACCACCGCCGAAAAGCTGACCGGCGCCGACACCGACAGCGAAACCGACCTCTACGAGCGTGACCTGGAAGCGGGCGGGGGAGAAGGCGAAACGAAGCTGGTCTCGACCCCGGGCGGCGGCGCCGGAACCGTGCCCGGGCGGAGCCAACTGCGGACCGGTCAACGAGCATCATCTCCGCCGACGGCTCGCACGTCTTCTTCGAGACCAACGAACGGATCGCGCCGGCCGACACGGACGCCAAGCAGGACGTCTACGACTGGTCCGGCGGCACGGCGACGCTCGCCTCGGTCGGCGCGGCCGGCGGAAACGGCGAAGCCGACGCGCGCTACCTGAACAGCTCCGCCGACGGCGGCAAGGTCTTCTTCGCGACCGTCGACCCGTTTGCCGTCGCCGACGAAGACGCGGTCGAGGACGTCTTCGTCCGCAGCGGCGGCGCGAGCACCGAACTGGTCTCCGAAGGCGATGCCTCCTGTGCTCCCGGGTGCGGCAACGGAACCGGCACGGCCGCGCTCGAATGGGTCTCCGCCGACGGCACGCTGGCGGTCCTGACGACGGCGCGAATCGCTGACCGAAGCCGATACCGACACCAGCGCCGATGTCTACTCGCGCACGCTTCCCGGCGGTCCGACCACGCTCGTCTCCGTCGCGGGCCCGACCTGCGGCGACCCCGAATGCGGCAACGGCGAATACAACGCCGGCTTCGCCGGCGCCTCCTCGGACGGCGAACGGCTCTTCTTCGTCAGCGACGAAGCTCTGGCGCCGCCGGAACCGAAGGCGACCCGACCGCCTTCGGCGACCGCGACGAAGCGACCGACGTCTACGAGCGCAGCGCCGGAACGACCACGCCTGGTCTCGGCTGGGCCAGCAGGAGGATCGGGGGCCTACAGCGGCAACGGCGCATTCCCGGCGCAGCTGCACGGCGTCTCCGAGAGCGGCGACGTCGCCTTCTTCACCACCGACGAGCAGCTGACCGAAGACGACGACGACGCCGAAGAAGACGTCTACGAGCGCTCGCGGATCGACCACGCTGCTGGTCTCCCGCGGCAACGACGCAGTGCTGGAAGGGGAACTGGCGCCGCCGGCGCCGGCCCTCGAAGGCACCGACCCACATCTCCGGCCGCCTCGACCGCGCCGAAGGTCTTCGGCTCCGAGCCGGTGGCGAAGCCTCGATCAAGCTCTACGCGACCGCCGACTGCGGCGGCGAACCGGTGGCGACCGGCAGCTCCGCCGAGCTGCGAAGCACCGGGCCTGGCGGTCAGCGTCGTCGCCGGCTCGACCACGACCTTCCACGCGACCGCCGAAGCCGACGGCTTCATCTCGCCCTGCTCGGGCAGCGTCGCCTACAAGCAGCAGAGCGCGGGCGGCCTCCGGCGGAGGCGGCGGTGGGGGAGGCGGCTCGGCGCCGGCGGCGACGCCCGGCGGCGGGCAGTCGAGCCCGGGTGTCCTCGTCGCGCATCCCGCTGCTGGTCCCGAAGACGCGGATCACCTTCGGCCCGGCCTTCAAGACGCGTGTGCGCCGCCCGGTCTTCCGCTTCGCCGACCCGACCGGCCAGGCGGGCACCCAGCTTCGTCTGCAGGCTCGACCGCCGCCGCTGGCAGCGCTGCGGCTCGCCGGTCAAGCTGCGCAAGCTGCGCCGCGGCAAGCACGTCTTCCGCGTCAGGGGCATCAACGCCAACGGGTCGCCGAGGCGCAGGCCGAGCAAGCGCGTCTTCAAGCTGGTCCGGGGGGCGCCCGAGGCGCAGGCACGCGCGCCACACGCGGCGGGGGCAGCGGTGAGCTTCGTCCGGCGTCGATTCGCAAGCGCGACCGCGAGGCCGGCCTGACCCTGATCGAGCTGCTGGTCGCCGCGGCGATGAGCGTGATCCTGGTCGGCGCCGCCGGCGCGATGCTGATCAGCGCCGTGCGCAACCAGCCGAAGCTGAGCAAGAAGACCCAGAACGTCACCACCGCCCGCTACGTGCTCGAGCGGATGACGCGCGAGATCCGCAACGGCATCGTCGTCTACTCGGCGACCGGCTCGAAAGTCGCATTCAAGACGCGGGTGCGGCGCAGCGCCTGCGGCGGCGGCGTGCGAGGAAGACCCTGCGTCCCCGGCGATCGAATGCCGCGTCACCTACGGGTGCACGACCACCGCCTGCACGCGCAGGCCGAGACGGAACCGGAAGCGCCGGCGGCACCGGTGCGCCGACGACGGTCGTCACCGGCCTGGCCAGCGACAAAGTCTTCAACTACGAATACGGCTCCGGAGCCGAAGAAGCGCGGCCGAGCTACATCGGCATCACCCTGCACATCGCCAACCCCGAAGGCAACGGCGACCTGACGATCACCGACGGCGCCGGCCTGCGCATCCAGAGCTACCTCAACTGACCGTGCGCGCCTGGCTCGACAGACGGTTCGGCGCCGGCGAGGCCGGGCTGACGATGATCGAGGTGCTGGTCGCCTCGGTCGTGCTGGTGCTGGGCGCCGCGGCGACCTTCGGCGTGCTCGGCGCGGCGACCAAGAACGCCCAGCGCGCGAAGGCGAGCCAGGTCGCGCTCGACCTCGCCCAGGAAGAGCTAGAGCGGCTGCACAGCATCCCCTACGAAGACCTCGCGGTGGAATGGAAGCCCGATGCGACCGAGCAACCCGAAGGACCCCAACTCGCGGATCAGCGGCAGCCTCTTCGCGCTCAAGCGCGGCAACCCGAACCAGGCCTATTTCCCGGTCGTGGTCGACGCCGAAAAAGGCGTCAGCCCGGAATCGGAATTCTTCACCGGCGACAGCGAAAAGGGCGGCATCACGGGCACGCTCTACCGCTACGTCGTCTGGCGCAACGACCCGAGCTGCACGACCGAAGAGTGCGAAGCAAGCGAACAGGACTACAAGCAGATCGTCGTCGCGGTCAAGCCCGACCCGGTCGGTCAGCCAGGGCGGCGAGAGCGGCTACGTCGAAGTCCAGTCGGCGGTGACGGCGCCGCCCGAAGAAGCCGAACCCACGCCGGAGGAAAAAGAAGAAGAAGAAAAAGAACACGAAGAAGAAGAAAAAGAAAACGAAAACAACGGTGGCGGCAGCGGCAGCGACGTCACCGCGCAGCAGTTCTTCCTCACCGACACCGCCTGCGCGCCGGGCGGAACCACGGTGCGGCAGGAAATCACCAGCGACCACCTGCTCCACAACACGCTCGGCACCTGCGCCAGCGGCCCGCAGACCGGCAGCGCCAAGCTCGGCGCCCCCGACGCGCTGCTCGCTCTGCCGGCCCGCCCGACCCCTACCCGGAAGACGAAACGCTGCCCGGCCTGCACGACTACGCCGACGACTTCTACCTCGAGCCGACGCCCGACACCGACAAGGGCGTGCAGATCCGCCGCGACGACACCAGCGGCTGCCACTACAACCCGACCGGCGCGACCAATCCCGAGTCGCAGGTCCACCGCTGGGTCACCGACCCGATGCCGAAAGCCTTCGAAATGGGCGGCAAGGTGACGCTCGAGTTCTACACCCGCACGCTCAACGACGCGCTCTACACCGGCACGCTCTGCGTCTACCTCTTCGAACGCCAGGAAAGCGGCCCGGCCGAAGCCCCGGTGGCGACCGACACGATGCTGATCGACACCGAAACCGGCAACCCCTACTGGACCTACACGCCGGAGGGAAACGGCTACTGGCCGCGAAACTCCTGGGCGAAGATCCGCCTGACGATGGAATTCCAGGAAGCGCCGCGGCACGATCCCGGCCGACCACCGGCTCGGCGTCGCGCTCAGCGTCGACCGCGCCAACACCCCCGCCGACGCGATCCCGATCATGTACGACCACCCGAACTACGCAACCCGGATCGAGGTCGACACCAAAACCCCGCTCAGGTCCGGGCTCCGAAGGAGAAGAAGGCGGCTAGCCGGTGGCAGCCGCCGCGGCCTTCGCCTTCCTCGGGGGGCTGCTGGTCGGCAGCTTCGTCACCGTCGTCGCGCATCGGGTGCCGCGCGGCGAGTCGATCGTCGGGCCGCGCTCGCGCTGCCCCGCCTGCGGCGCCCAGATCGCCGCCTACGACAACGTCCCGGTCTTCTCCTGGCTGGCGCTGCGCGGGCGGGCCCGCTGCTGCGGCGCCGCGATCTCGCCGCGCTACCCGCTGACCGAGCTGAGCCTCGGGCTGCTCTACGCGGCGACCGTGCTCGTGCTCTGGGGCGAGCCGGGCGAGATCGCGCTCGGGCTCGTCTTCGTCGCCGTGCTGATGGCGGTCACGCTGACCGACCTCGAGCGGCGGATCATCCCCAACAAGATCCTCATCGTCGGCGCCGTCCTCGCGGTCGCGATCGCCGCCGTCGCCGACCCCGGCAGCCTGCCCGAGCGGGCGATCGCCGCCGCCGCGGCGGGCGGCCTGCTCTTCGCCGCCGCGCTCGCCTACCCGCGTGGGATGGGGCTCGGCGACGTCAAGCTGGCGGCGACGATGGGCCTCTTCCTCGGCCGCGACGTCGGCCCGGCGATCCTCGTCGCGCTGCTCGCCGGCTCGCTGGTCGGCCTGGCGATGATCGCCCGCGACGGCGCCGCCGCGCGCAAGCGGGCGATCCCCTTCGGTCCCTTCCTGGCGCTCGGCGGGGTCGTCGGCCTGCTCGCCGGAAACGAGCTGGTCGAGCTGGTATCTGGGCACGTTTTGAGCGTGTTCTAGGCCGTTCGTCCAGGTTTTCCTAGAAATGAGTAGTTGCAGGGCGAAAGTTCTGCGCCTTTTCTGTCGATCCAGGGATTGCGGAAGCGCGCGTGCGCCCCGAACCGATCATTTCCATGCGACTGAGCAAGCAGAAGACGAGCAACGTCGTCGGCCTCGACATCGAGGCCGGCAGCATCGCCGCGACCGAGGTCGCGCCTCAACGGCTCCGCCCAGGTGACCGCGCTCGGCGATCGCCCCGCTCGAGCCCGGCGCCTTCCACGAGGGCGAGGTGCTCGACCCCGATCGCCTCGTCGATTCGCTGAAGGAGCTCTTCGGCGAGCACAAGCTCTCCAAGCGGGTGCGGCTCGGCGTCGGCAACCAGCGGGTCGTCGTCCGCACCGTGCGCCTGCCGGCGATCGAGGACCCGAAGCAGATGCGAGGCGGCGGTCCGCTTCCAGGCCCAGGAGCAGATGCCGATGCCGCTCGACCAGGCGGTGCTCGAGCACCAGGTCGTCGGCGGCGTCCCCGCCGAGGAGGGCAAGTCGCCCCAGGTCGACGTGATCGTCGTCGCCGCCCGTCGCGACATGGTCGCCTCCTTCGTCGAGCCGGTCCGCCGCGCCGGGCTCGACCCGGTCGGGGTCGACCTCTCCGCCTTCGGGATGATCCGCGCCCTCGCCGGCGAGGCGGAGCGTTACGGCGCAGACCGCGGCCGAGCTACCCGAGTCCGCCGTCCTCTACTGCAGCGTCGGCGACGTCACCAACCTCGCCGTCGCCCGCGGCCGCTCCTGCCTCTTCACCCGCGTCTCCCACGCCGGCCTCGAGGCGACCGGCGGCGCGCTCGCCGGGCTCGCTCGGGCTGACCCCCGAGCACGCCGAGCAGTGGATCGCCCACGTCGGCCTCGAGCGCGCCGGTCGAGGAGATCGAGGGCGACGCCGAGACGGTCGCCCAGGTGCGGCAGGCGCTCGAGGAGGGCGTCACCTCGCTGCTCGACGAGCTGCGCCTCTCGCTCGACTACTACGGCGCCCAGGAGGCGGCGCTGCCGGTCGAGCGGATCGTCCTCTGCGGCCCCGGCAGCGCGATCCCCGGCCTGGCGGGCGGATGGAAGCCGGCCTCGGCCTGCCGATCGCCGTCTCGCGCCCCGCCGCGCTGGGCGGCTTCGACGACGGCCACGGCGGCGCGACTGACCCTTCCCTACGGCCTCGCCCTGGAGCAGTAGCCGATGCGCCCCGTCAACCTGATCCCGCCCGAGGACCGCCGCGGCGACCAGGCGCCGCTGCGCAGCGGCCCGCTCGCCTACATCCTGCTCGGCGCGCTGGTCGCCGTGCTGCTCGGCGTCGCCGCCCTCGTCCTCACCGGCAACCAGGTCTCCGAACGCGAAGACGAGGTCGCGACGCTGCAGCGCGAAGACGCGGTGGCCGCCGCGAAGCGCCGCCCGGCTCGCCTCCTACACCCAGTTCCGCGACCTCAGCGAACCGCGGGTGGCGACCGTGCAGAGCCTCGCCGACAGCCGCTTCGACTGGGAACGGGTGATGCGCGAACTGGCGCTGGTCCTGCCCAGCGACGTCTCGCTGACCGAACTGAGCGCCTCCGGCTCCGGCGCGAAGCGCGGCGGCGAAAGCGGCGGCTCCGGCGGCCTCGGCGGCGGCCTCAGCGGCCCCTCGATGAACATGACCGGCTGCGCCGGCGGCTACGAGGGCGTGGCCCGCTTCGTCACCGCGCTGCAGGACATCGACGGCGTCACCCGGGTCGGCGTGCAGTCGTCCGAAGAGACGGCCGAAGGCGGCGGAATCGCGGTGGGGCGCGGGAAGACCGGCGAATGCGCGCGCCGCGGCGGCGACCACCCAGTTCTCGCTCGTCGTCGCCTTCGACGCGGCGCCGGTGCCGGCCCCGGAAGGCGCGGCGCCGCCGGTGGGCGAAGCGGCCCCGGAAGCGGCCCAGGCGGCGTCCAATGAGACCTCGGAAAGCTCCGGCGAAGAAGCGGAAGGGGGCTGAGCGATGAAGGCCCTGAAGAACTCGGGCAGCAAGCCGGTGATCGCGATGCTCGTCGTCGCGGTGCTGGCGATCGGCTTCTGGGTGCTGCTGCTCAGCCCGAAGCGCGAGGAAGCGGCCAAGCTGGGCGAAGAAGTCGCCCAGGTCGAAGCCTCGCTCGCCCAGCACCAGTCCGAAATCGACCGCCGCCGAAGAAGCGCGCAAGCAGTTCCCGGTCGACTACCAGAAGCTCGTCGTGCTCGGCAAGGCCGTGCCCGCCAGCGACGAAACCGCTTCGCTGCTGGTCCAGGTGAACGGGATCGCCAGGCGCACCCACGTCAGCTTCCAGAACATCGCGCTGAGCGCCGAAGGCGAAGGGGCCGAAGAAGCGGCGCCGGCGCCCTCTGGCTCCGGAGCGCAGGTCTCGGCGACCGAGGCGACCGCCTCACTGCTGCCGCTGGGCGCGACCGTCGGCCCGGCGGGCCTCGCCGTGATGCCGTACACGCTCACCTTCTCGGGCAGCTTCTTCGAGATCGCCGACTTCATCAAGCGCCTCGACGCGATGGTCAAGACCGAGAACGAAAAGGTCACCGTCGAGGGCCGCCTGGTCACGATCGGCAGCTTCACGCTGAGCAGCGAAGAAACCGAAGGCAAATCCGGGGAGCTGTCCGCGAGCTTCGCCGTGACGACCTACCTGACCCCGCCGGGCGAGGGCCTCACCGCCGGCGCCTCGCCGGCCGCGCCGACCGAACTGTCGGCGACCCCGGCGGCGACGACCACCGGAGGGGCGCCATGAAGCGGCCGAAGGGACCGGACCTGAAGATGCCCGAGCTGAAGGCGCCGGCCGCCATCGCCGACGTCTTCTACGACCTGCGCGACCGCCGCCTGCTGCCGCTGGTCGGCCTGGTCCTGGTCGCGATCGTCGCGACGCCGATCCTGCTCGGCCAGAAGACCGAAACCACCCTGCCGCCGGAAGCGGCGGACGCGATCCAGGCGTTGAAAGAAGCGGGCGGCGAACGGACCTCTTCGCTGACCGTGGTCGAGGCGCGCCCGGGCCTGCGCGACTACCGCAAGCGGCTGCGCCGGCGCACCCCGCTGGACCCGTTCAGGAGTCTCGGCAAGCCGAACCTCAAGGGCGCCAAGCTCGGCGGCGGCGAAAAGGGGTCCTCGGGCTCCGGCTCGGTCACCTCGACCTCGACGACCGTGAAGAAGACCGAAACCGACAACGGCTCCTCGACGACCAAGACCACGACCACCACCGGTCCCGGCGGGACGACCACGACGACCCACGGCTCGAGCGAAACGGGCCTCGTCTTCTTCTCTTGGGCGATCAACGTGAGGATCGTGAAGACGGTCGACGGCAAGAAGCAGGAGCCGGTGGTCAAGGAAGGGCTGGTGGCGCCGGCGGGGCTGCCAGGGGCCAAGACCCCGGTCGTCACCTATCTTGGCCCCGCCCGCGAAGGCGACAAGGTCAACGGCAAGGCGCTGCTGCTGGTCAACAACGAAGTCAGCTCGATCGAAGGCGACGCCAAGTGCCTCTCCGGCGACCAGGTCTGCCAGCTGCTCGAAGTCGAGCCCGGCTTCCCGGTCGTGCTCACCTACGGCAAGGGCAACGCCCGCTACGCGATCACCATCCTCAAGCTCGACCTGGTCGTCTCCGACCACCGCTGAGCCCCGTAGCCACGCCTGGCTTCCGGCTCTGAGCCCTGCGATCCGCAGGGCCGGGGAGCGCTCAGGGGCTGCCCCATCACGCTATGGCTGGGAAAAGCTCATCTCGGTCGTTCTCGGTGCCGGGAGCGACGCGCGGCATAAAGGAAAGCATGATCTCTCTGCGCGCTCGAATCCCACTCGACGTACGCTCGACCAGTCCCATCTGCTCAAGTAAATTGAGGTCGCGGGTGACAGTCTTGCTTTTCTTGGTTGCGTAAGCCTCAGCCAAACTCGGGGTTAGTGCCGTCAGGTTCGCCCTTCGAACGAAGTCATCGGAGGGCAGCGCCAAAACGAGGTCCCGCTGTCTTTTGGCCGCGGCGGTGGAGCCAATGAAAAGCGAATGGACGTAGTTCGTCCACGTAGCCTGGAGGATCCAGTCGTGAACCGAGGCGAGCTGCAGCTGGAGCTGCTCAACAAAGCCCTTGGCTGCGTAGGCAAGAAGAGGAATCAAGTCGCCACCGGATTTCGAGGCGTGCTCAAGCTGCCGGTAGTAGTTCGTGCGCGTCTGGTTGTAGTGATTTGAGAGCAGATGCGCGGCAACAGAGGGGACGCCGGCGCCGGCGAGGATGCCGAACTCGACCAAGCGGGCGGTTCGACCGTTCCCATCCCCGAACGGGTGAATCCAGGCGATGTAGACATGCGCAACGATTGCCTTCAGCACGGCAAACAGGAAGTCCTTGGCATGGTCCCCGCCGTCGCGGCTGAAGTCAGGCCCGTTGAGCCAGTCGCACATGGCCTGAACGAGGTAGTCGCAGTCTTGTGCTGGTGCGCCCCTATAGACCGTTCCGACCAGGATGCCCTGGGTACGGAACTCACCGGGCACAACATGGTCCTCAAGCTCTAAGCCGTCCAGCACTTTCCGATTGAGCTCACGCAGGCTCTCCGGAGAGAGATCAAAGCTGCCCGTCTGGTGGATCTCCCTTTCGATGTCCGCCAGGGCGACGACGACGTTCTCAAGCTCTTGCTTTAAGTACTCCTGGCTCTCGGGCACTTCCAGCTTTCCTTCGACAGCAGCCACAGCCTGCTCCTCGTTCAGGCTGTTTCCCTCGATCGCAGCGCTCGCCCGCGCGCCCTTCGCCAGATAGACCCGTTCCATGTCTCGAGCCATCAAGGGCGAGAGCGGGGTCCTCGCAAGATGGCGGCACTTTGAATGCGCTTCGCCTATGTGGTTCCAGAACTCCCAAGTTGCGGGTTTGAGGTCGAGCTTGAAGGTGATCCACGGATGGGACCCCATATAGTCCCTTGGATTGTCCATCGGAGTGTCCGTTTGAAAGTCCCTTCAATTTGGCTTGGCTACTGCCGGTACGGGGACTATACAGGATGATAGTGGCGGGCTAGATGTCCTCTCTTATGTCTCATTGAGAGGGTCCGCGGCTGGCAGCGTTTCCGTCCGATTGCCCAAGCGTCATGGTCGGCATGAACAGGCTGTCCACCAAGAAGAAGGGCGACCCCGGTCCCGATCGGCCAAAACTTCAGCAAGTGAAGCATTGGCGCTAAACTCGCTTTGGCGAGCCGTTCTTACCCGATCCCGGCTTGCTTCGACTGGCTGAATATGAGCGCCGAGAGCAACTCCCGCTGTCCCGTCTGCCGCACCGCCGACGTCGTCTGCGGCAAGTGGACGCTCCTTGTGATCCGTGACCTCGCCGCCGGCTGCGCCCGCTTCTGCGAGCTCGAGCGCTCGCTGGAGGGGATCAGCCCACGCACCCTCTCGCTGCGCCTGCGGGCGCTGGAAGAAGAGGGCATCGTCGAGCGCAACACCTTCCCCGAGGTGCCGCCCCGGGTCGAGTACGCGCTGACCGAGAAGGGCGAGGCGCTGGTGCCGCTGATCGAGGATATGCGGCGGTATGGGGCGCGCTGGTTGCTCGAACAAGACCCAGTCGCGGCGTAGAACTCCGGGTATCCCCCCGGGAACCCGCCGCTGAGGTCACTGCCAGGGCTCGTTTCCTGGCGGGCTCACAAGTTCCGGCGGGGATACCCGGGGTCTCTTGCAAGGTGTCGTGCAGGCGCAGGAGCGCCCCCGGGTGGGGGGAAGCTGGGGGGGTGCGTGATCCCTTGCTTAACGAGGCGCTGCGGCGACTCGCCGCCGAGGCGGCGACCCGCTTCACGACGCTGGTCGCCGGCGGCGACCAGATCCCCTTCGACGTCTCCGAGTCGGCCGGCCCGGACGAGGCCTTCTTTCACAGCTACGTGCCGCTGACCGCGCGCTACGTGCGTGAGCGCGAGTCCGAGCTGCGCACCCTGCCCGGTTTCGAGCCGGCCCGCGACTCGGTCGCGATCGTCCGGCGTCGCCGCCCCTTATCTGGAGCAGCGGGGCGAGAGCGTCCCCGCCGATCCGGCCGAGCGCGCCGCGCGGCTGCTGACTCTCTTCCTCGCCTCGCTCTGGGACGGCAGCGCCGAGTTCTCGCTCGACCGCGAGGCGCTCGAGGAGGCGCTCGCCGTGCTCGGGGCCGAAGTCGGCGACGTCGACGAGGCCGAGATCTGGTCGTGCCGATCGCCGGCCTGCAGATGCCGCTGACCCGGCTGCAGCTGCCGCACGGCGTGCAGATCGTCCGCGCCGACAGCTTCGAGGCGCCGATCGAGGCGATGCGCAGCGAGGGCATGGGCCGCGCCGCCTGGGAGCCGCAGTTCCTCGCGATCGCCGAGCAGGGCGAGGGGGCCGACAGCGCCGCCGAGGCCCTGCACCAGCTTGCCGACCTGATCAGCGTCATGCGCCTCTTCAAGCAGGGCGGCGTCGGGCTCGGCCCGCACGCCTTCGCGCCGACCGGCGAGGGGCGCTGGCGCCGCATCGCCACCGGCGCCCCGGCGCCACGGCGCGACGGCTACCGACTCGACGAGGGCGAGGCGGCCGAGCTGGTCGCGCTCGCCGAGACCCTGGAGGCCCGTCCCGACCCCAGCGGCCCGCTGGCCTGGGCCGTGCGCCGCTTCGAGCTCGGCTGCGAGCGCCCCGCGGCGCTGGAAGGCCTGAGCGACCACCTGCTGGCGCTGCGCGCCGTGCTCGACGGCCAGGGCCCGGTCGGCGCCTCGCTGCCGATGCGCGCCGCGGCGCTGATCGCCGACGGCTCGACCGACCGGCTCGGGGCTCGCGAGCGGGTCGAAGCCGCGCTGGAGCTGGAGCGGGCGCAGATGGCCGGCGCCGCGCTCGGCGACGCCGCCGCGCTGGCCGCCTGGGCCGAGCAAAGCGTGCGCCGCATCCTCCGCCAGGCCGCCCTCGGTGAGCTCGGCGCCGACCTCAACGAGGCCGCCGACGAGACCCTGATCGCCACCGGCCTCGAGAGCGGCGACGCCGCGATCGCCGTCGCCGAAGAGATCGAAGACCCTGCGCCCGAGCACGCATCCGACATTCACCACACCCCAGTGGGGTCAATATCGGATACGCGGAAAATCGAGACCCCGATCGAGGAGGAGGAGGAGGACGAGATGAGTCAGGACACCCGCATTCTCGAGCCGGTCCCGGCCGAGGACGAGATCCGGATCACCGCCCGCGACTGGATGGACGAGGTCGAGAACGACGCTGCGGTCGAGATCGAGGAGAGCACGCTCGACTTTCCCGCGATCGAGGGCGACCTCGAACACCGCGAGCGGATCGACACCCCGCGTGTCCGCCACCTCTTCCCGGTCCCCGAGGACGCGGACTGGGAGGTCAAAGAGCTCAAGTACGACCACTACGGTCGCGCCAGCTGACTGGCACCTTTTACGTCATATAGACGCAAAAAGGGCCATCAGGCCCGGCCGGCGGCGATCTCGATCCGCTCCTCGCTGCTGGCGAACAGGTAGCGGTTGATCTCGGCGAGGCCGCCAGGTCGTGGACGTCCTCGTCCAGGTAGGGGACGCGAATCACACCCTTGGTGCGCAGCTCGGCCGCGAGGTGCTCGATGTTGCGCGCGTCGCGCTCGGCCAGCGCCTGGTAGTCGGCGAAGTTCTCGGCGACGCGACGGGCCAGGTCGCTCGTCGCCGAGCTTCTGCTCCAGCGCCGCCGCGAGGTCGGCGCGCCGTCGCCGCGCAGCCGCTCGGCCGGGTAATGGACCTTGTTGACGATCACGCCGCCGAAGGGCAGCTTCGCCTCGACCAGCTTGCGGTGGAAGTAGACCGCCTCGTCGATCGGCTCGCCCTGCGGGCCGCAGACGACGAGGAAGCAGGTGTGGGGGTCGGCGAGCAGGCTGTTGACCCGCTTGGCGCGGGCCTGGAAGCCGTCGACCATGCCGCTGAAGGCGTTGAAGAACTCGGCCAGGTCGGCGAGCAGGTCGAAGCCGACGATCCGCTTGAAGACCGAGAGCGCGACCGAGGCGCCGCGCCCGGCGACCTTGGCCGCCAGCCCGGTCGGCTTCATGAAGATGCGCAGCGAGCGGCCTTCGATGAACTGGGTCAGCCGTTTCGGCGCGTCGAGGAAGTCGAGCGCGTTGCGGGTCGGCGGCGTGTCGAGGACGAGCAGGTCGAAGCGGCCCTCGGTGTGCAGCTCGAACAGCTTCTCCATCGCCATGTACTCCTGCGAGCCGGCCAGCGCGCTGGAGATCTGCTGGTAGATGCGGTTGTTCAGCACCCGGTCGCGGGACTCCTCGTCGGGCGCCTGGCGGGCGACGAGCTCGTCGAAGGTCGCCTTGGCGTCGAGCATCATCGCCCACAACTCGCCCTTCATCTCGACCCCCTGCTCCGCGAACAGCGCCGGGTCGACCCGGGTCGCCTCGTTGCCGAGCTCACGCAGGCCGAGCGAGTCGGCGAGCCGCTTGGCCGGGTCGATCGTCAGCACGCAGACGCGCAGCCCGCGCGCCGCCATGCCGGTGGCGATCGCCGCCGAGGTCGTCGTCTTGCCGACCCCGCCGGAGCCGGCGCAGATGCAGATGTCCTTGCCCTCGAGCAGCTCGTCGACCGCGGGCATCAGCCAGTCATCCGAGCCTCCGGGCGAGCTTCTGGGCGGCCTCGACGCCGAGCTCGGGCTCGAAGAGGAAGGGCAGGGTCTTGACCGGCGCCTCGACCCGGCGGCGCAGGCGGGCGAGCTGGGCGCGCTGCGAGCGGGCGCGGCCGTGCTCGGAGGCGGCGGCGCGGGCGGCGGCGCGGACCATCCCGTTCTCGCCCCCGGCCAGCTCGGCGAGGCGCTCGGCCTCCTCCTTGGAGAAGCGCTCCGGGTAGAGGCCGTTGAGGTAGACGCGGTCGACCGCGACGCCGACCTCGGAGCGCAGCTCGCTCTCCAGCGCCGCCGACTCGTTGACCGGCATCTCCTCGGGCAGGGCGACGATCGCGGTGCCGGTGTGCTCCTGGTCGGTGATCAGGCGGTCGAGCTGCTGCGCCTGGCCGTGGATCGGCCCGACGCGGGCGATGTTGGCGAAGGTGCGCGGCGTCTGCAGGAAGCCGATCCCGTGCCCGGTGGCCGGCGCGTCGACGATCACCAGGTCGTACTTGCGGCCCCTGCTTGACCTTGCGGTCGAGCTGCGCCAGCTCCCAGATCTTGCCGATCGTCACCAGCTCCTTGAGGCCGGGGGTGGCGGCGGCGAGGTAGGAGAAGATGCGGCTGCGGAAGAGCATGTCGCGCATCGCGCGGACCTTCAGCTGCAGCAGCACGTACTCGCGCATCGACTCGTCGGGGTCGATCGAGATCGACCAGAGGTTCTCCGCCATCTCGACCTCGTGGAAGCCGACTTCGGTGTGGTCGAAGATCCGCGAGGCGTTCTCCTGCGAGGAGACCTCGCAGACGATCGTGCGCTTGCCCTCCTCGGCGGCGCGCAGGCCGAGCGCGACCGCGACCGTGGTCTTGCCGACTCCGCCCTTGCCGGTCACGAAGACCAGTCGCTTGTCGAGAATGTCGGGGATCGGGGTGATTCCTAGCAATTTCGCAGGGTGGCAGGAAAAGCGGGTACCCCTACGAATACCCGCGCAATGGGATTCCTCAGCCGCAAGAACAAGACCGCGCCCCGCCGCCTCCAGTCGAGGAGCAGCATCCGATCGTCGAGGAGCTGGAGGCGATGGAGCCGGCCGTGCCGGAGCGGGCTCGGGACGACGAGGGACATGGACCCTCAGCCCGCGGGTCCTGTCGCCGCAGGGGACCCACCTCCCCCTGCGGTCGCTAAAGCGTCCTCGGGGACGGTCCCCCCTACCGCGCCACCCGCGGGAGAGGAGGTTGAATCTTCAGGGGCGGCCGATGTGGCGGATGGCCCTGCCGAGGAGGAGAAAGCTGAGGGATGAGGGCCGGAGCGGTTGATGCCGCGGGACCTGATCGCGCCGTCGCGGCATGAGGCTGTGGTCGAGGAGCCGCTTGTTGAGGTTCCCACCAAGCATGCCGAGGTGATCGCTTTTGCGAATCAGAAGGGTGGGGTCGCCAAGACGACGACGACTCTGAACCTGGCTGTGGCGTTTGCCGAGACGGGGCACCGGGTGCTCTGCATCGACCTCGATCCGCAGGGGAACCTGACGATGAGCCAGGGGATCGATCCGGACAAGGTGGAGAAGAGCCTCTACGACGTGCTCGTCAACGACATGCCGATCTCGGAGATCATCCAGCACCGCGAGATCGACATCGCCGTCTCCTCGATCGACCTCGCCGGGGCGGAGATCGCGATGAGCACCAAGATCGGCCGCGAGCGCTCGCTGGAGAAAGCGCTGAAAGAGGTCTCCGGCAACTACGACTTCGTCTGCATCGACACGCCGCCGAGCCTCGGCCTGCTGACGATCAACGCGCTGACCGCGGCGAGCAAGGTGATCGTCCCCGTGCAGTGCGAGTATCTCTCGATGCGCGGGCTGGTTCAGCTGCAGAACACGCTGAAGATGATCCAGGAGAACCTCAACCCGGACGTCAAGATCGAGGGCATCCTGCCGACGATGCTCGACACGCGGACCGTGCACGCCAAGGAGGCGATCGAGATCCTCGAAGAGAACTTCGGCGACCTCGTCTTCCGCTCGCGGATCCGCAAGGCGATCAAATTCGCCGAGGCGCCGGTCAAAGGCGCCAGCGTGCTCAAGTACGATCCTCAGGGGAACGCCGCGGGCTACTATCGAGACTTGGCTGAGGAGGTCCTGTCACATGAGTCGGCGTAAGCGGGCGAGTATGCGCGAGGGTCCTCTCTCGGAGCTGTTCCGCAGTACGACTGACGATGCCGAGGCAGATCCGACAAGGGTTCGGAGGTCCTCAGCCCGCGGGTCCTGTCGCGGCAGGGGACCCACCGTCCCCTCCGGTCGCTGAAGCGTCCTCAGGGACGGTCCCCCCTACCGCGCCACCCGCGGGAGAAGGGTCTGAGTCGCCCGAGGGATCGGGCGACGCGGCTCTCGATGAAGCGCCGGACGAGGGCGCTGCGGCGGAAGCTGAGAGTGCCCCGAAAGCTTAAGAAGGTGTTTGCCGAGGAGCCTGCGGTGCGGCATGAACCGGCTGCCGAAACTCCGCGGTACGGGCGGGAGGAACCTGAGTATGAGCCGCCTGGGTCGGGGGAGCCGCATCAGCCTGTGATCCGGGTTGTCGGTGTGGGGGGCGCCGGGGTCAACGCGGTCAACCGGATGGTCGACGCGAACGTGCCCGGGGTCGAGTTCATGGCCGTCAACACCGATCTTCAGTCGCTGCAGCTCTGCGTCGCCGACGTCACCGTGCACATCGGCGACGAGCAGACGCGCGGCCTCGGCGCCGGCGCCGACCCCGAGGTCGGCCACGACTCCGCCTTCTCCGAGCAGGACAAGATCAAGCGCCTGCTGAAGGGCTCCGACATGGTCTTCGTCGCCGCCGGCGCCGGCGGCGGCACCGGCAGCGGCGCCGCGCCGGTCGTCGCCCGGCTCGCCCGCGAGGTCGGCGCGCTGACCGTCGGCATCGTCACCAAGCCGTTCAGCTTCGAGGGCTCGCGCCGCGGCAAACAGGCCGACAAGGGGATCGAGGAGCTGGCCGCCGCGGTCGACACGCTGATCGTCGTCCCCAACGACCGGCTGCTCGAAGTGCTCGACGAACAGACCTCGATGGTCGAGGCCTTCCAGGTCGCCGACGACGTGCTGCGCCAGGGCGTGCAGGGGATCTCCGACCTCGTCACCCTGCCGGCGCTGATCAACCTCGACTTCGCCGACGTGCGGACGATCATGTCCGACGCCGGCCGGGCGCTGCTCGGGATCGGCATGGGCGCGGGCGACGGACGCGGCCTGCGGCGGCCGAGAAAGCGATCTCCTCGCCGCTGCTGGAGACCTCGATGGAGGGCGCGCGGGCGATCCTGCTCTCGATCACCGGCGGACCCGACCTCTCGCTGGTCGAAGTCAGCGAGGCGGCGAAGCTGGTCGGCGAGGCCGCCCATCCCGACGCCAACATCATCTTCGGCGCCAACGTCGACGAGGACCTGGGCGACCAGATCTGGGTCACGGTCGTCGCCACCCGCTTCGACGGCCAGCCGGCGCCGCGCCGCGCCGCCGAGCCGACGATCCGCCGCACCAAGGACGCCGGGCCGCGGCCGCGCGCCGCGCAACGAGAAGGCCGGCGAGCTGAGCAGCCTCGACGTCCCCGAGTTCCTACCCGGCTAGGCCGGCGCCATGAGCGGCGTCGTCGCGGCGGGGCACCCCCTGACCGCCGAGGCGGGCGCCGAGGTGCTGCGCGAGGGCGGCAACGCGGTCGACGCCGCGGTCGCCGCGGTTCTCGCCTCCTTCGCGGTCGAGAGCCCGCTGACCGGGTTCGGCGCCGGCGGGATTCATGATGGTGAGCCGGGGGGAGGAGACGGCCCTGGTCGACTTCTTCGTCGCCGCGCCGGGAAGGGATGGGACCGAGCGGGGAGTCGAGCTGGCCCCGGTGCCGGTCCACTTCGACGCCGAGACGGTGCAGACGTTCTACGTCGGTCCGGCCTCCTGCGGCGTGCCGGGCACGGCGGCGGGGCTGGAGCTGGCGCTGCGGCGCTTCGGCACCGCGCCGCTCGGCGAGCTCGTCGGCGCCGGCGTGCGGCTCGCCCGCGAGGGCGCGCCGGTCAACGCCGAGCAGGCCTACATCCTCGAGATCCTCTGGCCGATCCACGAGCGCCTGCCGGGGACGCGCGAGCTCTACGCGCCCGAGGGACGGCCGCTCGGCGAGGGCGACGTCTTCCGCTTCCCCGAGCTGGCCGAGGCGCTGGAGCGCTTCGGCGCCGAGGGCGCCGAGCCCTTCTACCGCGGCGAGGTCGCGGCGGCGCTGGCCGGCCACGTGCGCGAGCACGGCGGGACGCTCGGTCCCACCGACCTGGCGCAGTACGAGGCGATCGAGCGGCGGCCGATCCACGCGCCGTTCCGCGGCGCCGAGGTCTTCACCAACCCGCCGCCGTCCTCGGGCGGGATCCTGATCGCCTACTCGCTCGGGCTGCTCGAGCGGCTCGGCGAGCGCAGCGGCCCCGAGCAGCTCGTCGCCGCGCTGGGCGCCGCCAACGAGGCGCGCGGCGAGGAGTTCGCCGAGGGGCTCTACGGCGAGGAGCTGGAGCGGGCGCTGCTCGACCCGCGCGCGGCTCGACCTGCGGGCCGGCGAGCTGCTCGGCTCGACCACCCACATCGCCGTGCTCGACGGCGACGGGATGTGCGCCAGCGTCACCTGCTCCAACGGCTCGGGCTCGGGCGTGCTCGTCCCCGGCACCGGCGTGATCCTCAACAACATGCTCGGCGAGGAGGACCTCAACCCGCTCGGCTTCCACGCGATCGCGCCGGGGCGGCGCGTGCCGTCGATGATGGCGCCGACGGTCGTGCGCCGCGACGGCGAGATCGAGCTCGGCCTCGGCAGCGCCGGCTCGAACCGGATCCGCTCGGCGATCGTGCAGACGGTGGTGCGCGCGGTCGAGCAGGGGATGCCGGCCGGCGAGGCGGTGCGGGCGCCGCGCCTGCACGTCGAGGCGCGGGATCGTCCAGGCCGAGCCGGGGATCGACGAGCAGGCGCTGGCGCGGATCGAGGCGCGCGGCGTCCCCGTCCTGCGCCGGCCGCGGATCAACCTCTTCTTCGGCGGCGTGCAGGCGGTCGCCCGCGATCCGGCCGGCGGCGAGCTGAGCGGCGGCGGCGATCCGCGCCGCGGCGGCGCCGTAGTCGCCTGAATGGCGCGTTTCCCGTCATATGACGGGAAAGTCGCCAACCGCGAGAATGCGCGATGATCGACTTCAAGGCGGAGGGGCTGCTCGACGGCACCGGGCGCGGCGCGCGAGGCGCGGCGCGAGCTGCTCGAGCGGCTGGCCGGCGAAGGCGTGCCGCTGACCGAGCTGCGCGAGGCGGTCGAGGGCGGCCGGCTGGCCCTGCTGCCGGTCGAGCGGGCGATCGCCGGCGACGGCGCCCGCTACACGCCGCGCGAGGTCGCCGAGAAGGTCGGCCTCGAGTTGGCGATCTCTGCAGCGGACCAGCGCCGCGCTCGGCATTCCCTACCCGGACCCCGACGAGCGCGCGGTGACCGAGGTCGACCTGGAGGAGGCGAAGCGGGTCAAGGCGTTCTACGACGCCGGCCTGCCCGAGGAGGGGATGCTGCAGGTGGCGCGCACGGTGGGCATGGCGACGGCGCGGATCGCCGAGGCCAACCGCGAGCTCGTCGTGCGGACGCTGATGCAGCCCGGCGACACCGAGCGCGACCTGGCGCTGCGCTTCGCCGCCGCGGCCGAGCACATGCTGCCGCGTCTTCGAGCCGACGCTGACCTACGCCTTCCGCGCCCACATGCTGGAGCAGATCCGCCGCGACGTGATCGGCGCCGCCGACCTGGCCGCGGGGGAGATGGGGGCCGGGCCCGAGGTCGCCGTCTGCTTCGCCGACCTGGTCGGCTTCACCAAGCTCGGCGAGCAGGTGGAGACCGAAGAGCTCGGCCTGATCGCCGGCCGGCTGGACGAGCTGGCGACCGCCGTCGCCGAGCCGCCGGTGCGGCTGGTCAAGCTGATCGGCGACGCGGCGATGCTCGTCTCCACCGACGCCGCGGCGATGGTCGAGGCGGCGCTGCGCATGGTCGAGGCGGCCGACGAGGAAGGCGACGAGTTCCCGCGCCTGCGCGCCGGCATCGCCCACGGCTCGGTCCACGTCCAGGCCGGCGACTACTACGGCCGCCCGGTCAACCTCGCCAGCCGCCTGACCGGGATCGCCAAACCCGGCAGCGTGCTGATCGACAGAGGCCGCCCGCGACGCCGCCGGCGACCGCTTCGCCTACTCCTACGCCGGCGAGAAACGCCTCAAGGGCTTCGACCGCCCCGCCAAGCTCTACCGCGCCCGCCGCCCAGAGCGCCCAAATAGCGCCAAATTCGCCAGCCCTGGCAGCCCCATGGGGGGCGAAAGCCGGGCTTGCTTGCTGCCTTGTCCCTGTGATCGTGGGGAAAAGGCAGCAAGATCTGGCGCGAGAGGCCTGGGATCTGGTCCGCAGGCAGCATGGAGTGGTGGCGCGGTCGCAGCTGCTCGAGCTCGGGCTCGGCTCTCAGCGCGATCGAACACCGGCTCGCCAAGGGTCGTCTGCATCCGCTGTGGCGCGGGCGTCTATGCGGTCGGGACGACCGGAAGTGAGCCAGAAGGGGCGCTGGATGGCGGCTGTGTTGGCCTGTGGGCCGGCGGCCCTGCTCAGCCATCGCAGCGCAGCAGCCCTCTGGGGGGTCGCGCCAGTTCCCCGTCGGGAAGACGATCGAGGTGACCGCGGGCGCGTGGCTTCGTCGCTCGGGCATCCGAGTGCATCGACGACGCGACCTCGGAGCGGAGCATTGGCGCGAGGTGGACGGGATACCTGTGACCGATCTGGTCTCCACGCTGGTTGACTTCGCCTCGTCGTCCAGGGACTGGCAGGTGGAGCGGGCAGTCAGCGAGGCCGATCGGATTGATCTCGTCGACCCAGAAGACCTTCGCCGGGCGGTCGCCGCTTTGGGGCCGAGGCCTGGGAATGGCCCGGATGAAGCGTGTCCTCGGCCTCGATGCCCTCACCGACACGGGCCTCGAGCGCCGCTTTCTCGAGATCGTCAGGGCGGGCAAGCTGCCCTTGCCCGCGAAACCCAAGTGGCCCTCAAGGGCTACCGGGTCGACTTCTACTGGCCCGGTCTCGGACTCGTGGTCGAGACCGATGGCTGGCGCCACCACCGGACATCCGGCGAGCAGTCGACGGATCGTCGCCGCGACCAGACCCACATGACGTCCGGCCTGACCACGGTCCGCTTTGGCGAAGACCAGATTCGTTACGAACCGGAGTACGTGCAGCGAACCCTCGCCGCGGTCATTGCCCGCCTCTCCGGCTGACGCCGCGATGTTGCTGCATTTTCCTACCTGCCGTGGGGAAAATGCAGCAACGATCCGCGCCGAGGGCCGGGTGCGTCAGGCGCCGGCTTGCGGGCTGAGAGGACCAGGTTGTAGAAGAGCTCGGCGGGGAGGTGGGGCTCGAGCAGGCGGCTGTCGACCTTCTGCAGGGCGATGTAGCTGTTGAAGGCGAAGCGGCGCCAGGACCAGGAAACCGATTCGGGCTCGGCGCTGGACTCGACCGTGCGCAGGCCCCAGCCCCAGGCGTTGGCGAGCAGCTCCTCGCCGCCGA
The DNA here is from genome assembly GCA_963789505.1 of uncultured Solirubrobacterales bacterium. Lineage (GTDB taxonomy): Bacteria > Actinomycetota > Thermoleophilia > Solirubrobacterales > 70-9 > VRUE01. The sequence goes on from CAWBLE010000001.1 coordinate 55,590, forward strand.
CGCGGCGCCGCTCGAAGCCGCTCTCGCTGAGCAGGCGGCGCAGGTCGGCGGGGGCGAAGGCGTGGACGTCGACCTCGCCCTCGAGCGCGTGGCCGTGCGAGAGGTCCATCTCGGCGACGACCCGCGGGCTGGCGCCGACCAGGCGCCGCCAGGCCGGCGCGGCGAGCATGCCGGCGCGCTTCGGCGCCGCGGCGAGGCGGTCGCCGTAGCGCGAGGGCTCGCCGCAGAAGGCGATCGCGCCGCCGGGGCGCAGCACGCGCTTGAACTCGGCGAGGGCGCGCTCGAGGTCGGGGATGTGGTGGAGGACGGCGTGGCCGAAGACGAGGTCGAAGCTCTCGTCCTCGAACGGCAGCTGCTCGGCCTCGGTCGCCACGGTCTCGACCTCGAGGCCGAGCGACTCGGCGGTCGCGGCGAGCCGCCGCAGCATCCCGGGCGAGATGTCGGTCGCGGTCAGCCGCTCGATCGTCCCCATCTGCAGCAGGTTGAGCGAGAAGTAGCCGGTGCCGCAGCCGATCTCCAGCGCGTCGGGGAAGCGCTCCCCGTCGAGCCCGCCGAGCGCCTTCTCCAGCTTGCCGCGCACCTGCTTCTGGCCGGTGGCGCCGAAGTCGATGCCCCACTTGGCGTCGTATTCGTCGGCCGCCGCGTCGTGGTAGCGGGTGTTGACGTCCTTGATGTGGTCCGGCGTGGCCGTGGGCGAGGCGGGCATGGGGCCGGAACGACCCGGCATCGGTTCGCTATGCGGCCAAAACCTCTACGGCGTTGCTCTAATAGCGTCTCCCGGCCGTGGAGCGCGAATACGTCCAGGAAAACCAGCCGCCCGGGGTGCCGCCGCTGCCGCTGACCGGCGAGCGGACGCTGCCCGACGTGCCGGAGGAGAACTACTGGTTCCGCCGCCACCTGGCGGTCTACGAATGGATCGCCGCGCGGGTCGCCGGCAGGCGCGTCGTCGACATGGCCTGCGGCGAGGGCTACGGCTCCGACGTGCTGGCGGGCGCCGCGGCGAGCGTCGTCGGCGTCGACGCCAACCCCGAGGCGCACGAGCACGCGCGGCTGCGCTACACGCGCCCCAACCTGCGCTTCGAGCGCGACCTGGTCGAGAGCTTCGCCGAGCCCTGCGACGCGGTCGTCTTCCTGCAGACGATCGAGCACGTGCAGGACGCCGGCGCGATCCTCGAGCACTTCAAGTCGATGCTGGCGCCCGGCGGCGTCGCCTTCGTCTCGACGCCGAACCTGCTGACCCTGGCGCCGCCCGGCGCCGAGAAGTCCGACAACCCCTGGCACGTGCGCGAGTACCGGGCCGCCGAGTTCCGCCGGCTCTGCGAGGCGCACTTCGCGCGGGTCGAGCTGCTCGGCCTCTTCCACGCCCGCAAGCTGCGCGCGCACGAGCTGGCGATCCGGCTCGGCTGGGACCCCGTGCACAAGGCGCTGCGCCTGACCAAGCCGTTCTACGACCGCTTCACGCCGGCGATCGCGGCGTCGGACTTTGCGCTGCGACGCGGGGGCCTGGACAGGGCGCTGGACTTCCTCGCCGTCTGTCATGCCTGAGCAGACCGCCGGCGACCTGGCGATCGTCCTGCACTCGCACATGCCCTACGTCGAGGGCTTCGGGACCTACCCGTTCGGCGAGGAGTGGCTGTTCGACGCGGTGATCCGCTCCTACCTGCCGGTGCTGGAGGTGGCGCGGGACCTGACGCTGACGGTCACGCCCGTGCTGGCCGACCAGCTGGAGGACGCGGGGGCGGCGGAGCGCTTGCGGCGCTTCCTGATCGAGTGGCGGATCGGAGCGGCGGAGGCGGACATGGACCAGGTGCCGGCCGAGTGCCGGGCCGCCTGCGAGGGGGAGCTTGCGCGCTACCGCCACGCGCTGGAGCTGCTCGACGCCGCCGGGGGGGACCCGCTGCGCCCCTTCCAGGACGCCGCCGCCGAGGGGCGGGTGGCGCTCGCCGCCTCGGCCGCGACCCACGCCGTGCTGCCGATGCTGGCGACGCGGGCCGGGGTGCGGCTGCAGCTCGACGCCGGCATCCGCTCGCACCGCCGCCGCTTCGGCTGGGACGGCGGCCTCTGGCTGCCCGAGTGCGCCTACCGGCCGGGCCTCGAGGCGCGGCTCGCCGAGCACGGGGCGCGTGGTTCTGCGTCGACCAGAGCGCCCACCGGGCCGACCCGCTCGACGCGCTGACGCCCGTCGCCACCGCCGCCGGCCCGACCGCCCTGCCGATCGACTGGGAGGCGATCCAGTGGCTGTGGTCGCTCGACGGCTACCCGTCCGACCCGGCCCACGCCCAGTTCGCCGGCAAATCGCTGCGCGGCATCCGCATCTGGAAGGTCGGCGGCGGCGCCTACGACCCGGCCGCCGCCGAGGCGGCGGCGCGGCGCCAGGCGGGCGAGTTCCTCGCCGCCGCCGCCGCCCGCCTGCGCGAGCCGCCGAGCCGCGGGCGCCGCGGCCTGCTCGTCTTCGCGATCGACACCGAGCTGCTCGGCCACTGGTGGTCGGAGGGGGCGATCTGGCTGCGCGAGGTGCTCGCCGGCGCGGCCGCCGCCGGCGTCCGCCTGCTCACCGCGCCGCAGGCGCTCGCCGAGCACGAGCCGGTCGAGCGCCCGCTCGCCGCCTCGACCTGGGGCGAGGGCAAGGACCTCGGCACCTGGGACTCGCCGCCGGTCGCCGACCTCGCCTGGGGCGCCCGGCGGCTCGAGCTGCGCCTGCTGCGCGCCCTCGCCCGCGGCCTGCGCGGGCCGGCCGCGCTGCGCGCCGCGCGCGAGCTGCTCGCCGTCCAGTCGAGCGACTGGGCCTTCCTCGACAAGCGCGGCCAGGCGGGCGACTATCCCTTCCGCCGCGCCACCGATCACGCCGAGGCGATGCTGGAGGCCATAGACTTCCCCGCCAGCAGCGACCCGAGCATGCGTGCCCTAGCCCCGGACCTCAGCCTCGCGCCTCTGCTGGAGCCCTGACCGGCCGCCGCCGATCGCCCATGACCCGAGTGCTGATCCTCTCCTGGGAGTACCCGCCACTGATCGAGGGCGGCCTGGCGCGCCACGTGCGCAAGCTGTCGGAGGCGCTGGTCGAGCGCGACGTCGAGGTCCACGTGCTGACCCGCGGCGGCGAGGAGTCGCCGGCCGAGGAGCGCCGCGCCGGCGTCCACATCCACCGCATCCGCGAGCCGCGCCGACCGACCGAGCTGGGCGAGTTCGTCGCCTGGGTCGAACGGATGAACTCCGACATGCTCGCCGCCGGGGTCGAACTCGGCGACCGCTTCGGGTTCGACCTCGTGCACGGCCACGACTGGCTCGTCGCCAACGCCTGCGACCACCTCGCCAAGCGCTTCGAGGCGCCGCTGGTGACGACGATCCACGCGACCGAGCACGGCCGCCACCAGGGCTGGGTCGACAAGCATCCGCAGAGCTACATCCACGGCGTCGAGCGCTGGATCACCAACCGCTCGGTGCGGACGATCGCCTGCTCGCACTACATGCGCGAGCAGATCGTCGACATCTTCGGGGTCGAGGAGGAGCGGGTCAGCGTGATCCCCAACGGGATCGACCCCGACGACCTGCACGTCCCCGACGCCGCCGAGCTGACCCGGCTGCGGGCCGAGTTCGCGGCGCCGGAGGAGAAGCTGGTCCTGCTGATCGGCCGGCTCGTCTACGAGAAGGGCTTCCAGCTGGCGCTGGAGGCGATGCCGCGGGTGGTCGAGGAGGCGCCGGGGACGCGCTTCCTGGTCGCCGGGTCCGGCACCCACGAGGCCGAGCTGCACCGCCAGGCCGAGGAGCTGGGCCTGATGGAGCACGGCACATTCCTCGGCTGGATCGGCGACGACGTGCTGCACTCGCTCTACCGGATCGCCGACTTGACCGTGGTGCCCTCGATCTACGAGCCCTTCGGCCTGGTCGCGCTCGAGGCGATGGCCTCCGAATGCCCCTGCATCGTCGCCGACACCGGCGGCCTGCGCGAGGTCGTCCCGCACGAGGAGGTCGGCCTGCGCTTCCGCTCGCACGACCCCGAAGCGCTGGCTGAGGTCGCGATCCGCGTCCTCCGCGACGACGAGCTCGGCCAGAGCCTGGTCGCCGAAGCCTACGAGCACCTGCGCCGCTTCGACTGGGGCGACGTCGCCGAGCAGACCGCCGCGATCTACGCCGAACTGGCTGAAAAGGACCCGAGCCCTGCCTGAGCCCCCCAGCGGCTAGTCAGTTGGACCTGGGGTCGCCCTGGGCGAAGGCGAAGCTGCCGTCTGTGGTCGTCATCGAGCCGGGCGTCCAGTCGATTCCGACCAGCAGGTCGCCGGGCGGGATCGCGAGGGCGCTGGCGACCTTGATCAGCGTGTCGATTCGAGGCACGCGGGCGCCGCGCTCGAGCAGGCCGATCTCGGTGCGGTGCAGGGACGAGCGCATCCCCAGCTCTTCCTGCGAGATGCCGGCACGCCTGCGCGCACGGCGCAGGTTCTCGCCGAAGTGGTGGCCGACGTCCATCGGCGCGATTCTGCTGTCAGTCACGTCGAAGATCTACAGACCTTTCGGTGGGGATCGCGAGGCGACGAAGCTCGAATCTGGAAATTCAACGTCGCCCAGACAATACTGCTTTTGTCTCTCAGACAATACAGTGTCAGTCGGCGGGAGGAAGGGTGGTCTCGGCGGTCGGGTCGGGCTCGACCGGGTCGGGCCAGCGCAGGCGCTCGGGGGTGTCGCGCATGCGCACGATCCGGGCCGGGACGCCGGCGACGACGGCGTTGGCCGGGACGTCCTTGGTGACGACGCAGTTGGTGCCGACGATCGCGTTGTCGCCGACGCGGACGCCGCGCAGGATGCAGGCGCCGTAGCCGATCCAGACGTTGGAGCCGACCTCGACATCGCGCGTGTAGATGCCCTGCTGCCGAATCGGCCGGTCGACCTCGACGACGCCGTGGTCGAAGTCGATGAACATCGCCCGGTCGGCGATCACACACTGCTCGCCGATCCGCACCCGCTTGTAAGCGGAGATCGTGCACTCCTGTCCCAGCACCGTCTTCTCGCCGATCTCGACCACGCCCTCGTGGCAGCGGATCTTGGTCCCGTGGCCGAGCCAGACGAAGCGGCCGAACTCGATCCGCCCGCGGCGCGCGATCTGCAGTTCGAGCCCGCTGCCGAGGAAGAGCGGCCCGTGGGTACGCCAGCGCCAGCCCGCGGGCGTCAGCAGGCGGCGCCGCAGGTAGCGTGCCGCCAGCAACCCGTATTTGGGGGTGAGCATCCCGTTGCGGGCGCAGAAGCGGAGGAAGCGGATCACGGCGGCCGGAACTCTAGACTCCGCGCACCGATGCCTGACGCCGCCCAGGACCAGCCGAAATCGAAGTCGCTCGCCGAGCGCCTCGTCGCGGGCGACAAGCGGGCGCTGGCGCGGGCGATCACGCTGATCGAGTCCGACGACCCGGCCGGCTGGGAGCTCGTCCGCGAGGTCTACCCGCGCACCGGCAAGGCGCGGATCGTCGGCTTCACCGGCCCGCCCGGGGTCGGCAAGAGCACCCTGATCGGCGCGCTCACCGCGGAGCTGCGCAAGGCCGAGCGCGAGGTCGCGGTGCTCTCGATCGACCCCTCGAGCCCGTTCACGCGCGGCGCCCTGCTCGGCGACCGCATCCGCCTCTCCGACCACTTCCTCGACCCCGGCGTCTTCATCCGCTCGATGGCCTCGCGCGGCGCCCTCGGCGGCCTCTCCGAGGCGGCGCTGCAGGTCGCTCTGGCGATGGACGCGGCGGGCAAGGACGACGTGCTGATCGAGACCGTCGGCGTCGGCCAGGCCGAGATCGACATCGTCGACCACGCCGACACGATCGTGCTGGCGCTGATGCCCGGCTCGGGCGACTCGATCCAGGCGCTGAAGGCGGGCGTGATGGAGATCCCCGACGTGATCGTCGTCAACAAGGCCGACCACCCGATGACGGACACGATGGTGCGCGAGGTGCGCGGCGTGCTGGCGCTCTCGCACGAGCCCGGCCGCTGGCAGGTGCCGATCCTGCGCACCGAGGCGGCGCGCGGCGAGGGGGTCGAGGAGCTGGCGGCGAAGATCGACGAGCACCGCGCCCATATCGAGGCGGAGGGCACGCTGGCGGAGCGACGCGCCCGCAACCTGCGCAGCGAGGTGCTGGGGATCGCGACCTCGCGCATGCGGCGGCGCATGGAGGCGACAGCGGAGGCCGATCCCGAGACGGCGGCGCTGCTCGAGCGGGTCGTGCGGCGCGAGCTCGACCCGGCCAGCGCCGCGAGCGAGCTGCTGGAGCGCCAGGCCGATGACTGAGACCGCCGCCCCGCCGAGCCTCGCCGAGGCGAGCGCCTGGATCGGCCTCGGCCTCGACGACCTCGACGGCCGCCCGGTCGGGCGCATCGACGGCCTCTACGCCGACGCCGAGGGCGGCCCGCCGGCCTGGCTGATCGTCACCCAGGAGCGCCCGCCCCGGCGCCTCGGGCTCTTCGGCCGACGCGCCGCCAAGTCGGTCGCGGTGCCGCTGCGCGAGTGCGCGGCGATGCCCGGCCGGGCCTGGACCGCGCAGGGTCGCGAGGCGCTGCGCGCCGCGCCCAGCGTCGACCCGGGCCGGCCGCTGCTGCGCGAGCACGAGATCGCGATCTGCGGCCACTACGGGATCGGCGCGAAGGCCGGTCGCCACGCCGAGGTCGCCGCCCGCCCCGCGGGCGCCGTCACCGCCCAGCCGGCATAGCTTCGTGTGGCGGGAAACCGGTCATATAGACCGATAACCCGCCACAGCGTTTCTTTCCTCGTCACATTTGGCCCCTAGCGTGCGCTCAAAGTTCTCTACGAAAGGGAGATTCAGATGCGTGCACGTAAAGCACTCGCCCTGCCGCTGATTGCCGTCCTGGCCGTCGCCGGCGGGCTGCTGATCGCCGGTTGCGGCGGCAGCGACGACAGTTCGACCAGCGCCGCCGACACCACCCTGCAGTCCCAGAACGCCGCCGAAACCAGCAAGGGCGACGACGCGATGAAGAGCGACGACGCGATGAAGGACGACTCGGGCGACGCGATGAAGCACGAGTCCGGCGAGGACTCGATGAAGCATGAAGGCGACTCGATGAAGCACGAATCGGGCGACGAAGCGATGAAGCACGAAGACGAAGCGATGAAGCACGAAGACGCGATGAAGCACGAAGACGCGATGAAGGACGAAGGCTGAGCCGGAATCGTCATCTCCACGTAATCCCGGGCTGAGAAGGTGAGCAGATGGCACTCCTGATCCTCTTCGGGTTCGTGGCGGGCGCGGCTACCGCGCTCTCTCCCTGCGTGCTGCCGGTACTGCCGATCGCGCTCTCAGCGGGCGCGACCGGCGGCCGGCGGCGGCCACTCGGCATCGTCGCCGGCCTCGCCGTCAGCTTCACCTTCGCGACGGTTGCCCTGGTCTACGTGATCTCGGCGCTCGGCCTGCCCGACGACCTGCTGCGCAAGCTGGCGATCTTCGTCCTGATCGGGTTTGGCGTCTCGCTGATGATCCCGCCGGTGGCGGCCCGGCTGGAGGCCTACATGAGCCGCTTCGCCGGCATCGCCGGCGGCCCGCGCAGCGGCGGCGGCGACGGCTTCTGGTCCGGCGTCGCCGTCGGCGGCAGCCTCGGCTTCGTCTACGCGCCCTGCGCCGGGCCGATCCTCGCCGGCGTGATCACCGTCTCGGCCTCGCAGTCGTTCAGCACCGGCCGGCTCGCGATCGCGCTCAGCTACGGGATCGGCTCGGCCGTCGTCCTCTACTTCCTGATGCTCGGCGGACGCCGCGTGATCGCGCCGCTGGCCCGCCGCGGCACCGGTTTCCAGATCGCGATGGGCGCGGTGATGGTCTTCATCGGCCTGGCGATGCTCGGCAACTACGACATCAAATTCCAGAACCAGATCGCCAGCAGCCTGCCCAGCTTCCTGGTCAACCCCTCGAAGTCGCTGGAGGACAGCGGCAGCGCCCGCAGCGCCCTCGCCGACGTGCGCGGCGGCGGTGGCGGCGCGCTCGGCGAGGCGACCGCGGAAGCGGCGGTGACCGGCAGCTCCGAGCCGGGCGGCGGCAACGGCGGGGCGGGAGAAGGCAAGGCCTCGGGCCTGCCGGTGCTCGGCACGCCGCCGGAATTCGTCGACACGCAGCGCTGGTTCAACACGCCCGGGGAGGAACCGCTGACGCTGAAGTCGCTGCGCGGCCAGGTCGTCCTGGTCGACTTCTGGACCTACAGCTGCATCAACTGCCTGCGCACGCTGCCCTACCTGACCGCATGGGACAAGCGCTACCGCGACGACGGGCTGACGATCGTCGGCGTCCACTCGCCCGAGTTCCCGTTCGAGAAAGACGCCGGCAACGTCGAGGAAGCGATCGAGCGCAACGGGATCGAATACCCGGTCGTGCAGGACAACGACCTCGCCACCTTCACCGCCTACGGGACCGAATACTGGCCCGCCGAGTACTTCATCGACGCCAAGGGCAGGGTCCGCTACGTCCACTTCGGCGAGGGCGAATACGACGAGAAAGAGCAGATCATCCGCGAGCTGCTGGCCGAAGCCGGCCGCAGGGTCGGCAAGGGCGAGTCCGGCGGCGCCGGGATCGAAGCTTCGCGCGGGGTGACCACGCCGGAGAGCTACCTCGGCTCGCTGCGCGCCGATCGCTTCGTCAACGGCCCGATCGCCTCCGGCACCCAGGACTTCGGCAGCCCGGCGAAGCCGCCGACCGACCAGCTCGCCTACAGCGGGCGCTGGAAGGTCGCGCCGGAGTCGGCGACGGCGGAGGGCGGCGCGCTCGAGCTCGGCTTCGGCGCCCGCCGCGTCTACCTCGTGCTCGGCTCGCCCGGCCGCAGCCGCAAGGTGCGGGTGCTGCTCGACGGCAAGCCGATTCCCGCCAAGCTCGCCGGCGCCGACGTCCACGACGGTGTGGTCACGGTCACCGGCCAGCGCCTCTACGACCTCGTCGACCTGCCGCGGGTCGAGCGGCACACGCTGCGCCTCGAGCCCGAAAAGGGAGTGATGGGCTATGCCTTCACCTTCGGCTAGCGCGAGCGCGACAATGGAGGGCGTGAGCGACGCGCCGCGCGGAACCGTGCTTGTCGTCGACGACGAGCCGACGATCGTCGAGGTCGTCTGCCGTTACATGGAGCGGGCCGGCTATGACACCTACAGCGCCGGCGACGGGCCCGAGGCGGTACGGCTGGCCGGCCTGCACCGGCCCGACCTGGTCGTGCTCGACGTGATGCTTCCCGGCTTCGACGGGATCGAGGTGCTGCGGCAGCTGCACGAGGGCGGGGGGGAGCGCACCGCGGTGATCCTGCTGACGGCCCGCGGCGAGGAGTCCGACCGGCTGGTCGGGCTGCGCCACGGCGCCGACGACTACGTGGTCAAGCCCTTCTCGCCGGCCGAGCTGGTCGCCCGAGTCGACGCGGTGCTGCGCCGCGTCTCGCCGCCACCCGAGGCCGAGCCGGAGCCGATCGAGCACGGCGAGCTGCGGATCGACCCGGGCTCGCGCCGCGTCACCCTGGCCGGCGAGGAGCTCGCCCTGACCCAGCGCGAGTTCGACTTGCTCGCCTTCCTCGCCGCCAATCCCGGCCGCGTCTTCAGCCGCGACCAGCTGATGGAGACGGTCTGGGAGTACCCCTTTTTCACCGACACCAGCACGGTCACCGTCCACGTACGGCGCCTGCGAGCCAAGCTCGGCGACGACCCGGCGGAGCCCCGCTTCATCGAGACGGTCTGGGGCGTCGGCTACAGGTTGCGGCCGTGATCCTATGAAGCGCTCCGCCCTGATCGCGATCGCGGCCTTCCTCGCCGGCGGCGCGGCGGTCACCGTGCCGCACAAAATGGGCTGGCCGCAGATCGCCCTGGTGTTGCTGGCGATCGCCGGCGGCGCCCTCGCCGCCTGGCTGGCGACCAGCCTCGTCGTCGAGGACCGTTCGCGGCGCGAGGTCGAGGCTGCCCGCCGCCGGCTTGTCGCCTCGGTCTCGCACGACCTGCGCACGCCGCTGGCCTCGCTGCGACTGCTGGTCGAGTCGATCGACGACGGCGTCGTCACGGGGGAGACGCGCGACCGCTACCTGGGCGAGATCCGCACCCACGTCTCCGCCCTCAGCGGCCTGATCGACGACCTCTTCGAGCTCTCGCGGATCGAGGCCGGTGAGATCTCCTGGACGATGAGCCAGGTCGAGCTGGGGGAGCTGGTCGGCGACACGGTCGCCGCGATGCGCGCGCCCGCGGCGGCGCGCGGCGTCTCGCTCGCCGCCGAGCTGCCGGCCGGGGAGTTGCCGGCGCGGGCCAACGCCGAGAAGCTGCAGCGCGTGCTCTTCAACCTGATCCAGAACGCGATCCGCCATACCCCTGCCGACGGCAGCGTCACCGTTCGGGCGCGCCCGGCGGCTGGCGGAGTCGAGGTCGAGGTCGCCGACGACGGCGACGGGATCTCGGTCGCCGACGGCCGCAGGGCCTTCGACGCCTTCTACCGCGGCGAGGACGTGGCCGGCGACGAGGAAGGCGCCGGCCTCGGCCTGGCGATATCGCGCGCGATCGTCGAGGCCCACGGCGGCCGCATCTGGCTCGAGCCGGCGACGCCCGGCACGCGCGTGCTTTTCACGCTGCGGGCGAGCTGACCGGCCCGCGGTCGGGAGGGCCGTGTGCCCCTCCCATGGAAACCGTCGCGCAGCTGGCGGGGTTGGGAGGGCCGCATGCACCCTCTCCTGGAAACCGTCGCGCAGCTGGGTCGCGGGTCGAGGCTCAGACGCGGTTCCAGGAGTTTCCCGGAGAGGGTGCATACGGCCCTCCTCGTGGGCGCAATAGGCTCACGGCCGTGAATTTCGAGCTGAGCGATGAGCAGAAGCTGCTGCGGGACACGGTGCGCGAGTTTGCGCTCCAGGAGGTAAAGCCCGTCGCTGAGGAGCTGGATCGGGAGAAGCGGTTTCCGTATGAGATCGTCGCGAAGCTGGGGGAGCTCGGGCTGATGGGGATTCCGTTCCCGCAGGAGTACGGGGGCGGGGGCGCGGACACGCTGTCCTATGTCCTCGCGGTCGAAGAGCTGGCGCGGATCGACTCGTCGGTCTGCATCACGATGGCGGCGCATACCTCGCTGGGGACGATGCCGATCTATCTCTGGGGGTCCGACGAGCAGAAAGACGAGTGGCTGCCGGTGCTCTGCAGCGGGCAGAAGCTCGCTTCGTTCGGGCTGACCGAGCCCGAGGCCGGATCTGACGCGGGCAACGTGCGGACGACGGCGAAGCTCGCAGACGGCGAGTGGACGATCGACGGCGCCAAGCAGTTCATCACCAACTCCGGCACCGACATTTCCGGCTGCGTCGCGATCACCGCCGTCACCGGCCAGGCCGACGGGCGCAAGGAGATTTCCAACCTGATCGTTCCCACCGGCACGCCCGGCTACGAGGCCGGCGAGCCGTACCGCAAGATGGGCTGGAACGCCTCCGACACCCGCCCGCTGAGCTTCGACTACTGCCGCGTGCCCGAGGCCGACCTGCTCGGCCGCCGCGGCGACGGCTTCAAGAACTTCCTCCACATCCTCGACGGCGGCCGGATCGGCGTCGCCGCGATGGGCGTCGGCCTCGCTCAAGGCGCGCTCGACGAGGCGATCTCATACGCGAAGGAGCGCCAGGCCTTCGGCCAGCCGATCTCGAAATTCCAGTCGATCCAGGCGAAGATCGCCGACCTCTCGGCCCAGATCGAGGCCGCCCGCCTGCTCACCTGGCGGGCCGCGCTGGAGAAGGACGCCGGGCAATCCTTCACTCTCACCGCCGCCCAGGCGAAGCTGATCACCGGCCGCCTCGCCGTCCGCGCGACCGAGGAGGCCGTGCAGATTCACGGCGGCTACGGCTACATCGAGGAGTACCCGGTCTGCCGCTTCTACCGCGACGCCAAGATCCTCACGATCGGCGAGGGCACCGACGAGGTCCAGCAGATGGTCATCGCCCGCCAGCTCGGCTGCTGATACGAGCACCCACAGCGCCCGCAAGGAGGGCCGTGTGCCCCCTCCACGGAAACTCCCGGAACCACGCCCGAACCCAGACCCGCGCCCCAGCTGCGCGACGGTTTCCGGGGAGGGGGCACACGGCCCTCCCCTGCAGCAAGCGCTACAGCTGCAAGCTCTTCACCTGCAGCAGCTCCTCGATCGCGTAGCGGCCGTTCTCGCGGCCGTGGCCGGACTGCTTGTAGCCGCCGAACGGGGCGAGCGGGTTGAAGGCGGCGCCGTTGATCTCGATCTGCCCGGTGCGGATCCGCTTGGCGACGGCGATCGCGCGCTCCTGGTCGGCAGACCAGACGCCGCCGGCGAGGCCGTAGACGGTCTCGTTGGCGATCCGCACCGCGTCGTCCTCATCCTCGTAGGGCTGGATCACCAGCACCGGGCCGAAGATCTCCTCCTGGGCGATCGTCATCTCGGGGGTGACATCGGAGAAGACGGTGGGGCGGACGAAGTAGCCGCGCTCGAGGCCCTCGGGCGGGGCGGCGCCGCCGGTGAGCAGCTTCGCCCCTTCCGCCTCGCCCTTCTCGATGTAGCCGCGGACGCGCTCGCGCTGCGTCGCGGAGACGAGCGGCCCGAGCCGGGTCGAGTCCTCGAACGGGTCGCCGGGGGTGAAGCTCTCGGCCGTCTTCACGGCGATCTGCTCGGCCTCGGCGAGCTTCTCGCGCGGCACCAGCATGCGGGTCAGGGCGCTGCAGGTCTGGCCCGAGTTGAGGAAGCACTTGGCGACCCCGTCGGGGACCGCCTTGGAGAGGTCGGCGTCGTCGAGGATCACGTTCGGCGACTTGCCGCCGAGCTCCATCGCGACCGGCTTGACCGTCGCCGAGGCGAGCTCGGAGACGCGCCGCCCGGCGCGGGTCGAGCCGGTGAAGGAGACCATGTCGACCCCGGGGTGCCCGGCGATCGCCTCGCCGGCCTCCGGCCCGGTGCCGGTGAGCAGGTTGAAGACGCCGGCGGGCAGGCCGGCGGCCTCGATCACCTCGGCGAGGATGAAGGCGTTGAGCGGCGTCACCTCGCTCGGCTTGAGCACGACGGTGCAGCCGGCGGCGAGGGCGGGGGCGACCTTGGCGGCGATCTGGTTGAGCGGGAAGTTCCAGGGCGTGATCGCGCCGAGCACGCCGACCGGCTCGCGCAGCACCCGCGAGTGGCCGATCTCCTCTTCCCAGGCGACTTCCTCCATCAGCCCCGGCATCGCCGCGAACTGGGCGGTCGGCAGGCCGGCCTGGATGATCTGGCTGAGCTTGATCGGCATCCCCAGCTCCTGCGAGATCGTCGCCGCGATCTCCTCGCCGCGCTCGCCGAGCCCGGTGGCGATCGCGGTCAGGTAGGCGGCGCGCTCGCTCGCGCGAGGTCTGCGACCAGGCCTCGAAGGCGTCGCGCGCGGCGCGCACCGCGAGGTCGGCGTCGGCCGCCGTGCAGGCCGGGATCGTCGCCATCACCTCCTCGGTCGTCGCGTTGACGACCTCGATCGTCTCGCTCGCCCTGCGGCTCGACCCACTCGCCGCCGATGAAGACCTTGTCCCGCGCTTGCACCTCAGCCGCCGTTGCCATCTCGCTCCTCCTGGTCGTCCCGCGTCACGTCGATTGAAGCATTGTGTCCCCTACAGGGGCATCAAGTGTCCATCCTGCCGCGCCAGGGCGCCGGCGCCGGGGCCGGGCAGGGCGCGGGCGTCGCGGGCGTGGAGGAGCTCGCCGCAGCGCTCGCAGGTGCCGCGGTCGCTGACCTCGCCGCCGCACCCCTTGTGCACGATCAGCATCGGCGGGCCATCGGGCTCGGGGGAGTGGCGGTCGCCCCAGGCGAGCAGGGCGACGAGGGCCGGCCAGAGGTCGAGCCCCTTCTCGGTGAGGAAGTACTCGTAGCGCTCGGGGCTCGACTGGTAGGGGCGGCGCTCGAGGATGTCCTCCTCGACCAGCCGTTGCAGCCGCGCCGAGAGCACGTTGCGGGCGACGCCGAGGCCGCGCTGCAACTCGCCGAAGCGGCGGTTGCCGTTCATCACGTCGCGGACGATCAGCAGGCTCCAGCGCTCGCCGACGACCTCGAGCGCCTTGGCGATCGAGCAGACCTGGCCGGGGTAGTCATGGCCGAGCACGAGAGTGATCTTGGCACACAAGGTTGCGTGAAGCAACCGAGTCGGCTAGGGTGGGCGCACTCAACGGTTGCTTGAAGCAACCAAGGCCCGATCGGAGGCACCATGAGGCTGATCCACAGACACCGAAGCCATCGTCCCAAGGCTCCCCGGATCGCGATCTCCCAGGAGGAGATCGCGGCGGACCTGCACTACCCGGCCGCTCGTCGTCAACCGGCCCGGCCGAGCCTCGCCCGGGCGCGTGGGGGTCGTTAGATGAGCGCGGCGGCGGGCTAGGCCGGGTGCCGGCGCGCGAGCTCGACCAGGAGGCGGACGCCGAAGCCGCTGGCGTCGGCGCCGGTGTAAGGGCGGCCGACGTCCCAGGCGGTGCCGGCGATGTCGACATGGGCCCAGGGGGTGTCGCCGATCGCCTCGGCGAGGAACGAGGCGGCGGTGATCGTGCCCGCCTTGCGCTTGGCGGCGGCGTTGGTCAGGTCGGCGACGGTGCCCTTCATCAGCTCCAGGTACTCGGGGTGCAGGGGCAGGCGCCAGACCAGCTCGCCGGTCTCCCGGCCCGCGGCCTCGACCTCGCCCGCGAGCTCGTCGTCGTTGCAGACGAGGCCGGCGTAGGTCGAGCCGAGCGCCATCAGCACCGCCCCGGTCAGGGTCGCGATGTCGACGATCCGCTCGGCCCCCAGCTCAACCGCGTAGGCGAGCGCGTCGGCGAGGATCAGGCGACCCTCGGCGTCGGTGTTGTTGACCTCGACCGTCACCCCGTTGTACTGGGTGATCACGTCGCCGGGCTTGATCGCGGTCCCCGAGGGCATGTTCTCGGTCGCGGGGACGACGGCGATCAGGTTGAGCGGTAGGCCGAGCTCGGCGATCGCGCCGACCGCCTCGAGCACCGCGGCGGCGCCCGACATGTCCATCTTCATCTCCTGCATCGAGGCCGACGGCTTGAGCGAGATGCCGCCGGTATCGAAGGTGACGCCCTTGCCGACGAAGCCCAGGGTCGGGCCGTCGCCACCGCCCGCGTAGCGCAGCACGATCAGCTTCGGCTCCTCCTCGCTTCCCTGGCTGACGGCGACCAGCCCGCCCATCCCCTTGGCGGCGATCTCCTCGCGGCCGAGCACCTCGGCGCTGACGCCCTCGTGGTGGGAGGCGAGCTCGCGGGCCCGGCGACTGAGGAAGGAGGGAGTGGCGAAGTTGGCGGGGAGGCTCTGCAGGTCGCGGGCGCGGTTCTGGGCCTCGGCGCAGACGCGGGCGGCCTCGGCCGCCGCGGCGACGTCCTCGGCGGCGAGCAGGGTCAGCGACTCGATCCGGGCCGGGGGAGGCGCGTCGTCATCGGTGCTCTTGAAGCGATCGAAGCGGTAGCCGGCGAGGATCGTGCCGGTGACCAGCGCGTCCGCGGTCGCTCCGTCGTCGTCGCCGGCGGGCAGCAACCAGGCGAGCGACGATGCGTCGAGCTCGGCGGCCCGTTTGGCCGCAACGGCCGCGGCCAGCCGGATCCGCTCGGGGTCGGAGGTCTCGCGCTTGCCGAGGCCGACGACGAGCGCGCGGCCCGGTCGCTCGGGGTGGAGCAGGCTGAGCTTTTGGAACCCCGCCAGGGCCTCGGCGGCGCCGGGCGCGCCGGCCAGCTCGGCCGGCAGCTCCTCGCCCTCATACAGGCCGGCGACGAGCAGGTCGGCGCTGCTCTCGGTCGGGCTGTCCTGGCTGACGACGACGTTCACGACGCCGAGTCTATGCAGTTGCTCACGCAGCCTCGTCCGCGGTCGCGCTATCGTCCCGGCAGGGCCTTGCGGCCCTGTCCGAGCCGAGACCCGGCACACAAACCAGGCAAAGAAAGGCCGCCAGATGCCCAGCACCGTAATCCTCGGAACCGCACGCACGCCCTTCGGCAAGATGGGCGGAACCCTCTCCTCGCTGGACGCCACCGACCTCGGTGGCCAGGCGATCGAGGCCGCGCTCGAGCGCTCCTCGGTCGACCCCGAGCAGGTCGACCAGGTCGTCTTCGGCCAGGTGCTGCAGGCCGGCCAGGGCCAGATTCCCTCGCGCCAGGCGCAGATCAAGGGCGGCATCCCCAAGGAGGTGCCCTCGGAGACGATCAACAAGGTCTGCGCCTCGGGCATGCGCTCGCTCGGCCTCGCCGACATGGCGATCCGCGCCGGCGACACCGAGGTCGCCGTGACCGGCGGCATGGAGTCGATGAGCGGCGCCCCGCACCTGCTGCCCGGCGCCCGCTTCGGCTACCGCATGGGCCACGTCGAGACGATCGACGCGATGGTCCACGACGGCCTCACCAACCCCTTCACCGAAAAGCAGATGATCAACGAGGCCAGCGAGGTCTCCAACGAGCTCGAGATCACCCGCGCCGACATGGACAAGTTCGCCGAGCGCTCGCACCGGCTTGCCGCCGAGGCGACCGACGCCGGCCGCCTTGCCGATGAGATCGTCGGCGTCACGGTCCGCTCGCGCAAGGGTGAGAACACGATCGAGGCCGACGAGGCGATCCGCGCCGAGACCACGGTCGAGACGCTGGCCGGGCTGCGCGCGATCGGCGGCGAGGACGCCACCCACACCGCCGGCAACGCGCCTGGCGTCAACGACGGCGCCGGTGCGATCGTCGCCGCCTCGGCCGAGTGGGCCGAGCAGGAAGGCAAGACCGTGCTCGCCCGCGTGCTCTCCTACGGCACCGTGGGGGACGACTTCGCCTACCTGGCGAGGACGCCCGCAGCCGCCGCCAGGCAGGCGCTCGAGAAGATCGGCAAGAGCCCCGAGGAAGTCGACCTCTGGGAGATCAACGAGGCCTTCGCCTCGGTCGCGCTCAACTCGATGCGGATGCTCGGCATCGAGGAGGACAAGGTCAACGTCAACGGCGGGGCGATCGCGCTCGGCCACCCGATCGGCGCCTCCGGATCGCGCATCGTCGGCAGCCTCGTGCACGAGCTCGGCCGTCGCGGCGGCGGCCTCGGCGTCGCCGCGATCTGCTCCGGCGGCGGCCAGGGCGACGCGATAGTGCTCGAGGTCTGACCGGCTGCAAGGGCTCGGGGTCCTCAGTCGTCGGATCAGGTCACGCACTAACAGTGCGCTCCCCCCCCCAGCGCCCGACGCCGTGCGCGGTCGCTGCTTTCTTCGATCTCGACAAGACCCTGATGGCGGGGTCCTCGGGGATGCAGTTCGCCCGGGTCGCGACCCGGCACGGGATCGTCGGGCGACGCCAGCTCGCCAGCTGGGGCGTCGAGCACCTGCGCTACCGCCTGCGCGGCACCACCGACGAGCGCACGACCGAGGTGCTGCGCGTCGCCCGCGACCTGATCGCGAGCGTGCCGGCGCGCAGCCTCGAACGGATGAACCCCGAGGTGCTGGCGGCGATCCTGCCGCGCGTCTACCCGCAGATGCTCGACGAGGTCTACGCCCACCAGGAGGCCGGCCGAGCGACCTTCATCGTCAGCGCCGCCGGCAACGGCGTGGTCGAGCCGCTCGCCGCGGTGCTCGGCATGGACGGCGGCATCGGCACCCGCTACGAGGTCGACGAGTCGGGCGCCTTCACCGGCCGCTTCGACGGCCCCTTTGTCTACGGGCCCGGCAAGGTCGAGGCGATGGAGGCCTTCGCCGCCGAGCACGGCATCGACCTGGCCTCCTCCTTCGCCTACTCGGACTCGATCTCCGACCTGCCGATGCTGCGCGCAGTCGGCCACCCGGTCGTCGTCAACCCGGACCCGCCGCTGGCCGAGATCGCCCGCGAGGAGGATTGGCAGACGATGCGCTTCGAGCGCCTCGGCCGCCGCCTCGTCGCGCTCGCGGTCACCGTCCTGGCCACCGTCGCCGGATTCGGCGCCTCCCGCATCGCTGCGAGGAGAAAGTAGACAAACGCCACGACCCCGAGATGCGCCGGTTTGCAGGGGTCGCGCCTAGACTGTCCGCATGGCGACGGAGCCGCGGCAGCGGCCTGCAACCGAGGACGGCGCGGTC
>CAWBLE010000002.1:0-91823 GCA_963789505.1 uncultured Solirubrobacterales bacterium
AAGCCCATTGCAGCGCCGACTACGGCGTCAGCGATCAAGGTTGATGCGACGGCTTGCACGTCGTGGGCACCACATTTGGGCATCAAACGGGTGAGCTGGGCGCGGCAGTCGGCCGCTCGGATAACTTGGCGGACCCGCGTGTGGTGCAGCCCGGCCTCGTCGCCGATCTGACGGAGCGAAAGGCATGCCTTCTGCGCCCGTTCAAACACAGCGCGCCGCGATGCGCGCGCCTCGTTGACCTTTCGCTCGAAGTCGGCCTGGACTCGACGGAGTTCTTTTCGCGCTGCCCGCTGCTCTGGCGTGTCGGCCATGGTCGCCGAGAGACTAGAAGCTGCGCGAGACTTCGCGCGCTCGCCCACCCGTCCTGAGGGGCGGAATTCACCCCACTCCTCCAGTACGCAGCTCGCTTTCTCAGTGACCCAGCGTTTAGGCTCGGCGACCGGACGATGCCGCCCCAGATGACGGTCGTGCGTGGTGTAGGGAGCCGCTGGCGAACGCTCGGTGTCGGTTCAACCGGGCGGCGGCCCGGAGGTACCCGCCGTCACAATCGAAGATGACGAGCCGCCGCTCCGTCACGTCCCGCCGACCCCGAGGTCTTCTTGCTCAACTCCTGGCAGGCTTGGCTTGCTCGCTCGCGCGGCGTCGTAGCACCGGGGGGTGGAACTTGAGGGTTGCGCCCAGACGGGCGGCCTCGCCCGCACCAGGCGAATCCTCGTTGACGAGCTTCGCCCGCAGCCTGCCACCTTCCTCGTAGACCGCGACGACCTTGACCTTGTATTCGAGCAGCAACTCGCACTCGTCGCACTTCATTCCGGTCATCTGCCGGCGAGCTTAGCTTCCAGTCCACTCGATTCTCGGACCCTTGAAACCTGAATGCGCTCGATAGCGAGCGGCAGATCCGTCATGGCCGATCCGTCATCCGCTCTGCGAGACCGCAATCAGCAAGGGTGCGGCAGCACTCAAAGACGATCTCCTCGGGGAGGTTGAGACGTTCAACCAGCTCCTTCGGCGAACCTGGTTTTTCCGCCAACGCGGCGAGGCATTCCCGAAGCGGAGGATCGTCGAGGAGCATCAGTGCGAGAGTCAAGCCTTGAGCGCCCGCGCGTGGCTGCTGGCCTCTGAACGACTCCTTAGACATGCGCTATCCGTCCCTTTTCCTGGTCGACACGAGCAGGGCGATGACCTTTGGCATTTCAGCCACCAAGGACTCGACCCGCGGGCCCGCAGGGCTCTCCGACTGTTTGACGACCCCCCACCGTGCAAGCACCTCTGCGTGGTATCGGGCATTTCTGGGATCAAGACTCAGCTGGCGGGCCAGATCGTCGATTAATTGACAGGAGGAATCGGCATCTAGGCGTCGCAAGATGCGACGTCGCACGGGATTGCGTAGCGCCTTCCCGCCCACGGTTGGGTCTCGGTCTGCCCTCATCTCGCCGCCATCACCCCGGCCCCTCCTCATGGGAGGTGAAGAAAGGGCCGGGGTGATCGTGGCGTCGACGCCTACCCGGCTTGAGTACGTAGGTGGTATTCGGCATTTCCGCGTTAGAGCATAAACGCACTAACGTCGAAGGCGTCTGGCGGGAAGGCTGCCCCTGGCAATGCCACCCCACCGCCGCGTGAAACCGAGATCGCCCGATCACGCCGCCCTGGGCCGTGCGATCCAGACACTGCGCCAGGAGGCCGGGCTGACCCAGGAGGATCTCGCCACGCGTATCGAACGCGACTCTCCGGCGGTGGGCAGCCTGGAGCGCGGCACGGCGAACCCGACGTATGACTCGCTGCTGGGCCTGGCGGCCGGCCTTGAAGCAGAGTTGAGCGAGCTGTTCAGGCGCGCCGAGGGGTTTCGCCGCGAGAAGGAAAGCTGAGGCGCGCAGACCGGCGTTCATCGCGTCAGCAGTTCATGCGCATTGACCGCGGCGTGGGTCAGTTCCACGAGGTCTCCGTTTTGGCGGATAAGGCCCGAGCAGCGCAGTCCCGCGAGCGCGTCATCCAACGCGATCCGCCCGAACCGGCTTCCCATCGATAGCAGCAGCTCGTCGGCTGTCAGCCGATCGGGGTGCAGGTCCGCGAGATGCTCGAACACAGAGGCTTCGACCACGGCCAGGTCGCGCAGCTCCTCAGCCATTGTCCGATGCAACCCTGAACAGCCCCGATGGGGTTCTCGGACCGCGAGCAGTGGCGTCGAGTTCGAAGTCGATTCCCTCCAGGAGATCGCCGGGGAGCATCGACAGGGCGGCGGAGAGCTTGATCAGCGTGTCGATCCTCGGCACCCGATCTCCGCGCTCCAGCAGGCCGATCTCTGTCCGGTGCAGGGTCGCGTGCCAGCCCAAGTCTTCCTGGGACATCCCGGCGCGCCTTCGCGCGGCACGCAGGTTGCGCCCGAACTGCTGACCGACAAGTTCGAGCGAATCAGCCATGCGCCTCTCCCAGCGTCAGCCGGTAGGGAAGGTCGAAGACATTCCCACGGTCACGCGGGCGCCTGCTCCCGGGATCGGCTTTGACCACGCCAAGTCTCTTGAGGGCGCGCAGATGATGCTCTGCCTCCCACATCGTGATTCCGTCCCCGTCGAACAGATCGACCAGGGTGATGGCTGAAAGCGGCTCGCCGACCCACCAGAGTGCTTCGAGGACTGGAATTCGACGCGGGTGCTTGGCCTTCTCCGGCAAGCCCGCCCAATACTGTGCGTAGCTGAGCATTATGGTGAGGGCGCCGCGCCCGGGGGGTTTACTTCACAGCCGAGGACCGGACGGCGGGAATCCTCCTCGCCGCCCGTGTTCTCGGTTTTTACGCTCCCGCCATCTGGCATACAGCGCACGTTAAGTGCGTCACAAGAGCCGATCAATACAGGTGGTGATAGCCAAATGCTGTAGAGAATCGACCGTGGCGCAGCTTTCCAGCGTGTCCACGCAGCAGCGAGCCGAGCCTGCCTATGCAGGCCCGCGCAGCCACAACTTCGCTTTCTATGCGGCCTTGCTGATTGAGATCGCGGGCGTTGCCGCGTCGATCGCGTCGAGCTTCATTCTTGCCACCTCCCATTCAATTTGCTCTTTTTTTCTTTATCAAGTGTGGTGGCTGAGTCAATTGGGAACGATTACGGTTTCATCTCGATATGCAGGTAGACTTGTGCGCTCAAGTGATCAGCGAGCACTAGGAGCTTGATATGGCGATAGGAGCAGCCGAAGGACTCAGTGCGCGGGAGCGGCTGCGACAGCTCGCCATCGTTTTCGCGGTGGAGATTCGGCTGAAGATCGTCGTCGAGCTCTACATGCGCGAGATGAGCGCTCCACAGTTCTATCTGGCGTTCGGTGGTGGCTCGAAGACGCGGATTCATCAGAACTTCCGCGTGCTGGACCGAGAGGGCTGGCTGCGGCACCTGTATGACGAGGGTCCCGGTGGAGCACTCCGCGGAGGGACTCAGCAGGTCTATCGGGCGACCAAACCACCGATCATGGACTCGGAGAGTTGGTCGCTGCTTCCCTTTTCGGTAAGAGCTACGTCAAGTTGGAATCTGCACCGTCAGATCGCCCCCCGGCTTCGAGAAAATCTCGAAAGCGTTAACAGCGAAACCGAATTCATGCGCGACCTGACCTGTTCGGTGCATAAGCTCGATTCAAGGGGATACGATCGAGCCATCGGCGCCCTTCGGTCGCAGTTTGCTCGCTTCTTCGAGGAGCAAGAGGATGCTCGCCGCCGATCGGTCCAGACCGGGGAGAAATTAATGCGCTCGGATGCGTATCTGATTGCCTTCGAGCCCTCCCGGAGCGGGCAGATCGTGACGGTCGACAACAGCCTCTTTCTTGAGTGCTCTCGTGATCTGCTGGCCCCATTCTCGGTGCGCCTTGCGCCGATTCTTCGCGACGACGTTCGGTTGGCCATTCTCGATGACTTGGACGAAGGCGAGACCAGCGTGACCCAATTTCATCGGGAGATCGGCGGCGCCAGTAAACCTGCAATCAGCCGACGCTTCAAAGGGCTTGAAGACGGTGGTTGGCTAGCAAAAAGCGGGTTCCGCACCGGCGGGCATAGGCGCGGCGCCAGAGAGCAGTTCTTTCGCGCTACCAGGCCAGCGCTGCATGGCTGTGATCCCTGTCACAGCACCTCAAGCTCTTTTCGAGAATCGGACCGCTGGGCGACACTTCAACGTCTGTGCCGGGGCATCACGGAGGCGTTGGATACCGGAACCTTCGATGCTCGCCCGGACCGCTGTTTCACCTGGTCACTGCTAAGCCTGGATCGGTTGGGATGGGAAAGGGTCTACGCGGGCATCGAAGCTCTGGCGTCGATCATCAAGCAAGAGGAGGCCGACTCGCGACTACGCATCGCCCGATCCGGCGAGACGCCAATCGAGATGATGGTCGCGCTAGGGGCGTTCGAAGCCCCGAGCGAATTGACTAAGGCGTTCTGACTCCATCCACATGCCTCATCAAAGGGGAAGACGGTCACGACTGGGCAGAACTGGGTAACGGCTATTTCCTTCCCGTCGGCGAACTGGCGCCCGCTCCGCATAACGATGGCGACCCTCCGCGTTGCTAGGGAAGGCCAGGAGATCATCTACCGGACGACCAGGCGCCGCGATGGCAGTGACGACGACGAACGCATAGAGCAGCCTGGGAATGCTGTGGCGGCTCTACCGCGCGAGCGAGATCGACTCGCCTCCGATCCGCGCCACCCGGTTCGTCTTGTGTTCCGCCGGGGGTACTAGCTGAGGCCTTCCAACAAGTCGAGAAGCCCCGTTCGCCGGGGCTTTCTCGTTTAGCGGCGCCGCGAGTGGCGACGGGGAAGGACCGTGATCGCGAAGGTGGTGGAGGCTTCGTGGATCAGGTCGACGGGTACCGGTGTCGTCTTGACGGCGCTCCGTGGTGGTTTACCGGACCCGAAGAGGGCAATGGAGGCCAGCTCCCCGCGCGGGTCGTGGCGGGCTTTGTAGCGGATGCCGGCATAGCCGACCTCCTGGAGGGCGAGTGCCCAGCCCTGGGTCAGGTTGTAGTCGGAGGTTGAGTGGATCTCAGCGGTGAGGCCAATGAGTCCGAGGACGGTTGGGTCGGTCAGGTCAACGACGTTTGCTTTGGGCGGGCGCAGCCTGGATAGCCGTTGCGCGTTGACCAGCGGCTCCGGGATCACCCCACCCGGCCGCAGTAGCCGCCCGAACTTCTCGACGAAGGCGCCAATCGGCTTCTCGGCGAGGTAGCAAGTGCCTGACTCGGCGAGGTTGAACCTGCCATCCGGCCCGACATCGAAGAACCAGGGTGCGACGTCGGCGGCATGGATTCGCCACAGAGGTTTCGTCCCGAGCTTGGTGATGGGAAGCTCGGGCAGGTCGTCCGGAGGAGCGGGCAGACCGCGCGGGCTCAACGCTTCAGCTCGGCCACGGTGCGGTGAGCCGAGAGAAGCAGGGGCTCGATGTCCGTGTCGGCGAAGGCGTCGACCGGAGGCCGGTCACCAAGCTCCGGCTGCGGGGCGGTGACAAACGAGGCGAGCGTCCACGAGTCGAGCCCCGCATCGCCGAAGACCTCGTTGAGCTTCTTGACCACCCCGAAGGGCGCCCCGCTGGCCGCATCGAACTGCCAGCGCGGGTAGCGAATCCGCCCAGCGTCGTCGCGCAGAGCGATCACCGATCCGCTGCCCACCCGCTTGCGCAGCGCCTCCCGGCTGATCCCACTAAGCAGGATCCGCGCCTCAGCACTGGTCAGCAGCTCCCCGAGCGCCCGCTCCCAGGCTCCACCGGCAAGCACGACCATCGCCGCACGCCGGCCAAGAACTTCAGCGTCGTCAGCCGAACTCGGCTGCCCGCCGATCTCGGTGAGCGTGCGCCGGAACTCCTCGACGGTGCGATCTAGGAGGGCTGGATTGGCTGCCATGACTCGTCCACTATAGCGTCAACCACGTCAACGTTCAAAAGGACGTCCACGTCACCGCTGTTACCACGGACAACTCGCCCCGCGCCGCGTGAACGGGCGGAGGCGGCGGTCGCTGACGGAGATCACCTTTCCGACTCGGATGGCTGCGGCCAGAGCCCCAATCGCCGCGAAACCGCGCTACCGTGCCAGCGAGACCGGGTCAGCCGTGATTCGAGCGGCGTGGTTCGAGTTATGTCTCGCTGGGGGTATGGCCCTTTGTGGAGTGAGTAGGAGTCCCTGCCTCTCCCGGGCTACTCAGGTCTTTCGCCTCGCTGAATGCGCCCGTGGCTATTCCAGGCCCGGGCAGGACTTTGCCGCCCGGCGGATACCGCCGCCGGACATCACGGTGTCGCAGTAGGTCGCACCCTTGAGCTTGGCGCCGTTCAGCTTCGCGCCGACGAGGGTGGCGCCGCTGAGGTCGGTGCCGCTGAGATCGACTCCGCGCAGGTCGGCGCCGGCGAAGTTGGCGCCGGCGAAGTTGGCCTTGGCCAGGGTCGCTCCACGCAGGTCGGCCCGCTCGAAGGCCGAGGAGCGGCCGTCGGCGCGGGTTAGGTCGACCTTGCGCAGGTCGGCTCCGGTCAGCACGGTCAGGCCCAGAGAGACCTGGCGCATCGACGCTCCGCGTAGGTCGGCGTTGACGATCGAGGTGGCGCCAAGGGCAGCGCCATCGAGCTTGGCCCTGGCGGCGCTGCCAAAGGCGACTGAACCGAGCTGGAAGTTGACCCCGCGCAGGTCGGCGCCGCTCAGGTCGGCATAGGCGAGGAAGCCGCCCTGCAGGCTCTCGCCCTTGAGATCGACGCCGCGGCACCTGGCGAAGGCCTCGATCCTGCAGCTGCGGACCCGTTCGCCGGCTTGCACCTGGCTGCCGCTCTGGAGGGCGGAGATCGCCGGGTAGAGCGGGCTGCCCGGCGTCACCGGGATCGGTTCGGCGCCGGTCGGTCCGGGCCTGATCTGACCCGGGCAGAGGCCCTTGCGCGGCGCGATCACCTTGCCTCTCGGCATCAGGGTGTTGCAGAAGTGCGCCCCCTTGAGGTTGACTCCGCCCATCCGCGAGCCGGTGAAGTCGGCGTTGGTGAGGTCCATTTCGCGCATGTTCGCGCCCCGCATGTCGGTCCCGTTGACGTCGGAGTTGGAGAGGTCCAGGCGGCGCATGTTCGCCCCGCGCAGGTCGGAGCCGACGATCGCGCCGAAGTAGCCGTCGGCGCCCACCAGTCGCGCGCCCCGCAGGTCGGTGTCGGTCAACCCGGCGAAGGTGATCGTCGCCCCGCTCAGGTTGGCCTTGCGTAGCGACGCGTAGGCGAGCGATGAGCCGACCAGGTCTGCACCGCTGAGGTTCGCCCGGTCGAGCCGCGCGAAGGAGAGGATCGAGCCGGCGAGGCTGCCGTAGCTGAGGTCGGCGCCGGTCAGCGTCGCGTAGGGCAGGTCGGCGCCCAGCAGCTGGGTGCTGCTCAGCTTCGCCCGGCGACAGGTGGTGTTGGGCTTGATCCAGCAGCCGGCGATCCGGGCGCCGTACTCGACCTGCGGTTCGGTCTGGGTCTTGAGCAACGCGTAATAGGGGTTGCCTGGGAATACCTGCAGCGGTTCGTTCGGCGCCGCGCCGGCAGCGGCCGGGAGCACGGTGAGGAGGGCGGCGACGAAGGCCGCGCAGGCGAGCGAGCGGGACACGGCGGGAACACTAGATGGGATCCCTGCCCCGGGCCGCCGAGGCGGGGAAACGAAGCGGTGGCGGCGCTTCTCGACAGCTGATCCCGTCTTCGGCACGGGGTGAGCTGACCCGGTTGTCAGACTGGACCGATGCTTGACCCTTCGAGCGAGCCTGTCGTCGACGCCTTCCGCGCCGCGGCGGAGGGGCGGGAATTGGAGCCGCTGTTGGCGACGCTCTCGCCTGACGTGGTGATCCGCTCGCCGGTCAGCGAACGGGTCGCGTTCGGGGGGATCGAGGAGGCGCGGGAGCTGTTCGGGCTCGTCTTCGAAGAGCTCGGCGAGTTCACCTACAGCGACGAATTCGAGGCGGAGGGCGCCCGGGTGCTGGTCTATCGCGGCCGGCTCGCCGGCGAGCGGATCGAAGAGGTGCAGTTGCTGCGCCTCGGCGCCGACGGCAAGATCGCCGAGATCAGCTTCTTCATCCGGCCGCTTCCCGGCCTGGCCGGGGTCGCCGGGGCCCTCGCGCCACGGTTGGCGCGTCGCCGAGGAGGAGCGCCGCTGGCGGCGTTGATGGGAGTAGCCGGGGCGATGCTCAAGTTCCTCGTCTCCTTCGGCGACCGCGTCGGGGCGCGCCTACTCGGCAAACCGCGGGAGTAGCCTGGTTCCCATCGCCCCCAGCGTCCTCATAGCCGGAGCGACCGGCTTCGTCGGCGCCCGCCTGGCGCGCTCGTTACGGGCCGAAGGCGCCCAGGTCCGCTGTCTGGCGCGCGACCCCGCGAAGGTCGAGCGCCTCGAGGCCGCGGGCTACGAGGCGCGGGTCGGCGACGTGACCGACGCCGCCAGCCTCGCCGGAGCGGGCGACGGGGTCGAGGTCGCCTACTACCTCGTACACGCGATGGCGGGCGGCGGCGACTTCGCCGCGCGCGAGTCGCGCGGCGCGGAGAACTTTGCCCGCATGGCCAAGCGCGAAGGGGTCGAGCGGGTCGTCTACCTGGGCGGGCTGGGGGAGCCCGGCACCTCCAAGCACCTGCGCAGCCGCCACGAGACGGCGCGCGTGCTCGCCGCCGAAGGGCCGCCGCTGACCTACTTCCGGGCGGCGATGGTGGTCGGCGCCGGGAGCGAGTCCTACCGCACGCTGCGTTACCTGGTCAGGCGGCTGCCGGTGATGATCGCCCCGTCCTGGCTGCAGACCGACACGCAGCCGATCGGGATCGACGCCGCGGTCGAGTACCTGAGCCGCGCCCCCGCGGTCGCCGAGTCGCGCGGCCGCGAGGTGCAGATCGGCGGCCCCGACGTGCTCACCTACGCGGCGATGCTCGACCGGATGGCGATCGCGATGGGCAAGCGGCCGCGCCGACTCGTGCCCGTCCCCTTCATCACCCCCTGGCTTTCCTCGCTCTGGCTCGGCCTCGTCACCCCGGTCGACACCAGCGTCGCGCGGCCGCTGGTCGAGGGGCTGACCACGGCGACCGTCGTCACCGACCCCTCCGGCGCCGAGCCATTCGCGATCTCGCCCGAACCGTTCGACGAGACCCTGCGCAAGGCGCTGGCCGAGGAGGCGGGTGAGGCGGCGGGGTGAGCTGCGCCGTCGTCCTCTTCACCCGCGACCTGCGGGTGCGCGACCAGGCGGCGCTCGCCGCCGCGGCGCGCGAGGCCGACCGGGTCGTGCCGCTCTTCGTGCTCGACGAGGCGCTGCTGCGGCGCCGCTGCGGCTCGCCGAACCGGCTCGCCCACCTGCTCGACTGCCTGCGCGACCTCGACGCCTCGCTGCGCGAGCGCGGCGCCCGCCTCGTCGTTCGCCGCGGCGACCCGGTGGCGGAGGCGATGCGGGTCGCGGCCGAGAGCGGCGCCGCCGCGATCCACCTCAGCGACGACTACAGCGCCTACGCCCGCCGTCGCGGCGAGCGGCTCGCGGCGGAGTGCGAGCGGGCGCGGCTGCGCCTCCGCACGCATCCGGGCGTGACCGTGGTCGAGCCCGGCGAGCTGCTGCCGGGAGGCGGCGACCACTACCGCGTCTTCACCCCATACCAGCGCCGCTGGAGCGAGCAGCCGCGCCGCGCGGCCCACCCGGCCCCGCGCCGGCTGGCGCTGCCGCCCCGCGTCCGTATCGGCCGCATCCCCACCCTGCGCCACCTGACCGCCGAGCCGCCCTCGCCGGACCTGGCCGCGGGCGGGGAGACGGCGGCGCGCCGGCGGCTCGAGCGCTGGCTGCGCGGCGGCCTGGTCGCCTACGAAGACGGCCACGACGACCTCGCCGCAACCGCCGCCACCTCCCGGCTCAGCGCCGACCTGCACTTCGGCTCGCTCGCCCCGGCCGCGGTGCTCGCCCGGGTCGAGCGCCGGCCCGGGGGCGGCGCCTTCGCCCGCCAGCTCTGTTGGCGCGACTTCCACCATCAGGTGCTGGCCGCCCGGCCCGACCTGCCGCACGCCGACTACCGCGACCGCGGTGACCGCTGGCGGCGCGGCAAGCGCCTCGCCGAGGCGTGGCAACGGGGGCTGACCGGCTACCCGATCGTCGACGCCGGAATGCGCCAGCTGCTGCGCGAGGGCTTCATCCACAACCGGGCGCGGATGGTCGTCGCCTCCTTCCTGACCAAGACGCTCTATATGGACTGGCGGCTGGGGGCGGCGCACTTCGCCACGCTGCTGGCCGACGCCGACGTCGCCAACAACGTCGGCAACTGGCAGTGGGTGGCGGGCACCGGCAACGACACCCGGCCCAACCGCGTGCTCAATCCGCTGCGCCAGGCGCAGCGCTTCGATCCCCAGGGCGAGTATGTGCGCCGCCACGTGCCCGAGCTCGCCGCGGTCCCCGGCAAGGCCGTGCACGAGCCCTGGTTGCTGCCGGCGGCCGAGCGGCGGGCGCTCGACTACCCCTCGCCGGTGGCCGATCACGAGCAGGGCGCTGACCGATTCAGGCGTTTGCGGGAATCGGGCTAGGGGTACCACGGCGCCATGACCCCAAGCTCAATAGTGGTAATCCTGGTTGGAATCGCACTGGCGCTGCTCGTCAGCTACATCCTCGGGATCATCGTGATCCTGATTGGGCTGGCGATGCTGCTGGTGCCGATGTTCGGTGGCTCCGGGCGGCGCGTTTAGGCCGTCTGAGCCACAATCCAGGGGCCGATGGCTCCCTGGAAGCTTCCCCTGATCGCGGCCGCGATCGCGGTCCCGATCATTGCCGGGTTCGCGATCGCGGGCCCCGGTCTCGGGGTCGCGATGGCGGCGCTCGTCGCCTTCGCGATCATCTGGATCGCCGCCCGGCAGAGCCCGCGCGGGCCGATCGGCTCGCCGTCGGAGGACGGCCGCCGCCGCGTCCTGCTCGTGATCACCGACGCGGTCGACGAGCCGGCCGCCGTGCAGCGGGTCGCCGCCGCCGCTGAGCTGAACGGCGGCAACGGCGCTGCGGTCCTCGTCCTCTCTCCCGCCCGCATCGGCTTCCTCGATCGCTGGGCCTCCGACGTCGAGGCCGCCCGCCGGCGCGCCCAGGAGAACCTCGTCGCCACCGTCGCCGCCCTGGCCAAGGCCGGGATCGCGGCCGAGGCGCGGGTCGGCGACGAGGACGTCGTGCAGGCCGTCGAGGACCAGCTCAACAGCTTCGCGGCGGGCGAGGTCGTGCTGATCGGCGCCGGCGGACGGGAGCGGGACGACGAAGCCGCCGCCGAGCTGCGCTCGCGCCTGCGGGCGCGCTTCACGCGGGTCGAGTTGGATCTGGCCTGAGCCTCAGCAGCGATGGGCGCGGGCGGCGCTGCGCACGACCTGGAAGGCGCGCCCGGGATCCGCTTCAGCCGGCTCAGGCTCGGGTCGTCCCAGCGCCGGTCGCTGCTGCCGCCGAAGAACCAGTTGGAGCCGTTGTCGGCGACGATCATCCCGTAGCGCTTCAGCGCCACCGCGATCGTCCGCGCCGGGCCGCGGAAGCCGGCGAGGCCGGACGGTCGCGTCAAGGCACCGGGGGTGAGCGTGAAGGCGACCAGAGGGAATCGAACCCTCATTGTCGCGACCACAACGCGAAGTTCTACCGTTGAACTATGGCCGCCACGCTGAGCCGGGCAGCATAGCGCTGAGGGTGAGACAAAAGGAAGCCCTCAGCGCGTCAGGAGGTCCGTCGCGCGCAGGGCGAAGATCGGCGCGGGCCAGAGCCCGAAGCGGGGGGATAACCCGGCATCTCGCTGAAATACCCCGGATGAGGCCGATTTGCGCCCGCCTTGTTCCTGTCCTGTGTCTCGCCGTCCTGCTCGCCGGGTGCGGGCGGAGCTCTGCGCAGCCATTTCACGCCACGGTTCACTTCACTCCGGTCGGCAAGACCAGGATCGCCTGGTATGAGCGCGGCGGGGGGACGCCACTGGTGATGCTGACCGGAACCGGGTCGACGATGGCGGAATGGGACCCGGCGCTGCTGCGGCTGCTCGCTCGCGATCGCAGGCTGATCCTCTTCGACTACCCCGGGGTGGGACGGTCGGGGCCGTGGCGCGGACGTTCCTTCGACTCGCTGGCGACGGCGACGGCCGGCCTGATCGACGCGATCGGCCTGCATCGGGCCGACGTGCTCGGCTGGTCGATGGGCGGATTTGTCGCCCAGCGGCTCGCGATCGAACACCCGGGGCGGGTGTCCCACCTGATCCTCGCCGGGACCAACCCCGGCGGCGGGCGCACCGTGCTCGGCACCCCGCGAGCCCAGGCGATCGACAGCGAGCCCGACCCCGCTCAATCCGACATCCTTCGCGAGCTCTACCCGCCCGACCGCCAGGCCGAGGGCCGCCGCTTCCTGCGCCGGCTCGAACGGGCCGCGGAGAGTGGCGAGATTCCCGACGACTTCGACGTGCCCGCGGCCACCGTTCGCGCCCAGGTCGCCGCTGAGGATCCCTGGCTGCGCAGCAACCTCAACTACCGCCAGCTCGGCCACCTCGCGGCCCCGACCCTGGCCGCCGCCGGCGCGCGCGACCCCGTCGTGCCGCCGGTCAACCTGCGCCGCATCGCCGCCCGAGGTCCGCAAGCCCGGTACCGGGTCTTCGCCGGCGCCCACGCTTTCCTCTTCCAGCAGCGCCGCGCCTTCGCGCGGGTCGCGGGTCGGTTCCTCGGGCGCTGAGCTTGCGCTAACCCGCGCCTGACGCGGGTAATGTCAAGTTCGATGGCGAAGTCGTCGGGCAAGCGATCTGCTTCAGGCGCGAGCGCGGAGCGTGAGATGAGCGTGACGATCGACGAGCTGACGATCGCCGACCCCCCGGCCGCCTGGTCGGCGCTCGGTTTTGCGGTTGACGGTGACGCCTGCGAACTCGGCGACGTGCGCCTGCGGCTCGCCGGCGAGGGCGCCGGCAGCGGGCTGGCCCTGTGGTCGCTGCGCGGCGTCGAGGGCACGGAGCTCGACGGGTTGCCGACGGCGCTCTCCGAGGCTGCTCCGCCCGGCGAGACGGCTCCGCATCCCAACGGGGTCACCGCGATCGACCACGTCGTCGCGATCACGCCCGTGCTCGAGCGCACCGTCGCGGCACTCGAGGCCGCCGGGCTCGACCTACGCCGCATCCGCGAAGAGCCGACCCCGGCCGGCGCCCCGCGGCAGGCGTTCTTCCGTCTCGGGGCGACGATCCTCGAGGTAGTGCAGGAGCCGGACGAGGCGATCGAGCGGGGCGGAGGCGCCGACCGTCCCGCCTTCTTCTGGGGCCTCGCCCTGCTCGCCCCCGACCTCGACGCGACCGTCGCCCACCTCGGCGACCGAGTCAGCGATGTACGCCCGGCGGTCCAGCCCGGCCGCCGTATCGCCACCCTGCGCCGCTCCGCCGGTCTCTCCCTTCCGGTCGCCCTGATCACGCCGCAAACAAGCGCACGATAGCGCGTAGCAGTTCTGCTACGGTTGATCGATGGAACGGATTCCACAGCGTGAGTTGCGCAACGATGTCTCGACGGTTCTGCGGCGCGTTATGGCTGGCGAGCAACTGCGGGTTACGGTGGCCGGACGGGATGCCGCCGACCTCGTTCCGGTCGAAGACGCGCCTTCATGGACCGCCGGGTCACGAGCGCGGACTCTGATTGTGACGGCCCAGGCCGATCCCGGCCTATCGGCGGAGCTGGACAGGGCCTTCACCGAAACGACCAACGAGCTCTAGCGCCAGAGGGCAGGCGTGCAGGCGATCCTCGACACCTCGGTCTTTATCGCGCGCGAGCAAGAGCGGCCACTCGGCGACCTGCCGGACGAAGTTGCGGTCAGCGTCGTGACTCTGTCCGAGCTTCGTCATGGCGTTCTGTCGGCGGAAGGCCATGAGCTGATGGCGAAGCGATTGAGCACGCTGGAGGCCGCGCGTCAGATCGCTCAACCTCTGGTTATCGATCAGGCGGTGGGGGATGAGCTGGCCCGTCTTCGCGTCGCACTCAAGGCGGTCGGACGGGCAATGAAGGTCATGGACGCTTGGATCGCCGCCACTGCGATGGCTCACGGGGCGGCCGTATGCACTCAGGACGGGGACTTCGGGGCTGCCTCTGAGGCTGGTCTGCTCGAGGTTTTACCGGTGTAGCCCCGACGGTAGCCGCGATGAATCCCTCGCTCAGACAGGATTGATCTCGGGGCCGGTTTCGCCTTGGCCGGTTGCCGAAGCGTCTTCCGCGCGGGAGAGCCAGCGCAGCAGGAGCATCAGAGCGGCGGGAACGACGAGGGCGCCGGCGGCGAGCAGGAACCAGAGTTGCGCCGCGTCGCTGCCGGCGCCGATCGTGTGGCCGACCGCGAGCAGCCAGAAGACCGCCGTGAGCCGGTGCAGTCGGCGCCAGCGGGCGGCGCCGATGCGGTTGCGGAAGTAGTAGGTGAGGCCGAGCGCGGCGAGGCCGTAACCGGCGACGATCCCGAGGCCGGTCCAGAGCGGCCGGTAGGGGCCGACGAAGGGGATCGCGATACCGGCGAGGCCCGGGTTGAGGTAGCTGTCGAAGAGCAGCGCCAGCCCGTGTAGCGCGACCATGCCCAGGGCGGTCAGCGAGAGCGCCTCGTGGATCGCCCGCAGGTCGCGCTTGTTCGGGCCGCGGCGCTTCGAGCTCATCATCAGGCCGAGGCCGACGCTGGCGCTGGCGAGCAGCAGGGCGGCTCCGCCGGCCGCCCGGCTGGTGATCCAGAAGAGGTGCGGGGCGACGTTCACGCCGCGACCGCCGGGCCGAGGGCGAGCGTCGCGACCACCCGCTCGACGCTCCCGTCGTCGGCCACGAGGAGGCCGCCGTACGGCAGCCATCGGCCTGCCCGCTCGGGACCGGCGAGCAACGCCGCCTTGGCGTAGACCTCGGCCAGCAGCGCCGTCGGCGCCAGCGCGCTCGCCTGCACGAGCCCGGTGTACGCGGGCTCGCCGCTGCCGGGGTCGAGGATGTGGTGGGCGGGCGCCCCGCCGGGGCCCGGCCAGCAGCGGCGGCTGATCCCGCTCGTCGCCACCGCTCCGTCGCTCAGCTTCAGCTCGTCGATCGGGCCCTCGCCGAAGGGGCCGTCGATCAGCACTCTGCGCGCCTGGCCACCGCTGCCCCCGACGCGGAGGTCGCCGCAGCAATCGATCGCGAACGCGCGCTGCTTGCCCAGCTCCCCAGCGAGCAGGTCGGCGAGCAGCCCCTTGGCGATGCCACCGCTGTCGATCCCGACCCCGGGCGGTCGGATCACGGCCCCGGCAGCGTCGATCCGGACCGAGCGCCAGCGCGCGGCGGGGTGGGGGTGGGCGGGGGTCCGGCCCGGGCGCTCGGCGAGGGCTTCGGCGAGTGGAATCGGGGGCTGGTCGCCGAGCGAGCGCCGGTACCCCGCCCGCTCGATCCCGCCGAGCAGCGTCGCGTCGACGAGGCCGCCGCTGTGCGTGCCGGCGACCCGAACGGCGGCGGCCAGCGCCCGCAGCAGCGGCGAGGCCGGCACCGCTTCGCGCCGATCGCGGTTGAGGCGGGTCAGCTCACTGTCGGCGAGGAAGCGCGAGAGGCGCGCGTGGGCATCCAGCAAGCGCTCCTGCCCCCGGTCCGCGGCCCGCTCGCATTCCGGGCCCCGGATGTGGATCGTCGCCGTGCCACCGAAGCAGGGGAAGCGGCGGTGCGCTTCCCCGCTCACGACTGGCCGCTCGTGACCGGCGCCGGTTCCGGTTCGACTTCGACGAATTCCGCTTCCGCTTCGGCGAGTTCCGCTTCCGCCGCCGCTTCGGCTTCGCTGAATTCTTCCTCCGCCGGTTCGACTTCGAGCGGTTCTTCTTCGCCTGCGCGCGGTCCGGCTTCGATGCCCCGCCTGCCGCTCGCCTTGCGCGCCACGGCCGTGCCTCCGAGCACCGGGTCGTTGCCGGTCGCCATCTGCACGAAGACGACCCCCCAGAGCAGCGCGAAGGCGATCAACGAGATCGCGACGACGCGGCTGCGCAGCAGGCCGGCCCGGCGCTGCTGCGCGTGCAGGCGACGCCGGGCGGCGCGCTCGCGCTCGGCGTTCAGAGCCATGGGCCCGCGGCGGAGAAGGTGAGCAGGGCCAGGGCGGACCCGGCGAGCAGAGCCGCCGCCAGCGCCGCGCCGCGCGCTCCGGCCCCCGCCAGCCGCGCCTCTGGCGGGCCGTCGCGCCGCCAGTCGGGCAGCGCCAGCGCCGGCAGCTCGAGCAGGTGGCCGAGGACGTGCAACGCCATCAGCGCGAACCAGGCGATGAAGCTGAGCTTGTGGGCGAAGATCAGCGTCTCGCTCGGCGGTCCGGCGAGCAGTAGCGCGACGCCGGTGCCGAACAGCGCCAGCGTGGTGAGGACGACGCCGGGGGCGAGCAGGCGCATCGCGATCCAGGGTGGGCCCTTACCCACGTAGGGAGGGCTGCCGGTGTAGTAGCGGGCGAAGCGGTAGCCGGTGCTGGCCAGCTTCAGCCCGACGGGCGGGATCAGCAGCATGCCGATGAAGACGTGCGGGCCCAGCAGTGGGCCGATGAACGGGACCGTCGCGCCCTCGGCCGCGAGCAGCACGAGCAGGGCGGCCGCGGCGGCGCCGGTCAGGCGGGCGTTGCCGGCGACTCCGTCGGCGATGCTCGTGTCGGGCGTGCGGTACACGAGGGCGATATTCGGCACGCCCCCTGTCCGCTCCCTAAGCGTTTGGTGAGAGAGCTCTTATCCGGGGACGAAGCCGGGCAGGGCGACGCAGGCGCGCGCGCCGCCCAGGGCCGAGCCCTCGACCCAGATCCTGCCGCCGTGCAGGGCGACGATCGAGCGGGCGATCGCGAGGCCGAGCCCGCTCCCGCCCGAGGCGCGGTCGCGGGCGGAGTCGCTGCGGTGGAAGCGCTCGAAGACGTGCTCGCGCTCGGCCGGGGCGATCCCGGGCCCGTCGTCGTCGACGGCGATCGTCAGCACGCCGCCGCCGGCCTCGGCGCTGAGGACGACACGGCCGGCGTGGCGGTGGGCGTTGGCGAGCAGGTTGCGAAGCACCTGGGTCAGCTGGTCGGGGTCGGCGGGGATGGACCCGTCGACCAGCGGTCCGAGCTCCACCGGCTCGCCCGGTTGCGCGCCCGCGAGCCCGCGCAGGAAGGGGCCGACCGGCAGCGCCCGCGGCTCCGGCCCGACCCCCTCGTCGAGTCGCGCCAGCGCGATCAGGTCGTCGAGCAGCCGCTCGACCCGCCGCATCTCCGCCTTCACGATCGCCTCGACTCGGCGCAGCTCGTCCCCGCTCGGGGCCTCTTTGCGGGCCAGCACCTCAAGCTGGCCCTGCACGGCGGTCAGCGGGGTGCGCAGCTCGTGCGAGGCGTCGGCGACGAACTGGCGCTGCCGGGCGAAGGCGCTGTCGAGGCGGTCGAGCATGTGGTTGAAGGAGTCGGCCAACGTGCGCAGCTCCTCCGCCGCGCCGGGGCCCGCCTCGAGTCGCGGCGAGAGGTCGCCGGCGTCGACCGCGGCCGCGGTCGCGGCGAAGCGGCGCAGCGGCGAGGAGGCGCGGGCGGCGATCAGGTAGCCGGCCAGCAGCGCGGCGAGCAGGGTCGCACCGCCGGCGAAGAGGAAGGCCTTCTCGACGTCGGACTGGGCGTCGGCGATCGGCGGGATCGCCGCGTGCTCGCCGCGGTCGGGGTCGCCCGGGCGGGGGCCGGGCTCGCGCGCCTCGCTGCGCTCGATCAGCCGTGACTCGTGGGACATCTCGATCCGCACGGCGACGAAGACGACCGCGTATGCGAGCACGACGATCGCCCCGATCGAGAGCGCCAGCCTGCCGCGCAGGCCGAGCTTCGACCAGGCCGTCATGCCGGCTCGCCGAGGCGGTAGCCGGCCGAGCGCACCGTCTCGATCGGCGCCGGCGAGCCGGGCAGGCCGAGCTTGCGGCGCAGGTAGCCGACGTAGACCTGGACGACGTTGGTGCCGGGGTCGTGCTCGTAGCCCCAGACAGCGGCGAGGATCTCCTCGCGGCTGCAGATGCGGCCCGCGTTGCGCATCAGGTGAGCGAGCAGCGCCGACTCGCGCTCGGGCAGCCGCACCACGGCGCCGTCACGGGTCGCCTCGCGGCTGAGCAGATCGAGCTGTATCCCGCCCGCCTCCACGCTCGTCTCCGCGCCCTCGCCGCTCTCGCGCAGCCGCGCCCTGATCCGCGCCAGCAGCTCCTCGAAGGAGAACGGCTTGGTCACGTAGTCGGTGGCGCCGCTGTCGAGCCCCTCGACCCGGTCGGCGACCTCGGCCCTGGCGGTCAGCATGATCACCGGCAGCGCCGGCCGGCCGCGGCGGATCGCCGCCAGCACCTCGACCCCGTCGCGGCCGGGCAGCATCCGGTCGAGCACGACGAGGTCGGGACCGGGGGCGAGCGCGAGCCGCTCCCCGGCGACCCCGTCCGCGGCGACGCTCACCGCGTAGCCCTCGGCCTCGAGCCCGCGGCGGAGAAAGTCGGCGATCGCCGCCTCGTCCTCGACGACCAGGATCTCCATCCTGGCGATGCTACGCCAGGGGCTTAAGGATTCCTCAGCCGGCCCGCCCGGTCGAGCGGATAACGTTCGCGGCGTGAAGCTGGCGCCCCTCGTCCTCGCCGCTGCGCTCCTCGCCGCTCTCGTCTGCGCGGGCTGCTCGGCCGAGGTCAGCGTCGGCGGCGGCTCGGGGGCCTCGGGCGAGGAAATCGCCGCGGAAATCCGCGACGTCTACCGCGACCAGACCGATATCGCCCTGCCGCGGCTGACCTGCGAAGGGGTCAAGGCCGACAGCGGCGAGAAGTTCAGCTGCAGCGGGAGCAACGCGCGCGGCGTGCAGCTCGAGATCGCGGGCAGGGTCACCGACTCCGAAGGGGACGGTTTCGACTACAGCTGGCACGTTGTCGAGGCGGTGGCGCCCGGTGTCCTCTACGAGCGGGCGCTGCGGCGCGAGATCGAATCCGGCGGTGTGACCCTCGCCGAGGTCCGCTGCCCGGTCGAAGTCGAAGTCGAGGTCGGCGCGACGCTGGGCTGCAAGGCGACCGATACCAACGGCTCGAGCCGCACGGTGACGTTGAAGCTGACCGATCTCGACGGTGGCTTCGATTACGCCGTCGCCGGCGAAGGCGCGCCCGCCAACTCGGCGGCGTCTTAGATCAGGTTCTTAATTCCCGACATCCGCGGGGCCGAATAGGCTCGTTCCCGTGCGCCGTTCGATCGCAGCCTCTCGTCTGCCGGTACCGCTGCTGATCGGGATCGCGGTCTTTGCCGCACTGGTGTCCCCAGCGGGCGCCGCCGCGGCGGCGCAGGGGCAAGGGCAAGGGCGGGCAGGCCGCGCACGGGACGCTGACCCAGCTGCGCGGAGCGCGGGGCTGCCTGGTCGACCGCACGGCCCGCGCCCGGGGTTGTGGGATCGCCCGGGCGCTCAAGGGCCCGGGCCCGTTTATGGGCTCGCGCGCGGTCGCGGTCAGCCCCGACGGCAAGAACGTCTACGTGGCCGCCTCGCGCAGCAACGCGATCGTGGTGTTCAGGCGCAACCGGCGCACGGGCGCGCTCGGGCAGCCGAGCGGCGCCGCCGGCTGCGTCGCCGCGAAAGGCGCCTTCGAATGCCGCAGGGCGATCGGCCTCAACGGCCCCAACTCGGTCGCGGTCAGCCCCGACGGCCGCAGCGTCTACGCGACCTCGCGCGGCAGCAACGCGATCACCGCCTTCCGCCGCGACCGCTCGAGCGGCGCGCTGACCCAGCTGCCGGCCGCCGCCGGCTGCATCTCCGGGCTGCCGGTCCCCATCTGCGCGAGCGGCCGGGCGCTGCTCGGCCCCGACGTCGTCGTGATCAGCCCCGACGGCGGCGAACGTCTACGTCGGCTCGTTCTTCGGCAACGCGGTCGCCGCCTTCGCCCGCGACCGCGCCAGCGGCGCCCTCGTCCAACTCGCCGGCGAAGGCGGCTGCGTCGCCGAAGCGACCAGCGGCTGCGCTCACGGCGTCGCCCTCGGTGCGCCCGAGGGGATGGCGATCGCCGCCAACGGCGCCGCCGTCTATGTCGCCTCGGCGCTCTCCAACGCGCTTGTCGTCCTCGCCCGCGACCAATCGACCGGGGCGCTCGGCCAGGCGACCGACGGCAGCGGTTGCGTCGTCGACAGCCCGCTGGCCGGCTGCGCGAACGGGGTGCAGATCAGCGGCGCCAACGCGATCGACGTCGCCCCGGGCAGGGGTGACGTCTACGCCACCTCGCTGTTCAGCAACAGCGTCACTTCCTTCAGCCGCGCCGGCTCGGCGGCGAGCCTCGCCCAGAAGGCCGGCACGAGCGGCTGCCTGGTCTGGTTGCGCGCGGTCGGCTGCTCCTTCGGGCGGGCGCTCAGCGCGCCCGAGGGCCTCGCCGTCTCGCCCGACGGCGCCAATGTCTACGCCGCTGCCTTCGCCACCGGCGCGATCGACGTGCTCGACCGCAACGTCAAATCCGGCGTCGTCGTCCAGAAGCCCGGCCGCCCCGGCTGCCTGGCGCTGCGCTCGGTTCCCGGCTGCACCCGCGCCCGTGCCCTGCGCGGGGTGAGCTCGATCGCGCTCAGCCCCGATGGCCGTTATCTCTACGCGACCTCGTTTGGCAGCGACGCCGTCAACATCTTCGGGAGGAGAAAATAGATGAGCCCTGAGGAAAAACGCGAGCGCGAACGCGGGCTGACCCGCAAGGAGTTGATCGGGAGCGGCGCCAGCGCCGCCGCCGCGGCGCTGCTCGCCCAGGGCATTGGGGTCGAGAGCGCCCTCGGCGCGAAGGGCGGGCGGCGCAACGTCGCCGGGATGAACATCGTCCTCTTCCTCACCGACCAGGAACGGGCGATCCAGCACTTCCCGCGCAACTGGCTGCGCCAGAACATGCCCGGGATGCGGCGCCTGCGCCGCCACGGGCTCAGCTTCGAACGCGCCTTCACCAACGCCTGCATGTGCTCGCCGGCGCGCTCGACCCTGATGAGCGGCTACTTCCCCGCCCAGCACGGGGTCAAGTACACGCTCGAGGAAGACATGGAACCGCCGAAGAACCCGCAGGTCGACCTGCCGACCGACATCCCCAACCTCGCGACGGTGATGAAGGCCGCCGGCTACAACGTCATCTACAAGGGCAAGTGGCACTGCTCGAAACCGGCCGAACCCGAACACGCGGTGCCGGCCGACCTCGAAAAGTACGGCTTCGACCGCTGGAACCCGCCCGACGCGGGCGCCAACCAGACCGTCCCCGAGGCCGGCGGCGGCTACCCCGACAACGACGGCCGCTTCATCGACTCGACCGGCGACCGGCGCCGACGAAGGCGTGCTGCAGTACCTCAGCACCAGCGCCGCCCAGGAACAGCCCTTCTTCCTCGTCGTCTCGCTGGTCAACCCGCACGACGTCCTCTTCTACCCGAGCAAGACCTTCGAAGAAGCCGGCTACGACGACACCTGGCTGCCCGGCAGCATCCGCGAGCCCGCGACCTGGGACGAAGACCTCTCGACCAAGCCCTCGGTGCAGACGCCAGTTCCGGCGCATCTTCAACCTCACCGGCAAGCCCGAAAACCGCGAACAGCGGCGCAACTACCTCAACTTCTACGGCAACCTGATGCGCTCCTCCGACAGCTACCTGGTCAACGTGCTCGACAAGCTCGAAGAGACCGGGCTGTTCGACAACACGCTGATCGTGCGCACCGCCGACCACGGTGAGATGGGCCTCGCCCACGGCGGCCTGCGCCAGAAGAACTTCAACTTCTACGAGGAGTCGACGCGGGTGCCGCTCGTCTACTCGAACCCGAAGCTCTTCCCGAAGCCGGCGAGCACCGACGCGCTCGTCTCCCACGTCGACTTCCTGCCGACCCTGGCCAGCCTCGCGGCGGCGCCGGACAGCGCCCGGGCGCAATGGCAGGGGGTCGACTACTCGAAGCTGGTCCTGCACCCGAGCGTCGAACCGCGACGTGCAGGACTATGTCGTTTTCACCTACGACGACACTCAGTCCGGCCAGAAGAACGGTCCCTACCCGAAAGCGCCGAACCACATCGTCAGCATCCGCGAAGGCCGCTGGAAGCTGGCCAAGTACCACGACCCGAGAAGGCAAGAAGCCGCCGCAGTGGGAGATGTACGACCTCAGGCACGACCCACTGGAGCGGACCAACCTCGCCTTCCGCGGCCACAAACGCACGCCCCGCCAGGAGGCGGAATTCAAACGCCTCAAACGCAAGCTGGCCCGGGTCGAAAAGACCCGCCTGAAGCCGCCGTCCTCCTGACGGCTCCGGGCGAGGTCCGGACTACGGCTGTTCCGGCTCGCCGATCAGCGGCGTCTTGATCGGCGCGGCCATGCCGAGGTAGGCGACGATCTGGTAGCCGCCGGGGTTGGTCTGGATCGGCGCGTTCTTCCAGTTGTTGGCGAGCCAGACGTTGCCCGAGGGGTCGACCGCGAAGCCGGTGTTGCGGACCAGGCCGTCGAAGCCGTAGCCGGTCTTTTCCGGCGAGATCGCGGCGCCGGTCCGGCGCTTGCCGGGCGGGCAGTTCTGCGGCCGCATCCCGCAGAGCTCGGTCAGGCGGCGGCCGCTGAAGTTGGCGACCCAGACGTTGTCGTCGCCGTCGACCGCGACGCCCCAGGCGTTTTTGATCCCGCCGCTTTCGATACGGGTTCTGCGTCGGGACCGTTGCCGTTGCTCTTGATCAGGGTGACGCTGCCGCCTCTGCCGGGGCCGCCCTCGGGGTGGAACTGGCCGACGCAGGGCGCGACGACCCAGGTCGAGTTGCCGACCCAGACGTTGCCGCGGCTGTCGGTGGCGAGGCCCATCGGCCGGTGCAGGCCGCCGCCCTCGATGCGGTTGAGGACTTCGCCGTCGGGGCCGAGCTTGACCACGGTGGCGCTCCCGTTGCCGCCGACGTAGACGTTGCCGCCGTCGTCGGTCGCGGCGCCGAAGGGCCGGCTGAAGCCGAAGCCGGGCTGCGGGCGAAGCGCCGTTCGGGGTAGTTGACCGCCAGCCCGGGGTTGCCGTTCGGGATCTTGGTGACGCTGTTGTTGCCGCAGTTGGCGACCCAGATGTTGTTGCTGACGTCGGCGACGGTCGCCTGCGGCCAGAAGATCCCGCCGACTTCCCAGCCGCCCTTGTAGGTCTCGACCAGTTCTTTGTCTTCGTTGCGTTCGACGCCGGCCCTTCAGAGGTCCGGGCGAGAGCGCTTCGCCGTTCGGCTGGTACTCGGAGACGCTGTTGTGCGGCGCCGCTTTCCGGCAGCCCTTGCCTTCGAAGCCGAAGTTGCCGACCCAGACGTGTTCGTCGGCCGTCGATCGTGATCCCGAAGCCGACGCCGCTGGTGCCGCCGCTTTCGTAGGGCGAGCCCGGGTAGTAGCGGCCGGTCGGGGTGAAGCGGAACAGCGAGCGCCCGAAGCAGCTGGGCTGCCGCGATTTGCGGCTGTATTCGTAGTTGTTGCCGACCCAGATGCCGCCCCTGGCGTCGATCGCGAGGTTGCCGGGGCCGTCGAGCCCGCGCGGGCTGCCCCTTCGAAGCGCAGCGCCAGGGTCCAGGCGTCGGGCTTCGCCGGGCGCGAGGGCGGGCTTGAAGCGGTCGAGCGGGCGCGCTGCGAGAGCTTGAACAGCGCGCCCGTGTTGTGCCACGGGTAGCGGGCGAGGTTGGTCGTCGCCGCCAGCGTGTCGGCGGCCGGGCCGCCGCCGGGGGCGCCGGCCAGCTTCAGCAGGGCCGCGCAGCGCCGATCCTGCGCGCGGCAGGAGCGCGAGCAGGTTGGCGAGCGAGTCGAAGCTGCGCAGGGTCGAGGTCGAGTTGCCGTTCGGGAAGCGCCTGAGGACCGGGCTGAGCCTGCCGCCGCGGATGCGGACCAGGTTGCGGGTCATCGCCGCCGCGTTGCGCAGGCCGGGGTTCTTGCCGGCGACGCGGTTGCCCTCGATGAACTGGGCCATCGCGTAGCCCATCGCCACCGTCGTGCGCTCGTTGATCGCCGCTCGGGGCGGGACCGGCCCGACGCCGAGCACGGCGGCGAGCCGGTAGGAGTTGGCAGGCACGGGGAAGCCGGCTTCGGCGCCGCAGCAGGGCCGCGTCGCGAGCAGGTACTTGACCGCGCCGCGGCGGGGCGGACCGGTAGCGCAGCGAGAAGCCGCCGCCGCGGCGGCTGCGGGCGTGGCCGAGCACGGTCGGCCGCGCCTGGCCCGCGCGCGTCGCCAGCAGGGTCACGTTCATCCCCGCGCTGCGGGGCGCTGCCAGTGAGGACGCGGCCATTGCCCCCGGCGCCGAGCGCCGATGCGGGCGCGAGCACCGCGATAGCGGCGATAAGCGACAGGGCGGCGCCGGCGGCGCGGAAATCAGCGAGCAACGTGTCCTCCCAGGTTGGAAATCGAGATCGCAGCCCTTATCGGGGTGCGGCAATAACGCTATAGCGCCAAGGAGATGGGTCGCCGCTTACTCGCGCGGGCCGCGCTCCTGCTCCTCGACCGTCAACTCGGCGGTCGGGAATGCCTCGAGGCGCTCGTCGGGAAGTGGGGCGCCGCTCTGGGTCGAGAGCCCGTAGGTGCCGGCGGCGAGCCGCTCCTCGGCCCGCTCGACCGCGGCGAGGCGCGCTTTCAAGTCCTGCGTGCGGCCGGCGTCGAACTCGTCCTGGTAGAGGTTCTCCGAGTCCCTGTCGCCGGGCTCGACCCGCGCGTCGCCCTCCTCGGGGCCTTCGCGCTTGATCGCGGCGAG
Source organism: uncultured Solirubrobacterales bacterium (assembly GCA_963789505.1). Classification (GTDB taxonomy): domain Bacteria; phylum Actinomycetota; class Thermoleophilia; order Solirubrobacterales; family 70-9; genus VRUE01. Next base: position 24,554 of record CAWBLE010000002.1, read on the forward strand.
CTCCCGCTCGACCTCGGCCCGCTCCTCGGCGAGCAACTCCTTGGCGCGGGCGGGATCCACGCCGACACCGTAGCGTGCCCGCCTCGGCGTGCGCTATCCTGAATCAGGACTAACTACAGAAATTGGACTGAGACATGGCATATCTGCTTGTTCCACTTGATGAGGCGATCGTCTTCCCCGGCGTATCCGCCACCCTGCCCATCGACGCCGGCGACGAGGAGCGGGTCTTCCTGCTTCCCCGTCGCGACGGCGAGTTCGGCCGCGTCGGCGTGGTCGCCGAGGTGATCGAGCGGGGCCGGTCGCGTGGCGGCGCCCAGGTCGCGACCGTGCTCGGCCTGCATCGCGGCATGGCCGGCGCGGCCGTGGCCGGCGACGCCGACGAGGACGGGCTGCGGATCGAGGTTCAGGAGGCCCACGACGGCCACCCGGACGACGAGCACACCCACGAGCTTGAGCGCGAGTACCGCGCCGTGGTCGAAGAGATCCTCGAGCTGCGCGGCGACGATGGGCGGATCGCCGCCTTCCTGCGCTCGGTCGAAGAGCCGGGCGCTCTGGCCGATACCTCCAGCCTCAGTCCCGACCTCTCGGTCGAGCAGAAGCTGCGCCTGCTGGAGACCCTGGATGTCACCGCCCGGCTGGAGCTGGCGGTCGAGCTGCAGCGCGAGCGGCTCGCCGAGCTGCAGGTGCGCAGCCGCATCCGCGAGGACGTCGAGTCCGGCGCGCAGAAGCAGCAGCGCGATTACTTCCTGCGCAAGCAGATGGAGTCGATCCGCAAGGAGCTGGGCGAGGACGAGGGCAGCCTGATCGAGGAGTACGAGCGCAAGATCGCCGCGGCGGAGATGCCGGAGGCGGTCGCCGAGCAGGCCGAGAAGGAGCTGCGCCGGCTCGAGCGCCAGGGCGAGTCCTCGCCCGAGTCCTCGATGATCCGCAGCTACCTCGACTGGCTGATCGCCGTGCCCTGGGGCGAGCGCTCCGAGGAGCGGCTCGACCCCGCGCACACGCGCGAGGTGCTCGACGCCGACCACGCCGGGCTCGACGACGTCAAGCGGCGGATCACCGAGTTCATCGCGGTGCGCAAGCTGCGCGAGGACCCGCGGCAAGGGCAAGGAGGACAGCCGCGCCAACGGCGCGATCCTCACCCTGGTCGGCCCGCCCGGGACCGGGAAGACCTCGATCGGCGAGTCGGTGGCGCGCGCGCTCGGCCGCGAGTTCGTCCGCATCAGCCTCGGCGGCCTCCGCGACGAGGCCGAGATCCGCGGCCACCGCCGCACCTACATCGGCGCCCTGCCGGGACGGATCGTCCGCGCCCTGCGCGACGCCGGCACGATGAACCCGGTGATCCTGCTCGACGAGGTCGACAAGGTCGGCGCCGACTGGCGCGGCGACCCTTCGGCGGCGCTGCTCGAGGTGCTCGACCCGGCGCAGAACAACTCCTTCCGCGACCACTACCTCGACGTCGAGGTCGACCTCTCCGAGGTCGTCTTCCTCGCGACCGCGAACCTGACCGACACGATCCCGGCGCCGCTGCTCGACCGGATGGAGACGATCGCCTTCGACGGCTACACCAGCGAGGAGAAGCTGGCGATCGCGCGCGGCTACCTGCTGCCGCGCCAGCTCGAGCGCAACGGGCTCGAGCCGGGCGAGGTCGAGGTCGGCGACGACCTGCTCAAGGCGGTGATCTCCGAGTACACCCGCGAGGCCGGCGTGCGCCAGCTCGAGCGCGAGCTGGGCAAGCTGCTGCGCGGCGCCGCGACCCGGATCGCCGCGGGCGAGGCCGGGGAGGGGCCGATCGCGCTCGACGAGGCGGCGCTGCGCGACGCGCTCGGCCGCCAGCGCTTCTTCCAGGAGTCGGTCGAGCGGACCGCGATCCCCGGCGTCTCGACCGGGCTCGCCGTCACCGGCGCCGGCGGCGACGTGCTCTTCATCGAGGCGACCGCGATGGAGGGGGACAAGGGCCTGGTCCTGACCGGGCAGCTCGGCGACGTGATGAAGGAGTCGGCGCGGATCGCGCTCTCCTACGCGCGCTCGCACGCGAGCGAGCTCGGCATCGACCCCGAGCGCTTCCAGCGCGAGTTCCACCTGCACGTCCCGGCCGGGGCGATCCCCAAGGACGGCCCCAGCGCCGGCACGGCGATGACCACGGCGCTGGTCTCGCTGCTCAGCGGGCGGCCGGTCAAGCACACCGTCGGGATGACCGGCGAGGTGACCCTGCAGGGGCGGGTGCTGCCGATCGGCGGGCTGAAGCAGAAGGTGCTCGCCGCGCACGCCGCCGGGCTGACCGAGGTGATCCTGCCCGAGCGCAACCGCGGCGACCTCGACGAGGTGCCCGAGGAGGTGCGCGAGGCAGATGTCCTTCCACCCGGTGATGAGCGTCGACGAGGTGCTCGGGCTGGCGCTCGAGCCGGCCGAGAGCGGGGCGGATGTCGCCGCGATGTCGTAGCTGCACGCCGGTCTCGAGCGAGCTGCGGGCGGCGGCCGGGCTGCTCGAGCGCCGCTGGACGCTGGCGACGATCTACGCCGCGGCCGGCGGCGCCAGCCCGCTTCAACGAGTTCCGCCAGTCGCTCCCCGGCGTCTCGCCGACGACGCTCTCCGAGCGGCTCGACCAGCTCGAGGCGGCGCGGATCGTCGAGCGGCACCTGGTCGCCGGTCGCCCGCCGCACACCGAGTACGTGCTGACCCCGCGCGGCAAGCGCCTCGCCAGCGCCGTCGCCGGACTGCTCGAGGGCGCTCAGTAACCGGTGCCGGTCTTGACCTGCTTGCGCTCGGTGGGGTGCGCTCCGCCCTTTTTCTCCAGCGTCGCGCAGGCCTCGGCGAGATCCTCGGCGAGCCGGTCGACCTGGGCACGGCTGAGCGTCTGCTTGACCAGCGCTCGCAGCACCTTCACGTCTTCGGCCTTGGGCGGGAGCGTGTAGGCGGGGAGCATCCAGCCGCGCTCGGCCGAGAGCTGCCAGGAGACGTCGAACTCGTCGTAGTTCTTCTCGCCGGCGAGCTTGAAGGCGACCAGCGGCAGCTGCTCCTCGCCGTCGCCGATCAGCTCGAACTGGCCGCCGGCCTTGAGCTTCTCCGCCAGCGCGCGGGCGTTCTGCTGCATCGCCTTGATTATGTAGGCGTAGCCCTCGCGTCCGTAGCGGATGAAGTTGTAGTACTGGGCGAGCACCATCGCTGAGCCGGTCGAGAAGTTGAGCGTGAAGGTCGCGTCGGTTTTGCCGAGGTAGTTCTCGTAGAAGACGAGATCCTCGGCGAGGTCGCTCTTCTCGCGGAAGACGAGCCAGCCGATGCCCGGGTAGACGAGCCCGAACTTGTGCCCGGAGACGTTGATCGAGCGCACCTGCTCGAGCCGGAAGTCCCACTCGGAGTCGGGGTAGAGGAAGGGCCAGACGAAGCCGCCGCTGGCGGCGTCGATGTGCAGTGGCACGTCGAGCCCTTTCTCGCCCTTGAGGTCGACCAGCAGCTTGTTGATCCCGACGATGTCGTCGGCGTGGCCGGTGAAGGTGGTGCCGAGCACCGCGGCGACGCCGATCGTGTTCTCGTCGATCAGCGGCTGCACGTCCTCGGGCCCGATCGTGTACTTGCCCGGTTGCAGCGGCACGATCTTCGGCTCGACATCGAAGTAGCGGCAGAACTTTTCCCAGACAACGTGGACGTCGCCGCCGAAGATCAGGTTGGGCTTGTCGACCGGCTTCGATTCGGCTTCGCGGCGCTGCTTCCACTTCCACTTGAGTGAGAGCGCGCCGAGCATGATCGCCTCCGAGGAGCCCTGCGTGCGGGCGCCGGTGGTCTCGCCGGGGGCGTTGTAGAGGTCGGCCAGCATGCGGATGCAGCGCTGCTCGATCTCGGCCGAGATCGGATACTCGGCGTGGTCGATGAAGTTGCGATACAGGTTCTCGCCGATCACCTGCTGCGCCTCCGGCTCCATCCAGGTCGTCACGAAGGTCGCCAGATTGCGCTGCGGATCCCCCTCCAGCGCAATTTCCTCCCCGACCAGCCGCATCGCATCCAGCGCCGACATCCCCCCGGCGGGGAAATCCCCGGCGGGCGCGTCTTCGGTGAGGAAGCGGTTGCCGTAAAGCGCCGCCGCCTGCTCAGGGCTGACCGAGTCGTCCATGGCGCGAGCCTACCGGGCCGGGCGGGCGAGACTCACGGCCGGGCGCAAAGGCGTGGAGCCGTCACGCACGACGAGGATGTAGACTCTATATCTACATGGCCGCCACAGACACCACCACGATTCGGGTGCCCGTCGAGACTCGTGATCGGCTGAACTCGTTGGCCGCCCGTCAGGGGGCGCCCGCTGGCGAGGTAGTCGCAAAGCTGGTCAACGCTGCCGACGAAGACGTGATGTTGGTTGAGGTTGCGGTCGGATTCGAAAGATTGGCGGCCGACCCTGGGGCCCTTGCCGCTTACCGTGCTGAGAGCCAGGAGATCGAGTCCGGCTTCGAGGCGCCAGCCCCCGAGTGGTAGGGCCGAAGCCCCATCAGGGCGATGTCTACTGGGCCGACCCCGACCCGACACGGGGAAGGGAGCAGGCCAAGGCGCGCCCGTTCGTGATCGTTTCTGTCGACCAGCTAAACCAGACGAATCTCGGCCTTTCTCTCGCGGTGCCGCTAACGCGCACCGACTTCGCCAATGCCCTGCATCTGGCAATTCCCGCATCAGAGGGTGGTCTGAAAGAGGCCGGATTCGCGATGCCTGAGCAGCTACGCGCGATCTCCCACGAGCGCCTCAGCCGCCGGCTCGGCGGTCTGCGACCCACGACACTCGAGGAGCTTCTGAAGCGCTGCCGGATCCTCCTGCGCTGAGGGCGCGCCGGCCCCACGGGCTCCGCCTACGGTGCCCCGCACCCAACCCCGCCGACCAGCATCCCCGAGCCCAGGTGGGCCCCCAGCACCGGGCCGACCTGGGTGCAGAAGAGGGGGGGTTTGTCGAACGTGGCGGTGCCCTCCTCGACCAGGGTTGCGGCGTCTTCGGGGGACTGGGCGTGTTGGACGAACCAGGCGGTGGCGCCGCGGGTGTGGAGCTCGTGGAGGTAGTCGATCATCTGCTGGCGGGCGCGGCGTCGGGTGCGGACGCGCCCGACGGGGGAGATCTCGGTGCCGAAGGTGAGGATCGGCTTGATCTTCAGGGCCGAGCCGACGAGGGCCTGGGCGGCGCCGATGCGGCCGCCCCGGCGCAGGTACTCGAGCGTGTCGAGGCAGAACCACATTTCGAGGCCCTCGCGGGTGCGGTCGATCGCCTCGACGACCTGCTCCAGCGTCGCCCCGGCCGTGGCCGCTTCCACCGCGGCGAGGACCAGGCATCCGAGCCCGCCGGCGCCGGTTTGGCCGTCGACCACCTCGACCCGACCCGGCAGCCCCTTCTCGGCGACCGCCTTGGCCGCCTCGCGGGCGCTCTCGCAGGTGCCCGAGAGGCCGCCGGCGATGTGCACCGAGACGACGTCGCGACCGGCAGCCGCAAGCGGCTCGAAGCGGGCGAGGAAATCGCCCACCGAGGGCTGTGAGGTCGAGGGCAGGTCGGAGGAGTCGCGCAGCCGCGCGTAGAAGGCGTCAAGCTCGTACTCGTCCTCCGGCTTGCGCTCGTCCCCCCAGCCGACGTAGAGACTGACCAACTCGACCCCCCAGCGCTCGATCAACTCGGGCGGCAGGTAGGTGGTGCTGTCGGTGACGACGGCGACGCCGTCGCGCTGGTCATTCGAGGCGGTCAGGCGAATCAGTCAATCAGCTAATCGAGCAGCTCGTCGAAGCGCAGGGCGGCCCGGCTCGGCCGGACGGTGTCGCTGCCGCGATGGGCGAGCCCGGCGGCGGACAGCTGGCGCACGGCGCGATCGACCGCATCGCGCTCGGCGAAGCCGGCGTCCTCGCCGGCGATCTCGCGGACCAGCTCGGCCGGGCTGAGCTGGATCGGGTGCAGGGCGAGCAGCAGGCGCAGCGTCGCCGCCTCGATCCTCGCGTCCCCCTCGGCGGGGTTCCGGGTTTCGTTGCGCTCCTCCATCGTTCTCCCTCTAAGGGCCGGGCTCCCCAAACTCGCCCCCCTCACCCAGCATTTTGCGGGCCCAGCGTGCCTGCTCGGAGAAGCTGTAGAGGGTCGCCGACCGCTGCCGGCGCGCCCTGGCGACCAGCGCGCCGCGCCTGTGCAGGACCTTGAGGTGGTAGAGCGTGTGGCCGAGCGTTTCCTCCCGCCTGCGCGCGATCTCCTCCGCCGGCAACTCCTCCCCGTCGAGCAACATCCTCAGCAACCCTCTGCGCAGAGGATGCCTCAGCGCCGCTCGGCGCAGGTGGTGCGTCCTCTCGCGCCGCTTGTCGCCGTCGCCTGACCCTGCCATCCAGCGGGCAGGATAGAGCAAACGGACTTGTTTTGTCTGTAAGTCCTTAGTCTGAGCAAGGAACTCCGCTGCTCAGACCCCCTCGCGCACCCCGCCCATCTCGCTGAAGACCGCCGTCGGGCCGCCGTCCTCGCGCTGCTCGTCGGCGATCACGTGGGAGACGGCGTTGATCAGCGCCAGGTGGGTGAAGGCCTGCGGGAAGTTGCCCAGGTGGCGGCCGCTTTCGGCTTCCAGCTCCTCGGCGAAGAGGTCGAGCCAGCCGGCCGACTCGAGCAGCCGCTCGCAGAGCGCCCGCGCCCGCTCGGGCTCGCCGATCTCCGAGAGCGCCGAGACGAGCCAGAAAGAGCAGATCAGGAAGGTGCCCTCCTCGCCGCTGAGCCCGTCGTCGGTCTCGTCGACCTTGTAGCGCAGGACGAGGCCGTGCTCGGTCAGGTCGTCGGCGATCGCGTCGACCGTGGCCCGCACCCGGGGGTCCTCGGCCGGCAGGAAGCGCAGCAGCGGGATCAGCAGGGTCGAGGCGTCGAGCGCGTCGGTCTCGTAGTGCTGGCGGAAGACCCCGTCGCGGACGCCGTGCTCGAGGATCTCGGCCCTGATCTCGTCCGCCGTCGCCTCCCATTCGCCGGCCAGCTCGTCGTTGCCGATGCCGCGGGCGAGGCGCGCGCCGCGGTCGACCGCGACCCAGATCATCAGCTTCGAGGAGACGTAGTGCTGCGGCTCCCCGCGCGACTCCCAGATCCCCTGGTCCGGTTGGTGCCAGGCGTCGATCGCGGCTTCCACCTGGTCGCGGATCAGCGCCCGGTCCGACGGCGTGCCGCTGCCGCGCAGCGCTTTTTCGTGCAGGTAGATCGAGTCGAGCAGCGCCCCCCAGACGTCGTTCTGACGCTGGTCGTAGGCGCCGTTGCCGATCCGCACCGGCTTCGCCCCGTCGTAGCCGTCGAGGTGGTCGAGCGTGCTCTCGGTCAGATCCTTCTCGCCGCCGATCCCGTACATGATCTGCAGCTTCGGGTCCTTGCGGCAGATGCCGACGATGAAGCGCATGTAGTCGCGCGCCTCCTGGTCGAAGCCGAGCGTGTGCATCGCCCAGAGCGTGAAGGTCGAGTCGCGGATCCAGCTGAAGCGGTAGTCCCAGTTGCGCTCGCCGCCCGGCGTCTCCGGCAGCGAGGTCGTCGGCGCGGCGAGGATCGCCCCGGTCGGCGCGTAGGTCAGGCCCTTGAGGACGAGGGCCGAACGCTGCAGGTGGATGCGCCAGGGGTGGTCGGGGAACTTGCCGTCGCGCAGCCACTTGCGCCAGAAGTCTTCGGTCGAGTCGAGCCGCTCGAGCGCCTCGGGGGCGCTGCGCGGCCCGCCCAGCTCGCCGTCCTTCCAGGTCAGCGCGCAGAAGCCCGTCTCGTCCTCGCGCAGCCGCACCGTGCCGCGCGCCGCGCCGCCCTCGAGCGTCAGCTCCATATCGCTGGTCAGCTGCAGCGCGGTCCCCTCGCCGGCGGCGCTCGCTTCGCCGAGCTCGCCGCCGCTCCACCGCGCCGCCTCGACCCCGTAGCCGAAGCGCGGCGCGCACTCCATCTCCATCTCGACCTCGCCGTCGAGACAGGTGATCGTGCGCAGCAGCGAGCGGTCGGACTCGTGCGCCGTCGTCGGCCGCGAGCCCGGCCCGGCCTGCTCGACCCAGTCGCCGATCGTCAGCGCGTCGTGGACGACGGCCCAGCCGGTATCGGTCACCCAGGTCGTCTCGATCACCAGCGTGCCGGGCTCGTAGCGGCGGCTGATCGGGACGACGACGCCGCGCGGTTTCAGCCTGAAGTGGCCGGCGCCACGGTCGAGCAGGGAGGCGAAGGCGCTGGGCGAGTCGAAGCGCGGCAGGCAGAGCCACTCGACCGAGCCGTCGTAGGAGACGAGGGCGCTGGTGTGGCAGTCGGAGAGGAAGCCGTAGCTGCCGATCGGGGGGAAGCGGTTCGAACCGGCGCTCACGGAGGTGCCAAGCTACCACTGTGAGCCTTCCCTTCGCCCACGTGGCAGGCGCCTTCGTCCCCCTGGAGGTCTTCCCGATCACGATCGCCGGCGTCCTCTACTGGGGCCGGGTGATGTCGCTCTCCTGGGACGGACGGCGGACGCCGCTCTGGCGCCAGCTCTGCTTCGGCGCCGGCCTGCTCAGCATCGCGGGCGCCCTGTTCAGCCCGATCGGCCACATCGCCGACGAGCTCGTCATCGCCCACATGGTCGAGCACCTGCTGATCGGCGACATCGCAGCGCTGCTGCTCGTGCTCGGGCTGACCAAATCGATCCTGCAGCCGCTGCTCGCGATCCGCGCCCTCAACCGTCTCCAGGTCCTCGCCCACCCGGCCGTCGCCTTCCCGCTCTGGGCGCTCAACCTCTTCCTCTGGCACATCCCGGCGCTCTACCAGGACGCCTACGGGGCAGCGCCCGTCCACGCCCTCGAGCACACCACCTTCCTCTTCTTCGGCTGCCTGATGTGGATGCCGGTCTTCGGCCCTTTGCCCAAGCCGCAGTGGTTCAGCGCCGGCTGGAAGGTCGGCTACGTAATCGCGGTGCGCTTCACCGGCGCGATCCTCGGCAACGTGCTGATGTGGTCGGGTGCCGTGCTCTACCCGATCTACGCCCCCGGCGAGCGCTACTGGGGGATCTCTGCGGTCGCCGACCAGAGCACGGCGGGCGTGATCATGATGATCGAGGGCACCTTCCTCGCCCTCGGCGTGCTCGCCTGGGTCTTCTTCGAGGTGGCGCGCGAAGGGATCGAGAAGCAGAACCTGCTCGACCTGGCGCGCGAGCGCGGGGTGGAGCTCGACGAGCGCCGCGCCCAGCGCGCCGTCGCCGCCGGCCACGGGGCGCTGTTGGAGCAGCGGCTCAGCGGGGCGGGGCGCGATGAATAGGGCCTGCGCATGGCTGGTGACCGGGCCGCTCGGGCGCGGGATCGCCTTCGCGATCGACTTCGCGGTGGCGGCGCGCAAGGGGTTGCTGGGCCGCGCCCGATAGGGTGCCCCGCTCGATGCAGCCCACCGTCTCAGAGCTTCCCGGCTCGCGCGTCAGCGTCGAGGTCGAGGTCCCCGCCGCCGCGGTCGACAAGGCCGTCGCCCGCGCCGCCCGCACGCTCGCGCAGGAGATGCGCATGCCCGGCTTCCGCAAGGGCAAGGCGCCGCCCTCGCTGGTGATCCAGCGGGTCGGCTTTGCCGCCGTGCTCGAGGAGGCGATCCGCGACGCCCTGCCCGAGTGGTACGAAACCGCCCTGCTCGCGTCGGGCATCGCGCCGGTCGGCGACCCGAGCGTCGAAGTCGTCTCGACCCCCGAGGCCGAGGGCGAGCCGCTTGTCTTCAAGTTCGAGATCGCCGTGCGCCCGCTCGCTGAGCTGGGCGAGTACAAGGGGCTGGAGGTCGGCAAGGCCGAGGTCGAGCCGCAGGAGGAGATGGTCGACCGCGAGATCGAGCGGATCCGCGAAGGCTTCGCCAAATTGGAGCCGGTCGAGCGCGCCGCCGCCGAGGGCGACGTGCTGCTGGTCGACTTCGAGGGCCTGCTCGACGGCAAGGCCTTCGAGGGCGGCAAGGCGAACGACTACCTGCTCGAGCTTGGCGGCGGCCAGCTGATCGCCGGCTTCGAGGAGCAGCTGGCCGGGGTCGGCGGCGGCGAGACGCGCAAGGTCGAGGTCACCTTCCCCGACGACTACCAGGCCGAGGACCTGGCCGGCGAAGACGCCGTCTTCACGGTCGAGGTCAAGGAGGTGCGCGAAAAGGTTCTGCCCGGGCTCGACGACGACTTCGCCTCCGAGGCCTCCGAGTTCGAGACGATCGACGAGCTGCGCGGCGACATCGCCAAGCGCCTCGCCGAGGCGGTCGGCGAGCGCGCCGACCAGGACTTCCGCGTCGCCGCCGTCGATGCCGCCGCTGCAGAGGCGAGGCTCGACCTGCCCGACGAGCACGCCCAGGCGCGCGCCGCAGAACGCTGGGAGCGGGTCGAACGGCAGCTCGCCCAGCGCGGCATGAGCCCCGACTCCTACCTGCAGATGCAGGGCAAAACCCGCGAGCAGGTGATCGAGGAGTCGCTCCCCGACGCGGCCGCGGAGCTGAAGCGCGAGGCGGTGCTGGCGGCGATCGCCGACGCCGAGGAGATCGAGGCTTCCGAGGAGGAGATGATCGAGGCGCTCGAGCACTCCGCCGAGCACGAACGCACGACGCCCGAGAAGCTGCTCGAGCGGCTGCGCGAGAACGGCCGCGACGCGATGATCCGCGACGACATCCGCTTCCGCAAGGCGATCGACCTCGTCGCCGAGTCGGCGACCCCGATCGCGCTCGAGCAGGCCGAGGCGCGCGAGCAGATCTGGACGCCGGAGAAGGAGCGCAAAGAGGCCGGCGACCTCTGGACGCCCGACGAGGAGTGACGATGGTCCGCCGAGTGCCTTCTATAGAGTGGCGGCCATGAGCCCCCTGGTTCCGATGGTTGTCGAGCAGACCTCGCGCGGCGAGCGCTCCTTCGACATCTACTCGCGCCTGCTCAACGAGCGGATCATCTTCCTCGGCACGCAGGTCAATCAGGAAATCGCCAACCTGATCGTCGCCCAGCTTCTCCATCTCGAGTCCGAGGATCCGGACAAGGACATCAGCATCTACGTCAACTCGCCCGGCGGCGACGTCTACGCGGGCCTGGCGATCTACGACACCATGCAGTTCATCAAGCCCGACGTGCAGACGATCTGCGTCGGCATCGCGATGAGCATGGGGGCACTGCTGTTGGCCGGCGGCGCCGCGGGCAAACGCATGGCGCTGCCCAACTCGAAGATCCTCATCCACCAGGTCTCGGCCGGCTTCCAGGGCCAGGCGGCGGACATCGAGATCCACGCCAAAGAGATCATCGACACGCGCCGGCGGCTCGACGAGATCATCGCCAAGCACACGAATCAGCCGTTCGACAAAGTCACGAACGACACCGATCGCGACTACTTCATGACCGCGGAGGAGGCGAAGGAGTACTCCATCGTCGACCGCGTCATCGAACACCACTGAGCCGCACCTCCTCGTCTGAGCTTTCCGGTGCGCCTTTCCCACCTCATAGGTAGGAAAGGCGCACCGGAACCTTCATAGGCGCAACTCGTACTCGATAGCGGGCTCGCTCTCGGTGGGGAGGCTGTCGTAGAGGCGCCGGGCGGTGGTGTTGTCGGGGCCGGTGACCCATTCGAGCTGGTGGGCGCCGCGCTCGCGGGCGACGGTGGTGGCGGCCTCGATCAGGGCGCGGCCGATTCCCTCGCCGCGGTGGCCCTGCTCGACGTAGAGATCGTTCATCAACACCGTCTCGGCCGGGATCAACGAGGAGTGGTGCCAGTAGAGGCAGGCGTAGCCGGCGAGCCCGTCCTCGCCCCAGGCGCCGAGCAGCAGGCCGTCTTCGCTGGGGGCGAGGAAGCGGGCGAAGAAGGCGCGGTTGCGCTCGTCGTCGACCCCCGGGACCGCGTAGAAGCGCTGGTAGGCGGCGATCAACGGCAGCAGCGCGTCCATCTGGCTCGCCGTGATCGGCTCGATCCGCACCTCGCTCGGCATCGTGTTCACCGTATCGCGACGCCCGCAAGGCTTCGCCCGGAGGAAGGGACCACGGCCGTCCCGAAGTAAACGACGGCAGCGAGATGGCCGGGTTGCGGTCCCCTTTAAGCTTCTGGGGCGCGACGCCGGTAGGCAACTACCGCCCCCGCAAGGAGGGAACACCGCTTTGGCACGTCCCACAGACTCGAACGAGCAGCTCCTCTGCAGTTTCTGCGGTAAGTCGCAGCGCCAGGTCAAGAAGCTGATCGCCGGCCCCGGCGTCTACATATGCGACGAGTGCATCGACCTCTGCAACGAGATCATCGATGAGGAGCTGACCCCGCCCAGCGAGGGCGGCGTGGAGTTGGAGAACCTGCCGAAACCGCGCGAGATCAACGAGATCCTCGAGGAGTACGTCGTCGGCCAGGACGCCGCCAAGCGCGCCCTCTCGGTTGCCGTCTACAACCACTACAAGCGGGTCCAGATGGCCAACGAGGGCGACGACCCCGAGGTCGAGCTGGAGAAGTCGAACATCCTCCTGCTCGGTCCGACCGGGTGCGGCAAGACGCTGCTCGCGCAGACCCTCGCCCGCATCCTCAACGTGCCCTTCGCGATCGCCGACGCGACCGCGCTGACCGAGGCCGGCTACGTTGGCGAGGACGTCGAGAACATCCTCCTGAAGCTGATCCAGGCAGCCGACTACGACGTCAAGAAGGCCGAGACGGGGATCATCTACATCGACGAGATCGACAAGATCGCGCGCAAGGCCGACAACCCGTCGATCACCCGCGATGTCTCCGGCGAAGGCGTGCAGCAGGCGTTGCTCAAGATCCTCGAGGGGACGACAGCCTCGGTGCCGCCGCAGGGCGGGCGCAAGCATCCCCACCAAGAGTTCCTCACGATCGACACGACCAACATCCTCTTCGTCTGCGGCGGCTCCTTCGCCGAGCTCGACAAGGTGATCGAGAACCGTGTCGGCGACAACGGCATGGGCTTCGGCGCCGAAATCTCCTCGCGCGAGCAGAAGGACAAGGGCCAGTGGTTCGAGCAGGTGCTGCCCGAGGACCTGATCGAGTACGGCCTTATCCCCGAGTTCATCGGCCGCCTGCCGGTCGTCGCCGCGATCCACCAGCTCAAGCGCGAGGATCTGATCACGATCCTGACCGAGCCCAAGCACGCGCTGACCCGCCAGTTTCAGCGCTTCTTCGACTTCGACGACATCGAGTTGGTCTTCTCCGAGGACAGCCTCGAGGCGATCGCCGAGAAGGCGCTCGAGCGCGAAACCGGTGCCCGCGGCCTGCGCTCTATCCTCGAGGAGACGCTGCTCGACGTCCAGTTCGAGCTGCCCTCGCGGCGCGACGTGACCAAGTGCGTGGTGACCAAGGAGACGATCGTGCAGGGCCGCCGCCCGACCCTGGTCACCGAGGCGGCCCACCAGGACATCGGCGCGGCCGACGAGGGGCTGGACGAGGAAACCGCTTAGCGGTGGGAAGGGGCCGGGTGCCCCTCCCAGCGGAGACCGTCGCGCAGCTGAGTCGTTGTCGGGGGTTCGGGCGCGGTCCCTGGAGCCTCCGCGGAAGGGGCGCCCGGCCCTCCTCTCAGCAGCTATCTAGACTCGCCTCGTGGACGCGGCGAAGCGGAAAAAGCTGGAGGAGACCACTCGCTACGAGCCCGCCGAGGTCGAGGGGCGGCTTTTTGCTGAGTGGATGGAGGCGGGCTACTTCCACCCGAAGGCGGAGGGCTCGCCAGAGGAGAACTTTTCGGTCGCGATTCCGCCGCCCAACGTGACCGGGGTGCTGCATATGGGGCACGCGCTGAACGGGTCGATGCAGGACGCGCTGGTGCGGATGAACCGGATGCGCGGGCGCAACACGCTCTGGACGCTGGGCACCGACCACGCCGGCATCGCCACTCAGGCCGTGGTCGAGAAGATGCTGGCCAAGGAGGGCACCTCGCGCCAGGAGATCGGCCGCGAGGCCTTCGTCGAGCGCGTCTGGGAGTGGAAAGAGGAGTACGGCTCGCGGATCGTCGAGCAGTACAAGCGGCTCGGCGCCTCGCTCGACTACGAGAACGAGCGCTTCACCCTCGACGAGGGCTACGTCAAAGCCGTCTACCGAGTCTTCAAGCAGCTCTACGACAAGGGCTACATCTACCGCGACAACTACATGGTCAACTGGGACCCGGGTTCGCACTCGGCGATCTCCGACCTCGAGGTCGAGAACCGCGAGGTCGAGGACACGCTCTACTCGATCGACTACCCGGTCGAGGGCACCGACCGCGTGCTCACCGTCGCCACGGTGCGCCCGGAAACGATGCTGGCCGACACCGCCGTCGCGGTCAATCCCGGCGATGAGCGCTACGCCGACCTGGTCGGCGAGCACTGCATACTGCCGCTGCTCGGCCGCCGGCTGCCGATAATCGCCGACGAGCACGTCGATCCCGAGTTCGGCACGGGGGCGCTGAAGATCACCCCCGGGCACGACGTCAACGACTTCGAGATCGGCCGCCGCCACGGGCTCGAGGAGATCGGCGTGATCGGTCCGGATGGGCGCATGAACGGGGTCGCCGGCGACCGCTTCGCCGGCCTCACCGCGGCTGAAGCCGGCGAAGCGGTCGTCGCGGCGTTGCGCGAGGAGGGCCGCGTGCGGGCCGAGGAGCCCTACGTCCACTCGGTCCCCTTCTCGGAGCGCTCCGGAGCGCGGATCGAGCCGCTGATCTCGCTGCAGTGGTTCTGCCGCATGGACGAGCTGGCGGCGCCGGCGATCGAGGTCGTCGAGCGCGACGAGGTGCGGATCGCGCCGGCCCAGTGGAAGCGCGTCTACCTCGACTGGATGCGCGAGATCCGCCCCTGGTGCGTCTCGCGCCAGCTCTGGTGGGGACACCGCATCCCGGTCTGGTACTGCGACCCCTGCGAGGAGACCTACGTCGCCGAGCAGGCGCCCGAGCGCTGCGGCGCCTGCGGCGGCGAGCTGCGCCAGGAGGAGGACGTGCTCGACACCTGGTTCAGCTCGGCGCTATGGCCGTTCGCGACGCTCGGCTGGCCCGACGAGACCCCCGAGATGCGCGCCTTCTACCCGACCAGCTTCCTCACCACGGCGCGCGAGATCCTCTTCCTCTGGGTCGCGCGGATGATCATGACCGGGCTCGAGTTCGCCGGCGACGTTCCCTTCCGCGACGTCTACGTCCACTCGGTGATCCAGGCCCGCGACGGGCGGCGGATGTCGAAGAGCCTCGGCACCGGGATCGACCCGCTGGAGGAAATCGAGCAGCACGGCGCCGACGCGTTGCGCTTCGGCCTCTTGGCGATGTCTTCGACCCAGGACGTGCGCTTCTCCGACGCCAAGGTCGAGCAGGGCGCCGACCTCGCCAACAAGCTCTGGAACGCCTCGCGGCTGATCCTGCTCAACGTCGCCGCGGTCGAGGCGGCGCCGCGCCCGCGCACGGTCGAGGACCGCTGGCTGCTCTCGCGGCTGGAGGCGACGATCGAGTCGGTCACGGCGAAGCTGGAGGAATACGACTTCGCCCACGCCGCGAGCGAGGCTTACGCCTTCTTCTGGTCCGAGCTCTGCGACTGGTACCTGGAGATCGTCAAGCCGCGCCTGTATGAGGGCGAGGAGGAGGTCTCGGCGAACCTGCTCTGGGGGCTGGAGCGGGTGCTGGCGCTGCTGCACCCGCTGATGCCCTTCGTCAGCGAGGAGATCTGGTCCTACCACCCCTCGCGCAAGGGTCACCTGGCGGTGCACCCGTTCCCCGAGCCCGACCGGTCGCTGCGCGACGCTGAGGCCGAGCGGGAGGTTCGCGCCGGAATCGAGCTGACCCGGCGCCTGCGCGCCTGGCGCGATCTGGTCGAGGCGCCGGCGGCGGCCGTGCTGCCGGCCCGCGCCGAGGGCTTTGAGCCAGGCGAGTTCGTCGGCCGCCTCGCCCGCTTCGAGTTCGGCGAGAACGGCGGCGACCCGGTCGCCGCGGTCGGCCCGGTGAAGATCCTCGCCTCGGCAGAGGTCGGCGCCGAGGCGGTCGCGGCGCGGCTCGAGGCGCGGCGCGAGGAGCTGCGCGCCGAGGTCCGGCGGGCGGAGGGCAAACTCGGCAACGAGAAGTTCGTCGAGGGGGCGCCGGCCGAGGTCGTCGCCGAGGAGCGCGAGAAGCTCGAGCGCTACCGCGCCGAGCTCGAGGAGCTGTCGGAATAGAGCCGCCCGACCCCGAGGCCTACCTCGACTCGCTCGAGCCGATCGGCTGGAAGCTGGGCCTGGAGCGGATGCACAAGCTGAGCACGCTGCTCGGCATGCCCCAGCACCGCTTCGCCTCGATCCACGTCGTCGGCACCAACGGCAAGTCCTCGGTGACGCGGATGACCGCGGCGCTGCTTGAGGCGCACGGCGTCTCTGCGGGCGCCTGCGTCTCGCCGCACGCCGAGCGCTGGTCCGAACGGGTGCTGATCCACGGCCGCGAGATCGGCGTCGCCGAGTTCGCCGTCGCGGTAGAGCGCGCCGCTGTCGCCGCCGAGACGGTCAACCGCACGCTTGAGCCGGGCGAGGCGGTGACCCAGTTCGAGCTCGCGACCGCCGCCTCCTTCGTCGCCCTCGCCAACGCCCGGGTCGGCGCGGCGGCGATCGAGGCCGGGCTGGGGGGGAGGCTCGACGCGACCAACACGATCCCCTCCAGGGTCACCGTGCTGGCCTCGGTCGGCCTCGACCACACCGAGTGGCTGGGCGAGAGCGAGGCTGAGATCGCGGCGGAGAAGCTGGCGGTGCTGCGCGACCACACGACCCTGGTCGTCGGGCGGGTCAGCCCGGCTGTGCGGACGCTGGCCGAGCGGACCGCGGCGGAGCATGGCGCGACGCTGATCGTCGCTCCCGACGTCCGTCTTGCACGAGCCCCATTTGGGGTTCGATGCAGCACGCGTGACCCTGCAGGCTCTGGGACCCTTCCAGCGTCGCAACTTCGCCCTCGCCGCCGCGGCGGCCGAGGCCTTCCTCGGCGAGCTCGATCCCGAAAGGTGTGCGGCGGTCGCCGCGGCAATCGAGATCCCCGGCCGGCTCGAGCGGGTGGCCGAGCGAGCCGCCGGTCTTCCTCGACGCCGCCCACAATCCCGACGGCGCCCGCGCCCTGGCCGAAGCGTTTCCCGAGGTGAGCGGCGGTCGCCCCGTTATCGCCGTCCTCGCGATCCTCGCCGACAAGGACGCCGAGGCGATGATCGAGGCCTTGGCCCCGGCCCTGGCGCAATGCGTTTGCACCGAGCTCCCCGCCGCCGACGGGCCGAATTGTCGTCCTCAGGACGACAAATCGGCCCGTCGGCGGGCATTTGGGGCGGGGGAGCTTGCTGAGGTGTGTGCGCGCGCCGGGGTGGACGCCGAGGCCGAGGCCGGCTTCGGCGCGGCGGTGGCCCGGGGGCGCGAGCTGGCGCCGAGGCGGGCGGGCGTTCTGCTCATCACCGGCTCTCACTACGCGCTGGCGCCGGCCAGGGCGGCGTTAGGATTGGCGTCCTGATGAGCCAGAAGAGCGCCGGAACCGAACTGCTCTCGATGATGGCGCTGGTCGCGGCCGTCGTCGCCGCCGTGATCCTCGTCTTCTTCGGGCTCGGCTACCTCTTCGGCAGCCTGTTCCTCTGATTCGCGAGCGATGACAGGGTTCAGCGGGCAGGGCGGCGAAGTAGACTCACCGCGCTCCCCGCATGGGCGGCGGGCGCCCAGCCATGGCACCGCGATCTTCGGCATCAGCAACAACGGCCTCAATCTGGTCGTCGACCTGCTCATCCTGATGCTGGTCGTCGTCTGGCTGGCGCTGATCGTCTTCACCTACCTCGACGCCAAGCGCCGGATCACAGACCCCTTCCTGATCGGCTGCGCGACCCTCGCCTCGTTCATCCCCTACATGGGCACGGCGGTTTACGCGATCGTGCGTCCGCCGGAGTTCCTCGAGGACGCGCACGAACGCGAGCTGGAGATCAAGGCGGCGGAGCTGCGGGTGCGCCAGCTGAAAGAGCACTCCTGCCCCGGCTGCGGCTTCCCGGTCGAGCACGACTTCCTGCGCTGCCCCGACTGCCAGCGCCGGCTCAAGGAGCCCTGCCCGAGCTGTAGCAAGCCGGTCGACCCGCGCCTGGGCACTCTGCCCCTACTGCGAAACCGCGCTGGCCGAGCGCGAGCGCCCGCGCCGCAAAGCGCGCCCGGAGGGACGCAAAGCGCCCCGCGAGGAGCGCAAAGCTTCTCGCGAAGAGCGCAAAGCGCCCCGCGAGGAGCGCAAGCCGCAAGGCGAGGAGCGCAAGCCGCGCCCGAAGGCCGAGGCGCCGAAAGAGCCTTCGAAACCGAAACGACAGCAAAGGAGCCCCAGCCGTGAGCCGGACCCTGATCCTCGTCAAGCCTGACGCCTTCGAACGCGCCCTCAGTGGCGAGGTGATCGCCCGGTTCGAGCGCAAGGGACTGCGCATCGCGGCCCTGAAGACGATGGTGGCCTCCGAGGCAGATCGCCAACGAGCACTACGCCGAGCATTCCGAGAAGCCGTTCTTCGGCGAGTTGGTCGAGTTCATCACCGGCGGCACCCTGGTCGCGATGGTGCTGGAGGGGACCGAAGCGGTCGCCGCCGCGCGCCAGCTGATCGGCGCGACCAACCCGGTCGAGGCCGCGCCCGGCTCGATCCGCGGCGACTTCGCGCTCGAGGTGACCTTCAACATGGTCCACGGCTCGGACTCCGACGAGTCGGCCGAGCGTGAGATCGGGATCTGGTTCCCCGAGCTGTCCTGAACGTCACGCTCGCATCGGGGTCGCCGCAGCGAAAAGAGCTGCTTCGGAAGCTCGGGGTCGAGTTCGAGGTCGTGGTTCCCGGGGTTGAGGAGTTGAGCGGGGGAGAGCCGGAGCTGGAGGTGCTCGAGAACGCGCGGATGAAGGCGCGCGCCGTGGATCGGGATGGGGTCGTCATCGCCTGCGATACCGATGTCGTCCTGGACGGCAAGGCTCTTGGAAAGCCCGAAGACGAGCGCGAGGCGCGCGAGTACCTCGATCGCATGTCTGGACGCGCTCACGTGGTGATGAGCGGGCTGGTGGTCCTGGTAGACGGGGAGGAGCGGTCCGGGCTGGAACGCACGACCGTCGTCTTCAAGCAGTTGGGCGAGGCCGAGAAGCAGCGGTACGTGCGAGTTCGGCGAGTGGCGGGGGAGGTCGGGCGGCTACGCGATTCAGACGCTGGGGTCGACGCTGGTCGAGCGGGTCGAGGGGAGCGTCTCGAACGTGGTCGGGCTGCCGGTCGGGCTGCTGGCCGAGTTGGCGCCCGAGTTGCTCGCGGGCGGCTCAGCCGCGTAGGCCGAGCGCCCGGTCGAGGTTGTCCATCAGGGCATCGACGATCGGCGGGTCGAAGTGGGTTCCGCGCTCGGATTCGATCAACTCAGTCGCCTCCTCGACGCTCATCGCCATGCGGTAGGGCCGGTCGCTGAGCAGTGCGTCGAAGACGTCGGCGACGGCGACGATCCTGCCCTCGAGTCGGGATCTGCTCGCCCTCAAGGCCATGCGGGTAGCCGCTGCCGTCGAACCACTCGTGGTGGGTAAGTGCGATCTCGGCGGCCATCTGGAGTAGCTCGCCCTCGGAGTCGGCGAGGATTTCATGGCCGACCGTGGTGTGCGCCTCCATTCGCTTGCGCTCGCTCGCGGTCAGGGCACCCTGCTTGCGCAGGACGCCGTCGGGTGTCGCGATCTTGCCGACGTCGTGCATCGGCGCCGCCGCCCGCAGCAGCTCGACCCGGTGCGGGTCGAGGTCGAGCTCGGCGCCGAGCAGCGCCGCCACGGTGGCCATCCGCTGCACGTGGCCGCCGGTCTCGGGATCGTGCATCTCAATCGCCCGCGCCAATCGTTCGACCGTCTCCAGGCGCGAGGAGCGCAGCGCCTCGATTGCCCTGCGCTGCGCCTCAATCAGCTCGTGCTGGAGCGCCTCGGTCCTTTCCTCGGCGCTGCCGAGCAGCGCTTGGTGGCGCTTGCGCTCGGCGTTTTCCAGCTCGTGCTGTCGCAGCGCGTTGGCTACCGTGATCAGCAGCTGCCCCGACCAGAACGGCTTGACCAGGTAGCCGTGGGCACCGAGCCGGAAGGCCTGCTTGGCGACCTCGGGGTCGTCGACTCCGGTCAGCATCACGATCGCGATCTCCGGGTGGCCGGCGGAGATTTCCTCGACCAGGATCAGGCCCGACTCGCCCGGCATCTGGATATCGCAGAGGGCGAGCTGGAAGGTCTCGCTCGAGAGCCGCTCGCGGGCCTCGTCGACCCCGCCGGCGAGCTCGCATTCGTAGTGCTCGTTCAGCGAGCGCTCGATCAGACGGAGGATCTCGGGCCGGTCGTCGGTCGCCAGGATGCGGGCTCGTCGTTCCCGCTCTTGTCCGTTCTCGGTCATCCCTGCTCGGGCGTCCACGCGGTCGGCCGGTCGAGCAGTTCGCGCACGACCCCGAGCAGCGCCCGCGCGCTGAACGGCTTCTCGATGAAGGCGCTGTTGCCGTTCCCGGTCAACGCCTGCGGCGCCAGCACCTCGTGGCTGTAGCCGGACATGTAGATGACGCGCATCGCGGGGTCAATCTCGCGCACCCGTTCGACCAGCTCGGTTCCCAGCATCTCAGGCATGATCACGTCGGTCAGCAGCAGGTCAATCTGTTGTTCGCCGCCGCGGCAGAGCTCGACCGCCCTCGCCCCGTCCCTCGTCCCGATCACCGTGTAGCCGCCCTTTCCGAGGATCCGTTCGGCCATCCGCCGCACGTCGGTCTCGTCCTCGACCACCAGGACGACCTCTCCCGCTCCGTCGGGCGCCGCGCGGGGCGCCGCCTCGGGCGCCGAGGGCTCGCTCTCGCTGACCGGCAGGTGGATCTTGACAGTCGTGCCGACTCCCGGCTCCGAGTAGACGTCGAGTCGCCCGCCGGCGCCGGTGACGATCCCGTAGACCGTCGCCAGGCCGAGCCCGGTGCCGTCGTTCTTGGTCGTGAAGAAAGGCTCGAAGATCCGGTCGACGGTCGCCGCGTCCATGCCGATGCCGGTGTCGGAGACCTTGAGCCGCACGTAGCGCCCGGGCTCGGTGCCGGGGTGCATGTAGGTGTATTCCTCGTCGAGCTCGGCCAGCTCGACCTCGATCACCAGGCGGCCGCCTTCGGGCATCGCGTCGCGGCCGTTGACCGCGAGGTTGACCAGCACCTGCTCGAGCTGGCCCGGGTCGATCTCGACCGGCAGCCGCTCGGGGTCGTAGCTGGTCTCCAGCTCGACCCGCTCGCCGAGGGCCCGTCGCAAGAGGTTCTCCAGATCACCGACCACCTGGCGCAGGTAGAGCACTTCCGGTTTGACCACCTCGCGGCGGCTGAAGATCAGCAGCTGGCGGGTCAGCGCCGCGGCCCGCTCGGCGGCGCGGCGGATCTCCTCGACGTCCTGGTGGGCCTTCGAGTCGGGCGGGAGCTCGTCGGCGACGAACTCGGCGTAGTTCATGATCACGCCGAGGATGTTGTTGAAGTCGTGGGCGATGCCGCCGGCCAGTTGGCCGACGCTCTCCAGCCGCCGCGCTCGCTGCAGCTGTTCCTCGAGCGCCCGCTCGCGCTCCGGGTCCGGCCGCTCGGGGGTCGAGCCATCTCGCTCGGCCCGGGTCCTATGTGCACCTGGTTTGTCTACCACCGGAGTTCCCGTCGGTCGAGCGAACCATTTGCGTCAGCCGCGTTTGCATTCAGCCAGCGGCCAGATTTATCCAGCCATGCTGATTATATGTTTCTAAACTCTCGTGTGTCAATGAGAAATGATTAAGTCTTCAAGAGGCCGGCGATTCCCATCTGGGATGATTGCGCCCGTCATTTTTCCCAAATTGCACATATGGGCCTGTTCAGCCGCCTGACCGGCCTCGGCGGCCGCGACATGGCGGTCGACCTGGGCACGGCGAATACGCTTGTTTACGTCCGCGGGCGCGGCATCGTGCTGTCCGAGCCCTCGGTCGTCGCGATCGACTCGCGCAGCGGCCAGGTGCACGCGGTCGGGGTCGAAGCCAAGCGGATGCTGGGGCGCACGCCGGGCACGATCACCGCGATCAGGCCGCTCAAGGACGGCGTGATCGCCGACTTCGACGTGACCGAACAGATGCTGCGCCACTTCATCAAACAGGTGCACTCCAACCGCTTCGCCCACCCGCGCGTCGTCGTCTGCGTGCCCTCCGGCGTCACCGGGGTCGAGAAGCGCGCGGTCGAGGAGGCCTGTCTCTCGGCCGGCGCCCGCAAGGCCTACCTGATCGAGGAGCCGATGGCGGCGGCGATCGGCGCCGGCCTGCCCGTCGCCGAGCCGACCGGCTCGCTGATCGTCGACGTCGGCGGCGGCACCACCGAGGTTGCGGTGATCTCGCTCGGCGGGATCGTCGTCTCGCAGTCGATCCGGGTCGGCGGCGACGAGCTCGACGAGGCGATCGTCCACCACTGCAAACAGCACTACAAACTGGCGATCGGGACGCAGACCGCGGAGGAGGTCAAGCTCGAGGCGGGCTCGGCCTCCGAGCTGCCCGAGGAGGTCGAGGTCGAGATCCGCGGTCGCGACCTGGTCTCGGGGCTGCCGAAGACGATCACGCTCGGCTCGGCCGAGGTCCGCGGCGCACTCGACGAAACGATCGGCCACATCGTCGAAGCGGTCAAGGACACGCTCGACCGCACCCCGCCCGAGCTCGCCGGGGACATAATGGACCGCGGAATCACCCTCGCCGGGGGTGGAGCCCTGCTGCAAGGACTCGAACAGCGCCTCCGCGACGAGTGCCAAATGCCCTGTCAACTGGCAGAGTCGCCCTTGACGTGCGTGGCGGTCGGCTCCGGCATCTCGCTGGAGGAGTTCGAGACGATCCACCGCGCCAGCAAGATGACGCAGGGGACCGCGCGTGTCGCTTAGCCCCCGTTCATACAAAGCGCCAAACTTAGGTCTCAGCCGTGTACCGCAAGCAAGTACGCCGCCGTAGGGCGGTACTAACCCTCCTCATCATCGGCTCCTTCCTGCTGCTGACGATCACCTACGGGCAGAGCTCGGGTGGTCTGCAGCGAGGGGTGAGCACGATCTTCAGCCCCCTGCAGGGGGTCGCCGACCGCGCCCTGAAGCCGGCCCGAGA
Source organism: uncultured Solirubrobacterales bacterium (assembly GCA_963789505.1). GTDB lineage: Bacteria > Actinomycetota > Thermoleophilia > Solirubrobacterales > 70-9 > VRUE01. Next base: position 47,458 of record CAWBLE010000002.1, read on the forward strand.
CACGATTGGGTGGTTCGACAAGACCTTCGACGCGCGCGGCGAGAACAGCCGCCTCAAGGACGAACTGGTCAGCGTGCGCCGCCAGGCCGTCGCCGGCCAGGAGGCGCTGCAGGAGAACGCGCAGCTGCGCAAGCTGGTCGGGCTCGACCGCGGGCCGGCGCTGGCTGAATCGCCCTACGAACCGGTCATCGGCCGCGTGATCGCGCGCTCGCCGACCGTCTGGAACTCGACCGTGACGATCGACATCGGCTCGGGCGACGGGGTCAAGGTCGACGACCCGGTGATCAGCGGCGACGGCCTGGTCGGCCTCGTCGCCTCCGCTCTGGGTGGTTCCGCGCAGGTGACGCTGATCACCGACCACGCCAGTGCCGTCTCGGCGAAGGCCGTTCCGGGCGGCGTGCAGGGCGTGATCCGCCCCGACGTCGGCGATCCCGAAGACCTGATCCTCGACTTCATCGACTCGACCAAGGACGTGCACCGGGGGCAGGCGGTCGTCACCTCGGGCTGGTGCGCCCAGGGACTCTGCTCACTGTTCCCGCCCGGCCTGCCGGTCGGCGAGGTAACGAGCGCCCCGATCGTCGAGCAGGAGGCGAGCCAGCAGGTCCACCTGCGGCCCTACGCCGACGTCGCCAACCTCGACCTGGTCCAGGTGCTGACGGGGGGGACGCGGGGATGATCGTCACGCCGAAGATCTTCGCCCGGCTCGCCGCGATCGCGATCCTCGCCGTGCTGCTGCAGCTCTCCTTCTTCTCGCGGGTCGAGCTGCTCCATACCAGCGCCGACATCCTGCCCGTCGTGGTGATCTCGCTCGGCCTGCTCGGCGGCAGCATGACCGGCGCCGTCGCCGGCTTCTCGATCGGCTTCCTCGTCGACTGCCTGCTGATCGCGCCGCTCGGCGGCAGCTCGCTGGTCCTGCTCGGGGCCGGGTATCTGGCCGGCCTCTTTCGCGAGCGCTTCGACATCCACAGCGCCCTGGTCCCGCCGCTGATCTGCATGGCGCTGACCCTCTTCGCCGAGCTCGGCTTCGCCGCCGTGCAGTTGATGCTCGGCATCGATTCGCCGGTCAGCGTGTTGATCGTGCGGGACATGGTTTTGAAGAGCATCTACGCCTTCTTCTGGGCCTGGCCGATCTACTTCGGCCTGCGCCGCGCCCTGCGCCCGGCCCTGGTCGACGCCGCGACCGTGACCCGCCGCCGCCAGCCGACCGTCCTGGGAGCCTGAGGGACCGGCCATGTACAGGCGCTCCGATGAGCTCGGGCCCCAGATGAACAATCGCTTGGCGCTGCGCATCGCGATCTTCGGCGGCGTCGCGCTGGCGCTCCTCGGGGTGCTCTTCTTCCGGCTCTGGTTCCTGCAGGTGCTGAACGGCGAGAAGTACGTCGCCGAAGCGAACAACAACCGCACCCGCGAGTTCAGGGTCAGCGCCCCGCGCGGCGAGGTGCTCGACCGCAACGGCAAGATCCTCGTCGCCAACCGGATCAGCCTCGCGCTGCAGGTCAATCCGCACAAGCTGCCCGCCGACCGCGGCGAACGGCGGGCCGAGCTGAACCGCCTCGCCGAGCTCACCCACAGCACGCCCGGCCACCTGCGCAAGACCCTGCACGAAGAGCTGCTGGCGGCGCCGAGCGCGCCGGTCACCCTGCGCCACGACGTCGGCAGCTACCTCGTCTACTACCTACAGGAGAACCAGGACCGCTTCCCGGGGGTCAGCGTGCAGCGCGTGTTCGTGCGGCGCTACCCGCATGGCACGCTCGCCGCCCACATCCTCGGCAACGTCGGCGAGGTCAGCGAAGGCCAGCTCAAGGAGGCGCGCTTCAAAGGCTTGCAGCCGGGCGACGAAATCGGCCAGGACGGGGTCGAGGACACCTACGACGAATATCTGCGCGGTCGTCCCGGCGTCACCCGGATCCAGGTCGACGCGCTCGGCCAGCCGACCCGCAACGGCAAGCTCGTCTCGCAGCCTCCGGTTCCGGGCAACAACGTAAAGCTGTCGATCGACTCCGCCGTGCAGGAAGCGGGCGAAGCGGCGTTGGCGGCGCGCGGCCTGCCGGGCGGCTTCGTGACGATGGACGTGCACAGCGGCGAACTGCTCGGGCTCGGCTCCTACCCGACCTTCTACCCCTCGCTCCTGACCAAGACGCTGACCCAGGCCCAGGTCGACGCCCTCTACCGCGACGAAGTGGCCGCCCCGATCACCGACCGGGCGATCGCCGGGCTCTATCCCACCGGCTCGACCTTCAAGCTGATCACCGCCCTGGCGGCGCTCGAAAGCGGCACGATCATGCCCGGCAGCTCGATCTACGACGGCGGCTCGCTGACCGTCGGCGGCCAGCGCTTCCAGAACGCCGGCGGCGCCTCCTACGGCAGCCTCACGCTCGTCCCCGCCCTGCAGGTCTCCTCCGACGTCTTCTTCTACACCCTCGGGCTCGATATGTGGAACACCGGCCAGCTGCAGCAGTGGGCGCACAAACTCGGCATCGGCCGGCCGACCGGGCTCGACCTGCCCGGCGCCGTCGACGGCCTGCTGCCGACGAAAAAATGGCGCGACGACCTCGCCGCCGAAGGGGAAGCCGAAGGGCGGCCCTGGTCGGCCGGCGACAACATCCAGCTGGCGACCGGGCAGGGCGACCTGCAGACCAACCCGTTGCAGATGGCGATCGCCTACGCGACCCTGGCCAACGGCGGCAATGTCGTCACGCCGCACGTCGGGCGCGAGGTCGACGACGCGGCGGGCCGGGTAGAGCGTGAATTCGAGCCCAAGCCACGCCGCCACGTCAAGTTCAAAGACGAAAGCCGCGATGTGATCCTGGAAGGCCTGCACGACGCCGCGCAGGCCCCGGGCGGCACCTCCTACGCGATCTTCGGCGGCTTCCCGATCCCGGTCGCGGGCAAGACCGGGACCGCCCAGCGGGTCGGTCACGAAGACCAGTCCTGGTACGTCGTACTCGCCCCGTATCCGAATCCCCGTATCGTGACGGCGGTGACGATCGAGGAAGGCGGCTTTGGAGCCGAATCGGCGGCTCCGGCCGCGCTGCAGATCCTGGAAGCGTATTTCGGCAAGCACAGCAGCGGCGAAAGCGGCGCCAACGGCGGCAGCCCGGGCTGATGTACGCGACCCGCACCCGCCGCGCCCGCCCCGAGCCCTTCGCCCTGCGACCGGGCATCGCCGAGCGCCTCGGCCTGCCCTACATGGACGCCGCGCTCGGCTTCTCCGCCCTCGGCCTGGTCGCCTTCAGCGTCTTCACGCTCGGCCAGGCGACCGTCCACGACATCCCCGGCAACCCCGGCTACTACGTCGACCGTCAGCTGATCTACGGCGCACTCGGCCTGATCGGCATGTACCTGCTGGCGCGGATCGACTACTCGCGCTTCCGCGAGCTGCGGGTCGGGATCTACACCTTCCTCTGCGTCAGCGTCTCGCTCGTCTTCGTCTTCGGCTTCGCCGCGCGGGGCTCGCGACGCGCCTTCGAACTTCCCTTCTTCAGTTTCCAGCCATCGGAGCTCGGCAAGGTCCTGCTTGTTCTGGCCCTCTCCGGGTTTGTCATCGATGGCGCCAGGCGGGGCTCGGCACGGCAGCGCACGGTGCGCTACCTCTGCCTCGGCTTCGCTCCGGCTGCGCTTGTCTTCCTGCAGCCGGACCTCGGCACCTCCCTGGTGTACGGGGCGATCACCCTCGCCGTGATGTACGTGGGGGGCGTCCGTTGGACGCACTTCGCGGTGATCGGCGCGGCTCTCGTCGCACTCGTAGCAATCGTTCTCGTGGTCGCCCCCGCAGTGGGGACGCCGATTCTCAAGGAGTACCAGCAACAGAGGCTGACCTCCTTTGCGAACCCCAGCGGGGACCCCAGCGACGCGGGCTACCAGCAGAACCAGGCCAAGATCGCGATCGGCTCCGGTGAGAAGACCGGCCGTGGCGATCGGGCCACCCAGACGCGGCTCGATTTTGTCCCTGAGCGGCACACCGACTTCATCTTCGCGGTGATCGGTGAGCGCTATGGATTTCTGGGAGCCGCATTCGTCCTATCCCTATACGCCCTGCTGATCTGGCGGGCGCTGCGGATCGTGACGCTCTCGAAGAACTCGTACGGGACCCTCGTGGCGGGCGGCATCGCCGCCATGCTGCTGTTTCAGGTCTTCGTCAACGTGGGGATGAACCTCGGGATCATGCCGATCACCGGGATTCCCCTGCCGCTGATGAGCTACGGGGGGTCGTCGGTTTTGGCGACGCTCCTCGCCGTGGGAGTGCTTCAGAGCATCCACATGCAAGCGCGCCTCAGCCAGAAAGGCAGGTTCGCCTGGTGACCCCTTGAAAGGGACCTGGCCATGCGTACCTATCTGAACTGAGCTGAAACAACAATGAAAAAAACCATCCTGGTGTCCGCCGATCGCGGCGAGACCCGTGTAGCCGTCCTCGAGTCGAAGACCAAAGGCGGCAAACGCAACGTGGCGGAGCTCTACATAGAGCGACGCGGCCGGCGCTCGATCGTCGGCAACATCTACAAGGGCAAGGTCGACAACGTCCTGCCCGGCATGGAGGCCGCCTTCGTCGACATCGGCCTCGAGCGCAACGGCTTCCTGCACGTCGACGAGATCGTCCTGCCCAACGGCGAACAGGCCCCGAAGCGCGGCCGCGGCAGCGGCGGGCGCAAGATCGGCGAGCTGATCAAGTCCGGGCAGGAGATCCTCGTCCAGGTCGTCAAGGACCCGCTCAAGTCGAAGGGCGCGCGGCTCTCGATGAACCTCTCGATCGCCGGCCGGTACCTGGTTTACGCGCCGCAGGGCAGTGGCGTCGGCGTCAGTCGCCGGCTCTCGGACTCCGAGCGCGACCGGCTGCGCAAGATGGTCGACCGCACCTACAAGGGCCCCGGCGGGCTGATTGTCCGCACCGCCGCCCACGGGGCGAAAAAGTCCGACTTCGTGCGCGAGGTCGGCTACCTGCACAAGCTCTGGGACGTGCTCGAGCGGCGTGGCGAGAAGACCAAGGGCCTCGGCCTCGTCTTCCAGGAGGCGGACCTGCCGGTGCGCGTCCTGCGCGACGTCTTCCTCTCGGACTTCGAAAAGGCCGTGATCGACTCGCCCAAGCAACTCGACCGGGTGACCAACTTCTTCCAGCGCACGGCGCCGGAGCTGGTTGGCAAAGTCGAGTTGTATGAGGGCAAGAAGCCGCTGTTGGAGAAATGGGAGATCGACAAGGAGATCGAGTCGACCCTGGTTCGCCGCGTCGACCTGCCCTCAGGCGGCTACCTGATCATCGACTACACCGAGGCGCTGACCGTCGTCGACGTCAACAGCGGCTCGTTCACCGGCCGCGGCAAGGGCGGGCTCGAGGAGACGATCACCAAAGTCAACACCGAGGCCGCCGACGAGGTCGTGCGGCAGCTGCGCCTGCGTGACATCGGCGGCATCATCGTGATCGACTTCATCGATATGGCGCGGGCCAAAAACCGCGACAAAGTGCTGAAGACGCTGCGCAAAGCGCTCGACGCCGACAAGTCGAAGAGCTACGTGGTCGAGGTCTCGCCGCTGGGGCTGGTCGAGATGACCCGCCAGAACATCACCGACGGCGTGCGCGAGATTCTCACCGCGCCCTGCCCGACCTGCGACGGCGAGGGCGTCGTCCTCTCCGCCGAGACGGTGGCCCTCGAGGGGCTGCGGCAGATGCGCGAGATGGCCGCCGACGAGCCCGACGCGGAGGCCTTCCTGCTGCGCGTCAACCCCAAGGTCGCGGCCGAGCTGATCGGGGCCGACAGCGGGCTCGCCGAGCTCGAGGGGGAAACCGGCCGCCAGTTCCACTTCGAGGGCGGCGACGCGCTCTCGATCGACACCTTCACACTGGTCGAAGCGGGCAGCCGGGCCACGATCGAGGAGCGGGCGCTGCCGTTCAAGGTCGGCGAGGAGGTCGTGGTCACGATCGAGGAGCCGCACATGTACAACGCCGACGACGCGATTGCGCGGATCGACTCCTACATCGTCAGCGTCGGCGGCGCCGGCCGCTACATCGGCGATCGCAAGATGGTCCGGATCGAGCGGGTCGAGCGGGCCGCGGCGGTCGCCTCGCTGCTCGGCGACCCCGCTGGCAACGGCTCGGGGCAAGACGCTCTAGAATCCGCCGCCGCCAGATGAGCACGTACGCAGTCATAGAGAGCGGTGGCAAGCAGTACAAGGTCGAGAAGGGCAGTTCGCTGCTCGTCGACCGGCTCGATGCCAAGGAGGGCGACAAAGTCGCCCTCCGGCCCGTGCTGTTCCGCGACAAGGAGGTCGTCGCGGCGCCGAAGGAGCTGGAGCAGGTCAAAGTCGAGGCGAAAATCGCCGAGCACCTGCGCGGCCCGAAGATCAAAGTCTTCAAATACAAGCCGAAGAAGGGCTACCGCCGCAGCGCCGGGCACCGCTCCGAGCTGACCCGGCTCGAGGTCACCGAGCTGAAGATGGGCAAAGCCGCGAAACAAAGCGGAGCGAAACCGAAAGCCGAGAAACCGGCCGCGAAAGCCAAAGCTGCTGCTAAAAAGGACGACGATGGCGCATAAGAAAGGACTCGGCTCCAGCCGCAACGGCCGCGAATCGAACCCGAAGATGCTCGGGGTGAAGGTCTTCGCCGGCCAGCAGGTCTCCGGCGGCGAGATCATCGTGCGCCAGCGCGGCACGCGCTTCTGGCCGGGCGACGGCGTCGGCCTCGGCCGCGACCACACGATCTTCGCGACCCAGGCGGGGACCGTCCAGTTCAAGCCCTCGCGCAAGGGCCGCACGATCTCCGTCCTCGCGGACTAGCTCGACTCGAATCCGGGCCTTGTGGACGACAAGGCGAAGATCTGGGTTGAGGGCGGCGCCGGCGGCAACGGCAGCGTGAGCTTTCGTCGCGAGGCGCATGTGCCGCGTGGCGGCCCCGACGGCGGCGACGGCGGGCACGGCGGCGACGTGGTGCTCGTCTGCGACGCGTCGCGGCGCGATCTGGGGGCCCTGCGGGGAAGCAGGCACTTTCGCGCCCAGCGGGGGAAGCACGGCGAAGGGTCGAACCGGCACGGGGCGCGGGGCGAGGATCTGACGATTCCGGTGCCCGCAGGGACGCAGGCGGAGGGCGTCGACGGCAGCCGTGTCGATCTGATCGAGGTGGGACAGCGAGCGGTCGTCGCGCAGGGCGGGCGCGGCGGGCACGGCAACAGGCGCTACGCGACCTCGACCCGGCAGGCGCCGCGCTTCGCCGAGAAGGGGACCTCGGGGGAGCAGGGCTGGATCGAGGTGCGGCTGAAGCTGCTCGCCGACGTCGGCCTGGTCGGGCTGCCGAACGCCGGCAAGTCCTCGCTGCTGGGACGGCTGACGCGGGCCGAGCCGAAGGTCGGCGACTACCCGTTCACGACCCTCTCGCCGGCCCTGGGGACGATCGAGGGGGCGGATCGCCAGGCGGTCGTCGCCGACATCCCCGGCCTGATCGAGGGCGCCGCCGCCGGCGCCGGGCTCGGCCACGAGTTCCTCGCCCACGTCGAGCGCTGCTCGATGCTCGTCCACCTGGTCGACCTGGCGCCGCTGGAGGGCGAGCCGGAGTCGAACTACGAGGCGGTGCGCGAGGAGCTGACCGCCTACGGGGCCGGACTGGAGCGGTTGCCCGAGCTCGTCATGCTCTCGAAGCGCGACCTGCTGCCCGGCGAGGAGGTCGAGCAGGCGGTCGGCGAGTGGCGGCGGCGGCTCGGCGAGCGGGCGCTGGGGGTGCTGGCCGTCTCCGCGGCGACCGGCGAGGGGCTGGACGAGCTGCGGCGCGCGATCCTCGCCAATCTGCCCGAGGAGGCGCCCGCGCGGCCCGAGCGACGCGACCTCGGCCCGGCCGAGTTCGAGGCCGAGCACCGCGTCTACCGCCCGGTCGGCGAGGGCGGCTACACGGTCGAGCGCGAGGAGGACGGTGGATACCGCGTGCTCGGCCGCGGCGTCGAGCTGCTCTTCGAGCGCCACGACCTGAAAAACGAAGAGGCGCTCGCCTACCTCGAGCAGCGCCTCAACGAGATCGGCGTCGTAGCCGCCCTGCGCGCCGCCGGCTTCCAGCCCGGCGACGACGTCCGCGTGGGAGAGCACGAGTTCGAGCTGCACCCGTAGCGCCACCCGACCTGCATCGAGCCCCAAATAGGGGTCCGATGCAGGTTGGATGAAAGTTCAGGGTGCTGCCCTGATGCGAAGCGGCCGCCGGCGGGGCAGGATCGGTCGCATGAGACAACCAGACGCAGTCAAGCCGCTTCCCCGTCGTCGCAGGATCAGCGAGCAGGTCGTCCAGTCGCTGGCGATCGGCTCGCAGATGGCGCTGCTCTACCCGCCCGGCATCGACGAATGGATGCGGCGGGAGCTCGGTGGCGAGCGCCGCGCCGGCGGCGCGCGATGAGCTTCGCCGCGCTCCTCGCCGCGGAGATCGGCGCCCTCGGTGGTGACCGACTGCGGCTCTTCGACGTCCACTCCCACACCGGCGCCGACGTCGACGGCAGCGCCCGTACGGCTGAGGAGCAGCTCGCCGCGCTGGCCCCGTTCGAGGGCCGCTCGGCGATCTTCCCCTTCTGCGTCGAGGGTGGCTACGAGGAGGAGAACCGCCGCGTGATCGCCGAGGCGCGCCGTGATCCCGAGCGGCTCGTCCCCTTCGCCCGACTTGACCCCAGGACGATCTCGGCGGCCGCCGTCTCCGCCGCGTTCGACCAGGGGGCGAAGGGCATCAAGCTGCACCCGCGCGGCGAGGACTTCCGCCTCGAGCACCCCGGCGTCGAGACGATCCTCGGCGTCGCCGCGGCCGCCCGGGCGCCGGTGCTGATCCACGCCGGGGTCGGGGTCGGCTCCTTCGGCCCGACGATCCTCGAGCTCGCCGACCGCCACCGCGAGTGCCCGATCGTGCTCGCGCATGCCGCCGTCTCCGACCTCGTCTGGCTCGGCGATGTCGCGGCCGAGTACCCCAACATCTACTTCGATACCTCGTGGTGGAACCCGAGCGACCTGCTCGCCCTGTTTGCCCTCGTCCCTCCGGGGCAGATCCTCTTCGGCAGCGACGAGCCCTACATGAAGGTCGAGGTCGTGCTGGCGATCGCCCTGCGCTGCGCCCGCGCCGCCGGACTTTCCGAGGAGGCGATCGCCGGCGTCTTCGGCGACCAGCTCGAGCGCCTGCTCGCGGGCGAGGCGCCACTCGACCTCGGCCCGGCCCCGGGAGGAAGCGGCCCCGCGCTGCCGCCCGCCGAACAGCGACTGGCGACGCTGCTCGCCGCCGCCGGCGGCTGCATGCTCGGCGGCGGCGACCCGGCCCAGATCCTCGAACTGACGCGGTCTCGCGGTCGGCGAGGGCGGTGCGGCGGCGCCGATTGCCGCCCTGCTCGACGAGGTCGCGAGCGGATCGCCGGAAGCGCCCTGGGCGATCGCGCTGGCGCTGACCCTCGTGGCGACGCCCGACGATCGAGAGCGCGGCGCTGGTCGCCTGAACGGCGCGGGCAGCGTACGATCGAAGCCGATTGAGCATGTCGGCGACGGCCACCGCACTGCTGGAGAGGGACGAGGAGCTCGCCACGCTCGAGCGGCTGCTGGCCGAGACGGAGGGCGGCAGCGGCGGCGTCGTCGTGGTCGAAGGCGAAGCGGGCGCCGGCAAGACGGCGCTGCTCGCCGCCGCGGCCGGGCTCGCGGCGGGGCGGGAAATGCTGCTGCTCCGCGCCCGCGGTGGCGAGTACGAGCGCGACTTCCCCTACGGCGTGGTTCGGCAACTCTTCGAGCCGGTGCTGAGGGATGGCGCCCGCCGGGCCGAGCTGCTCAGCGGCAGTGCGGCGCTCGCCGCCCCGGTCTTCGATCCGGGCGCCGGCACGGCCGAGGGCGGGTCGACCGAGCACGGCCTCTACTGGCTGGCCGCCGACCTTGCCGCGACCGCGCCGCTGCTGCTCGTCGTCGACGACGCCCAATGGGCCGACCGCGCCTCGCTGCAGGCGCTGAGCTACATCGCCCGCCGCCTCGACGGTTCGCCGGTGGCGCTGGCGGTCGGGGTGCGCAGCGGCGAGCCCGGCGCCGACGAGGAGCTACTCGACGAGCTGCGCCGCGAGGCGGGCGGGCGCCTGGTCGAGCCCTCGCCGCTCTCGAGCGAAGCGGCCGCGGAGCTGCTCGCCGAGCAGACCGGGGCCGAGTCGAGCAAGCGGTTCGTGGATGCCTGTCGCGAGGCGACCGCCGGTAACCCCTTCCTGCTCGCCGAGCTGGCCCGGGCGCTTGGCGCGGCGGAGCTGGAGCACGGTGAGGAGAACGTCGAGTGCGTCGCCAGGGAGGCGGCGGCCGGCGTCTCGCACTCGATCCGGGCGCGACTGGCGCGGCTCGGGGAGCGGGTGATCGACGTCGCCCGGGCGGTGGCGGTGCTCGAGCCGAACGGCGCCCCGCGTCTGGTCGCGGCGCTGGCGGGGATCTCGCCCGAGGCGGTGGCCGAGGCCGGCGAGCGCCTGATCGTCGCCCACCTGCTCGCCGACGCGCGCCCGCTCGCCTTCGTCCATCCGCTGGTCCGTGAGGCGGTGCTCAGCGAAGTCTCGGCCCCCCGCCGGGCGGCGCTGCACGCTCGCGCCGCCCGGCTGCTGCACGAGGACGGGCTCGAGGCCGACGCGGTCGCCTCACACCTTCTGCTCGCCGAGCCCGCCGCCGACGAGTGGGTGGTCGGGCAGCTGCGCGCCGCCGCGAGCGCCGCGCTCGCCCGTGGCGCCGCTGATGCCGCTGTCCGCTATCTGCGGCGGGCGCTGCGCGAGCCACCGCCGCGGGAGACGCGCTCGGCCGTCAGCCGCGAGCTCGGGGTGGCCCTGCTGCGGGCCAACGATCCCGAGGGGATCGGAGTGCTGCGCACGGTGCGGTCCGCGGCGGCCGATCCGGTCGAGCGGGCGGAGCTCGCCAACGAGCTGGCGAGCTCACTCGGCCTGCGCAACGGCAACGAGGAGGCGACGGGACTGCTCGAAGAGTCGCTGACGGAGACTCGCGGGGCCGACGAGGAGGTGCGGACGTCGTTGCGGGGGTGGCTGCTGTTGCAGGTGAGCTGGGGCCTCGAGCGCCTGCCGCGCGACGCTATTCCCGAGACCGACCCGGCCCCGACCTCGCTCCCCGGCCGCATGGTCCTACAGCAGGTGGCGATCCTGCACGCGCTGGGGCTCGGCCCGATGGAGCGGGCTGCGGTGGCGGCGACGGAGGCGGTCGGCGAAGGCGCCTGGATCGTGGCGGACGCCCTCGCCGGGATGCCGCCGCAGGGCGCGCTGATCGCACTCGCACTCAGCGACCGGGGCGATCTCGGAGCGGAGGGGTTCGACCGGGCGATCGAGGGTGCGAAACAGCGCGGCACGATGCCGGGGATCGCCGGCGGCTACGGAGCGCGGTCCTATGCGCGTTTGCTCGACGGCAACCTGCGCGAGGCCCAAGCCGACGCCGAGACGGCGATGCGGCTGATGCGCCCGTTCGGCCTGGTCAATCCACACGCGACCTGGTCGGGGGTCGCCGTCCACATCCTGCTTGCCCGCGGAGAGCTGGGCGCGGCGACGGCGTTGCTCGACGAGAACTGGGTCGGGCGCGAGCGGGTTGCCGGCAACCCGGGCTCGATCCTGCTCTGCGCGCGCGGAGAACTGCGGCGGGCAACGGGTCGGCACGCCGAGGCCCGCCACGATTTCCTCGCCGCCGCCGAGCGGATCGAGTGGCTTCCCTACCCCAACCCCGAGGCTCACCCCTGGCGGACGGGCCTGGCACTCTGCGAAGCGGCACTCGGCAATCACGAGGAGGCGCGGCGGATGGCCGCCGATGCGGTCGGGCTGGCCGGTGAGGCCGGTGGGCGGCGGGGGATCGGGATCTCCCTCCGGGTCCAGGGCGTCGTCGACGGCGGCGCCGGGGGCATCGAGCGGCTGGCTGAGTCCGTGGAGGTCCTGGCGGGAACGCGGGCGCAGGTCCAGTACGCCGAGGCGCTGGTTGAGCACGGCGCGGCGCTGCGGCGGGCGAACTTCCGCAAGGACGCCCGCGAGCCGCTGCGCGAGGGGCTCGAGCTAGCCCACCGCTGCGGCGCCGCGCCGCTCGAAGAGCGCGCCCGCACCGAGCTGGCGGCGACCGGGGCGCGGCCGCGCAAGGCGGTCTTCAGCGGGGTCGAGTCGCTGACTCCGAGCGAGCTGCGGGTCGCCCAGATGGCCGCCGAGGGGATGAGCAACCGCGAGATCGCCCAGGCGCTCACGGTCACTCCGAAGACGGTCGAGACGCACATGCGCCACGTCTTCCAGAAGCTCGACGTGGCGAAGCGCACCGAGCTGCCGGCCGCCTTCGCCGGAGGCTGACCGCGGCGCTCATAGACTTGGCGACATGACTCTGGTCGTCAAGCTCGGATCCTCGATCGTCGCCGCCGACGACGGCGAGCTGCGCGTCGACGTGCTCGACTCGGTCTGCGCCCAGGTGGCGGAGCTCGAGCAGGGCGGCGAGCGGGTGGCAATGGTGACCTCGGGGGCGATCGCGCGCGGGATGCGGCTGATGGAGCTGCCGGTGCGCCCGCGGGCGATGGACGAGCTGCAGGCAGCCTCGGCGGTAGGCCAGGGCGACCTCTTCCGCGCCTACCAGTCGCGGCTCGCGGCGGGGGGCACGCGCTCGGCCCAGGTGCTGCTCACCGCCGCCGACATCGCCGCGCGGACCAATTACGTCAACGCGCGTCAGACGCTGCGGCGTCTGATCGATTGGGGCGTGGTCCCAGTCGTCAACGAGAACGACACGACCGCGACCGACGAGATCACCTTCGGCGACAACGACTTCCTCGCCGCCCAGGTAGCGATCCTGCTCGACGCCCGCCTGCTGGTCCTGCTCTCCGACGTGGACGGCCTGTACAGCGTCGACCCGCGTGTCGATGCGGATGCCGAGCTGATCTCCTCCGTCGAGGACTTCGGCGCGCTGGCGGCGATGGAGATCGGCGACCGCACCTCGGCCTTCGGCTCCGGCGGCATGCGCAGCAAGGTCGCGGCGGCAGAGATGGCGGCCGAGTCGGGGATTCCGGCAACGATCTGCAACGGGACGACGCACGGAAGCTTGCTCGCTTCCGCGCGCAGCGAAGGCATCGGCACCTGGTTCTCACCCCAAGCAGGCAAGACGTCCAGTTTCAAGCTCTGGCTCAAATACGCCAAGCCGACCAAGGGATGTCTCACTGTCGATGACGGTGCGGCTCGCGTTCTGAGTGAAAGAGGCTCCAGCCTTCTTCCCGTGGGAATCCTTTCGGTCGACGGCGGCTTTGAAGTCGGTGACGCCGTTGAGGTCGCCGCCGACGGCTCCGTGATCGGCAAGGGCATCGTCGACTATTCCGCGAAGGAGCTTGTGCGGGTTATCGGACTCAAGAGCGCCGCGGCGCGGGAACTGCTGCCCCACGCAGCCGATGAGGTCATCCACCGCGACCGCTTCGTCCTCCTGTAAGCCAGGGAGCGTGGATGTCCCTCCCACGGAGGCTCCAGGAACCACGCCCGAGCCCTGACCGGCGGATCAGCTGCGCGACGGTCTCCGTGGGAGGGACATCCACGCTCCCCCACCTCCGGGGGAGGGACACTCCGCGCTCGCGTACGCTTGTCCAATGGCCGTAGCAACCAAGACCGTCGCCGAAGCGTGTGCGGCCGCCCAACGCGCTGCGCGGGCACTGGCCTCGGCGCCGACCGAGTCCAAGGACGCTGCCCTTACTGCGATCGCGCGGCTGCTGGGCGAGCGCAGTGCGGACGTGCTTGAGGCTAATGCCGCTGACTTGGCTGACGAGCGGGCCGAAGGGCTGACTCCGGCGCTGCGGGATCGGTTGGCGCTTAGCGCCGAGCGGGTCGCGGCGATGGCCGGTGGGGTGCGCGCGGTCGCCGCGCTGGACGATCCGGTTGGTGAGGTGCTCGACCGCAGGACCCTGGAGAGCGGGCTCGAGCTGACCAAGCTGCGGGTGCCGCTGGGGGTTGTCGCCGTCGTCTACGAGGCGCGGCCGAACGTGACTATCGATTGCGCGGCGCTGACGATCAAGAGCGGGAATGCGATCGTGCTGCGGGGGTCGAGCTATGCCGAGCGCACCAACGGGGCGCTGGCGGCGATCGTGCGCGAGGCGCTGGCGGAGGCCGGGCTGCCGGAGGACGCGGCGGTGCTGCTCGCGGGGGGCGGTCGCGAGGACCTGGCCGAGCTGGCTACGCAGGAGGAGACGGTCGATCTGCTGATCCCGCGCGGCGGCGAGGGCCTGAAGAACGCGCTCAAGGACGTCGCCCGCGTGCCGGTGATCTACGCCGCCGCCGGCAACTGCCATGTCTACGTCCACGCCGACGCCGATCTCGAGATGGCGCGGCGGATCGCGCTCAACGCGAAGACGCAGCGGCCGGGCGTCTGCAACGCCGCCGAGACCCTCCTGGTCGACGCCGCCGTCGCCGCCGAGTTTCTGCCGGCGGCGCTGGCCGAACTGCGCGACGCCGGGGTCGAGCTGGTCGGCGACGAGCGCGCCCGGGCGGGGGCCGGTGGGGTGGAGGTCGGCGTCGCCGGCGAGGAGGACTGGGGCGGCGAGTACCTCGACCTGAAGCTCGCCGTCGCCGTCGTCGACTCGCTCGATCAGGCGGTCGAGCATGTCAACCGCTACGGCACCCGCCACTCGGAGGCGATCGTGACCCGCTCGGAGGAGGCCGCCGCCCGCTTCACCGCCGGGGTCGACGCGGCCGTCGTCTACACCAACGCCTCGACCCGCTTCACCGACGGCTTCGAGTTCGGCATGGGGGCGGAGATCGGCAACTCGACCCAGAAGCTGCACGCGCGCGGCCCGATCGGCCTGCGCGAGCTGACCACCTACAAGTACGTCGTCCGCGGCGACGGCCAGGTGCGTGAGTAGCGTCTCGGGCGGGGAGCGCTCCGGGCCGGCGATCGGCGTGCTCGGCTCGGCCTTCAACCCGCCGCACCTCGGCCACCTGGCGCTTGCCCAGGAGGCGCTCTGGCAGCTCGGCCTCGATGAAGTCGTGCTGATGCCGACCGGGCAGGCGCCGCACAAGAAGATCCACGACGATCCCGGCCGCGAGCTGCGCCTGGCGATGACCCGGCTCGCCGCCGCCGACGACCCGCGCTTCAGCGTCTCCACGCTCGAGGTTGAGCGCGAGGGACCGTCCTACACGTATGAGACCTTGGGGTTGCTTGCACGCGAAAAAGGAGAACCCGAGTTGGTGTTCGTGATGGGGGCGGACGCCGCCGTCGGATTCGAGGGCTGGCGCGAGCCGGAGCGCGTGGTCGAGCTGGCGCGGCTGGCGGTGGCGCGGCGCTCGGGGATCTCCGAGGCCGACGTCGCCTCGACCATGCGCGGGCTCGGCGCCGAGGGCCGGGTGACGATGTTGGAGATGCCGCAGTTCGGCGTCTCCTCCTCGGCGGTGCGCGAGCGCGCGGCGACGCGGCGACCGCTGCGCTACCTGGTGCCGGAGGCGGTCGCGCGCTTCATCGAGGAGAAGGGGATCTACGCGTGAGCGGGCTCGAGTCCGAGGAGCTGGCGGGGCGGCTGGCCGAGCTGGCCGACTCGAAAGGGGCGACCGAGATCGTCGTCCTCGACATGCGGCCCCTCGCCGCCTACACGGACTTCCTGGCGATCTGCACGGCGCGCAACGAGCGCCAGGCGCGGGCGATCGTCGACGAGGTGAAGCTGCGGCTCAAGGGTGAGCACGCGATGCTGCCCGGCGGGGTCGAGGGCGAGGGAGCGGCGGGCTGGATCGTGCTCGATTACCTCGACGCGGTGCTGCACGTCTTCACCGCCTCCGAACGCGAGCGCTACGGGCTCGAGGAGCTCTGGCGCGAGGCGCCGAAGAGCGAGTTCCAGGCGTCGCCGGATGGCGTCCGAGGGCACCTCTACGGTGCCGCGCATGGGTAGCTTCAAGCGGGCGCTGTTCGGTTATCGGCGGGACGAGGTTGACGCGGCGATTTCGTCGCGCGATCTGCGCATCGTCGCGGCCGAGGGCGAGGCTTCTGAGGCCGAGGGCGAGCTCGCCTCGCTCTCGGGGATGGTGATCGAGCGCGAGCGTGAGATCCGCGGCCTGAGCGAGCGCCTGCGCGAGGCCGACGAACGCCACGAGCGCAGCATCGCCTCGCTGCACGCCGTATCGGAGCGGCTCGAGGAGATCCAGTCGCAAGCCCGCGGCCAGGCGACGCGGATCCGGATGAAGGCATTGCGCGAGGCGGTCGAGGTGAGCCGCCGCACCCAGGATCTGAGTGAGGCGCACAGCGGAGCCGTCGACCCCGGCGCGTCGCAGGCTCCCAGCGCCGAGGCCGCCCTGGGCCAGCTCTTCGAGGGCCTGATCAAGCTCGAGATCGGCCCGCTCGGCGACTTCTCGCAGCTGGTCGGCTTCGAGGACGCCGTCGGTCGGCTCGGCGCCTCCGAGATCTCGGTCGAACGCTTCTCCGAGGGCCGCGCCACCGTCTCGATGCAGTTCGACGAGCCGGTCGAGCTGCTGCGCGAGCTCGAAGAGAGCGCCCCCTTCGAGTTCAACATCCGCCGCACCGCCGACGACAACCTGATCCTCGACGTCGACGAGGACCAGGATCCCGAGCAGCGCGCCGCTTAGCGCCTTCAGCCGATCCCCCGGCTGTCGACGATAAACGTATTGACACTCGGTCTCTTGTCTGCGAACATACGTTCGTGAAGCTGGACAACCCCAACCACAAGGGCAACGTCGCCGAGCTGGCGATCGCGAAGGAAGCGGCGAGTCTCGGCCTTTCAGTGCTCGCTCCGCTGACCGAGCACGAGCGCTACGACCTCGTTATCGGAATCGCGGGGCGCCTTCTCCGCGTGCAATGCAAGTGGGCATCGCGCAAGGGAGACATCGTCTACGTCCGCCTCAAGTCCTCCTACCACTCCCCCGGACGGGGTTACGTGGTGTCGACCTACAGTCGCCGCGAGATTGACGCCGTTGCCGTGTATTGCGGCGATCTCGATCGCTGCTTTCTCCTGCCGATCGACTTGGTTGTGGGTCGCGGGGTGATAACACTTCGCCTTGAGCCGACGCGAAACAAACAGCGTGCGGCGCTAAACTGGGCGACGGAATACGAGTTTCGCGGGGCTGTAGCTCAGCTGGCAGAGCGCGTCGATGGCATCGACGAGGCCGGGGGTTCGAATCCCCTCAGCTCCACTAATCAAGAGTCTTCATCTGAAGCAACGATCGAAGAGGTTGGCGCACACCAGTTCCGCAACCACTTTGGCTTCTACATGGAACAGGCTGCAGCGGGCCAAGCTTGCCGCAAGCTACGTCCGCCGAGCTGAGGGCGGCGAGCGAAATGCAGGTCACGCGCTGGGGCAAGCCGGTGGCCAAGCTCGGCGCCTGCTCGCGTCGGCCCCTGTTCCATGGGCCACCTTCCTGCGCATGAAGCTTGACGAGGAACGTCCTCCAGTCGCCGTTCATAGAGCCGCGGGTCGACGTTCCAGGCCTCGGTGTGGCCGGCTTGGGGCACGGCGTGGAGGCTCACCCAGCGGGGTAGCTCGGCGGCGAAGGCTTCGCTGGTCGAGATCGGGACGACCTTGTCGTCGTCGCCGTGGAAGAGCAGGATCGGGAGCTGGAAGTGCTCGCTGTGGCGGAGGGCGTCGAGGCTGTCCCAGTCGGCGTCGATGCGGGCGCCGATCGCCCACTCGAGCGGCAGCGCCGCCTGGCTGGGGAAGCCCTGTTCGGTCGTGTTGAGCTCGAGCGTGCCGCGCCAGTCGAGCACCGGCGCGTCGAGGACGAGCCCTGCGACCTGCTTGGCCAGCCGCGACTTCTGCATGAACTGGGTGACGATCGCGCCGCCCATCGAGTAGCCGGCGAGGACCAGCCGGCGGGCGCCATGGGCGAGCGCGTAGCGGGCGGCGGCCTCCAGGTCGCGCCACTCGGTCAGCCCCATGTGGTGGAAGCCGTCGGGGCTGGGCGGGGCGCCGAGATCCTCTCGGTAGGTGATCAGTAAGGCCGGCAGCCCGGCCCGCCGCAGCGTCGGTAACAGCCGCAGGCCCGTCTGCGGCGTGGCGTTGATCCCGTGTACGACGATCGCCCAGGTGTCACCCCGCGCGGGGACCAGCCAGGCCGGCATCGGCCCCAGCTCATCGGGCACGGCGACATCTTCGAACCGGTAGCCGAAGGCTTGGCCCGGGTCACCGCTGTAGACGGTCGGCTCGATCCCGACGTCCATTTCCGCCGCCAGGTAGCCGCGCACGTCGCGCAGCCGCCGCGTCACCGTCTCGCCGTCGCCGGCAAGGACTGCACCGGCGACCGCGTGGCCGCCCGTCCACTCGAGCCCGTAGACGCCGGGGCGTTCGCTGTCTTCGTTGCGCGCCAGCACGATCCGCCCCGCGGGCAGGCCTTCGACCCGCGCCAGCGTGTCCGGGTTGGAGTGATCGGGCACCAGAACCCGGTCGGAGAAGTGCCAGCTCAGCGCCGCGCCGATCGCGACCGCGACGACGAGCGCGAGCGCGCCTCCGATCAGCCACCTCCGCCACGACCGCATCCGCGCAGCCTACTTCGCTCAATCGAACTCACCCAGGTGCCGATGGAGGGGGCGATGAGCACCGTCAACGAGCACGTCTTCTCGCACGGGATGCGGGATACGCGGGCGACCTTCGAGGCCTGGAACGGCCACCCGTGGCCGGTCCTGCGCGGCTGGCTGGCGCTCAGCCTGGCGATCGCGCTGGCGCTGCTCGGCGCCGTCTGGGTCGTCGCCGGCCTGCTCACGCCCGACCTGACCCCGATCCACCTGCCCGGCATCACCGAGCCCGCCGGCCCCGAAGACCTGCTGCCGATCCTCTGGCGCAACTCGCTCGTCCTCGCCCTGCACGCGACCGCCTGCGTCGCCGGCTTCATCGCCGGCGCCTCGATGCCGATCGCCGCCGCCCAGCGCAGCGGCCTCTCGCGCTGGATCCACGTCAAGGCGGGCCAGTTCGCGATCCTCTTCGTCGCCGCGGTCACCCTCTTCTCGCTCTCGACCCAGGCGCTCTACCTCGGCTTCCAGGGATCGACGATCGCCTTCCAGTTGCAGATCTCCCACCTCGTCCTGATCCTCACCGTGCTCCCACACGCGCTGCCCGAGCTGACCGCCCTCTTCCTGCCGCTCGCCGCCTGGCTGATCGCCAGCCGGCGCGGCGAGTGGAACCAGCTGCTCGCGGCGACCTTCCTCACCGTCGCGATGGCGATCCCGACCCTGCTCGTCGCCGCGACGATCGAGGTCTACGTCTGGCCGCACATACTCGAGGCGGTCTCGCCGGTCATATAAACCGCCGCCGCCAGATCGTGATGCTCGCTAATCGGTTCTCCATAGGATGCGAGCATGGGCTACGACCCCAACGTGATCGAGGCGAAGTGGCAGCGGCTTTGGGCTGAGGAGAAGACCTGGGAGGTGCCCAACCCGGGCCAGCCCGGCTTTGACGCCGCCAAGCCGAAGTCGTACGTGCTCGAGATGCTGCCCTACCCCTCGGGCGAGCCTCACGTCGGCCACCTCAAGTGCTACGCGGTCGGCGACGCGATCGCCCACTTCCACCGCCGCCATGGCTTCGAGGTGATCCACCCGATGGGCTACGACTCCTTCGGCCTGCCGGCCGAGAACAACGCGATCAAGACTGGCGAGCCGCCTCGCGTCGCCACCGAGCGCTCGATCGAGTCCTTCCGCCGCCAGTTTGGCGAGTGGGGGATCTCGATCGACTGGTCGCGCGAGCTCGCCACCCACACGCCCGAGTACTACCGCTGGACCCAGTGGATCTTCCTGCGCCTCTTCGAGCGCGGCCTCGCCTACCGCGAGGAGGCGCCGGTCCAGTGGTGCCCGAAGGACGCCACCGTGCTCGCCAACGAGCAGGTCGTCGACGGCCGCTGCGAGCGCTGCGGCAGCGCAGGTCGAACAGCGCCGGCTCGAGCAGTGGTTCTTCAGGATCACCGAGTACGCCGATCGCCTGCTCGCCGACTTCGACCTGCTCGAGTCCTGGCCCGAGCACGTGGTCACCATGCAGCGCAACTGGATCGGCCGCTCCGAGGGCGCCGAGGTCAGCTTCCGCTGCGAGGAGCTCGAGCTCGACTTCCCCGTCTTCACCACCCGCCCCGACACGCTCTTTGGCGCGACCTTCTTCGTCCTCGCCCCCGAGCACCCCGAGCTCGAGCGGCTGTCGCCGGCACGCCGGCCGAGGCCGAGGTGCGCGAGTACGTCAACCGGGTCGCCCGCGAGTCGGCCGAGGAGCGTGGCGACGAGGACCGCGAGAAGACCGGCGTGCCGCTCGGGCGCAGCGTCGTCAACCCGGTCAACGGCGAGCGGATCCCGATGTTCGTCGCCGACTACGTGCTGATGGAGTACGGCACCGGGGCGATCATGGCCGTGCCCGCCCACGACAGCCGCGACTACGAGTTCGCCCGGGCCTTCGACCTGCCGGTCAAACGCGTGATCGAGGGCTCCGACCCGGAGGACGGCGCGCGACGACGACGGGGCTGCCCTACCCGGGCGACGGGCCGATGACCGGCTCGGGCCGCTTCGACGGCAAGCACAACCGCGAGGCCTACGAGGAGATCGTCGCCTGGCTCGGCCGCAGAGGGCCGCGGCGAATCGGCCGTCAACTACCGCCTGCGCGACTGGCTGGTCTCGCGCCAGCGCTACTGGGGCGCGCCGATCCCGGTCGTCTACTGCGAGTGCGGTGGCGAGGACGGCGCGCCGGCGATCGTCCCCGTGCCCGCCGAGCAGCTGCCGGTCGAGCTGCCGGAGATCGACGACTACGCGCCGCAGGGCCGCAGCCCGCTCGCCGCCGCCGAGGACTGGGTCGCCACCGAGTGCCCGCGCTGCGGCGGCCCGGCGCGCCGCGAGACCGACACGATGGACACCTTCGTCGACTCCTCCTGGTACTTCATCCGCTACCTCGACCCGCGCAACGAGCGGCCGCCTGGGACCGCGCCGCCGCCGACCACTGGCTCGCCGGTCGACCAGTACATCGGCGGGGTCGAGCACGCGATCCTGCACCTGATGTACGCGCGCTTCTTCACCAAGGCGCTCGCCGACCTCGAGACGCTCACCGTGCAGGAGCCGTTCGCCAACCTCTTCACCCAGGGGATGATCACCCGCGACGGCGCCAAGATGTCGAAGTCGAAGGGCAACACGGTCAGCCCGGCCGAGTACGTCGAGCGCTACGGCGCCGACACGGCGCGCACCTACGTCTGCTTCATGGGCCCGCCCGAGCGCGGCGGCGACTGGTCCGACGAGGGGGTCGAGGGCGTCAACCGCTTCCTCTCGCGCCTCTGGCGCCTCTGCGAGGAGGTCGGGCGAGCAGCGGGAGGCCGGCGAGCTCGATCCGGCGGCGAGCGAGGGCGAGGCGCGCGAGCTGCTCGCCAAGGCGCACTGGGCGATCGACAAGGCGACGCGCGACTTCCAGCGCGGCTTCCAGTTCAACACCGCGATCTCCGCCGTGATGGAGCTGGTCAACGAGGCCTACCGGCTGAAGGACGGCCTCTACGGCGACCCGGGCGGCGTCGCCGCGGTGCGCTTCGCCGCCGCCACCGCCGCCTCGCTGATCTTCCCCTTCGCCCCGCACCTCGGCGCCGAGGTCTGGGAGCGGCTCGAGGGCGGTCGCGTCTGGGAGCGGCCGTGGCCGGTCGCCGACCCCGAGCTGCTCGCCAGCGACACGCTTCGCCCTCGTCGTCCAGGTCAACGGCAAGCTGCGCGACCGGATCGAGGCGCCGGCCGAGGCCTCCGAAGCCGAGCTGCTGGCCTCGCGCGCGAGAGCGAGAAGGTGCAGCGCCACCTCGACGGCAAGCAGACCGTCAAGGAGATCGTCATTCCCGGCAAGTTGGTAAACCTGCGTGCGTTCGCTGAGTTCTTGCGGCTTTGCCCGATTTATCTGCTAGAAAGCCGCCGTGCTCGTCAGACGCCTGTCAGAAGCTCCGGCCGAGGAATGGCACCGGCTGCGCTACCACGCGCTGATGGACGCCGGCCAGCTCGGCGCCCGCAACATGTCGGTGACCTGGCTCGAGGTTCCCGCCGGCGCCGAGCAGACGCTGCGCTCCGACGAGGGCGGCGAGCAGGTCTACGTCGTCGTCCGCGGCGCCGGCACGATGTCGGTCGCCGGCGACACGCAGGATGTGGGGGAGGGGGACCTGATCCTCGTCCCGCCCGCCACCGATCACTCGGTCGCCAACACCGGCGGGGCGGAGTTGGTCTGCGTCTCGGTGCAGTCGCCGCCGGTCGCCGCCGCCGACCTCTACAGCGACCAGCTCGCCGAGGTGGCGGGTTAACGATGACGACGAAGACCTGTAGCTGAATTTTTCGATTCTGCGCGCCACACGCGCGCCCGGGCCGGTCAGGGTTCGGCCATGCCCCAGCTGTCGAGGTCTCAGGTGGTCGTCTACGGCGCCGTCGCGATCGCCCTGCTGCTTGTCGGCGCGCGGGCGATTCGCGCCGAGGGCGACGCCGGTACGCCCGCCGCGAGCCGCGGCATCGACGCCGAGCAGCGCGGCCGGGCTCAGCCTGAAGTCGAGCGGCGGCCCGGACGTCGTCGTCGACGTCGCCGGAGCGGTTCGCCGGCCCGGGGTCTACCGGCTGCCCGTCGGCTCGCGGGTCGTCGATGCGATCGAACGGGCCGGCGGACCCGCCGGCGACGCGGTGCTGGAAGGGATCAACCGCGCCGCCCGGCTCGCCGACGGCCAGCAGGTGATGGTGCCGGCGCGCGGGCCGGGCGGGACCGCGGCGACGAGCGCCGGGGCGGCCGAAGACGGACCGATCAGCCTCGGCAGCGCGACCGTCGAGCAGCTCGAAACGATCGACGGCATCGGCCCGGCGACGGCGGGCAAGATCGTCGAATACCGCGATGAACACGGCGGCCTCTCCTCGGTCGACCAGCTCGACCAGGTGAGCGGGATCGGCCCGGCGACGATGGAATCGCTGCGCGGCCGGCTGCAGCCGTAGGCGATGTCCGGCGGGCGGTTGCACCTGTCGCTCGCTGCTCGCCGCCGCCGCGGTCGTGCTGGCGCTGGCGCACAGCGCGCAGATCCGCGACCGCGCCGAGGTGGCGCTGGGCCGCGGCATGCCGCCTCGCGAGGCGGCGCTGGCGCGCGGCTTCGTGCTCGGCGAGGACGAGGAAGTCGACGCGCGGACGACCGAAGACTTCCGCCGCGCCGGGCTCGCCCACCTGCTCGCCGTCTCCGGCCAGAACGTCGCCCTGCTGGCGCTGCTGGCGATGCCGCTGCTCGCCGCGCTCGGCATGCCGCTGCGCACCCGCCTGCTCTGGGTTCTCGGCCTGATCGCCGTCTACGTGCCGCTGGCGGGCGCCGGCCCGTCGATCCAGCGGGCGGGGATCATGGGCGGCTTGAGCGTGCTGGCGACCCTCTCGGGCCGCCGCGCCTCGCGCCTCTACGGGCTGGCGTTTGCCGCGGTCGTCCTGCTGGCGCTCGAGCCGGGCATCGCCGCCGACGTCGGCTGGCAGCTCAGCTTCGCCGCCGTGCTCGGCATCCTGCTGCTCGCCGCGCCGCTGCGACGGGTGATCCTCGCCCGGATCGGCAAGCACGGCTGGCGGCGGGCGCTCGCCGACGGCGCCGCGATGACGATCGCCGCGACGCTCGCCACCGCGCCGCTGATCGCCTTCCACTTCGAAGAACTCTCGACCACGACGCTGGCCGCGAACCTGCTCGCCCTGCCGGCGGTGGCGCCGGCGATGTGGCTGGGCATGGTCGCGGCGGCGGCCGGACAGGTTCCGGGCGCTCCGGTCGGTCTGATCAACGCCCTCGACGCGCCGCTGCTCGCCTACATCGCCCAGGTCGCCGCCTGGTGCGGGCGGCCGAGCTGGGCGAGCCTGCAAGTACACCTCGGCCTCGGCGGCCTGGCAGCCTCATATGTCCTCCTGGCGAGCGCGGCAATAGGCGTCCAGCGCCTCGCCCGTCGCCGCCGGCTGCGGAGGTTTCGGGGGTCCCGGCCGAGCGCCCCCGCCGACCTCACCGACCGCGGTAGAGGTTTGAACCGCATAGCGAAACAAACCTCTACCGCGGCGGGTGGGGTTGCCGCCCTGGTTGCTGTTGCGGTTCTCGGCGTCGTCGCTCTCCTGGGCGGCGGGGTTTCCGGCGCCGCCGGTTCGACCGAGTTTGGCTTGCGCGTCTCCGTGCTCGACGTCGGCCAGGGCGACGCGATCCTGCTGCAGCCGCGGGGCGCGGCGGCCGTGCTGGTCGACGGCGGGCCGCCGGGTGACGGGATCGCCGCCGAGCTGCGCGACGCGGGGGTCGAGCGGCTCGGTGCCGCGATCGTCACCCACGACCAGGCGGACCACGCGGGTGGTGTCCGCGACCTGCTCGGGACGATGCCGATCGAACGGGTCTACTTCGGCGTGCTGCGGCGTTCGACCCTCGCTCAGATCCACGCCGCCGGAATCGCCACCGCACGCCTGGCGCGCGGCAGCGAGCTGCGCGACGGGCGACTGCGGCTCGACCTGCTCTGGCCGCCACGCGAGCTGCTCGCCGGCCCGCACCGCGGCGAAGACCCGAACCGGCTGGCGATCGTCGCGCTGGCCCGCTGGCGCGGCTTCTCGATGCTGCTCACCGCCGACGCCGAGGCGGAGACGACGCCGCTCGACCCAGGCCCGGTCGATGTGCTCAAGGTCGCCCACCACGGCAGCGACGACGCCGGCCTCGGCCCGCTGCTCGATCGCACGAGGCCGCGGCTCGCGGCGATCTCCGTCGGCGCCGGCAATCCCTTCGGCCACCCGACTCCGGGGACGCTGGCGACGCTCGCCGCGCACGACATGCCCGTGCTGCGCACGGACCTGGACGGGACGGTGACGATCGAGGTGAGCCGCGCCGGCTTCCGCGTGGAGACCGGCGGCTGAGCCGCCTCAGCCGCCCCGGTGTGGAATGGACTGGACGAATCATCGAATCGATATTGGGGTTATCTCGCTCCGGGGCTTGTATCGGCGCGCCGCCGGCCGATGGACGTATCGGTGCTCCACAAGCACGCACAGCGATCGCCGCGGCCGGGCCTCCTGGTCAGGCTGCTGGGCGCCGGCATGCTGGAACGGGCGCGGGCGACGTCCCTGGCCCTGCTCGGGGCGACCGCCGCGGTCGGACTTGCGATCGTCGCGCTCGCCCTCAACCAGGGCTGGCCGTTGCTCGAAGGCAGCGCGATTCCAGCGGCGCCCAGGGAGGACGTCGGAAGGGCTTCGGTCGTCGCTCGACCCGCCCCGGCGCCTCGCGCGCATGCCGCCGCCGATCGCGGTCGGGTCGGCCGGCGGGTCGTCAGCGCCGCCGGGAGCGCCGCGGCCCGTCCCCATGCGGCGTCCGTAGCGCCCTCGGGCGGCGAGGAGGCGGCCACTCTCGTCGTCTCCGAGCAGGCGCCGGCGAGGCCCCCCGGGGGCGTGCCGAAGGCGAAGGCCCCCTCCACGCACGGCGCGGCGCCCGCCGGCCCTTCGCAGCCGACCCAGCCTGCCGCTCAGCAGCCGCCGGCGACGCCCGCCGCTTCGCCGGCGCCCAGCCGGCGGCAGCGCCCCCACCCGCCCCCGCTCCAGCGCCGGCCCAGCCGGAAGCGGTCGCCTCGGAAGCCCCGCCGGAAGAATCGAACGTCCCCTCGTGGAGCCATGGCAACGGCCACGCCTACGGTAGGGACGGCGAGCACGGTAGAGACGACCACGAGCATGGCCACGGTTGGGCGGACGGCGAGGCACTAGACTCGGCTCGGTGGCCGAGCTGCGCTCCCTCTACCTGATCGCCGGCACCGACGGGGCGAAGATCGACGCGACCCGGGCGCGCCTCAGGGCGCGCGCCGAGCGCGACGGCGGCGCCGCGGCGCTGGCGGTCTTCGAACCCGGCGAGGGACGCAACGCGCCCGACCACGAGGCGCTGCTCGGAGCGATCCCGGCGATGTCGCTGACCGAGTCGCGGCGCTACCTGCTGGCCGACGGGGTCGAGCGCTGGCGCGAGCGCCAGCTCGACGAGGTCGCGGCTGCGCTCGGCGACCTGCCGCCCGACCTCAGCGTCGTGCTGATCGCCCGCGCCAAGGCGCCGGCGAAGCTGCTCAAGGCGGTCAAGGCGGCGCAGGGCGAGATCCACGAGTTCGAAGCGCCGAAGGCGCGGGAGATGCCGCGGGTGCTCGTCGCCGAGGCGAAGCGGCTCGGCTTCCGGCTCGACCCCGCGGCGGCTCGGATGCTCGTCGACCGCATGGGCGCGAGCCCGCAGCGCCTGCACAACGAGCTCGAGCGCCTGGCGCTCTGGGCCGGCGAGGGGGGCGAGGTCGGCGCCGCCGACCTCGACGCGATGATCGCCGATACCTCCGAGGCCGTCGTCTGGGCGCTCTCCGACGCGCTGCTGGAGCGCGACCCGGCCGCCGCGCTGCGGATCGCCGAGCGCCTGATCGTCCAGGGCGAGAACGTCACCGGCCTGATCTACGGCCTCGCCTCGCGCCTGCGCAAAGCCTGCGCCGCGGCGGCGATGCTGGAGGAGGGGACGCCGCCGCCGCAGGTCGAGTCGAAGCTCGGCATGCACCCCTACGCGGCGAAGCAGCTGGTGCGCCGCCTGCAGGACGTCGAGCTTGCCGACCTGCACGAGGCGACGATCGCCCTCGCCGACCTCGAGGTATGGCTCAGAGGGGGCGCGGACTACGGAGACGAGCTGGCGCTGACGCTGGCTCTGCGCGCGGCGGCCGGCGTTCCGGCCTGACTACTTCGCGGCGCCGTGCGCGATACGGGCGGCTCGGGACTTCTTGCGCGCCGCGGTGTTCTTGTGCAGCGCGCCCTTCTGCACGGCCTTGTCGATGCGCGAGACGAGCTCGCGGTGGGCGGTCTCGATCGCGCTCGCGTCGCCGCCCTCGACGGCGCTCTCCAGCCGCCTGAAGTAGGTCTTGACGGTGCTGGTGAGCAACCGGTTCTCGGTTCGCTCCCGACCGCTGCGTAGGATTCGCTTCTTCTGTGAGGCAATGTTCGCCATGAGCGCGGCGCCGGACTATACCGAGGCTGCGGATTCATCCGAGACCCGATCCGAGCGCCGCCCCGGGCGGATCGCTCGCTCGACCGCTTTTTTCTCCGTCGCGACGGCCGCCTCGCGCATCGCCGGCCTCGCCCGGGAAATCGTCGCCGCGGGCTATTACGGCGTAAACGGGCCGATGTCGGCGTTCACGATCGCCTTCCAGGTTCCCAACCTGGTGCGGGCGCTTTTCGCTGACGCCGCGCTGCAGCCGGCCTTCGTCCCCGTCTTCACCGAGCAGCTCGAGCAGGGCAACCACAAGGAGGCCTTCCGCCTCGCCTCGACTCTGCTGCTGCTGGTGACGATGGTGCTGGGCGCGATCACCGCCTTCTTCGTCCTGCTGGCGCCGGTGATCATGCCGGTCTTCGCCCCGGGCTTCGAAGGGACCGATCCTCGACCTCACGGTGACCCTCTCACGGGTCCTCTTTCCGATCCTGATCCTGCTCGGGATGAGCGGGGTCGTCGTCGGCATCCTCAACAGCTACGACCGCTTCGGCGCCTTCGCGATCTCGCCGCTGTTCTGGAACCTGACGATCATCGTCGTCGTCGTGCTGCTGATCCCGCTCTTCCACGGGCAGGACCGGATCTACGCCTACGCGATCGGCATCCTCGTCGGCACCCTCGTCCAGCTGACGATCCCGACCTTCGACCTGCGCAACACCCCGTTCAAGTTCGAATGGAGCTTCGATTGGCGCAACCCGAACGTGCGCCGCGTGCTGCTGCTGATGCTGCCGGTGACGATCAGCCTCGGCCTGATCAACTTCAACGTGCTGATCAACAGCATCTTCGGCAGCCTCGTCAGCGACCAATCGCCGGCGGCGATCGACAAGGCGTTCCGCATCTACCAGCTGCCGCAGGGGATCTTCTCGGTCGCGATCGCGACCGTGCTCTTCCCGACCCTGGCCCGCTTCGCGGCGCGCGGCGCGCACGACGACCTGCGGGCGACGATGGCCAACGGGATGCGGCAGATCCTCTTCGTCCTGCTGCCGGCCGGCGCCGCGATGCTCGTCCTCGCGACGCCGATGATCCGGCTCGTCTACCAGCGCGGCGAATTCACCCCCGCGGATACGACGCTGGTCGCCACGGCGCTCTTCTGGTTCGCCTTCTCGCTGCCGACCAACGGCCTCTACCTGCTGCAGACGCGCACCTTCTTCAGCCTCCAGCGCCCCTGGATGGCGACCGGCCTCGCCAGCGTCGACCTCGTCGTCTCGGCCCTCGGCGCGCTCGTCCTCTACAAGCCCTTCGGCACCGGCGGCGTCGTCGCCGGCACCGGCATCGGGACGACCGCCGCCGTCCTCGCCCAGTGCGATCGTGCTGCGGCGCGAGCTCGGCGGGCTGGAGCTCGGCCGGCTGTTCGCCGCCGGCGCCAAGATCGCCCTCGCCTCGGCCGCCCTCGCGGCGGTCAGCTTCGGCGCCTGGGACCTGCTCGACGGTGCCCTCGGCCGCGGCCTGCTCGGCCAGATCGTCTCGCTGGGAGCGGCGCTCGCCCTCGGCGGGCTCGTCTATGTCGGCGCCGCCAAGCTGCTGCGCATCGCCGAGCTGGAGCAGGTAATGCGCCTGGTCCGGCGCCGCGGGTAGATGCTCGACCTGCCGCGCTACCTGCTGGGCGTCGCTCGAGATCGCTCCTGCTCGGCGGCTTCGCCATGGCTCGGGGCTTCGGCGATTCGCGCTCGGCTGGCGCCCAGCTTCACGGGAGCTCCCGCACATCTCGCGACGGCCGTCGTCGCGCTCGGCGCTGCTGATCTGGACGGCTGAGCTGCTCGGCAGTTTCGGCTTGTTCGAGCCGGTGCCGTACGTCGCCGGCGTCGTGGTTGTCGGCTCGGGACTGGCGCTTGTGCTCGGGAGGAGGCGCGGGGGGTCCCTCCCGCGCGGCGGCGTCTCGTTTTTCGCACGGCCAACTCGGCGAGAGAGCACGAGCTCGAGGCGAAAAACGCCGCAGCGCAGGAGGGACCCCCCGTGCCTCCTACACTCGCGGCGAGCGTGCTCTGGCCATCGCCGTTGCTCGCCGCCGCGCTCGTCAAGTTCGGCCTCGACGTGAAGGCGAAGCTCGTCGACCGGGATGACCGGGTTCGATTCGACCTGGTACCACGGGCCGTTCGCCGCGGGGTTCTTTCAGAGCGGGGATACGTGGAGCTTGCACTTCATCGCGCCGCAGTTCCTGGCCTGGTTCTACCCGGCCAACGCGGAAATCTTCCATGGGGCCGGGATGCTGGCGTTCGGCCGGGATCTGCTCTCGCCGCTGCTGAACCTCGGTTGGTTTGTGGGTTGTCTGGGGGCTTGCTGGTGCATCGGCAGGCCGTACAGGGTCGCGCCGTGGTCGCTGGCGCTGGGAGCTGTCGCGCTGAGCTTGCCGGTGCTCGCCGATCAGGCGGGGGAAGCGCGCAACGACATCGTCGGGATCTTCTTCCTGCTTGCCGCCGTCGCGATCGCCCTCAACGCCTCGGGACGCGGGACGGCAGAGGGCGAGGCCGTTCGCCCTCTCGGCGCTGCCGAGGCAAAGGCGGCGCATGCGGCATTGGTCGGCCTCGCAGCCGGGCTTGCCGCGGGCACCAAGCTCAACTTCCTCCTGCCCGCCGCCGTTCTCGTCCTCGGGCTTGCCGCTGCTCGCGCCGGCCGGGCGGCGCCGGCGATCTCTGGCCGTCGCCGCTCTCGCCGCCCTGGCCGGCGGCGGCTACTGGTACCTGCGCAACCTGATCCACAGCGGCAACCCGCTGCCCTGGTTCGACTCGCTCGGCCCGCTCTCGCTGCCGGCGCCCGAGCAGGCGCTCGGGCGGAGGGAAGGCCACAGCGTGCTCGGCTACCTCGGCGACGGCGCGGTCTGGTCGGATTGGCTCCTGCCCGGCCTCCACGGCGCCCTGACGATCCTCTGGCCCTGGTCGCGGCCCTTGCCCTCGCCGGCTCTCGCGCTCTGCTCGCCCAGCCCCGACCGCGATCGGGTGCTGACGCTGGCGGGCCTCACGGGCCTCGCCGTGATCGTCGCCTGGCTGATCGCGCCCACCTCCGCCTCCGGCCCCGAGGGCGTGCCCCGCGGCTTCGAATCCGGCCTCCGCTACCTCGCCCCGGCCCTCGTCCTCGGTCTGGCGCTGCTGCCGGCCGACGCTCTCTGCCCGGCTTCGGGGGGCGGGCGTGGGGTGTCCCCCGGCGCAGCGGCGTCCTCTTTTTCGCCCCGCCCAGGCTCTCGGACGGGCGCAAGCCGTCAGGCGAAAAACCCAGCAAGGCGGGGGACACCCCACGCCCGCCCAGCCACGCTCACGCTCCTCGCCCTGCTCGCCGCAATCGCGATCGGCTACCCGATCCAGCGCCACTACCTGCGCGACCGCTACGCCAACCCATCCTTCGCCACCCCCGGCCTCAACGCCGCTTTCAAATGGGCAAACGGAATCTCGGACGCCCGCATCGCCACCACCAGCACCCGCCAGTACCCCCTCTTCGGCGCCGACCTCTCCAACCACGTCCAGTACGTCGGCGCAGACCAACCCCACGGCGGCTTCACCGCCCCCATCACCTGCCGGCAATGGCGCCGCCTGCTCAACAAGGGCGACTACGACTACGTAATCACCACCCGCGACCGCATCGAACCCGGCAAGCCCCCATACCCGCCAGCAACCCGCTGGACCGAGGCCCCCCAAGCAACGCCAATCTTGAAAACGCCGCCAACGGTCGTCTTCAAGCTGAAGGGCCCCCTGGACCCATCGGCCTGCCCATGACCTGGCGACTTCCTCCTGAATAACGGGAGTAACTCGCCAGGCGATCGAGTGGGGAGGTCGGGGCGGTGCCCCTGGCGCAGCGGCGTCCACTTTTTCGCCCCAACCAGATCCTCGGACGGCCTCCGGCGCCCTTGGCGAAAAACCCAGCAAGCCAGGGGCACCCCCCGACCTCCCCCCACACAAGCGTCCCCACGCAAGCACTCGCCATACTCCGCACCCCGATGGACCACATCCGCAACTTCTCGATCATCGCCCACATCGACCACGGCAAGTCGACCCTGGCCGACCGCATCCTCGAGGTCACCGGCGCCGTCGACCCGAAGAAAATGCGCGCCCAGATGCTCGACTCGATGGACCTCGAGCGCGAGCGCGGGATCACGATCAAGGCGCAGGCGGTGCGGGTCGAGTACAAGGCCGCCGACGGACAGGCGTACCACCTGCACCTGATCGACACGCCCGGTCACGTCGACTTCTCCTACGAGGTCTCGCGCAGCCTCGCCGCCTGCGAGGGGGCGCTGCTCGTCGTCGACGCCGCCCAGGGGGTCGAGGCGCAGACCGTCGCCAACACCTACCTGGCGATCGAGAACGGGCTCGAGCTGATCCCGGTGATCAACAAGGTCGACCTGCCCGGCGCCGAGCCCGACCGGGTCGCGGGGGAGATCGCCGACCTGCTCGGCGGCGACCCCGCCGAAGCGCTGCGGATCTCGGCCAAGACCGGCGAGGGCGTGGCCGAGGTGCTCGAGGCGATCGTCGCCCGCGTGCCGCCGCCGAGCGGCGAGCCCGAGGCGCCGACCCGGGCGCTGATCTTCGACTCCGAGTTCGACCAGTACCGCGGCGTGATCGCCTACGTGCGGATGGTCGACGGCGCCTTCCGCAAGCACGAGCGGATCCTGGCGATGCAGAACGGGACCGAGGCCGACATCGACGACATCGGCTTCTTCCGCCCGGCGATGACCGGGGTCGAGCGGATGGACGCGGGTGACGTCGGCTACCTGATCACCGGGATCAAGGACGTCGCCAAGCTGCGCGTCGGCGACACCGTGACGGCGCTGGAGCGACCCGCGGCGGAGCCGCTGGAGGGCTACCGCGAGGTCCGGCCGATGGTCTTCTGCGGGCTCTTCCCGATCGACACCGACCGCTTCGAAGACCTGCGCGACGCGCTCGAGAAGCTGGCCCTCAACGACGCCGCTCTGTCCTGGGAGCCGGAGACCTCGGAGGCGCTCGGCTTCGGCTTCCGCTGCGGCTTCCTCGGTCTGCTGCACATGGAGATCGTGCGCGAGCGGCTCGAGCGCGAGTACGGGCTCGACCTGCTCTCGACGACGCCGAACGTGCGCTACGAGGTCCACCTGACCAACGGCGAGGAGCACGAGGTGCGCAGCCCGACCGAGCTGCCCGATCCCGGCGTGATCGAGGCGATCGAAGAGCCCTACATCCGCGCCACGATCATTGCCCCTTCCGAGCAGGTCGGAGCCGTGATGGAGCTTTGCCAGGCCCGCCGCGGCACCCACATCGACATGCACTACCTGAGCCCGCAGCGGGTGCAGATCCGCTACGACATGCCGCTGGCCGAGATCGTGCTCGACTTCTTCGACCTGCTCAAGTCGTCGACCCGCGGCTACGCCTCGCTCGACTACGAGCCGATCGGCAACCGGCCCTCCGACCTGGTCAAGGTCGACATCCTGCTCGCCGGCGACAAGGTCGACGCGCTCTCGATCATCGTCCACCGCGACTTCTCCTACGAGCAGGGCAAGCGCCTGGTCGGGCGGCTGCGCAAGACGATCCCACGCCAGCTCTTCGACGTGCCGGTGCAGGCCGCGATCGGCTCCAACATCCTCGCCCGCGAGACGGTCAAGGCGCTGCGCAAGGACGTCACCGCGAAGCTCTACGGCGGCGACGTCACCCGCAAGAACAAGCTGCTGAAGAAGCAGAAAGCGGGCAAGAAGCGGATGAAGCAGGTGGGGCGGGTCGAGGTGCCGCAGGAGGCTTTCCTGGCCGTGCTGCAGATCGACGAGTAGGGCCAGTGGTGGGGCGGGGGAGCACCCCTCTCCATCAGGCCGTTGCGCAGCTGGATCCGCAGTCGGGGTTCGGGCCGCCTGTCCTGGAGCCTGCTGGAGAGGGGCGCTCCCCCGCCTCGTTCGTAGAGCCTGAATAGACTTCCGCGCCATGCCAATCAAGACTGAAGCTGTGGGGAAGGAATGGCCCGCCACGACGTATGAGGTGGGTAAGGAGAAGGTGGGGGAGTACGCGCGGGTGATCGGGATCGACAACCCCGTCCACTTCGACCGCGAGGCCGCCAAGGCGGCCGGATTTCGGGATGTCGTCGCGCCGCCGATGTTCTGTGTCGTCTACAGCGCCCCGGCGCTGGCGCCGGCGATGTTCGACCCGGAGGTCGGGATGAACTTCGCGACGATGGTGCACGGCGGCCAGGAGTTCGTCTGGAGCGAGCCGGCCTGCTCCGGCGACGAGATCTCAACCAGCGCCAAGTGCCTCGAGATCTACGAGAAGGACGGCAAGGGCTTCTACGTCTTCGAGACCGTCTCCACCAACCAGGACGGCGCCGAGGTAGTGCGCGGGACCTGGACCAACATCGTGAGGGGAGTCTGAGATGGCTGAGCTGAGCGCCGGCGAGCAGATCGCCGAGCTGCGGGTCACCCCCGACAAATACACGCCGCACCGCTACGCGGGCGCTTCGGGCGACTTCAACCCGATCCACATCGACCCCGAGTTCGCCAGGGCGGTCGGGCTGCCGAACACGATCCTGCACGGCCTCTACATGATGGGACTGACCGCGCGCGCCGCCACCGAGGCGGCCGGCGGCGACCCAGGCTCGCTGAAGCGGCTCTCGGTGCAGTTCCGCGGCATGGGCGCGCCGGAGACCGAGATCGTCGTCAGCGGCGAGGTCGAGGCGGTCGAGGGCGGCGTGGCGACGATCGACGTCGTCGCCGCGCAGGGCGAGAACCAGACGATTCGGAACGCGCAGGCTGAGGTTGCGCTGTAGGGACGTGCCGTGTGGCCCCTCCCAAAACGCTCGGCGGGAGCCTCGCTTGAGTGTTTTGGGAGGGGCCCCACGGCACGCCTCTGAGGGCTCGGTAGGGGCCACCCGGCTTGCCTCATAGACTTTAGGTGTGCTTTCTGAGCGGCAAGATCTGATTCTTGGGCTGGTGGTGGACGCTTACCTTGCTTCGGGCAAGCCGGTGGCTTCTAAGGCGATTGCGGAAAGCTCTGAGGTGGAGTGGGGGCCTTCCACGGTGCGGTCGGAGCTTTCGGCGCTCGAGGCGGCCGGGTACTTGACTCATCCGCATACCTCGGCGGGGCGGGTGCCGACTGACATCGGCTACCGCAGCTACGTCGACTCGCTGATGGCCGCCGAGGCGCCGGCGCCGGCGGCCGGGGCCGCGCTCGAGCTCACGCGCTTGCGCCGCGAGATCGACGACGCGATGAGGGAGACGACCGCGGCGCTGGCCCAGGTCACCGATCTGATGGCGCTCGCCACGGCGCCGGCGGCGGCGAGCGCGACGATCCACCGGGTCGAGGTCCTGCGCCTTGCGCCGAGGCGGGTGATGGCGATCGCGATCGCCTCGACCGGCGCCGTCGCCAAGCGCGTCTTCGAGTTCGAGTCGCCGGTCGACCCCGGGCTGGTCGAGTGGGCCTCGAGCTACCTCAACGAGTCCCTGGCGGGGATGAGCGTCGGCGCCCGGATGATCGCCAAGCGGCTCGCCGACCCCGAGCTGGGGCAGGCGGAGTCGCGCTTCGTCGCCACCCTCGGCGCCGCCTTCACCGAGCTCGAGCGGGACGACGGCGAGGGTCTCTACATGGAGGGCGCCGCGCGGCTGCTCTCCGAAGCCCACGTCGACGACCTGCCCCGGGCGGACCGCTTAATGACGGCGCTGGAGCGGCGCGCCGGCGTGCTCGGGATGCTGCGCTCCGCTCTCGACGAGCGCTCGGTGTTCGTCTGGATCGGCGGCGAGAACCCGCAGCCGGAGCTGCGCTCGGTCAGCATCGTCGGCGCCAACTACGGCCTCGCCCACCGCAACCTCGGCTCGGTCGGCGTGATCGGCCCGCTGCGCATGGACTACGCGACCGCGATCGCCTCGGTGCGCGGCGCCGCGCGCGAGCTCTCGCGCTACTGCGAGACGGTCTACGGCTGATGCCGGGCGACTACTACGAGACCCTCGGCGTCGAGCGCGACGCCAACAAAGCCGAGGTGAAGACCGCGTTCAGGCGGCTTGCCCGCGAGCTGCACCCCGACGTCAACGACCATGACCCGCAGGCGGAGGAGAAGTTCAAGGCGGCGGCGGAAGCCTACGAGGTGCTCTCCGACCCCGAGCGTCGCCGCGCCTATGACACCCACGGCCATGAAGGCCTGCGCGGCGCCGGCGGGCAGCAGGGCGGCTTCGGCTCGGTCGAGGACATCTTCCAGGCCTTCTTCGGCGGCAACTTCGGCTTCGAGGCGCGGCGTGGGCCGATGCGCGGCCAGGACCTGATCCACCAGGTCGAGATCACCGCGGTCGAAGCGATGCTCGGCGCCACGATCAAAGTGCCGAGTCACGAGGGCGAGCGCGAGATCGAGCTGCCCGGCGGGATCCAACCCGGCAGCCAGTTCGCCCTGCGCGGCCACGGCATGCCCGGCGCCAACGGCGGCCCGCCCGGCGATATGGTCGTCGCCGTCCAGGTGATCGTCCCCGAGCAGCTCTCGGAGGAGCAGCGCGAGCTGGCCGAGAAGCTCGGCGAGACGCTCGGGCCGGAGAACCTGCGCTCACGCCAGGGCGGCGGCGACAGCTTCTTCGGCCGCATGCGGCGCGCGTTCGGTTGATCCGGCTAGCCGTCCGCTGCCAGCCGGAGCTGGCCGAGCAGGTGCTGGCCGAGCTAACCGTGCTGGCGCCGAACGGGGTCGAGGAGGAGCGCGGGCCCGGCTATGTCGAGTACGCGATCTACGGCGGCGAGGGCGAGTTGCCCGAGCTGGGCGAGATCGAGGTCGCGGCGGGCGACGGCCTGGTCGAGCTGGTCGCGACGCAGGTTCCCGACGACTGGGCCGACCGCTGGCAGGACTTCCACAAACCGCTGCTGATCGGCGAGCGGCTCTGGCTGCGCCCATCCTGGGAGCCGCCGCGCGACGGCGCGATCGACCTCGTCGTCGATCCCGGCCGCGCCTTCGGCACCGGCGCCCACCCGACCACCCGCCTCTGCCTCGAGCTGCTGCTCGAGCTAGAGCAGGCCGGTGAAGCCGCCGGCCTGCTCACCGACCTCGGCACCGGCTCCGGCGTCCTCGCGATCGCGGCGGCAAAGCTCGGCTGGGCCCCGGTCCACGGCTACGATCACGAGCAGGCGTCGATCGAGGCTTCTGAAGCCAACGCTGAAGCCAACGACGTCAACGCAAGCTTCGAATCCCTAAACCTGCGCGAGCAGCTCCCCGACCTGGCCCCGACGGTCGTAGCCAACATGACCGCGCCCGTCCTGAAGGCAGTCGCGGTACAGCTGACCAGCGATCCAGGGCGTCGGGGGAGGACTCGACGGAGCCTCCCCGCTGTTGCTCCGGCGAGTCCTCCCCCGACCCCCACCACCGCAATCCTGTCCGGCCTACTGCCGACTGAGCTCGACGAGACCGTGGAGGCCTTCGCCCCAATCGGCCTCGCCGAGGCCGAGCGCCGCCACCAAGGCGACTGGTCCGCCCTGCTGCTCCGTCGTCGCTAGCGGCTATCTTTCCCCCGATGCTGGCGACGATTGTTGACCCGGGCTACAAGATCGCGTTGTTCCTGCACATCCTCGCGGTCGTCCTCGCCTTCGGCCCGACCTTCGGCTACGCCTTCTTCTTCTCGGTGACGCCGCAGTACCCGCGGGCGACGCCGGCGATCATGGCCGGGATCCAGAAGGTCGACAAGTACCTGGTCAACCCGGGGATGATCGTCCTCCTGCTGGCCGGGATATACCTGCTCGCCGACGGGCACTGGGAGACGAGCGACGTGTTCATCAGCGTCGGCTTCCTCGCGATCATCGTCCTCTTTGGCCTCCAGCACGCCTTCTTCCAGCCCAAGGTGCGCGAAGCGAAAGCGCTGGCCGAGCGCGATCTGAAGGCCGGCGACACGCTCAGCGACGAGTTCGAAGCGCTCGGCGACCGGATCGGCAAAGTCGGCACGCTCGCCGGTGTGATCGTCATCGTGACGATCTTCTTCATGGCGTACAAACCATTTCTCTAGACGCCGCGCAGCCGATCGCGATGTTCGACTCCGGGGTCGGCGGGCTCACGGTGCTGCACGAGTGCCTCGTCTCGCTGCCCGAGGAGGACTTCGTCTACCTCGGCGACACGGCGATGTTCCCCTACGGCACGCGCGACCCGGATCTCCTCCGCGAGCGGATCCGCGAGATCGCCGCGCGGCTGCTCGGCGACGGCGCGAAGCTGCTGGTGATCGCCTGCAACACCGCTACCTCGATCGGCGCGGGGGTCGCGCGCGAGGTCGGCGCCGAGCACGGGGTGGAGGTGGTGCCGGTGGTCGAGCCGCAGGCCGAGATCGCCGCCGCGATCACCGACAGCGGCCGCGTCGGCGTGCTGGCGACGCCCAATACGGTCGCCAGCGCCGCCTACCGGAGCGCGCTCGAATCCCAGGGGCGGGCGCTCGAGGTGACCGAAGTCGAGGCGCCCGATCTGGCTCCCTTCATCCAGGACGGCTCGCCCTTCGACCAAGGTGTGCTCGAGATGGCCCGCGCCTACTGCGCGCCGCTGAAGCGGGCCGATGTCGACACGCTGATCCTCGGCTGCACCCACTACCCGCTGGTCGCGCCGATGCTGCAGCGCATCCTCGGCCGCGATGTGCGCCTGGTCAGCGGCGGCCACGCGGTCGCCGCCGCCGTCCAGCGCACGCTCGAGCGCGCCGGCCTCGCCCGCCCCGCCGACGGCGAAGGCGATTACCGCTTCCTCTGCAGCGGCGACGTCGACTCCTTCCGCGAGCTCGGCACCCGCTTCCTGCAGATGCCGCTCGGAGAGGTCGAGCATGTCGACATCTCCGGGCAAGGCTGAGCTTTCCGGCGAGAGAATTGACGAAGTCGGCGCATTCGTCGCCCCACACGCGCGTCCTGGCCGGTGAGGGTCCCGACCATGACGACGACAATCGCATCCGGCAATACCGTATATACTCCCCCCGTGGCCAAGGTAATGATCTCAATGCCCGACGATCTGCTCGACCGGCTCGACGCCCAGGCGCGCGCCAGCCGCGAGACGCGCAGCGGTTTTCTGCGCCGCCTCGCCGAGCGCGAGATCGACGGCGCCCGCGCAGCGGAACGAGGAGAAATCCAAGCGCTGATCGAGTCAGCCCTGGTTCCCGAGGGTCTGGGTGGAGACGCCGCGCGGCTGATCCGCGAAGACCGCGAATCGCACTGACGATGCGCCTCGTGGACGCCAGCGTATGGGTGGCGATCGCCGACCCATCGGACCGGTACCACGAGGCGGCGCGCGAAATGGTTGCTGACGTGGAGCAGCCGCTCGCGGCGTTGGACCTGACGCTCTACGAGGTCGCCAACGCCCTTGGCCCCAAGAAGGGCCAACCGGAGCAGGGACGTGTCCTCGCGCGCCTGGTCGCGAGGCGGTGCGAGGGCGACCTCGTGGCGGTGGATCCGGATCTGATCGAGTCGGCGCTCGATCTCGCCGCCGAGCATGGCGTCACCGCCTACGACGCGGCCTACGTCGCCGCCGCGCGCCGCCACGGATGGACCCTGGTCAGCGCCGACATCGCCGATCTTGTCTCCAAGGGGCTGGCGGTGGCGCCCGACGCCGCCGACTACCCTTAATGCGGATGAGCGCTCTCGAGCAGATGCAGGCCGACGTTCGCACCGCGATGAAAGCGGGCGAGCGCGAGCGCGCCGCGGCGCTGCGGATGATCGTCGACTCGCTGCAGCAGGACGCCAAGCTCGGCAAGGGCGACGAGGTTGCCGTGCTGCAGCGCGAGCGCAAGAAGCGGCTCGAGGCCGCCGACGCCTACGCCGAGGCCGACCGCGCCGAGCAGGAGAGCGCCGAGCGCTTCGAGGCCGAGCTGATCGAGGCCTACCTTCCGGCCCAGCTCTCCGACGGGGAGCTGGCCGAGCTGGTCGAGGCGGCGATCGCCGAGACGGGCGCCAGCGAGCAGAAGCAGATGGGCCAGGTGATGTCGGCGCTGATGCCGAAGGTCGGCGGTCGCGCCGACGGCAAGCGGATCAGCACGGCGGTGCGAGAGAAACTTGGCTCGTAGGCAGCTGACCCTCGACAACAGCGTGGCCGCCGAGCTGGCCGGCTCCGAGGACGCGGTCCTGCGGGCGCTGCGCGGTCGCCTCGACTGCGACTTCCATCTGCGCGGCAACGTCCTCACCCTCGACGGCGACTCGACCGACGTGCAGGCGGCGGCCACCGTCGTCGACGAGCTGGTCGACCTGATCGAGGGCGGCCACGAGGTCGCGCCGGGGACGATCGAAGCGGTGACGGGAGCGCTCGACGCCGACGCCAGCCCGGCCGAGATCCTCGACGATGTCGTCTGGCGCCACCGCAACACCAAGGTCGCGCCGAAGACGCTCAACCAGAAGCGCTACGTCGACTCGATCCGCGAGCAGACGATCACCTTCGGGATCGGCCCGGCGGGCACCGGCAAGACCTTCCTCGCGGTCGCGATGGCCGCGCGCGGCGCTGGCCGAGGGCGAGGTGCAGCGGATCATCCTCACCCGCCCCGCGGTCGAGGCCGGCGAGCGGCTCGGCTTCCTGCCCGGCGACATCCAGGCCAAGGTCGACCCCTACCTGCGGCCGCTCTTCGACGCGCTCTTCGACATGCTCGACCCCGACCGGGTCAACGGCTACTTCGAGCGCGGCGTGATCGAGGTGGCGCCGCTGGCGTTCATGCGGGGCCGCACCCTCAACGACTCCTTCGTGATCCTCGACGAGGCGCAGAACACCAGCCCCGAGCAGATGAAGATGTTCTTGACCCGGCTCGGCTTCAACTCGCGCATGGTCGTCACCGGCGACATCACCCAGATCGACCTGCCGAGCGACCAGCGCTCCGGCCTGGTCGTCGTCCGCGACATCCTCAGCCAGGTGCCGGACATCTCCTTCGTCCGTTTCGGCGGCGAGGACGTCGTCCGCCACAAGCTCGTGCAGCGGATCGTCGCCGCCTACGGCGAGCACGCCGAGCGCACGCAGGCCGAGCGGCAGCCGGAGCCGGATGACGGCTGACCTCGCTGACGTGCCGGTGCAGCTGCGCGACGCCGTCGCGGCGGCGCTGGCGGCGGCGGGGGTCGAGGACGGCCACCTCGCGCTGGAGCTGGTCGACGCGGCGCGGATCCGGGAGCTGAACCGCGAGCACCGCGGCAAGGACAGCCCGACCGACGTGCTCGCCTTCCCGCTCGACGGCGCCGGCCCGACCGCCGGCCCGCGCGAGCTGGGCGACGTCGCGATCTGCCCCGAGCACTGCACCGATGTGGTTGAGGCCGCGGTCCACGGCACGCTGCATCTCTGCGGCATGGACCACGAGACCGACACCGGTGAGATGCTCGCCCTGCAGGAGCGCCTGATCGCGGGCTTGCGGTGACCCGGGCCGGCTTCATCGGGCTTGCCGGTCGCCCCAACGTCGGCAAGTCGACCCTGGTCAACGCGATCGTCGGCAGCCGCGTCGCGATCGTCTCGATGCGCCCGCAGACGACCCGGCGGGCGATCCGTGGGATCGCCACCGACACCGAGGCCGGCAGCCAGCTCGTCCTCGTCGACCTGCCCGGCGTGCAGAAGCCGCGCGACGTGCTGACCGAGCGCATGCAGAAGCGGGTCGAGCGCGAGCTCGCCGACTCGGACCTCGCCCTGCTCGTGATCAACGGCGAGCAGGGGGTCGGGCCCGGCGACCGCTTCATCGCCGACGCCCTGGTCGCGGCGAAGAGCAAGCTGCCGACGATCTGCGCGGTCAACAAGATCGACACCGTCGGCCCGAACGAGCTCGTCCCGGTGCTCGCCGAGGCGGCCGAGCTCGAGGGCGTCGACGAGGTCTTCCCGATCAGCGCCCGCGACGGCAAGGGCCTGGACGAGCTGGTCGAGCGGCTGGCCGAGCTCGTCCCCGAGGGCCCCTACCTCTACCCGCCCGAGGACCACAGCGACCAGCCGAACGAGACGATGCTGGCCGAGCTGATCCGCGAGCAGGTGCTCAACCGCACCCGCGACGAGATCCCCCACTCGGTCGAGGTCAGCGTCAAAGAGGTCGAGCCGCGCGAGGACGGCCTCGTCACCGTCCGCGCCGAGGCCTGGGTCGAGACCGAGTCCCAGAAGGGCATCCTGATCGGCAAGGGCGGCCGCAAGGTCGAAGAGATCGGCACCGCCGCCCGCAGCTCCCTCGAAGCCGAGCTGGCCGCCAAGGTCCACCTCGAGCTGCAAATCCGGGTCCGTAGCCACTGGCGGCGGGACGAGGGGCTCTTGGATCGCCTCGGCATCGAGTAGGCGCGGCCTCCGTTCCTAGACATCCGCCCCACGAGTGCCGCCACTCCTACGTCAACCACCTCCTCCGCGCCGCCGTCGTCAACGACGCCGATCTAGCCGAGATCGTTGGCCATCGCGTGCATCGCGTGCCGTCGCGACCGCCAACAGTCGGGACTTCGGCCGGGTGCCTGGTCTCAGCGTGGTGCCCGTCTGAAAGTCGGTCACATTCCGATCACATCGCCGCTGCGATCCCGCTCCTGCGCGGACGCCCGCCGTCCTTTCGATCCGATGGAGAGTTGCTCTCTAAGCTGGCGCGAGCTTGGCGCTGGCGTGCGCTAGACTGCCTGGCATGGGGTGGCGGGGGCTCGTGATCGGTGCATTGCTGTGGCTGGTGGGCGGTGGGGCGACCGCTTTCGCAGCCGATCCCTCTGGCCCAACCCTTTCTTTTGTGCGCCTCGGCTTGAAGCCGGAAACGAGCGAGGTTCGCATCTCGAATGCCGATGGCTCAGGTTCTCGGGTGATCGCCGAGGGCAGATCTGCATGCAGGCCCTTTGCCCTATCCATTCTCGGATCTAGCCTGGACCCCCGACGGAAGCAAGGTGATCTTCTCCGCGGCACGCCGCTCGCTCTATCGAGATCCGGTTCCGAGGCGGCAGCGCCTCTACGTCGCCGATGTCGAGGCGGGGACGACCAGGGCGATTTCAGGGACTCGCGGCGCAATCGCGCCCGTGATGGCGCCCGACGGACGGACGATCGCGTTCGTCCGGATCAAGCATGGATTCTGGAGAACGGCCGAAGGTAGACGGCGCCAGTGGTACCGGACTTCGCTTTGGCTGGTGGCGATCGATGGCAGCGAGCTACGGCGCATTCGACCGTGGAGGAAGGAGGGCGGCGAATCCCCGGAGTCGTTCTCTCCAGACGGCCGCACCCTGCTGATCACGCGTGGCCGAGGCAATGTCGTCGCCATCAACAAGCGAGGCAAGGAACTTGGCGTGGTGGCTCGAGACGCATGGGATCCCGCCTACTCGCCGGATGGTTCGGCGATCGCGTTTGTCCGTTTTGGCGACGAAGGCGAATACCCGGCGGTGCGGGAGGATCTCTTTGTGATGAATGTCGATGGCAGCGGGGAGCTCCAGCTAACTGAAACCCCTGGTTGGGAGATGTCACCGAGCTGGGATCCGTCCGGCCAGCGGATCCTCTTCAAGCGGCGGTTCAATCTCGAAAGCGAGCTTGCGGAAATGGACTTCGGCGATTTTCTTCTGCAGGTCAACGCCGACGGCACGTGCGTGACCAAGGTTTTCTCGTCGCCCGGAGCTGCATACGTGGATCCGGCGTGGCGGCCTGGTCCGGGGCGCGGCGCCGGGCCTATCGTCTGCTGAGCTGGGCAATGCTAAGGCGGTCGGCTGAGCAACGGCTCCTGGCAAAACGGTAGTGTAGAAAGCGTCAAAATGGTAGCGTAGAGTCCGTCAATCTGGTAGTCTTGGCGGGTGTCAACTGGGGTCGCCAAGTCAGGGCAGTACCTGCCAAGGGTCCTGGATCCTGAGCTCGAGGAGCTTGCGGGCGCGCTTCCCGCGGTAGCGATCGTCGGTGCGAAAGGCGTCGGCAAGACCGCAACCGCGAGCCAGCGGGCGGCCAGCGTCCACGCACTCGACGATCCTGCACAACGCAGCGTCGCTCGCGCCGATCCGGCGAGGTTGCTGGATACGGACCCGCCAGTCCTCATCGACGAGTGGCAGCACGTGCCCGAGTGCTGGGACCTCGTGCGGCGCGCAGTCGATGCGGGCGCCGATCCTGGTCGCTTCCTCCTGACCGGCTCGGCATCGCCGGCCGGAGTGGAGACCCACTCCGGTGCGGGCCGGATAGTCAGCATCCGAATGCGCCCACTGGCGTTGTCGGAGCGTGGTCTGGGCACGCCCTCTGTAAGCCTTGCCCAATTGCTGACCGGCGAGCGTCCGCCAATCGAGGGGCGCACCGACCTCAGGGTCGACGACTACGTTCGGGAGATTCTGCACTCCGGATTCCCCGGTATGCGCCATCTCTCGGGCCGGCCATTGCGGGCACAGCTCGACGGCTACCTCGATCGGATCGTCGACCGGGATTTCCCCGAGCTGGGGCACACGATCCGAAATCCAGCCGCGCTGCGTCGCTGGATGACCGCATATGCCGCCGCCTCGTCCACCACGGCCTCTTTCGAGACCATCCGAGACGCCGCGACCGGCGGTGAGAGCGAGAAGCCGGCAAAGACCACCACTCACCCGTACCGCGACGTGCTTGAGCGGCTCTGGGTGCTCGACGCGGTTCCCGCATGGACGCCGACCCGGAATCGCATCCGTCGCCTATCGAGCCCTCCGAAGCATCAGCTCGCCGACCCCGCGCTCGCCGCCCGACTTCTGGGTCTAGACACTGATGCGCTTATGTCCGGACAGGAGGCCGGCCCGCCGATCCCTCGGGACGGGACGCTTCTCGGTGCGCTGTTCGAGTCCCTTTGCACCCTTTCGCTGCGCGTTTACGCACAACCGTCGGAGGCTCGGATCTCCCATCTCCGGACCAGTGGAGGGGAGCACGAGATCGATCTCATCGCCGAGCGACAAGACGGTCGCGTCCTCGCGATTGAGGTCAAGCTGGCCCGTGACGTGGGCGGCGATGACGTCCGCCATCTGAACTGGCTCGCCGAGCAGCTCGGCGACTCGCTACTCGACGCGATGGTCGTCACCACCGGCGCGGAGGCGTATCGGCGCCCGGACGGCATCGCCGTCGTTCCGGCTGGCCTAATCGGCGTCTAGCGCTTACCTCGAGGTCGGCGTCGGCTGAATCCCGTCGCATTCCGGTCACATCGTCGCCGCAACCCCGCCTCCCAAGCCAACGCCCCTCGTCCTTTCAAGCCGAAGCTCGCGGGTTCGAATCCGTCGGGTCAAAGGGCGGGGTTGGTGGGACGCAGCGGCGGCCAGCATGCTCGTCTGTCCCGAGGGGGGGTCTGCCGACCGCCCGGCGTAGTCAAGCTCTCGTCAGGCTCGCGCCCTGCCGCTGCCATACGATTGTCCGATGTTCGAGACGGTCAACTTCGATGAGCGCGGCTTGGTCCCGTGCATCGCACAAGATGCCGACACCGGCGAGGTGCTGACGCTCGCCTATGCGAGCGAAGAGTCGCTGCGCTTGACGGTCGAGAGTAGGGAGATGCACTTCTTCAGCCGTTCGCGGGGGAAGATTTGGCGCAAAGGGGAAGAGTCCGGGCACGTGTTGAAGCTGAAGCAGCTGCGGGTCGACTGCGATGGCGACGCGATCGTCGCCCTGGTCGAGCCGACCGGGCCCGCCTGTCACACCGGCGAGCGCTCCTGCTTCTATCGCGAGCTGGGCGGCTCGGC
Organism: uncultured Solirubrobacterales bacterium; assembly: GCA_963789505.1. Lineage (GTDB taxonomy): Bacteria > Actinomycetota > Thermoleophilia > Solirubrobacterales > 70-9 > VRUE01. Next base: position 91,799 of record CAWBLE010000002.1, read on the forward strand.
GTCGACCGAGAAAGACGCACCCGCG
>CAWBLE010000003.1:0-33976 GCA_963789505.1 uncultured Solirubrobacterales bacterium
CCCTTGGTCAGGCCGAAGTCGGTAAGGAAGGCGGTCCGCTTGCCGGCGCGATCGGCGAGCAGGATGTTGGCTGGCTTGACGTCGCGATGGACGAAGCCGGCGGCGTGCGCGGCGTCGAGGGCCGAGGCAACGTCGGCGATTATTGCCACCGCCTGGCGGGTGGTGAGCGGGCCGCTGTGGAGAGCACGGCACGCAAGTCGGTGCCGTCGATGAATCCGCATCGCGATGAAGAGCTGCTCGCCCTCGCTACCAGCCGAGTAGACCGGTACGACGTTGGGGTCGTCGATTCGGCGGCGCTGCGCGCCTCCGTCTCGAAGCGGCGTTGAAACTCAGGACGTGGTCGAGGCGGGCGTGATCACCTTCAGTGCGACGCGTGGGTCGAGGCGCTCGTCCTCGGCCAGATAGACCGCCCCCATGCCACCCTCGCCGAGGCGGTGGACGATGCGGAAGTCGCCGATGCGGTCGCCGGCCTTCAGGGCGACACCAGGCGAGGGTAGGAATCGGAGTATCCAAGAGACCTGGCGCTGTGCGCACGGGACAGAGCTGGCTCGATTCGGCGAAGTCGCCCGAGAAGACGACCCGGTAGCCGGGCTTCGGCGAACTGAAGTTGCCGGGTTACTGTAGAGGACGCCGAGCTTCCAGTCCGCGTTCGAGCGCTTCGTCCTGGGCATTCCTCGCCCGCAACTCGCTGGAGAACGCTCCGAGCATCGCCGTGTAGCCGCTGCCCCCGGGCCAGTCGCCGAGGTCGGTGGGGTTTTCGGGCGCTGATTCTTCGGTTTCGATCGGCGAGGCAGAGGTCGTGGCGCCGGGAGTGAGGTAGACCTTTGCGCTCTTGCCGTCGCTGCACACGACCGTGGCGGCGCCGTCACAGGTCATGTCGTACAGCTTTCCGGTCACCGGACTGTAGGCGGTTATCGCGCTGGTTTCACCGCTTTCGTAATACGCACGTTCGACCTCACGGGCAAAGGGGCAGGAGGTGTAGGGCCGGCCGGTCTGGCGTTCCTCCACGTAGGCGTTGGAGCTGCAGGGGGCCAGGTTGGAGGGCAGCCCCGCACCGCTAGCCGGTTTCGTGCCGGCTTGGTCCTTGGTGGCGGCGGACTTCGTAGTCACGGTCGTCGCTGGACTGCCTTTCGAGTCGCCGCCGGCGATCACAACCGCGGCGGCGAGCAAGCCGGCAGCGATCACCGCGGCGCCGCCGATCACCGCGGCGACCCGCATCGAGGAGCCGCCACTGCGGCCCGTCGGTGAGGCCATCTGCCTGGTCGGCTGCTCGCGAGGGCCTCGCGGACGCGGGGTTGCGGCGGTGCGCGCCTGCCCGCCGCCCCCCCGGGGTGGGCGCTTGCCGGTGACCGTCTGGGCTAGGCCGGTCGCGGCCGCGCCGGTGGCGACGCTCTGCTCGGGATCCGCGACTGCGGCTCCGCTGGCCGCCGCGACTGCGGCGCCGGCGAGGTCGCCAGCAGATGGAAAGCGGTCGCCGGGGGTCTTCGCAGTAGCTCGGGCAACGACCTTGGCGAGCCCGCCGATGTCGTCGGGCAACTTTGCTTCGAGCTTCGGGAAGGGCTCGTTGACGTGCCCCCACATCTTCTGCATGTCGTTGCCGTCATACGGCACCGCGCCGACCAGCGCCTCGTAGAGCACGCAGCCCAGCGCGTAGACGTCGGTGCGCGCGTCAACCACACCTGACTGGATCTGCTCTGGGGCGACGTAGTCGATCGTGCCCACCCATTGGCCGGTGCCCGTAAGTGGGCCGGATGCGCTGCCGCCACCCTTGGTCAGGCCGAAGTCGGTCAGGTAGCTGGATCCCTCCCCCGGGGCGCCGGCGAGAAGGATGTTGGCCGGCTTGACGTCGCGATGCACCATTCCGGCGGCGTGCGCCGCGTCGAGCGCCGCGGCGATTTCGGCGACTATTCGAGCTGCCGCGGTGGGTGCCAGCGGACCGTCCTCGGCGAGCACCGCGCGCAGGTCGGTGCCCTCGATATAGCGCATCGCCATGTAGAGGTCGCCGCCGACTACCCCCGAGCTGTACACCGGCACCGCGTTCGGATGCTCTATCGCGGCGGCGCTACGGGCCTCGGCGATGAAGCGCTCGCGAAAGTCGGGGTCGGCAGCGAGACTGGGCGCGATCACCTTCAGCGCTACGCGGCGGTCGAGCCGTTCGTCCCGGGCCAGGTAGACAACGCCCATGCCGCCTCGGCCGAGCTGATCCGAGAATTCGAAAATCTCCAAGCGCCTCGCCGACGCCCAGGTCGCCTCGCCCGCCGTTCACCTGCGCCACACTACCGAGGGTCGCTAACGCCTGCAATCCTCCCGAGCATGGAGCCGGGGGAAGAGCAAACCCGTACTTACGGTGAATCGCCCCGGTCGGCCGGGGAGTCACAGGTGATCGACGTATACGGCTGGATCGAGGTCGGCGCACAGCGGTACCCACTGCCGACGGGTTTGACCACGCAGGTCGGTCGCTCGCCCAAGGTCGATGTCGTTCTTGCGGACCCCACTGTTTCCCACATTCACGCGAAGCTGTCAATACGGGACGGAACCCCGACCGTGTGGGATGAGGCTTCTCACAATGGGACGTTTGCCGACGACAACCCAGTGGGCGAGAACGGTGCAAGCCTGCGCCACGGCAGCGTGATCCACTTCGGTGAGTGCGAGGCGCGCTTCGTGGCCGTGGGCTCGGAGCGGCGCACCCGCAAGCGCTCGAAGATCCGTCGTTATCCGCTCGGCCACGATCTGGCGATCGGCAGGGCGCCGGAGAACGACGTCGTCCTCGACGAACCGAACGTGTCACGTCGCCACGCGGTGCTGAGGGCCGGCCCGCCGCTCTCGATTGAGGATCTCGGTTCCCGCAACGGCACCCGACTCGGAGCCGATCGGGTGCGCGTCTCGGCGCTGACCCAGGGCGACGAGATCGGCATTGGCCATTACCGCCTCAGCATCGATCCCAGCGGCCTGACCGTGGCCGATCAGCGCGTGGGGGTGGGTCTGCAGGGGGTAGGGCTGGCGGCGAGGATCGACGGCAAGACGATCCTCTATCCGACCAACGTGACGATCGCCCGTGGCGAGGTCCTCGCTTTAATCGGACCGAGCGGCTCGGGCAAGTCGACCCTGCTGCGCCTGCTGGCCGGGGTCTCGACGCCGAGCTCAGGCGAGACCACGGTCGACGGCGAGCCGGTGGCGATGCGGATGCCTGACCTCGGCTACGTGCCCCAGCAGGACACCATCCATGACCGCCTCACGGTTCGGGAGGCGCTCAGCTGCGCCGCCGTGTTGCGGCTGCCGTCCGATACGAGCGACGCGGAGATCGCCACCCATGTCGAGGGGGTCGCCGCAGAGCTCGACCTCAGCGCCTGGATCGACAGCCGGATCGGGTCGCTGTCAGGGGGACAGCGAAAGCGCACCGCCTGCGGTGTCGAGCTGATCGGCCGACCGTCGATCTTCCTACTCGACGAGCCGACCAGCGGCCTCGACCCACCGCTCGAGCGCCAGATGATGCAAACGATCAGGGACCTCGCTGACGAAGGCCGGGGGGTCGTTGTGACCACCCACGCGACCAGCAGCCTGTCGCTCTGCGACACGCTCGCGATCATGGCCCCCGGCGGGCACCTCGCCTACGTCGGAGGGCCGGACGACGCCCTGGAGCACTATGGAGTGGCGCACTACGACGAGCTCTACTCGGCGGCGCAGCCGACCGGGGAACAGGCGCTCGACGGCGATGCGGCGCCGGAGCCGCGCCGCGCCGGCCGTCTTGCCCAGGGCGAGCGGCCGCCCAGCGACCGCTCGTTCGGCCGCCAGGTCGCGGTCCTCACCGGCCGCTACCTGCGCACCTTCTCGCGAGACCGGCGCACGGTCTTGGTCCTGCTCGCGCAGGTGCCCGTGATTGCGGTGCTGATCGCCGCCCTGTCCGGCTCGGGACTCCTCCAGCACCCTGACCACGAGCCGGTCAAGTCCGCCCAGTTCGCCTTCCTGTTGGTCACCGCCTCACTGTGGATCGGCCTGATCGGCTCCTGTCGGGAGATCGTCAACGAGCGCTCGATCGTGCTGCGCGAGTTCGCGGTCGGTTCCCGCATCGGCGCCTACCTTGCCTCGAAGGCGATCGTGCTCTTCTCGATGGCGCTGCTGCAGACTGTGCTGCTGCTCGCCGTTGCGACCGCGATCGTGCCGCTGCACGAACCCGGCGCCGCCTACATCGAGCTCTACGGGGTGCTGTTGGCGACTGCCTGGGCGGCGATCGCCACCGGCCTGGCGGTTTCGACCCTGGCGCGCAGCGTCGACCAGGCGACCAGTTTCGTGCCGATGTTGCTGATCCCGCAGTTGCTCTTCGCCGGCGCGCTGACGACCGTCAAGGAGATGGGCCCCGCAGTACGCGCTCTCAGCGACCTTGTCGTCGCGCGGTGGGCGCTCGCCGGAGCGGGGAGCAGCATGGAGATGAACTTCAGGCTGGCCGGCGATCCGCCGGCGGCGGCAAAATCCGGAGGTTCCTTCTTTGCCCTGGACCCGGTGGTGGCGATCGCGGTCATCGGTGTCTTCGTCGTTGTCGGCCTTGGGGTCACCGGAGCGCTGCTCAATCGTCGCCTCGGCGGATAGGTAGTTGGACTCGTTCACGGGAGTGGGATGGGCACGTTTCACAATTGGCGCGATCTGCGCGCCACGCGTGCGTTCCGGCCTTTTACGGTCGGCGCATGCTCGGTGGGGACTTCATCGGCCATTCAGCAACCATCGTCGGTCTCATGGCCGGTTGGATCGCGGTGGGCGGGTTCATCGCACATGTCCCGTCGAGCTTGACCGGTGGGTCCGAGATCGAGCTGCGACGGGCAACGACCATCGGCGGCTTGGCGGGGCTCGGGGTCGCGGTGCTTCTGATCGTGTTGTCTGTGGCGGTCGGTTAAGCTGTTGTCTGAGCAAAGGAGGATTGATGACGGAAACCAGGGCGTTGATTCTTGTCTTCATCGGCATTGGTTTGTCGGCCGTCGCCATGGCATTCGTGATGGCCGCTACCGACGCCAGCGGGGTGGTGTTCGGCTTGGTGGGAACCCTCCTCGTCTCGCTTGGCGCATTCGTCGCCTCGATTGTCGTGATGCACTACGGCAGACTGAAGGAGCGCAAGAAACGGGAAGAGATCATCCTTGCGCGGTAGGCGCCGGGGGCGCTCAGTAGCGTCCCGTCCGTGTTGGCGCTGGGCATAGTCGCGGCGGTTGGAGCTTCGCTGCTCTACAACACCTCGATTGCCTTGCAGGCGTTGGAGGCGCGGGAGGTGCCGGAGGAGCATTCGCTGCGGGTCTCGTTGATCGGCAAGCTGGTGCGGAACAAGCGCTGGCTGGGGGCGACGGCGCTGGGGCTGGTCGGGTGGCCGTTGGAGATCGTGGCGCTGCTGCTGGCGCCGCTGACCGTGGTGCAGCCCTGTCTCGCCAGTGGGTTGATCCTGCTGCTCTGGCTCGGGGTGACGCGGCTGGGCGAGGCGCCGGGGATGCGCGAGTGGCTGGCCGTGGCCGCGATCGTCGCCGGCGTGGGGGGGATCGCCTGGGCGGCGCCGGAGCGGACGACCGACCACGCGGGGGGCGCGGCGATCGCGCTGGCGCTGGCGCTGGTCGCGCTCCCGATCGCCGTCCCGTACCTGCTGCGGGCGCAGCCGACATTCACCACGCCAGAAGGGGGTCAAGGTCCGATGGGAGCGCGCGCTGGGGATAGCGGCGGTGGTCAGCGCCGGCTGCGGCTACGCCTGGACGGCGATCGCGAGCAAGCTGCTCACCGACGAGCTCGCCGCCGGCGCGATCCTGGTCGCGGTCGCCTGGCTCGCCACCGCCGCCGCATCGGAGGGGTTGGCGCTGCTGAGCGAGATGAGCGCCCTGCAGCAGCGTCCGGCGACCCACGTGGCGCCGGCGATGTTCGCCGTGCAGATCCTCGTCCCGGTGTTTCTGGCGCCGCTGATCTTCGGCGAGTCCTGGGCGGGCACTCCGCTCGGCGGCCTAGCCCTGGTCGCATTCATCGCCGTCGCCGTGGCCGGCACGGTCCTGCTCGCCGGCTCGCGCACCGTCGGCGCCGTGATCGAGAGCGCACATTTAGATAATTGACCGGATTCGCTGCTAGCCTGGCGGCGCTCTTGGCTTCTCCAGTCAGCCCTCCGCTCGACGCGAGCAGGTTCGCGATCGGCTTCGATCATCGCGACCGGAGCCGTCTCTTCGAACTCTGGACCGAGGTGCTCGATTCCGAGCAGTGGTCGGAGGGCAGGATGCTGGACGCCTTCGAGCAACGCTGGTCGCAGTGGAACGGCCTGCCCAGCCTCGGCCTCTCGAGCTGGGCCGGCGGCGCGCTCGCCGCGCTCGAGTTCGCCGGCGTGCGCGGCGAGACGGTGCTCTGCCCCTCCAACACCTTCATGGCGACGCCGCTGGCGGCGATCAAGGCAGGCGCCGAGGTCGAGTTCGTCGACTGCAACCGCGGCGACCTCTGCATGTCCTTCGAGGACTTCGAGCGCAAGGCCGAGCGCCACAAGCCGAAGGCCGCGATCCTCGTCCACATCGGCGGCCACATCGCCTTCGACTCCGAGCGGATCGCCGCCTACTGCCGCGAGCACGGCATCTTCCTGCTCGAGGACTGCGCCCACGCGCACGGCGCCGCGTGGGGCGAGCGCCGCCCGGGCGGCTTCGGCGACGCCGGCGTCTACTCGCTCTACGCGACCAAGACCGTCTCCAGCGGCGAGGGCGGCGTGCTCGTCTCGGGCACGCCCGAGCTGATCGAGTTCGCCGCCAAATTCCGCAACTACGGCAAGTTCGAGCACGAGGTCGACGGGCTCAACTTCCGCATGAGCGAGTTCACCGCCGCGCTCGCGCTGGTCCAAGCCGAGCGCATGGAGGAGATCGTCGCCTGGAAGAACGAGTACGCGCGCGAGCGGCTCGACCCGGCGCACCCGGCGCGCCCGGAGCTGCCGGAGGGGATGACCTCGGGCCTCTACAAGTACATCGTCTTCGACGAGATCGAGAAGTCGACCGGGCGCGTCTACGAAGAGCCCTGCCACCGGATCATGGGCCGCGCCGACGAGCTGCCCAACACCGAGTGGGTGGCCGAGAACCACTGGTGCGTCCCCCTGTACTACAGACCCGAGAGTCGCGACGAAGCGCTCGCAAAGGAGGCGGCATGAGAGTCCTGGTTACCGGCGGCGGGGGATTCATCGGCTCGCACGTGGTCGACCGGCTGATGCGCGACGGTCACACACCGCGGATCTTCGACCTCAGCGCCTCGCCCTACCACTCGCCGCTCGAGGTCGAGACCTTCACCGGCAGCATCACCGACCCGGCCAACCTCGACCTGGCGATGCGCGACTGCGACGCCGTGATCCATCTTGCCGCCGTCGCCGATGTCGCCCACGTGCTCGCCGATCCGGTGCTGGCCGAGGAGGTCAACACGCGCGGCACGCTGAATGTGCTCGAGGCGGCCTGTCGGGCCGAGGTCGGCCGCGTCGTCTACGGCTCGACCACCTGGGTCTACAGCGACTGCGCCGAGCAGGCGGTCGACGAGGCGACGCCGATCCCGGCCCCGCGCCATCTCTACACCGCTACCAAGCTCGCCGGCGAGACCTACTGCGCCGGCTACGCGGAGCTCTACGACCTCGAGTACACGGTGCTGCGCTTCGGCATCCCCTACGGCCCGCGCGCCCGCGCCGCCGGAGTCGTCGCCAAGTTCACCGACCTCGCCTTCGAAGGCAAGGCGCTGACGATCGCCGGCGACGGCAGCACTACCCGCAGCTTCATCTACGTCGAGGACCTCGCCGACGGGATCGTCGCCTCGCTCGCCCCGGCCGGCGCCGGCCGCACCTACAACCTCTCCGGCGACGAGGTCGTGACGATCCTCGAAATCGCCGAGCGCGTGCAGGAAAACACCGATAACTGCGAGATCACCCACACGCCGCCGCGCCCCGGCGACTTCCCCGGCAAGGAAATCTCCAACGAGCGGGCGCTGGAGGAGATCGGCTGGAAGGCCGAGACCAGCTTCCGCGAGGGCGTACGGCGCTACGTCGAGTGGGTCCGCAACACGACCCGCCCGCCCGACCCGGTGCCGAGCCTGAAACCGGTGCTGAGCCACAACGGCAACGGCAACGGCGACGGCCGCGCCCCGGGCTCGCTGCTCGAGGGCGCCAGCGCCGAGACAGGCGAGCGCGCGCCGCGCGTGCTCGTCCTCAGCGCCGACATCGGCGAGGGCCACGACCTGCCGGCGCGGATGATCAAGGCGGACGTCGAGCGCGAGATCCCCGGCGCCGAGGTCGAGATCGTCGACGGCCTGCAGGCGATGGGCCGGATCTCCTCCTCGGTCGCGCGCGACGGCTCGCGCTTCACCTTTCGCTGGATGCCCTGGCTCTTCGACCTGCAGTACTGGCTGATCACCAAGTTCGCGCCGACCCGCTGGTTGATGCACCACCTCAGCTACCTGGTCGGGGGGCGCGGGCTGCTGCGCGCGATCGAGCGCCACGACCCCGACGTCGTCGTCTCGACCTACCCGGGTGTGACCGCCGTGCTCGGCATGCTGCGCGAGAACCGTCGCATCCTCGTCCCGGTCCACTCGGCGATCACCGACCTGGCCGGGCTGCGCTACTGGGCGCACCCCGGCGTCGACCTGCACTTCGTCACCCACCCCGAGTCGATCGAGGAGGTCGAGCGCCTGGTCGGCCCCGGCAGCGTCGAGTGGATGCGGCCGCCGATCGCCAGCGAGTTCCTGATGCCGCGCACGCGCGGCGCCGCTCGCGAGGCGCTCGACGTCCCGATCCACGCCCGCCTCGTGCTCGTCTCCGGCGGCGGCTGGGGGATCGGCGACCTCGAAGGCGCGATCGACGTGGCGCTCGCCGACGAGGAGACCCTGGTCGTCTGCATCGCCGGCCGCAACGAGGCCGCGCGCGAGAAGCTCGAGCAGCGCTACGCCGGCAACGAGCGCGTGCGGGTACTCGGCTTCACCGAGCAGATGAGCGACTGGATGGCCGCCGCCGACGCGATGGTCCACTCGACCGCCGGCCTGACCGTGCTCGAGGCTCACATCCGCGGCTGCCCGGTCGTCTCCTACGGCTTCTCGGCCGGCCACCTGCGGGCCAACAACGCCGCCTTCGAGCGCTTCGGGCTGGCCGAGGTGGCCCGCTCCGAGCACGAGCTGACCGCCTCGCTGCGGCACCTGACGCGTGAGCGCCGCTCGCCCGACTCGAGCTTCGCCTCGCTGCCCTCGATCGCCTCGCGGGTGCTGACCGCGCGGCCGCGGGTCAAGCCGCAGCCGGTCTGGCGGTTGCGCATGGAGCGGGTCGTCGCCGCGGCCAGCCTGGTCGCGCTCGCCGTCGTCCTGCTCTTCACCGTGATCGATCGCGAAGCCCCCTACAAGGTCGTCGCCAAACCGCTCGAGGGCCGCATCCACTTCGGCCGCGACGAAGACGAAGCGGCCGCCGCGGTGCATAAGGCGCAACCGGTGCCGGTGCGCAGCGCGGCCGCTCACGAAGGGCCTTGATCGGGGCGGCCCTCGCCCCCGTCTCGCCGCGGGTCGCGGCGAAGCTGGGGATCGTGCGACGCCAGGACGGGGTCGAGGGCGTCGCGCTCAGCTTCGACGACGGCCCGCACCCGGAGGGGACGCCGCGGGTGCTGGAGACCCTGCGCGAGGCCGGCGCGACCGCGACCTTCTTCCTCGCCGGCGAGCAGGTCGAGCGGCGCCCGGCGCTGGCGGCGGAGATCGTCGCCGCCGGGCACCGGGCCGAGCTGCACTGCCACCGCCACCGCAACGCGCTGCGACTGAGCGGGCGGCGCTTCCTCGACGACGCCGAGCGCGGCCGGGCGGCGATCGAGGAGGCGACCGGGCAGGCGATCGCCGACCACCGGCCCCCCTACGGGATCTACAGCGGCGCGGCGCTGCGGGCGGTCCGCCGGCGCGGCTGGCGGCCGGTGCTGTGGTCGCGGTGGGGGAGGGACTGGCGGCGCTCCGCCACGGCGCGATCGGTCGCCGACCTAGCCGTGGGCGCTGCCCGCGACGGCGACATCGTCCTCCTCCACGACGCCGACTACTACAGCGCGCGCGGCTCCTGGGAACGCACGGCCGCGGCGCTGCCGATCATCGTCGAGGAGCTCGGCAGTCGCGGGCTCAGCATCGCCTCGCTGCGCCGCTGACTAGGCGGCGCGAGAGTCCACTGCTCACAGCCGGCGAAGGCTTCGTCGAGCCGCCGCGCCATCGCGCTCCTCCGCGTCGGCCGATCCTGGTCGAAGATTTCCTGGGGCATCCTTCGTCTCCGTCCTGTAGGGGGCGTTGACATAACCCTCGCGCCCCGATCGGACGAAAAACCCGCAACTAGCGAAAATCGGCGATCAGGTCCGCGAGCCGGGCGGGCTGATCCAGCGGCACGAACGTCTTCGAGTCCTGGATTTCGACGAGCTTTGCGTTCGGGACCTCGTCCCGCAGGCGCTGTGCGTACTTCAGGGGAAAGAATTTGTCGCCGGGGGCCCAGGTCAGCAGCAGAGGCAGCTCCGAGCCGCTCAGCTTCTCCGCGGCCTCTTCGGTGTAGCGCCTGTGCATCCCGGCGGTGACCTTCTTGACGTCGCGCTTGACGTCGCGGTCGTGCAGGCCCGGCCGCATCCAGGAGGCGATCAACTCGGGCGGGATCTCGCGCTTGGCGAAGGGCTTGAACGCCGCCCGGGCCAGGGCGCCGATGCGGAACGGCGCCGCCAGCAGCGCCATGCCGCCGGGCAGCGCCGCGATCGGCGGCATCGCCCTGAAGACTCCGGGCGGGAAGTTCTCATGGCTGTCGCAGTTGGTCAGCACGAGCCGGCCGATCCGCTCCGGGTGGCGGGTGACCAGGACCTGCGACATCGCGCCGCCGGAGTCATTGCCGACGATCGTCACGTCCTCGAGCTCGAGCGCCTCGAGAAAGCTCGCGATCGTCGCGGCGACGCCGTAGGGGGAGAGGTCCGCGTCGGGCTTCATCGCGATCTGCTGGGCGCCGATCGGCCAGTCGGGGGCGAGGCAGCGGCAGCGGTCGCCGAGGCTGTCGACGACGCCGTCCCAGAGCCGCCCGTCGACCAGGTAGCCGTGGACGAAGACGACCGGCCTGCCCTCGCCCGCCTCGCGGTAGCGGACCCGTCCGGCGGGAAGGTCGATCTCGCGGCGCTGCTCCGGGTGGCTCATTTCATTCTCCTCAGGGGTTGTTTCCAGCCGACGGGACGCGTAAGATACATACAGACAGTATGAATGTCAAACGAACCCAAGCCGAGCGCTCCGAAGACGACCCGCGAGGCGCTGGTCGGCGCCGCCCGACCCCTGTTTGCCGAGCGTGGCTACGCCGCGGTCGGCACCGAGGACATCGTGCGCGCCGCCGGGGTCACCCGCGGTGCGCTCTACCACCACTTCGGCGGCAAGCGCGAGCTCTTCGAGGCCGTCTACGAACGGGTCGAGGCCGACCTGACCCGGCGGATCGCCGAGGGGGCGCTGGCCGGCGCCGCGGAACCGCTGGCGGCGATGCGGGCCGGGTCCGAGATGCTGTTGCGGGCCAGCACCGAGCCCGAGGTGCAGCGGATCGCCCTGCTCGACGCACCCGCCGTGCTCGGCTGGGACCGCTGGCGCGAGATCGCCGCCGAGCACGGCCTCGGGTTGATCGAGGCGACGCTGCAGGCGGCGATCGAGGCGGGGGCGATCGCCGAGCAGCCGGTGCGGCCGCTGGCCCACCTGCTGATGGGGGCCCTAGACGAGGCGGCGATGCTCGTCGCGCGGGCGCCCGACCCGGATCTGATGCGGGTCGAAGTCGGGCGCACCCTCGACCGACTGCTCGCCGGTCTCGGTAACCGCTAGCCGGCGCGACTCCTTCTGCGCGTACATGCGCACATCGGCGAGCTGCAGCGCCGCCGCCGGGTCCTCCGCCTCGGCCGGGATCACGGCGCCGCCCCAGGAGGAGCCGACCTCGACCCCACGGTCGTACTCGACAAGCGCTTCGGCGGCATCCTTGACGACCGCGTCGAAGCGGTCCGACGGGCAGGTCAGCAGGACGCAGAACTCGTCGCCGCCGACGCGGTAGGCCGAGCCGTCGGCGCCGACCGCCGCGTCCAGCCTGCCGCCGAGCCGGGTCAGCAGCTCGTCGCCGGCCGGGTGGCCGAAGCTGTCGTTGTAGCGCTTGAAGCCGTTGAGGTCGAAGAGGTAGAGCGCCGCCGGCTCGGCCTCGCCGATCCGCCCCCAGAGCGCCTCGAGGTCGACCTGCATGCCGCCGCGGTTGCCGAGCCCGGTCAGCGGGTCGGTCCTCACCTGGATGAGCAGGCGGCGGTTCTCGCGCGTGCTCAGCGCCAGGCGGAAGATCACCGCGACCATCGTCGCCGTCCAGAGAATGACCGAGAGCCCGCTGGCGACGCTGAGCAGCTGCATCGAGAAGAGCCCGACCATGACCGCGGCGAAGAGCGCCGGGATGACCAGCTCGCGCCAGCGGTCGCCGCCCCCGTGCGAGCGGATCGGAGCCGCCCCCGGCTGCCAGAGCAGCGCGCCCAGGGCCGCGGCCGAGATCAGGTAGAGCGGGTCGATCCAGTTGCCCGGCGGGACCGCGCCACCCGATTCCTGCAGCGTGTAGGCGATGTCGGCGACGGCGGTGAAGGCGAGCCCGACGAGCAGCAGCGACCAGACCCGGCCCGGGCGCCAATCGGTCAGGGCGATCACCCCGACGATCGCCGCGAGCAGGCCGATGTCGGCCAGCGGGTAGGCGAGCGAGGTCGCGAGGGCCAGCCCGCTTTCGGTCGTGTGGTCGGCGATGAAGTCGAAGACGAAGGCGACGCCGAGGGCGGCGGTGCCGAGGGCGGCGATGACGCCGTCGGTCCAGCGCCGCCAGTCGAGTTCATGCGCGCGGGCGCGCACGAGCAGCGCCAACCCGATGTAGGCGAGCGGGTAGAAGGCGAGGTAGAAGGCGTCGGCCGGCGAGGGGTAGGGCGGTTCCGCCGCGTGGAGGATGAACGAGCTCCAGTAGAGCTCGCCACCGGCCCAGCAGAAGACCGCGGCGGCGAGCAGCGCCCAGGCGGCGCGCTCGTGGCGGGCGATCTCGGCGCGCAGCAGCAGAGCGATGCCGGCCGCGACGACGACCGCGTCATAGCCGTAGCCGCCGGCGATCTCGTCGAGCCCGGCGCCGCCGAGGCCGAGCCAGTCGTGCAGCGTGATCGCCGCCGTGCCGCCGAAGAGCACCAGGGCGAGCAGCGCGCGTAGCGCCTTCGACTCCAGGGCCGTGCTTCTTGCCTGCGCGGGCGTCACATGGTCGTATCGGCACGAGTTGCGCACTTCTCTAGACTTGGGGAAGATGAAGGCAGGAATTCACCCCGAGTACCAACTCGCCCACGTGCACTGCTCGTGCGGAAACCAGTTCTACACCCGCTCCACGGTGACGGACCTGCACGTCGAGCTCTGCTCGGAGTGCCACCCGTTCTACACCGGCAAGCAGAAGCTCGTCGACACCGGTGGGCGGGTCGAGCGGTTCCAGCGCCGCGCCGCAAAGCACGCCAAGGCATCCAAGTAGGCGATGGGCGCGGAGACAACCTCTCCGCCGGCTGAAACGACCTCCCGCAACGGGGCGGACCCGCTGCGCATGCCCGACGGCGCCCTCGTCGCCAAACGCGACGCGCCGGTCGGCGGCCAGGCGGTGCTCGAGGGCGTGATGATGCGCGGCGTCTCGACCTGGGCGGTCGCGGTGCGCAACCCCGAGGGCCAGGTCGAGCTCAGCTCCGAGCCGCTCGTGCCCTGGGCCAGGCGCCACCGGCTCTGGCGGGTGCCGGTGCTGCGCGGCGTCGTCGCCCTCGGCGAGTCGTTGAAGATCGGCTTCCGCGCCCTGGCGATCTCCGCCAACGCGCAGATGGAGGAGGACGACGAGGGCGAGAAGGAGGAGATCGGCGGCTGGGTCTGGGGGCTGACGATCGTGTTCTCGCTGGCGCTCTCGATCGGCCTCTTCTTCGTCGTCCCGGTCGGGCTGACCAGCCTGATCAAGGACCAGCTCGGCTCGCCCTTCCTCTTCTGGCTGATCGAGGGGCTCCTGCGCACGGGGATCTTCATCGCCTACATCGCGGCGATCAGCCGCCTGCCGGACCTGCGCCGCGTCTTCGAGTACCACGGGGCCGAGCACAAGACGATCTCCTGTTACGAGGCCGAAGACGAGCTGGTGCCGCAGCGGGCCAAGCTCTACTCGCGCCTGCACCCGCGCTGCGGGACCAGCTTCCTCTTGATCGTGATGGTGCTGGCGATCTTCGTCTTCGCCCCGATCGGGCTGCCCGCCTGGTACTGGCTGGTCGCCTCGCGCATCCTCGGTATCCCGCTGATCGCCGGCCTCTCCTACGAGGTGATCAAGTGGGCCGGCAAAAACCGCCGCAAACGCTGGGTGCGGGCGGTGATGTGGCCGGGCCTGATGCTGCAGAACCTGACCACCCGCGAGCCCGACGAAGAACAGCTCGCGGTGGCGATCGCGGCGCTGGAGAAGGTGTTGGCGGAGGAGAAGCCGGCTGAGGCCGGCGAGTCGCCGATTGAGATAGTCGCTTAGGGCGTAAGCGGGCGGGGCCTGTCCTCGGGGGAGGGTGTCCTCGCGTTGCTGGGTTTTTCGCCTGCGGCGCTGATGGCCGTCCGAGGTTGCGTCTGGGGCGAAAAAGAGGACGCCGCTGCCGCGAGGACACCCTCCCCCGACGCCACCCGCCCGAGCGCGCTTATCGTTAGCTCCATGATCGAGGCGCTGGTTGAACAGATCGAAAGCCGTTTCTCCGAGTTGGAGGGGCAGATGTCGGACCCCGAGGTGATCTCGGATCGTGAGCGCTATGCCGAGGTTGGACGGGAATATCGGGAATTGCAGCCCGCTCAGGCTCTGGCCAAGGAGTACGTGATGTTGAAGGGGGATCTGGAGGGGGCGCGGGAGCTGTTGGAGGAGGGGGAGGACGCGGAGCTGCGGGGGGTGGTCGAGGAGGCGCCGGGGCGGTTGGCCGAGCTCGAAGAGGAGATCCGGCTGGCGATGGTCGAGCGCGACCCCAACGACGACAAGAACGTGCTGGTCGAGATCCGCGCCGGGACCGGGGGTGACGAGGCGGCGCTGTTCGCCGGTGACCTCTACAAGATGCTGACCCGCTACGCCGAGGAGCGCGGCTTCGCCACCGAGGTGCTCTCGCAGTCGGCCGCCGAGGTCGGCGGCTTCAAGGAGGTCACCTTCGCGATCAAGGGCGACGGCGCCTACTCGATCTTCAAGTACGAGGGCGGCACGCACCGCGTGCAGCGGGTGCCCGAAACCGAGTCCCAGGGCCGGATCCACACCTCGACCGCGACTGTCGCCGTGCTGCCCGAGGCCGAGGAGGTCGAGGTGCAGGTCGACCAGAACGACCTGCAGATCGACGTCTACCGCTCCTCGGGGCCGGGCGGGCAGTCGGTCAACACGACCGACTCGGCGGTGCGGATCACGCACAAACCGAGCGGCATCGTCGTCTCGATGCAAGACGAGAAGTCGCAGCTGCAGAACCGCGAGAAGGCGATGCGGGTGCTGCGCGCGCGGCTGCTCGAGCGCGAGATCGCCGAGCAGCAGGCGAAGGTCGCCGCCGAGCGCAAGGCCCAGGTCGGCAGCGGCGAGCGCTCGGAGAAGGTGCGCACCTACAACTTCCCTCAGGGGCGGGTCACCGACCACCGGATCAAGCTGACGTCGCACAACATCGAGGCGGTGTTGGCCGGCGGGCTCGGCGAGTTCAGCGAGGCGCTGGCTGCCGAGGAGAAGCGGCAGAGGTTGGAGGCTGCTGCCGCTTGAGAGCCTATCCCGGTAGGGCTTTCACTTAACTTCTTTCGGTGGATCGCTTGTGGGCTGACGCCCGCAGCCGACAGCGAAAAAGTACAAGACGTTTCAGCCCTACCGGGATAGGCTCTATGGGTGGCCGCCACCGCTATTACCGGCAGCGTTCGTGACGCCCTCGAGGGCGCCGGCGACGCACTTGCGGCAGTTGGCGTTGATACGCCGCGTTTGGATGCAGAACTGCTCTTGGCCGAGGCGACGGGGTGGGAGCGGGCGCGGTTGGCGGCGGAGCCGGAGGCCGGGGTTCCGGCGGCCGCCGCACGCACATTCGGCGAGATGGTGCGGCGGCGGTTGCGGCGCGAGCCGGTCGCTTACATCCTCGGGCGCAAGGGGTTTCGGCAGATCGAGCTGGGGGTGGATCGGCGGGTGCTGGTGCCGCGGCCGGAGACGGAGCTGCTGGTCGAGCTGGCGCTGGAGCTGAGCCCGCGGCGCGTGCTCGACATGGGCACGGGGTCGGGCGCGATCGCGCTGGCGATCGCCGACGAGCTGCCCGGCTGCGAGCTGCTCGCCACCGACACCTCGGCGGCGGCGCTGGAAGTCGCCCGCGCCAACGCCGCCCGGCTCGGCTTCGCCGAGCGGGTCGAGTTCCATGAGGCGATGCTGCCGGCCCAGCCGCCGCGGCTCGACCTGCTCGTCGCCAACCTGCCCTACATCGCCGAGCCGGAATGGGCCGCGCTCGAGCCCGAGCTGACGAAGTGGGAGCCGCGCGAGGCGCTGCTCGGCGGCGCTGACGGCCTCGACCTGATCCGCGCCGCGATCCCGCTCGCCGCGGCCGCCGCGCCGGCGCTGGCGCTCGAGGTCGGCGCCGGCCAGGCGCCGGCGGTCAGCGAGCTGCTCTTCGCCGCCGGCTTCGCCACGGTCGAGACCCGCCCCGACCTGGCCGGGATCCCGCGCGTCGTCTGGGGGCGGCGGTGAACGAGATCATCTCGGTCGCCCGCGAGGGGCCGGAGGAGGTGCGCCGCGCGATGGCGGAGAAGATCGCCGCCGGCGGCGTCGTCGTCTTCCCTGCCGACGGCATCTACGGGCTCGCCTGTGACCCGCTCGACGCGCTCGCGATCAGGCGCATCCACCAGATCAAGGGCCGCGACGACGGCAAGCCCTCGGCGGTCATGTACTTCTCGCCGCTGGCGATGCGCGAGCTGTTCGAGGGGCTCGGGCCGCGCACCCGGCTGGCGCTCGGGGCGCTGCTGCCGGGCCCGGTGACGGCGGTCGTCGCCAACCCCGACGAACGCTACCCGCGCGCCTGCCGCGAGGACCGCACCCGGCTCGGCGTGCGCCTGATCGACGGCCCCCTGGCCGGGATGATGTGCCCGGTCTTCCAGACCTCGGCCAACGTCAGCGGCAAGCCCGCGCCGGCCCGCCTCCCCGACGTACCCTGGAGCATCATCACCGCCGCCGACCTCGCGATCGACGGCGGCGATCTGAGGGGTCAGCCCTCGACCGTGGTCGACCTGACCGGGTTCGAGCAGGGCGAGTGGACCGTGCTGCGCGAGGGCGGGCTCTCGATCGGCGACCTAGCAGCCGGGCTGGCCTCGGTAGGGGAGGCGGACCAGCCGCCGGGCTGAGTTGTCGCGCTCGTTCGACTCGGCCAGCAGCACCTTCGGATCCACCGTCATCTCGTAGGCGAAGCATCCGCGCAGGCCGCTGACGTCGATCCACTGCTTGTCGTAGTCGGCGGGGTAGATGTCCGACCAGCCGACCGAGGTGCCGAGGACGACCGCGTCGGCATAGCGGTCTTGGCTGCATGCGGGATAGTGGCGGTGGCGCGGCGAGCGCCTGCTCGGTCGCGTGCGCTCGAGGTCGCGCAGGCAGTAGTTGAGCTTGGCGCTGGTGCGGATGGCCCGGCCGAGTTCACCGTGTGGCCCGACTCGGCGCAGCTCGAAGCGGGCGAGCTGGTGGACCTTCCAGTAACCGCCGCCGAAGTAGGAGCCGACGTAGGTGAAGCGCAGCGCGGCGTGGCTCGGCACGTCGAGGTGACTGCCGTCGACCCGGTAGATCCGCTGCCGCGTCCGCATCGAACTCCGGCCGTTGCGCTCGCCCCGCAGCTCGATCGGCCCCTTGCCGCGACTCCGCACGTCGCTCGTCGCGCGCAGGATCTCGCGCCCGCCGCGGCTTTCGAGGTGGAGGTCGGTCGGCTTGCCGATCCTGAGATTGGGGCAGAGCAGGCGGCTGCCTTCCGGTCCACCGCAGGGGTTGAAAAGCGAAACCCCGCTTCGCGCCGGGGAGGGGGCGGCGAGGGAGGTGAGGCCGAGCAGGACGAGGGCGGCGGCAGGCCGGATCTTCACGGCTTCAGGCTATCCCGGACCGTTGGTATCGTCGAACGACGTGACCGACCTACCCGAAAACCTCCAGGCGGCGCCTCTTTCCGAGGTCGATCCCGCGATCGCCGCCGTGCTCGACGCCGAGCTGCGCCGCCAGCAGGGCACGCTGGAGATGATCGCCTCGGAGAACTTCGTCCCGCGGGCGATCATGGAGGCGGTCGGCTCGGTGCTGACCAACAAGTACGCCGAGGGCTACCCGGGCAAGCGCTACTACGGCGGCTGCGAGGAGGTCGATGTCGCCGAGCAGCTGGCGATCGACCGGGCCAAGGAGCTGTTCGGCGCCGAGCACGCCAACGTCCAGCCGCACGCCGGCGCCCAGGCCAACAACGCCGCTTACATGGCGCTGCTGGAACCCGGTGACACCTTCCTCGGCCTCGCCCTCGACCACGGCGGCCACCTCAGCCACGGGATGAAGATCAACGTCAGCGGCAAGCTCTACAACCCGGTTCCGTACCACGTCCGCCGCGAGGATTTCCTGGTCGACATGGAGGAGGTCGAGCGCTTGGCGCAGGAGCACAGGCCGGCGCTGATCGTCACCGGCTGGTCGGCGTACCCGCGGCAACTCGACTTCGCCGCCTTCCGCGCGATCGCCGACTCGGTCGGGGCGAAGCTGATGGTCGATATGGCGCACTTCGCCGGCCTCGTCGCCGCCGGCGAGCACCCCAACCCGGTCGAGCACGCCGACGTCGTCACGACGACGATCCACAAGACCCTCTGCGGCCCGCGCAGCGGCATGATCCTCGCCCGCGAGGAGCACGCCAAGGCGATCGACAAAGCGATCTTCCCCGGCCAGCAGGGCGGCCCGCTGATGCACACGATCGCCGCCAAGGCGGTGGCGATGCGGATCGCCGCGAGCGAGCCCTTCGCCGCCCGCCAGCGGCAGACGATCACCAACGCGCGGGCCTTCGCCGCCGGGCTCGAAGCCAACGGGGTGCCGGTGCTGACCGGCGGCACCGACGTCCACCTCGTGCTCGTCGACCTGACCCCGAGCGGGCTCGACGGCAAGACCGTCGAGGACCGCCTCGACCAAGTCGGGATCACGGTCAACCGCAACGCGATCCCCTTCGACGAGCGCCCGCCGATCAACCCCTCGGGCCTGCGCATCGGCACCCCGGCGCTGACCACCCGCGGCATGGTCGAGGACGACCTGACCGAGATCGCCGCCGTGATCGCCACCGCCCTCGGGCCTGACTTCGAGGCCGAGAAGGCGGCGCTGTCGGAGCGCACGAAGGCGCTGATGGACCGGTATCCGCTCTACCCCGAGCTGGCCGCGGCAGCTGTCTGAGCAGCTCAACATATGGGTCGACATGTCGGCTCCGGCGCACGTGCTGGTGCTGCGGCCGATCATCGAGCGGTTGCGGGACCGGGGGCACGCGGTCGAGGTGACCTCGCGCGACTACGCGCAGACGCAGGCGCTGCTCGAGCTGCACGGGATGGCGCACACGCCGATCGGCAGCCATGGCGGCGCCTCGCGGTTGCGCAAGGCGCAGCGGCTGGGGGCGCGCACGGCGGCGATGATCGGCTTCGGGCGCGGTCGCTCCTTCGACCTTGCACTCGCCCACGGCTCCAACGACCTGGCGATCGCCGCGAAGCTGCTCGGCGTGCCCGAGGCCAACATGCACGACTACGAGTACGCCGTCACTCAGCACCGGATCGGCTGCCGCCTCGCCCGCCGGGTGATGTTCCCCGACACCGTCCCGGCGGAGCGCCTGCGCCGCTTCGGCGTCGGCCCGGACAAGCTCTTTCCCTATCCCGGCCTCAAGGAGGAGTACTACCTGTATGACTTCGAGCCCGATCCCGAGGCGCTCGACGCGGCTCGCGGTCGACACCGGCCGCGTCGTCGTCATCGTGCGGCCGCCGCCCGACGTCTCGCTCTACCACCGCAAGTCGAACCCGCTGTTCCCGAAGGTGCTGCAGCGGCTGGGCAGCGACGCGGGCGTACACGCGGTCGTGCTGCCGCGCACCCAGGCCCAGCGTGAGCTGGTCGAAAGCCTGGCGCTGCCCTCGCTGATCGTGCCGCCGGGCGCGGTCGAGGCGCAGAGCCTGGTCGCGCTCGCCGACCTCGTCGTCTCCGCCGGCGGCACGATGAACCGCGAGGCGGCGGCGTTGGGCGTGCCCGTCTACACCACCTACGGCGGCCGCCTCGGCGGCGTCGACGAAGCGCTGATCCGCTCCGGCAGGCTGCGGCCGCTGACCGACCCGCGCGCGATCGAGCTCGAGAAGCGCGGCGCCGAGGCGACGGCGACGAAGCGCGACCCTGGGCCCCTGGTCGAGACGATCCTCGGTACGGTCGGAGCAGATCATCGCGCCGCGGCAACCGACATCCCGGGCTGACTCGCTCGCCCTCCCCGCCGGAGTCGAGGCCGAGCTTGAGCACTTCATCGCGCTTGCCGGCGACGGCGAGTCGCGACCCGTCGACCGCGTCCTGCGCGGCCTCGACGTGCTGATCTCGGCGGCGTTCCTGCTGGTCCTCTCGCCGATCCTGGCGCTGACCGCGTTGGCGATCGTGCTCAGTTCCGGGCGGCCGCTCTTCTACCACGGCGCCCGCGTCGGCCGCGCCGGCCGGCTCTTCCGCATGTACAAGTTCCGCACCCTCAAAGCGGACGCCGAGTCGCGCCTCGGCCCCTACCTCGGCGAGGAGCTCTCGCGCCGCACCGAGCTCGAGGTGACGCGGATCGGCCGCGCCCTGCGCAAGATCCACCTCGACGAGGTGCCGCAGCTGTGGAACGTGCTCCGCGGCGACATGGCCGTAGTCGGCCCGCGGCCGATCCGCCCCGCCTTCTTCACCGAGCTCTGCCGCGAGATCCCCCAGTACTGGCAGCGCCTCGTCGTCCGCCCCGGTGTGACCGGGTTCGCGCAGACGCGGATGACCCGCGAGGAGTCCTGGGCCGACAAGCTCGCGCACGACATGGAGTACATCGCCGACCGCTCGGTCTCGCTCTACGTCAGCGTGCTCTTCGCCACCGTGGTCAAGGTTCTCGGCCGCGGCCCCGCCGCCCCCGGCTGAGAGACTGCCGCACCATGTGCGGCATCTGTGGAATCGCGGGTCCAGGTGCGGACATCGAGGCCGTGCGGCGGATGAACGCGCGGCTGACCCATCGCGGGCCCGACAGCGAGGGCCACTTCGAGGAAGGTGGGGTGGCGCTCGCCATGCGCCGGCTCTCGATCATCGACCTCGAGCACGGGGACCAGCCGATCGCCGGCGAGGACGGCAACGTCGTCGTGATCCAGAACGGCGAGATCTACAACCACCGCGAGCTGCGCGCCGAGCTCGAGGCCGCCGGCCACCGCTTCGCCACCGCCTCGGACACCGAGGTCCTCGTCCACCTCTACGAGCAGCACGGCGACGGCTTCGTCGAGCGCCTGCGGGGGATGTTCGCGATCGCGCTCTGGGACCGCCGCGAGCGCCGCCTGCTGCTCGCCCGCGATCGCTTCGGGATCAAGCCGCTCTACTACCGCCTGCACGACGGCACGCTCTCCTTCGCCTCCGAGCTCAAGGCGCTGCTCGAGCAGCCCGGCTTCGCCCGCCGGATCGAGCCGCGCGCGGTCGCCGCCTACCTCGCTTTCAACTCGATCCCGGCGCCGCTGACGATCTTCGCCGAGGCGCGCAAGCTGCCAGCCGGGACGCTGGCGGTCTGGTCCGGCGGCGAGCTGAGCCAGCGCCGCTACGCGCGCCCGGCGCCGGTCGCGGCCGGGGAGGCGCGGCGCCGGCCCGCCGGCGAGCTCGCCGCGGAGCTGCGCGAGACCCTGCGCGACTCGGTCCGGGCCCACCTCGTCGCCGACGTCCCGGTCGGGGTGCTGCTCTCCGGCGGGGTCGACTCGGCCGGGCTCGCGGCGCTCGCTTCGGGCGAGCAGAGCGAGCCGGTCAAGACCTTCTCGGTCGGCTTCGAGGAGGCCAGCTTCGACGAGCTCGACCGCGCCCGGCTCGTCGCCGAGCGCTACGGCACCGAGCACCACGAGATCGTCCTCCGCCCCGACGCGGTCGAGCTCTTCCCGAAGCTGGTCGAGGCCTTCGACGAGCCCTTCGGCGACTCCTCGGCGCTGCCCACCTACCTCGTCTCCGAGCTGGCCGCGGGCGAGGTCAAGGTCGCCCTCTCGGGCGAGGGCGGCGACGAGCTCTTCGGCGGCTACTACACCTACGTCGCCGACCTGCTCGCCGCCCGCGTCGGCCGCCTCGCGGCGCTCGCGGCGCCGCTGGCCGAGCTGCTGCCCAGCTCCGACGCCAGGGTCAGCCTCGACTACAAAGCCAAGCGCTTCGCCCGCGGCGCCGCGCTGCCGCCGCTGGAGCGCCACCACGCCTGGAAGGAGATCTTCTCGCGCGCGGCACAGGCCGATCTGCTCGGCGATCGCGACCCCGGTTGGGACCCGGTCGAGCTCTACCGCGAGCGCTACGCCGAGACCGCCGGGGCGGAGCCGCTCGCTCGCCTGCAGGACGTCGACCTCGGCATCTACCTGGTCGACGACCTGCTGGTCAAGACCGACCGCTCCAGCATGGCCCACTCGCTGGAGTTGCGAGTCCCCTTCCTCGACAACGAGGTCGCGGCCGCGGCGCTGCGCCTGGCGACGCCGCTGAAGGTGCGCGGCCTGGCGAAGAAGCGACTGCTGCGGCGGGCGCTGGCGCCGCTGCTGCCCGACGAGGTCCTCGCGGGCCCGAAGCAGGGCTTCTCGATCCCGGTCGCCGCCTGGCTGCGCGGCCCGCTGCAGGGCTTCGCGCGCGAAACGCTCGCGGCAGAGACGCTCGCCCGCCAGGGCTGGCTCGACCCCGCGGTCGTCACCGGCCTGCTCGACGACCACTGCGCCGGCCGCGAGGACCTCAGCCGCCAGCTCTGGGGCCTGATCGCCTTCACCCTCTGGTTCGACCGCTACGCGACCGGGACGTAGCCTGGACCTGTGCCCGCCTCGGTCGAAGCGCTGCTCGCCTTCCTCGTCGCCGCGCTCGTCACGCTGCTGCTGGTGCGGCCGACGATGCGCCTCGCCGGCCGGGTCGGCGCGATCGACCTGCCGCGGCCGCGCTCGCTGCACGAGGCGCCGACCCCCAACCTCGGTGGGCTGGCGATCTTCGCCGGGGTTCTCGTCGCCTCCCTGGTCTGGCTGCCCTGGGACGGCGAGACGCGGGCGATCCTGATCGGCGCCGCGGCGATCACCGCGGTCGGCTACCTCGACGACGTCCACGATCTCAACGCGGCGGTGAAGCTGCTCGGGCAGACGGCCGCGGTCGTGATCCCGGTCAGCGCCGGGGTCACGGTCGAGAGCTTCACCTTCCCCTTCTTCGGCGCGCTCGACCCGGGCTCGGTCGAGTTGCTCGGCCTGCCCGGCGGCGGCGCCGTCTCGCTCGGCGACCTCGGCACCGTGGTCGGGATAGTCGCCGTGATCAACGTGATCAACCTGATCGACGGCGTCGACGGGCTCGCCGCCGGAGTCTGCGTGATCTCGGGCGTCGCCCTCGCCGTGATCGCGCTCTCGCTCGAGCGCAACGCCGCCGGCGTGCTCGCCGCGCTCACCGCCGGCGCCTCCTTCGGCTTCCTGCGCGACGGCTTCCCGCCGGCGAAGACCTTCATGGGGGACACCGGCTCCAACCTGCTCGGCTTCCTGCTCGGGGTCGTCGCCGTGCAGGGCGCGCTGAAGACCAACGCGGTCATCGCCCTGTTCCTGCCGCTGATCATCCTCACCGTGCCGATCCTGGACACCGGCTTCGTCGTCGCCAAGCGGCTCAAATACCGGCAGCCGATCTACCGCGCCGACCGCTCCCACTTCCACCACCGGATGGCCAACATCGGCTTCTCGCAGCGCCGCACGCTCGCCTACCTCTACGGCTGGACGCTGGTGATGGCGGCGCTGGCGCTGGCCCTGCGCTTCGTCCCATACAGCGACGACCACGGCCATTTCGACCTGCTCTGGAGCGCTGTGATGGTCGCTTTCGGCCTGCTGGCGCTGGCCGCGAGCGTCTACCTGATCTACGTGCTCGAGATCCTCAAGCTGCGCCGTTTCGGCCGTGTCGACCCCGAGACCGGCGAGTTCGGCGTGGTCGACCCCGAGACGGGCGAGTTCGAAGCGATCGTTCCGGAGCCCTGAGGACTTTGTGCGAGGTTGTGACAAGCCTCACGAACTGGCTCTAGAAAGCGGATCGACGGCCCTTTCGGTTATAGTCCCGCGTCCGCTCGCCCGGCCTCTGCGCGGGGTGAAAAGTGGACTTATGTCTCCTCCCAAGCATGTCGATCTTCTGGTGCTGGCCGCCGCCCTCGCCGTGTTCGCGATAGGGGGCTTCTCGCTGCTCGGTTACGCCGTCGCCGCCGCCGCCTGGCTCGCCCAGCGCGGCATCCAGGTCTTCGCCGCGCGCCGCACCGCCGCCGAGCTCGCCGCCGGCAACCGCCAGCGGGCGATGGGGATCGTCGCCGCGACCGCGCTGGGCCGGGTCTGGCTGATGGTCACCGCCGTGCTGCTGGTCGGCGTCGCCGAGCGCGAGGCCGGCCTCGCCGCCGCCTTCCTGCTGCTCGGCCTGTTCACGATCTCCTTCGCCGCGCAGGGGATCGCCCACCTCTTCGAGCCCGAAGGCCAGGGCGTCTCGTGAAGACGAAAAGCAAAGTCCTGATCGGGATCGGCGCCTACTTCGCGATCGCGATCCTGCTGCTCTTGATCTTCGGCAGCTCGGGCAAGGACGAATCGTTCCAGCCGCAGAACGAGTTCAAGCTCGAACCGTGGATCTCGATCCACCTCGCCGGGATCGACCTCAGCGTCAACAAGGCCGTCCTCTACCTCGTCCTCGCCAGCGCCCTGACGATCTTCGTCATGGTCTGGATCTCGCGCCGCATGGCGCAGAAGCCAAACCGAGTGCAGACCGCGATCGAGGTTTCCTACGACCTGACCAAGAACACGATCTCCGGCGGCAACCTCGAGCCGAAGATGGCCGCGCGCTGGTTCCCCTTCCTCGCCGCGCTCTTCTTCTGGATCTGGTTCTCGAACATGCTCGGCTTCCTGCCGCTGCCGACCAACACCGAGCACGCGATCGACGTCTTCGGCCTCGAAATCCCGTCGTTCGCGATCTACGCGGCGACCGCCAACCTCTCGATCCCGCTGGTCCTGACCCTGGTCGTCTGGCTTTCCTACCACTTCGAAGGCGTCCGCGCCAAGGGCCTGATCCCCTACCTGGCGAGCTGGCTGCCGCCCGGGCTGGAGGACATGAACCCGATCGGCAAGGGGTTCATCTTCGTGATCGAGGCGATCTCGCACTTCGCCCGGCTGATCTCGCTCTCGGTGCGACTCTTCGCCAACATCCTCGCCGGCCACCTGCTGCTGCTCTTCATGGGCGGCGGCCTGGCGGTGCTGCTCGGGATCGCCGCGCTCGGCGCCCTGACCTTCCCGCTCGCATTCTTCTTCTTCGTCCTCGAGGTCGGCCTCATCGCGACCCTGCAGGCATTTATCTTCTCGACCCTCACCGCGATCTACCTCGGCGGAGCCACCTCCGCCAGCCACTAACAAAGGAGCGTTGTAAGCAAATGGACCTGTCCCCTGTAGCTGCCGCCATCTCCGACGAAGGGATCGAAACGGCCGGTAGGGCGATTGCCCTCGGCGTCGGCGCCGGACTCGGTTCGATCGGAGCCGGCATCGGCATCGGCTTCATCTTCGGCAAGGAGATCGAGTCGGTCGCCCGCCAGCCCGAGATGAAAGACGAGCTGCAGAGCATCCGCTGGCTCGGCTTCGCGCTGACCGAGGCGGTCGCCTTCTACACCTTCATCTTCGGCCTCATCGCCTTCTTCCTCTAGGCCGGCGACGTGGAGCTATTCGGCCACATAGCGGGCTTGATCCCCCTCGCGGCGGAGGCCGCGGAGGAAGAAGGCGGCAGCTTCCTCGTATCGCCGGGCCTCGGCCTGATGATCTGGACGCTGGTCCTCTTCCTCTTCACGATGTGGGTGCTGAGCAAGGTCGCCTTCCCGAAAATCCAGGAGGCGCTCGACAAGCGGGCGAAGACGATCGCCGAGTCGATCGAGGCGGCCGAACGGCAGCGCAAGGAGTCCGACGAGCTGCTCGAGGAGTACCGCGGCCGGTTGGCCGAGGCGCGCGAGCAGGCCGACGAGATCATGGCCCGCGCCCGCAAGGCGGCCGAGACCGCCGAAGCGGAGGCGACCAGCGCCGGCAAGGAGAAGCGCGAGGAGCTCGTCTCCGCGGCGAAGCGCGACATCGAGGCCGAGACGCGCCGCTCGCTGCAGCAGATCCGCAAGGAGGTCGCCGACCTGACCGTGCTCGCGACCGAGAAGGTGACGCGCAAAACGCTCAGCGACGAGGACCAGCGCCGCCTGGTCGAGGAGGCGCTCAGCGAGGTCGACTTCAGCAGTCTTTCGGGGGCGGAGAGCTAGAGCAGATGCAGGACGCCGCCCGCGTATACGCCGAGGCCCTGTTCGAGGTGGCCAAGGAGAAGGACAAGCTCGACCCGATCGGGGCCGGCCTCGGCGAGTTCGCCGAGGCGCTCGATTCCGAGCGGGACCTGCGCGTCTTCTTCTTCAGCCCGCACTTCTCCTCGGCCGAGAAGGTCGATGGGCTGGGGCGGGCGCTCGGCGGCGCCGAGCCCGAGCTGGTCAACTTCCTCGAGCTGCTGATCGAGAAGCACCGCATGACCGAGGTCTTCCGCATCCGCCGTGAGTTCGACGAGATGTGGAAGCGCGAGCAGCGGCGCATCGATGTCACCGTCACCAGCGCCGCCGAGCTCGACTCCACCGTGATCGAGAAGATCGGCGGCGAGATCGAACGCCAGACCGGCCAAAAGGTCGATCTGGTCAGCCGCGTCGACGGGGAGATCCTCGGCGGCATCGTCCTGCAGGTAGGCAACATGGTGCTCGACGCGAGCATCCGCAGTCGCTTGGAGAAACTTCGAAAGAGCGTCGCCCAGGCGGCGTAAGGAGGCGTAGAGCACCACCATGGAGATCAAGCCCGACGAGATTGCATCGATCCTGCGTGAGCGGATCGAGGGACTGGACACCGGCAGCGCCGACCTCTCCGAGGTCGGCACCGTGCTCTCGGTCGCCGACGGCATCGCCCGCATCCACGGCCTCGACGAGTGCATGGCGCTGGAGATGCTCGAGCTGCCGCACGGGGTCACCGGCCTCGCGCTCAACCTCGAGGCCGACAACGTCGGCGCCGTGCTCTTCGGCGAGTGGGACAAGATCGTCGAGGGCGACACGGTCAAGCGCACCGGACACCTGCTGCGGATCCCCGTCGGCGACCATCTGCTCGGCCGCCTCGTCGACCCGCTCGGCCGCCCGCTCGACGACAAGGGCGAGATCGCGACCGACCAGACCCGCCCGGCCGAGTTCAAAGCGCCCGGCGTGGTCGAGCGCCAGCCGGTGACCGAGCCGGTGCAGACCGGGCTGATGTCGATCGACGGGATGATCCCGGTCGGCCGCGGCCAGCGAGAGCTGATCATCGGCGACCGCCAGACCGGCAAGACGGCGATCGCGATCGACACGATCATCAACAACCGCGACAAGGACATGATCTGCATCTACGTCGCGATCGGCCAGCGGATGTCGACCGTCGTGCAGCTCAAGGAGGTGCTCGAGGAGAACGGCGCGATGGAGAACACGATCATCGTCGCCGCGCCCGCCGACGAGGCGGCGCCGATCAAGTTCATCGCCCCCTACGCGGGCTGCGCGATGGGCGAGCACTTCCTCTACAACGGCAAAGCGGCGCTCTGCGTCTACGACGACCTGACCAAACACGCCTACGCCTACCGGCAGATGTCGCTGCTGCTGCGGCGCCCGCCCGGTCGCGAGGCCTACCCCGGCGACGTCTTCTACCTGCACTCGCGGCTGCTCGAGCGCGCGGTCAAACTCAACGACGAGCTCGGCGGCGGCTCACTGACGGCGCTGCCGATCATCGAGACCCAGGCCTCCGACGTCTCGGCCTACATCCCGACCAACGTGATCTCGATCACCGACGGGCAGATCTTCCTCGAGTCCGACCTGTTCAACTCGGGCGTGCGCCCGGCGATCAACGTCGGCATCTCGGTCTCGCGGGTGGGCGGCAACGCGCAGACCAAGGCGATGAAGAAGGTCGCCGGAAAACTGCGCCTCGAGCTCTCCCAGTACCGCGACCTCGAGGCCTTCGCTCAGTTCGGTTCCGAGCTCGACGCGGAGACGCAGAAAACGCTGAACCGCGGCGAACGGCTGGTCGAGCTGCTCAAACAGAAAGAGCGCGAACCGTTGGAGATGGCCGACCAGGTCGCCGCGATCTACTCCGGCACCGGCGGCTTCCTCGACCGGATCAAGACCGAGCGCGTCGGCGAGTTCCTGCGCGACCTGAAGAGCCGCCTGCACTCCGAGCAGTCCGATCTGCTCGGCCGGATCGCCGAGACCGGCAAGCTCGAGGAGGACGACGAGAAGGAGCTCGGCAAGGCGATCGGCGATTTCGTCGATGACTTCGGCGCCGACTTCGACGAGCACGGCGACCCGCTCGAGGAGGCCGCCGCCGCGTAGGCGGCTCGCGCCATGGCCTCACAGAAGGACGTCAAGAACCGGATCGCGTCGATCAAGAACATCAACAAGATCACGCGGGCGATGGAGATGGTCGCGGCGGCGCGCCTGCGTCGCGCCGAGCAGCGGATCGCGGATCTGCGCCCCTACGCGCAGGGGATGCGCAAGCTGACCCGGCGCGCGGCCGAGCAGGCGGGCGCGATCCCGCGCGTGCCGGTCCTGGTCGAGCGCGAGGAGATCAAGCGCGTCGGGGTCATCCTGATCACCGGCGACCGCGGCCTCGCCGGCGCCTTCAACACCAACGTGATCCGCGACGGCCTGCGACTGCGCGACGAGTGGCGCGGGCAGGGCGCCGAGGTGGCCTTCTCGGCGGTCGGCCGCAAGGGCGTCTCGGCGCTGACCTTCCGCAAGCAGGACGTGCGCACCTCCTACACCGGCTTCACCGACCGGCCCGGCTTCGCCAACGCGCGTGAGATCGGCGAGGAGCTGACCGCGCGCTACGTCGACGAGGACCTCGACCGGGTCGAGCTCGTCTACAACCGCTACGTCTCGCCGCTGACCCAGCACGTCTGGCGGCAGACGCTGCTGCCGCTGCAGCAGGCCGACGTGATCGGCGCCGGGGTCGAGGAGGAGGAAGCCGACGCCGAGGAGACCGCGATCGAGAAGGCGCACAGCGCCGCGCTCTGGGAGTACGAGCCCGAAGCCGAGGTGCTGCTCTCGCAGCTGATCCCCGAGTACGTGAACATCTCCGTGTACCGGGCCCTGCTCGAGTCCGCCGCCTCCGAGCTCGGGGCGCGGATGACGGCGATGCGCAACGCGGCCGAGAACGCCGAGACGATGATGGACGACCTGACCCTGGAGATGAACCGGGCCAGGCAGGCGGAGATCACCCAGGAGATCCTCGAGGTCGTCGCCGGCGCCGAGGCGCTCGGCTAACCCAGAACTTCAATTGGAGAGGCGAGAAAAGGAACCAATGGCTGACACGAACGGAACGAATGTGGGACGGGTCGAGCAGGTGACCGGCGTCGTCGTCGACGCCGTCTTCCCCGAGCAGTTGCCGGGGATCTACTCGGCGGTCAAGATCGAGATGGCCGGCGACGAGGACCGTGAGGCGACCGAGCTCGTCTGCGAGGTCCAGCAGCACCTCGGCGACGACCGGGTGCGGACGGTGGCGATGGACGCGACCGACGGCCTGCAGCGCGGCGACAAGGTGATCGACACCGGTGCCCCGATCACGGTCCCGGTCGGCGACGCGACCCTGGGCCGGATCTTCAACCTGCTCGGCGAGCCGATCGACAACGGCGATCCGATCGAGGCCGGCGAGCGCTGGCCGATCCACCGCCCCGCCCCGCAAGCCTCCGACCTCGCCCCGACCCAGGAGATCCTCGAGACGGGGATCAAGGTGATCGACCTGCTCGCGCCCTACGCCAAGGGCGGCAAGGTCGGGCTGTTCGGCGGCGCCGGCGTCGGCAAGACGGTGCTGATCCAGGAGCTGATCCGCTCGATCGCCGAGGAGCACGAGGGCCTCTCCGCCTTCTGCGGCGTCGGCGAGCGCTCGCGCGAGGGCAACGACCTCTGGCTCGAGATGAAAGAGTCGGGCGTGATCGACAAAACGATGCTGGTCTTCGGCCAGATGAACGAGCCGCCCGGCGCCCGCCTGCGCGTCGCCCTCTCCGGGCTGACGATGGCCGAGTACTACCGCGAGCAGGGTGGCCAGGACGTGCTGCTGTTCATCGACAACATCTTCCGCTTCGTCCAGGCGGGCTCCGAGGTCTCGGCCCTGCTCGGGCGGATGCCTTCGGCGGTCGGCTACCAGCCGACGCTGGAGACCGAGATGGGCGAACTGCAGGAGCGGATCACCTCGACCGAGCGCGGCTCGGTCACCTCGGTGCAGGCCGTCTACGTCCCCGCCGACGACTTCACCGACCCGGCGCCGGCCTCGGTCTTCGCCCACCTCAACGCGACCACGGCGCTCTCCCGCTCGATCTCCGAGAAAGGGATCTACCCGGCGGTCGACCCGCTCGACTCGAGCTCGACGATCCTCAAGCCCGACGTCGTCGGCGAGGACCATTACCGCACGGCGACCGACGTGCAGGAGGTGCTGCAGCGCTACAAGGAGCTGCAGGACATCATCGCGATCCTCGGCATCGACGAGCTCTCCGACGAGGACAAGCAGACGGTCTAGCCGGGCGCGCAAGATCGAGCGCTTCCTCTCGCAGCCGTTCTTCGTCGCCGAACAGTTCACCGGCCGCGCCGGCGAGTTCGTGCCGGTCGCCGAGACTGTGCGTGGCTTCCGCGAGATTCTCGACGGCGAGCACGACGACCTGCCCGAGGGCGCCTTCTACATGCAGGGCTCGATCGACCAGGTCACCGAGAACGCCTCGGCGGCGGCCTAGGGGCTCAGCTTGGCCGGCGATACCAAATTCGAGGTCGAGGTCCTCACCCCGGAGGGGGAGGTCTTCAGCGGCGAGGTCAGCCAGGTGTCGACCCGCACCGCCGTCGGTGAGATCGGCATCCTCGCCAACCACGCGCCGCTGCTGGCGGCGCTGCGCCCGGCTGAGCTGCGCCTCCACATGGGTGGCGCGGAGACGCGGCGCTACGCCCAGTCGCACGGCTGGCTGCAGGTCTTCGGCAACCACGCGCGGCTGCTGCTCGAGGAGGCGATCGCGCCGGAGGATCTCGACGCCGCGGTGCTCAAGGAACAGCTCGCCGACGCCGACCAGCGCCTCGCCGAGTCCGACGAGGGCAGCGGCCAGCGGGCGCGGGCGCAAAAAGACCACGACCGCACCGAAGCGTTCCTCGCTATCGCGCAGGGATGAAGCGGGGCGAGCGAGCGGTGCCCCTCCGCGTGATTTGGGTCGCTCGGCCTTCGGCCTCCGCTCCCGAATGGCCAGCGCGGCCTGCGGCCGCGCAAGATCAGATTGCATATCGCCGCTTCGCGACATTCCCGCGGAGGGGCACCCGCTCGCTGGATCGGGCTTCGAGGCAGGGAATGCGGTCGTCCCGTGGGCGAAGTGGCCGAAGGCCGCGGAATGCAATCGTCATTAGCGCGCCATAGGCGCGCAGCATCTTCCGGAGCGGCGCGCGAAGCGCGCGCGACTAATCGCCCACGGGATGACCGCGTTTCCTGCCAGGCTGGCGATCTGATGAACGATGAGCTGGTAGGGCTTGCTACGCGGTTGATCGGGTACGAACCTCTGAGCCCGACGGGGTGCTGGAAGCTGCGGGGTTCGTCGAGGGGTGGTTGGAAGCTCGGGGGATCTCGGTCGAGACCGAAGAGGTGCGGGGGTTGCCGGTGCTGAAGGCCGAAGTGGGGCCGGAGGATGCTCCGACCGTGGTGCTGCATGGGCATCTGGATGTGGTGCCTGGGCGGGCGGGGCAGTTCGAGCCGCGGATCGAGGGGGATCGGCTCTACGGGCGTGGGGCCTACGACATGAAGGGCGGGCTGGCGGCGATGCTGGTCGTCACCGCGGCGCTGCGCGAGAGCGAGCGGGTGCGCGTGCGGCTGGGGATCGTCGGCGACGAGGAGTCCGAGGAGGAGGCCGAACGCGGCAGCGACGCGCTCGTCGACGGCGGCTTCGTCGGCGACTTCGCGATCACCGGCGAGCCGACCGACCTGCAGATCGGGGTCGAGGCGAAGGGCGTGCTGGCGCTGCGCCTGGAGGTCAGCGGCGTCGCCGCCCACGGGGCGACGCCGTGGCTCGGCGACAACGCCGTGCTGAAGGCGCACGACGTTTTCCGCAGTATCGAGTCGCTACCGTTCGCGAGGCACAGTTCGGAGCTGTTCGACCGCCCCTCGATCAATCTCGGCCGGATCCTGGGCGGCGACGCCCTCAACAAGGTGCCAGACCGATGCGCGATCGACGTCGACATCCGCTACCTGCCCGACCAGGACCCCGAGGCCGTGCTCGAGCAGGTGCGCGGGCTGCCCGACGCCGAGGTGACGCCGCTGTTCACGCGGCCGCCGGCCGTCGTCGACCGCCGCTCGCCGTTTGTGCTCGGGCTGCGCGAGGCGGCCTCGGCGCACCACGCGGGCGAGCCGATGAGCGTCGGCCGCGACGGCGCCTCCGACGCGGTCTCGTTCCTGCGGGTGGGCGTGCCCGCGGTCGAGTTCGGGCCGTCCGGGGCCGGCCACCACGGGCCCGAGGAGTGGGTCTCTGTCGACTCGCTGCGGGTCTACCGGCAGACGCTCGAGCAGTTCCTGCGCGCGATCCCGGATCGGCTCGAAGGCTGAGCCGGGGGCGATGATCGAGCCGGTCTTCAAGAAGCCGCCGCCCGAGGGCGACCATGAGCCGCCGCCGAAGCGCAAGCGTTACTGGTGGCGCTTCACGCTCGCCTCGGCGCTGATCGTCAGCGTCGTCGCGGCGGCGACCGCGGCCAGCATCCTGCTCTACGTCGGCAGCATCGCCACGGCGCTCTCGCACAACAACGTGCTCGAGAGCAAAGTCCACCGCTTCCTCACCCAGACGACCGGCGGCGAACCGGAGAACATCGTCATCCTCGGCTCCGACAAGCGCGCCAACGAACCGGAAGACCCGGGCCGCTCGGACACGACCCTGCTGTTGCGGCTCGACCCCGACAAGAACGCGATCGCGCTGATGTCGATCCCGCGCGACCTCAAGGTCGAAATACCCGGCTACGGGACCGGCAAGTTCAACGAAGCCTTCTCCTACGGCGGCCCGAAGCTGACCCTGCAGGTGGTCAAGGAACTGACCGGGCTGCCGGTCAACCACGTCGTCAACGTCGATTACCTCGGCTTCGTGCGGGCGGTCGACGCGATCGATTGCGTCTACGTCGACGTCGACCGGCGCTACTTCCACTCCAACGTCGGCGTCGCGCCGTCGGAAGAATACGCCGAAATCAACGTGCAGCCGGGCTATCAGCTGCTCTGCGGGAAAAAAGCTCTGCAGTACGTGCGCTACCGCCACACCGACACCGACCTGGTCCGCGCCGCGCGCCAGCAGGACTTCCTCAGCGCCGCCCGGCAGCGGGTCCCGATCGGCGACCTGGTGCTGGGCCGCAACGACCTGATCGACATCTTCACCGAGTACACGACCTCCGACATCAACGACAAGGAGACGATGCTCGAAGTGCTGAAGCTGTTCATCGCCTCGCGCGGCGCCTCGATCAAGGAGGTCCACTTCCCGGCCGAACTGGGGCCGAGCTTCGTCTACGCCTCCCAGAGCGCGATCCAGGAAGCGGTCGACAAGTTCCTCGGGATCGAAGCCAGCGGCGGCCCGCGCGGCTCGCTCGAGGGCGGCGACGAAGGAAAGAAGAAGGCGAAGAAGGGCAAGAAGGGCAAGAAGAAGGCGAAGAAGAAGAACAAGCCGAAGCTGAAGCTGCAGCCGCCGGGCAGCGACGGCCTCGTCCCCGCCGCCGAAAGCGGTGAGCTGGAGGCGAAGAGCGTGGCGCGCAAG
>CAWBLE010000004.1:0-193326 GCA_963789505.1 uncultured Solirubrobacterales bacterium
CCTGCTCGGCGGTTATGACCCCACTCAGCCTGCCGTCCTCGTCCACCGCCATCACCGCGCCGAAGCGGCGCAGGGCGCGGTTGGCGAGCAGCGTGTCGAGCGGGGCGTCGTCGCGGACCTGGAAGGTGCCGTCGTCGCTGTCGCTCTCGATCAGCTCGGAGATCAGCGATGTCGTGCGCGAGGTCTCCGGCACCTCGTCGGCCTTGTCGCGGATCACGAGGCCGCGGAAGCGCCGGCCGGCGTCGACGACCGGGAAACCAGGACCAGCGATAGCGCAGAAAGTACTCGTCCAGCGCCTGCTCGACGTTGAGCTCGGCCGGGATCGCGACCGGCTCGCGGTCCATCACGTCGGCGACGACCAGCTTGCTGATCCCGCTGGTGATCGCCGTCTGCGCGCTCGCGGCTTTGGCGGAGCCGTTGACGACGAAGCCGATCAGGGCGAGCCAGACGCCGCTGAAGATCGCGCCGTCGAAGATCAAGAGCAGGCCGGCGCCGACGAAGATCCAGGCGAAGACGCGGCCGAGGTTGGCGGCGAAGCGGGTCGCCGAGGCGCGGTTGCCGGTCCGCCACCAGGCGATCGCCCGGGCGATCCGGCCGCCGTCCATCGGGAAGGCCGGCAGCAGGTTGAAGATCAACACGAGGAAGTTGATCATCGCCAGCCAGGCGACCATCGAGAGCACGCCCGAGGTGCCCGCGTCCGTCTCGACCAGGGCCGCCTTGCTGAACTCGTCCCAGCCGGCGGCGCCGAGCCCGATCCCGGTCAGCACGATCACGATCGCCAGCGTCACCAGTGGCCCGGCTACGGCGACCTCGAACTCGGTCCGCGGCGAGTCCGATTCGCGGTTCATCCGCGCCATCCCGCCGAAGATCCAGAGCTGGATGCTGGAGATCCCGATCCCGCGGTGCATCGCGACGAAGGCGTGGCCGAGCTCGTGCAGGACGATCGAGGCGAAGAAGCCAAAGGCGCTGGCGATCGCGAGCAGGAAGGGGGTCGAGTCCGAGCTGCTCTGGCCGAGCACGTCGGCGTAGAAGTTGGAGAGCCAGAAGATGACCAGGAAGAGGACGAAGAACCAGGACCAGTCGACGGCGATGCGGATTCCGCGGACGTGGAAGAGGGTTATGGAGCGACCGCCGAGCATCTGGCCTTAATGGTACGGGGGCACCGGGGTGGGGCCTCCACTTAACTTCTTTCGGTGGATCGCCTGCGGGCTGGCGCCCGGAGCCGACACCGGAAAAGTACAAGACGTTCCGGCCCCACCCCGGTGCCCCCGTATAACGTCGGAGCCATGTCGGCAGACGAGGAGAAGCTGAAGAGCTGGTTGGAGGAACTTGAGGTGATCGAGCGGCCGTCTGCTTCGGAGGGGGAGCGGCGGGCGGCGGAGTGGTTGGTGGCGCGGTTCGGCGAGCTGGGCGCGGAGGCGCGGATCGAGGCGGAGCCGGCGCATGGGACCTATTGGTGGCCGCTGGGGATCGGGGCTGTGCTGGGGGCGCTCGGGGGAGTTCTCGGATTGCGCGGTCGGCGGTTGCTCGGCGGCGCCCTGGCCGGGGCGGCCGCGGCCGGGATGGCCTCCGACTTCCCCCCGGGCAGGCGGCTGATGCGCCGCCTGCTGCCCCGCCGCACCACCTACAACGTGCTCTGCGAGCTCGGCCCGGCCGAGGCCGAGCGCACCGTCGTCGTCATCGCCCACCACGACGCCGCCCACTCCGGCCTGGTCTTCCACCCCGAGATCCCCAACATCGCCGATCGCCTGGGGATGATCGAGCGCACCGACACCAGCCCGCCGCTGATGGCGCCGGTCGTCGGCGGGCCGGTGCTGGCCGCGCTCGGCGCGCTGACCGGCAGGCGGCTGCTTTCGAAGCTCGGCGTCCTGCTCGGGCTGGGCTCGGCGGCGGCGATGGCCGAGATCGGGCTGCGCGATGTCGTGCCTGGAGCCAATGACAACGGCAGCGCGGTGGTCTCGCTGCTGGCGCTGGCCGAGCAGCTGGTCGCCGAGCCGCCCGAGAACCTGCGCGTGATCCTGCTCTCGGCCGGCTCGGAGGAGTCCTTCAGCGAGGGGATGAAGGGCTTCGGCGAGCGCCACTTCCCTCACCTGCCCAAGGAGAGCAGCTTCTTCCTCTGCCTCGAGTCGACCGGCTCGCCGCACCTGCTGGTGCTGCGCGGCGAGGGCTTCCTGAAGATGCGCGAGTACCCGCCGCGGGCGCTGGCGCTGATCGACGGGCTGGCCGAGGAGCTCGGTGTCGCCCTCTACCCCAACCTGCGTACGCGCAGCGGCACCGACGGGCTCGAGTCCTCGGCTGCCGGCTACGAGACCGCGGTCATCTGCAGCTGCACCGACCTCAAGCAGCCCGCCAACTACCACTGGTGGCACGACCTCGCCGAGAACGTCGACTTCGACACGGTCGCCGACGGCATCCGCCTCTCCGCCGCCGCGATCCGCCGCCTCGACCAGCGCTGGCTGTAGCCGACGGGCCGATTTGTCGTCTCCACGACGACAAATCGGCCCGTCGGCGGGGGGCGAAATCCGACTGCGAGGTCGGATTTCGCCTCTATAGAGTGCCCGCTCGTGCCTACTCATGACGTATTGGTGATCGGCGCCGGGCTGGCTGGACAGCGAGCCGCCCTGGCCGCCGCCGAGCAAGGGGTCTCAGTCGGGATCCTGAGCAAGGTCCACCCCGTGCGCTCGCACTCCAACGCCGCCCAGGGCGGGATCAACGCGGCGCTCAACCCCGAGGACTCCTGGGAGTCGCACGCCTACGACACGGTCAAGGGCTCCGACTACCTGGGCGACCAGGACGCGATCTCGATCATGTGCGAAGAGGCGCCGGAGGAGATCCTCCACCTCGAGCACCTCGGCGTCACCTTCCACCGCAACGAGCAGGGCAAGCTCGGCACCCGCGCCTTCGGCGGCGCCTCCGCCGCCCGCACCTACTACGTCGCCGACATCACCGGCCAGGCGATCATGCACGTGCTCTACGAGCAGCTGATGAAGTACTCCGACTCGGTCGCCCGCTACGAGGAGTGGTTCTGCACGGCGCTGGCGATGAACGAGCAGGGCGAGTGCTGCGGCGTCGTCACCCGCAACATCGCCGACGGCTCGATGCAGCTGTTCACCGCCAAGTCGGTGATCCTCGCCTGCGGCGGCAACGGCCAGGTCTGGAAGCCGACCACCAACGCGCTGATCTGCACCGGCGACGGGATCGCGATGGCCTACCGGGTCGGCGCCAAGCTGATGGACATGGAGATGATCCAGTACCACCCGACGACGCTGGCGGGCAAGGGCTTCCTGATCACCGAGGGCGCCCGCGGCGAGGGCGCCCACCTGCTCAACGCCAAGGGCGAACGCTTCATGGAGCGCTACGCGCCGAACAAGATGGAGCTGGCCTCGCGCGACGTCGTCTCGCGCGCCGAGCAGACCGAGATCAACGAGGGCCGCGGCTTCCCCGACGGCACCGTCGCGCTCGACGTCACCGTGGTGCCGAAGAAGCGCGTGCACGAGGCGCTGCGCGAGATCGTCCTCGTCGGCAAGGACTTCGCCGGGGTCGACATCACCAAGGAACCGATCCACATCAAGCCCGGCAACCACTACACGATGGGCGGGATCAAGACCGATGTCGACGGCCGCACCGACGTGCCCGGCCTCTACGCCGCCGGCGAGACGGCCTGCGTCTCGGTCCACGGCGGCAACCGGCTCGGCGCCAACTCGCTGCTCGACACGCTGATCTTCGGCCGCCGCTCCGGCGCCGACGCAGCCGAACGGGCCAAGCACAGCGACGCCTCGCGGCCCGCGCGCGGCGCGCTCGAGGTCGAGCAGGAGGCGATCGAGGCGATCTCCGCGCGCGAGAAGGGCTCCGGCCGGCGGGTCTCGGAGATCAAGCTCGAGCTGGGCGAGACGATGGACGCGAAAGTCGCCGTCTTCCGCGACGAGGCCGGGATCCAGGAAGCGCTGGAGACGGTGCGCCGGCTCAAGGAGGAGGCGAAGACCGCCTACATCGACGACAAGGGCAGCGTCTTCAACCAGGACATCCTCGGTGCGATCGAGCTCGGCTACATGCTCGACAACGCCGAGTGCT
Organism: uncultured Solirubrobacterales bacterium; assembly: GCA_963789505.1. Classification (GTDB taxonomy): domain Bacteria; phylum Actinomycetota; class Thermoleophilia; order Solirubrobacterales; family 70-9; genus VRUE01. Next base: position 4,072 of record CAWBLE010000004.1, read on the forward strand.
CCTGCGCGGCCGCGCTCGAGCGCAAGGAGAGCCGCGGCGCCCAGTACAGGACCGACTTCCCCGAGCGCAACGACGAGGAGTGGCTCAAACACATCGACCTGCAGCAGGGCGATGAGGGGCCGGAGATCTCATACTCCGAGGTGACGATCACGCAGTGGGAACCCGAAGAGAGGAAGTACTGAGCCCATGGCCGAGTACACGCTGAAAGTCCGCCGCTACCAGCCCGAGAGCGGCGAGGGCGCCTACTGGGAGGAGTTCAAGGTCGACCTCGACCCCTCGCTCTCGGTGCTCGACGGGATCCTGCAGGCCAAAGACCGCGACGACGGCTCGCTCTCGGTGCGCTGCTCCTGCCGGGCGGCGATCTGCGGCTCCTGCGGGATGAAGGTCAACGGCCAGTCCGGGCTCGGCTGCAAGACCCAGATCGGCGAGGCCCAGGAGCTGGCCGAGAAGAAGGCGAGCGTCGGCGAGGCCGTCGAGGGCACGCCGCCGATCGTGGTCGAGCCGATGGGCAACATGCCCGTGATCAAGGATCTGATCACCGACATGGAGTCGACCCACTGGAAGAAGATCCGCCGCGTCACCCCGTGGCTGCTGCCGCACGGCGACCCGCCCGAGCGCGAGTACGTTGTCGAGCCCGAGTCGATGATCGACATCACCCAGTCGATGGCCTGCATCCAGTGCGGCGCCTGCGTCTCCTCCTGCCTCTCGATGGAAGCCGACCCCGACTTCATCGGCCCCGCGGCGCTGGCCAAGGCCTACCGCTTCGTCGGCGACCCGCGCGACGCCGAGACCGTGGAGCGGCTGCACGACCTGGCCGAGGATCCGCACGGGATCTACGACTGCACCCACTGCTTCAGCTGCATCGACGCCTGCCCGAAGGGGGTCGCGCCGATGGACCAGATCATGCGCCTGCGCCGCAAGGCCGGCGAGGAGGGGATCGAGGATCCGAACAGCGGCCACCATCACGAGCTCGCCTTCGTCGAGATCATCGAGAAGAAGGGCACGCTCGACGAGGTGGCGCTGCCGAAAGAGTCGTTCGCGTACGGGATCAAGGGCAAGCTGAAACCGAGCAAACGGGCGATCAAGGAAGTCCTCGGCGCGCTGCCGACGATCTTCCGCACGATCCGGACCGGCAAGGTGCGCACCAAGTGGGTCGCGCCGCACCACAAGCTGCCAGGCGGCGCCCAGGACGAGGTCAAGGCGATTTACAAGCACGCCGAGGAGCACCGCGAGGAATTCAACATCTACATCACGGGCGAGGAGGACGTCGAGCCCGAGCCCGACGAGACCGAGACGGAGGAGAAGGTATGAAGCTCGCCTACTGGCCCGGCTGCGTCTCACGCGGCTTCACTCCCGAGCTGCACGGCTCGATGGCGTTCAGCGCCGAGAAGCTCGGCATCGAGCTGGTCGAACTCGACCGTGCCAACTGCTGCGGCGCCGGCGTGATCGCCGAGCACAACCAGGAGCTCGCCGACACGCTCAACGCCCGCACCTTCGCGCTCGCCCAGCAGACCGGGCTGGCGATGATGAACATCTGCTCGACCTGCCAGGGAGCGCAGTCGGAGTGCCAGCAGCGGCTCGACGCCGATTCTTCCTACCGCGCCCACATCAACGAGGTGCTGAGCGGCCAGGGGCTCGCCTACGAGAAGGGCAAGGACGGCTTCACGAACAAAAACTTCCTCTGGCTGCTGGTCGAGGACTACGGGCTCGAGAAGCTCGCCGAGAAGGTCGTGCGGCCGCTCTCGGGCCTGCGCGTCGGCCCCTTCTACGGTTGCTACGTCGTCCGCCCCAAGGAGCGGCTCGGCTACGACGAGTTCCCCGACCGCGACATCTACCTGGAGAAGGTGATCGAGGCGCTCGGCGGCGAGGTGGTCGAGTACGACGGCGCCCGCAAATGCTGCGGCTTCCCGGTGATCACGATGAACAAAGAGACCTCGCTGCGCCAGGCCGGCACCCACGTCGGCGACGCGATCGACGCCGGCGCCGACTGCCTGGTCACGCCCTGCCCGCTCTGCCACCTCAACCTCGACATGCAGCAGCCCGAGGCGGCGAAGGTGGTCAACCGCGACCTCGGCCTCGCCGTCCTGCACCTGCCCCAGCTGGTTGGCCTCGCCCTCGGCGGCGAGCCCAAGCAGCTCGGCATGAGCAAGCACATCGCCTCGACCGGTTGGGTCGAAGAGCGCCTCACCGGCGTGCCCGCCTGAACCTCCGCGTTTCGCACCAGAACCGCCGGCGGGGCTAGTCCGCCGGCGAGAACGTCCCCCGCAGCCATTCGGCAAGCAGGGGGTCGACGAACTCCCACCTGCCCCGACCGGTCGGCCTCAGGTCTCCCCGATCTTCCAGCGAGAGAATCGCGCGGCGCGCCTGGGCCTTAGCAAGGCCGAGCCTCTCCAACGTCGAGCGCGCGTAGACGCTGGGCCGGTCCGTCGCGAGCGAGACAAGTATCGCGCGCTCGGCCGGCCGCAGCGAGTGCAGGATGGACTCGAACGCCTCGCCGAGCTCGGCGAAGGCTTCCTCGATTGCCCGGTCGATGGCTGCCAGTGGCTCGGGGGCGCTCGCAAACGCCCGCCAAAGGTGGTGCGCCACCAGCATCGCTCGCTGGGGGTGGCCCCCCACCAGGTTGAGGAAGGTGTCGAGCACCGGCTCGACATCGACGCCCGCGCTTTCGAACCGCTCGCTCACGTAGGCGGCGAGGGGCCCCGGTGGAAGCGGGCCCAAAGCGACTGGCTGTGCCTGCCCGTAGAGCGGACGCTCGCGATCGGCGAAGAGCTCACGGAGCAGCGAAGTCTGGGATCCGGCGAAGACGTAGCTGGCGGCATCGCCGTGGTGCTGTATGCGGCTGCGGACCAAGCCATCCAGCCCATCGCGCAAGGCGAGCAGATCCTGAAACTCGTCGAAGATGACCAACGTGCGCAAGCCGGTGCGCTCGAAGATGCGAAGGGGAAGGTCGAGCAACTCGATCAGATCCTTCTCGGCGTGACCATCGCGGCCGCCGGTCGAGGCAGACAACGGCCCCGCGCTGAGGCCGACCCGCAGGGTCCGCAGAACCTCGCCGGTAATGCGCCGGGCGGGGCCCTGCAGATCGCGGTAGGCGACCTGCATCCGCGCCGCCGCGTCGGGAAGCGAGAACACGCTGGAGAAGTCCACGGCGGCCACCGCCAGGCCCTGCTTCTCGGCCTCTAGGGCCAGCTTCCCCAGCAGCGTCGTCTTCCCGTACCGCCGCGGCGCCTCGAGCCGCGACGCCTGGCCGACGTTGGCAAGCTCCAGCATGCGCGAAAGCTCCAACTCGCGGTCGATCAGTTGCTCCGGGCCGACCGGGCGCGAGTAGATGAAGGGATTGAGGTCGAGAGCCACCGTCACGCATTAAGTATACAAAATTCGATACTAGAAGTATCGGAATTTCGATACCATTTGGAAGGGATAGTGGTTGCTCGAGGCCAAGGCTCGCGGGCACGGCGCGTCGCATACCCTGCGACCCCCATGGCAATCGCCGTAGCCACCTTCCTGATCGTCCTGGCGATCATCGCCAGCGAGAAGATGCACCGCACCAACATCGCCCTGCTGGGGGCGGCGGTGGTCGTCCTCTTCGTCGGCGATTTCTCCCAGGAGCAGGCGATCGAGTCGGTCGACTTCAACACGATCGGGCTGCTCGTCGGGATGATGATCCTCGTCTACCTGACCCAGCAGACCGGCGTCTATGACTTCGTCGCGATCCGCGCCGGGCAGATCTCGGGCGGGCGCTCGTTCGCGGTGACGATGAGCCTGGCGGCGACGACGGCCGTGCTCTCCGCCTTCCTCGACAACCTGACGACGATCCTCCTGATCGCGCCGATCACCTTCCTGCTCGCCGACGCGCTCGACATCGAGGCGGTGCCGCTGCTGATCATCGAGGTGATCGCCTCCAACATCGGCGGCACCGCGACCCTGATCGGCGACCCGCCGAACATCATCATCGCCGGCGCCACCGGGCTCAGCTTCAACGCCTTCATCGCCAACCTCGCCCCGGTCGTGATCGTCACCTTCGCCGCCGTGATCCCGCTGCTCTACCTCTTCTTCCGCAAGCGGCTCCAGGTCGAGGAGCGCAACCGCCAGGCGGTGATGGAGCTGAACGCGCGCGCTTCGATCCGCGACGCCGCGGAGCTGCGCCGCACCGGGCCGGTACTGGTACTCACCGTGCTCGCCTTCTTCGCTCACCAGGCGCTGCACATCGAGCCGGCGACGGTGGCGCTGGCGGGCGCGGCCGTGGGGCTGCTGGTGACGCGGATCGACCTCGAGGAGGCGCTCTCGCACATCGAGTGGACGACGCTCTTCTTCTTCATCGCGCTGTTCGTGATGGTCGGGGCGCTGGAGGCGACCGGGGCGATCGGGCACATCGCCGACGCGGTCAAGGACGTGACCGGCGGCGAGCGCACCGCCGAGCTGATCGGGATCACCTGGGTCGCCGCCCTGGGCTCGGCCGTGGTCGACAACATCCCCTTCACGACGGCGATGATCCCGGTGGTCAAGGATCTGCAGAGCGCCGCCGGCACGCAGGGCGACGACGCCTACTGGTGGGCGCTCGCGCTCGGCGCCTGCTTCGGCGGCAACGCGACGATGATCGCCGCCGCCGCCAACGTCGCCGCCGCCGGGATGGCCGAGCGCGCCGGCACGCCGATCGGCTTCGTCGCCTTCATCAAGGTCGGCCTGCCCGCCACGGTGCTCTCGATCGCGATCGCGACCGCCTACATCGCAATCCGCTACGTAGCTCTCTGATGGACTTGGGAGACTGAGGAGGAACGCCATGGACTCAATCGTCAAGCAGACCCTGCGTGAGATAGAGCCGCTCGACGCCGACGAGCTGATCGGCCCGGCGGCACGGCAGGTGATCGACCACAGCTTGCCGGCGCTGCCAGCGGTCGAGAAGGACGGCAGCTTCGCCGGGATCTTCGGCGAGCGCGAGTTCATGGCGGCGCTCTTCCCCGGCTATATGGGCGACCTCGCCTCGGCGGCGATGGTCTCGCGCTCGGTCGACGAGACGATCGAGCGCCGCTCCAACTGCGCCGAGCAGCCGATCCGGCGCTGGCTGACCACCGACCACGTCCTGGTCGAGGACGATTACTCCGACACCCAGCTGGCCGAGCTCTTCCTCCACCACCGCGTCCTGATCGTCCCGATCGCAACCGCGGGCAGGGTGCACGCGATCGTCACCCGCCACGACTTCTTCTGCGAGCTGGTCCAGCGCTTCGGAGTCCTGGCGGAGGATCTAGGCGACTGACGGAGCCTTCAGCAGGTCGCGCTCAAGCAAGAGCTCGGCGAGCTGGACGGTGTTGGTCGCGGCGCCCTTGCGCAGGTTGTCGGAGACGACCCAGAGGTCGATCGCCTGCTCGTTGCCGGGGTCGCGGCGGATGCGGCCGACGAAGACGTCGTCGCGGCCCTCGGCCTCGATCGCCATCGGGTAGCGCGCCGCGGCCGGCTCGTCGAGCACGGTCACGCCGGGCGCGGCGGCGAGCAGCTCGCGGGCGCGCTCGGGCTCGAGCGGCTCGCGCGTCTCGACGTTGACCGCCTCGGAGTGGCCGGTGACGACCGGCACCCGCACGCAGGTGGCGCTGACCCGGATCGAGTCGTCGCCGAGGATCTTGCGCGTCTCGTTGATCAGCTTGCGCTCCTCGTCGGTGTGGTCGTCGCCGGCGGCGAAGCTGCCCGCCTGCGGCAGCGCGTTGAAGGCGATCCGGTGCGGGTAGGCGGAGGCGGTCGGCTCGCCGTCGTCGAGCACCGCCCGGGACTGGTCGCGCAGCTCGTCGATCGCCGCCTTGCCGGTGCCGGAGACGGCCTGGTAGGTGGAGATCACGAGGCGCTCGATCCCGGCCGCGTCGTAGAGCGGCTTCAGCGCGACGACCATCTGCATGGTCGAGCAGTTCGGGTTGGCGACGATCCCCTTGTGGCCGGCGAGGTCGTCGGGGTTGACCTCGGCGACGACCAGGGGCACGTCGTCGTGCATGCGCCAGTAGCTGGTGTTGTCGACGACGACCGCGCCGGCGGCGACCAGCTTCGGCGTCCACTCGGCGCTGACCGCGCCGCCGGCCGAGGAGAGGACGATGTCGAGGCCCTGGATCGAGTCCTCGCTCAGCGCCCGGATCTCGAGCTCCTCTTCCCCCCACTCGATCGCCTTGCCGGCCGAGCGCTCCGAGGCGAAGGGGATCACCTCGCTCGCCGGGAATTCGCGATCGGCGAGCAGGCCGAGGATCGTCGTCCCGACCAGGCCGGTGGCGCCGACTACGCCGACCCTCAGGCGACCGTGGGGCGGTGGCCGGCGCCCATCGGATCCTCGGCCGCGACCGCGCCGGCGCCGAGCTCGAAGGCCTGGTGCAGGGCGCGGACGGCGTCGGGGACGCGATCCGCCGAGATGACGCAGGAGATCTTGATCGGCGAGGTGGAGATCATCTCGATGTTGATCCCCTCGCCGCCGAGAACCTGGAAAACCTTGGCGGCGACGCCGGGGTGCGAGCGCATGCCGGCGCCGACGATCGAGACCTTGCCGATCCGCTCATCGCTGCGCACGCCCTGGCTGACCGCGAGCGCGCTGACGGTGTCGACCCGCCGGTCAGGTCGGAGCGATCGACGGTGAAGGAGAGGTCGGCGAGCGCGTCGTCGCCGACGGGCTCGTTCTGGATGATCACGTCGACGTTGATGCCGGCCTCGGCCAGCGCGGTGAAGATCCGCCCGGCGACGCCGGGCTCGTCGCCGACACCGGTTAGCGTCACCCGCGCCTCGCCGTCGGAGTGGGTCACTGCGGTTACGAAAGGTTGCTCCACGGTCTCCTTCTCACTCTCCTCTTCGCTGACCACGAGGGTACCGGGGCCGTCCTCAAAGCTGCTGCGGCAGTGGATCCGCACGCCGTTGTTGCGGGCGTACTCGACCGAGCGCAGCTGCAGCACCTTGGCCCCCGAGGCCGACATCTCGAGCATCTCCTCGTAGGAGGCGAAGGAGAGCTTGCGCGCGTCCGGGACGATCCGCGGGTCGGCGCTGAAGATGCCGGAGACATCGGTGTAGATCTCGCAGACGCTGGCGTCGAGCGCCGCCGCGAGGGCGACGGCGGTGGTGTCGGAGCCGCCGCGGCCGAGCGTGGTCACATCACGGCTGTCGGTTGAGACGCCCTGGAAGCCGGCGACGAGCACGATCCGGTCCGCTTCGAGCGTCTCGCGGATGCGCTCGGCGCGCACGTCGACGATCTTCGCCTTGGTGTGGAAGGAGTCGGTGACGATCCCCGCCTGCGACCCGGTCAGCGAGATCGCTTCGTGGCCCATGTCGTGGATCGCCATCGCGCAGAGCGCGCAGGAGATCCGCTCGCCGGTCGAGAGCAGCATGTCCATCTCACGCGCGACCGGGCGCGCGGAGATCTCCAGCGCCTGGGCGACCAGCTCGTCGGTCGTCTTACCGCGGGCCGAGAGCACGGCGACGACCCGGTGGCCGGCCTCGCGCGCGGCGACGATGCGGCCCGCGGCGCGCTTGATCTCATCGGCGCCGGCGACGGAGGTGCCGCCGAACTTCATCACGACTATGTCCGAACCTGGCTCGTTCATCGACGTCTGAGGATAGTGCGGTCGGACGCTCGGACCGCCCCTACCGCAAGGCGATGGATCGCGAGGCCGCAGTCCTCGAGCTGGGTGCCGGCGCCGGCACCCAGTTCGACCCCGAGGTCGTAGAAGCCCTGATCGCCGAGCTGGGCTGACGGTCAGATCGCCTCAAGCTGCATCCCGCTCGAGGATCTCCTCGGGAGGGATGACCTGGGTGGTCAGGTCGGCAGACACGAGCACCACGGAGTGGCCTTCTCCGGCAGCGCGCCTCATCTGTGGCTCCCGGTCCCGTCCAGGGACATCGGCATCGAGGAAGAATGCCCGGTCGGGAAAGGGCGAACACTCCTCGAGCGCGAGGTCGATCGCCCTGTACATGACATGGCCAGCCGGAGAATCGAGCGTAACCGGCCCTTGAAAGCTGTAGTCCCTTATCTCCTCATCCATCCTTCGATCATCTCCCGATGTCCCGACTTGACCGCACCAATCGCCGCTCGAAATCCTTCAGCCAGAGTACCACGATGGAAGACAACTCCATTCTGCTTGCCGCCGGCCCGAGTATGCCGGTGCATCTCGTTGAATCCATGGGCAGAGTCGTAAACCCGAACTGTCTCGGCTGTGCCGGCGACAACGACCCGCAAAACCACCGAGTAACTGAGAACTCTGCCTCTGGCCGTCTTGAGACTGGCCAGCATCTCGGTGCCTGGCTCGGAGTCGAAGAGTATTCGCCATTCGTCGCCCACGCGCCGAGCGTCGAAGGCCCCGACGCGCGCGTGGCGCGCACATGGTCAATTCTTCGTCACGGCTCGCGGTCAGATGACCAGCGGGGGCTTATCCAGAGATGGGGTGAGCGTGGCCAAAGGCCGCGACGGTGCCGATGTCGCCAAGACCAACGCGACGGAGGAACTACGCAGCTACTGAAAGGCCGCTCAGGCTACGAAGCCCGCTGGAAAGTTCGTCGCCACCACGCTGCTTGGACGATCGTTTGCTCAACTCCCAGACCGGGATGTCCGGCCCGCCCTGCAACATCGTCCATGTCCTCACAGACGGAGCCAACATTCTCACCACGTTGCTTTTTCGTCGTTTTTCCAACAACCCCAAAACACACCGCAAAGAGGACAGAAAATCCAAAGGCAACCCAAAGAGATGGGACCAAACCGGCGGGAACCTTTGGGTCGCCCACGCTGAGCGCGATGATGGTGCAAAGCAAGCTGATGGCCGCCCCGAATGCAGCGGCTGCGCACGTCGATGCGAAATCGGTCAGCGCTTCACCAAGCTCGCCAGTTCGTCGTCTCAGTCGTATCCAATCTCCATGTCCGATCATCAAATGCTCTCCTTGTGGGACTTTGAACGTCGTTGAAGTCTCCAGCTGTCGATCCTCTAGCTCCGGGGACATGACCTACGACCCCTCGCCACTGTCAGATTCAGCTTGTTCTATCGCAGGCTCCTGCTCAGCCTGATCCGCATTCTCTTCCGCTGACGGCTCCATCAAGCCTGCAACCACCAGATTGAACAAATGCATATACCCGCAATTCGTGCAAATGGCCGCTCCGAATCCCACGCCCTGACCGAAGTTGACATTGCCGTCCTCAATACTTGGAGAGAAGAGTGGCCCCCCAACGGTCCATTGATTCGCATTGCAGATGGGGCAAGGCGTGGTGTCCTCCCCCCATTTCGATGCGATCCACTGCTGGATGGCAGTGGGGTCTGGCTCTGGCTGCGAGTCAGTGATGGACGGTAGGCTAGTCGTTACTTAGAAATTTTGTTGTTTATCTGGCCGTGGGGTCAGCAACCGCACGGCGGCGACGGTCGGCTTGACAAGCCCACCGTCGATCTGGATCGCCCGACGCTGACCAATTCCCTCAGCGCGCTCGACAGCACCGGGCCGCTCGAACCGGCTTTCCTCGACACGCATCACCCCTTGATTTGCGTCCGTAGCAGACCTTTACAATGGTTGTCAAGGGGTTCCCTGCAATATGCGGTAATCCTCTTCCGACAAAGGGATTCGCGTGGCTGGATTTGACCAAAATCGCTTCGAGGCGTTAGTCCTCTATATCGCCCATCGCCGCAGGGACGATGAGCGATTTGGTCGTACCAAGCTGGCAAAGGTTCTTTTCTACTCGGACTTCGCCATCTACCAAGACCAGGGGGAACCGCTACGGGCGCTACCTATATCCGCATGCCATTTGGACCTTTCCCGAAAGCACTTGAGGAGACCGAGCAAGCGCTAGAGGCAAAGGGGCTGGCCGTGCTGGCTCACGATGGCGAGGGTGAATACGAAGAGAAGCGGATCATCCCGACCAAGAGTGCCCCCGACCTCCGGGGTCTTTTCGAGGAATGGCAGATCTTGGTCGTCAACGACTGGATCGACCGAGTAGGGGCCGCTTCGGCAATGCAGATTTCCGAGATGTCACATCGTCACCCAGGGTGGCTGCTCGCGAAAAACAACGGGGATACGATTCCTTACGAGACTGCGATCCTGCCTCAGTCTCGACCGACTGCCCTTGAGGCGTCACGCGCAAAGGAGGTGGCGCGTGGTCGCGGATGGCAGTCCGGTGATGGGGAATGGCTCTGGGAACGGAGCTCCAACTAAGGGGAACAAGGTCAAGCGCAGCACGCTCTACGAGGAATGCTGTGCTGAGATAGAGGCGAAGCATCCTCGCGTTGCGGAGGAGCAATTCTTCGAGCGGCTACACGCCTTCATGGTCATCTGCGACGTAGAGGCAGATGCTTACCACGTCGGCGGCGCAACGTTCTATATGCAGACGCCCGAAAACTTTTCGCCAGTGTTAATGATCTACTTCACGCACGCTTCTGGCCAGATCGTGATGCAAGCGGTTCACGCCGACGATTGAGGGGCCGACCGGCTCATACAGAGAAGGGATAAGCGTGCGCTAGATCACACTTCTAGATATATCGAGCGATATATCTGGCGGCGATGGAGCTGAGCTCTACCGCCTATGTGATTCTCGGGATGGTCCGCCGCGAGCCGCGGTCGGGGTATGAGATCAAGGCGGCGGTCGACGGGTCGACGCGGTTCTTCTGGGCGGCCAGCTACGGGCAGATCTATCCGGAGCTGAAGCGGCTCGCCGAGGCCGGGCTGGTCGAGCCGAGCGACGCCTCGACCGGCGACCGCAAGCGGACCGTATACGCGATCACCGCCGACGGCGAGGCGGAGCTGAAGGACTGGCTGCGGCAACCGCCGGAGACGACCGAGATGCGCGAAGAAGGGCTGCTCAAACTCTTCTTCTCCGGCGCGCTGAAGCCGGCCGAGGCGGTCGAGACGCTGCGCTCGATGCGCCGGCATGCGGCTCGACCTGGTCGAGCGGCTGCGCGAGATGCGAGCGGCAGCAAGGAAGCGATCGACGACCCCTACCCGCCGATGGTGCTGCGGATGGGGATCGAGTTCAACGAATGGTTCGCCGGCTGGTGCGAGCGGATGGAGTCCGAGCTGCTCGCGCCGGCCACCGAGAAAGGGAGCAGCTGATGTTCGACTCACTCGCCCGCCTCGCCGACCGCCGGCCGCGCCGCGTCGGCCTGATCGCGATCGCCTTCTTCCTGCTCGCCGGGGCGCTCGGCGGCTCGGTCGCCTCGCGCCTCGACCCCTACGGCGCCGACGATCCGGCGACCGAGACCGTCAAGGCGCGGGAACAGCTGCAGGACGCCGGGCTGCGCGGCCCGTCGGTGCTGGTGGTCGTCCGCGACGCCCCGGTGGCCTCGCCGGCCGCGCGGCGGACGCCTCGCCGGGCTCGAACGGGAGCTGCGCCGGCGCGGCGACGTGCAGTCGGTCAGCGGCTACTACACGACCGGCTCGCGCGACTTCGTCTCCCACGACGGCCGCTCGACCTATCTCGCGGTCGGGTTGAAGTCGACCGACGACAAGCAGTCGCAGGAAGCCGCGCGGCGACATCGTCGACCAGCTCGCCGGGCGCCCCGGCATCCTGGTCGGCGGCGGGGCGGTCGCCCAGGAGCAGGTCAACAAGCAGGTCGAGGAAGACCTGCGCAAGGCCGAGATGCTCGCCTTCCCGCTGCTCTTCCTGCTCTCCTTCGTCTTCTTCCGCAGCCTCGTCGCCTCGCTCTTGCCGGTGATGATCGGCGCGCTGGCGATCGTCGGCACCTTCCTCGTCCTGCGGATCGCCAGCGAATTCGGCTCGATCTCGATCTTCGCGCTCAACCTGACCACCGGCCTCGGCCTCGGCCTGGCGATCGACTACAGCCTCTTCATCGTCTCCCGCTACCGCGAGGAGATCGCCAAGGACGGCCCGGGTCTGGCGGCGATGCGCCGGGTGCTCGCCACCGCGGGGCGCACCGTCTTCTTCTCCTCGCTGACGGTCGCCGCGGCGCTCGCCTCGCTGCTCGTCTTCCCGCAGCGCTTCCTCTACTCGATGGGGCTCGGCGGCGCGCTCGTCGCGCTGCTCGCGGCGGCTGATCTCGCTGACCGTGCTGCCCGCCGTGCTGACCCTGCTCGGGCACGCGGGTCAACGCGCTCTCGCCGCGCTTCCTGCGCCGCCGCGCCGAGGCCGAAACCCGGCCCGACGAGCAGGGATTCTGGTACCGCCTCTCGCGCTTCGTGATGCGCCGGCCGGTGCCGATCGCGACCTCCTGCGCCGTCTTCCTGATCGTGCTCGGCATCCCCTTCTTCAGCATCAAGTTCGACACCGTCGACGCCAGGGTGCTGCCCGGCGGCGCGAGCGCCCGCCAGGCCTACGACGTGGTCACGAGCGAATTCCCGCCCTACCGCGAAGCGCCGGTCTGGGTCTCGGTGAAGGGCGGCAGCCGCGGCCGGCGTCGGGCGGGTGGCGGCGGAGGTCCGGCACGACCGCCGGCATCGCCGCGGTCCACCCGCCGCAGCGACTGCGCGGCGGCGTCACCGCGATCGAGGCGATCTCCGCCAATCCGTTCACCTCGCGAGGCCAGCCAGGCGACGGTCGAGCTGTGCGCGAAATCGCCGCCCGCCTGGCGCCGAGGTGCTGGTCGGCGGCGCCACCGCCGAATTCATCGACTTCCAGTGCAGCCTCACCCGCCACCTGCCGATCGCGTTCGCGATCGTGATCGTCTCCACCCTGGTCATCCTCTTCCTGATGACCGGCTCGGTGGTGCTGCCGATCAAGTCGCTGATCATGAACTTCCTCAACCTCAGCGCCGTGTTCGGCATGCTCGTGCTCATCTTCCAGGACGGCCGCCTGGAAGGGCTGCTGGACTACACCAGCACCGGCGCGATCGAGCAGACGATGCCGATCCTGCTCTTCGCCGTCGCCTTCGGCCTCTCCACCGACTACGCGGTCTTCCTGCTCTCGCGGATCAAGGAGGCGCGCGACGGCGGCGCCTCGGAGTCGGAGTGCGTCGCGATCGGGCTCGAGCGGACCGGCCGGATCGTCACCGCGGCGGCGCTGCTGTTCGCGGTCGCGATCGGCGCCTTCGCCACCTCGCAGATCCTCTTCATCAAGCAGAACGGGGTCGGCACGGCACTCGCGGTGCTGATCGACGCCAGCATCATCCGCGCCCTGCTCGTGCCCTCGCTGATGGAGCTGCTCGGCAAGTGGAACTGGTGGGCGCCGGCGCCGCTGCGCCGCCTGCACGATCGCGATCGGGATCAGCGAGACGGCGGCGCCGGAGCCCGGCGAGGCCTAAGAACCTGTCTGGCGCTTGAGGTCACCCTGGGCGGAGCCGGCATCGTCGGCGCCCTTGCTGCGCTCGTCGCCGGCGATGCCCTTGAGGGCGAGCGAGCCGTCCTCGCCGAGCTCGGCGGTCGCCAGGTAGGAGTCGCCGGCCTTGAGCTTGCTCGCGTCGATCTCCTTCGGCAAGCTCAGGGTCAGATCAGCTTCGCTCTCGCCGGCGTCGTCGGCGGAGAGCAGCAGCTGCCCGGTTTCCGGCGAGACTTCCCGGAAGATGCCGGCGAGGTCGAGGTAGGTCGACGGCGGGCCGGGTTCGAGCTCGAGCTTCCGCTGCGACAGCTCGTCCCCGATCTGGGCCGTGACCGTGACGTAGGCGCCGATCGCGGGCAGCTCCGGCGCCGCGCCGCTCGGGTCGGGCTTGGTGTGGACGAGCAGCGAGGCGCCACGGGTCGAGACGGTGTACGCCGGGGCGGCCGGCTCGGCATCGACATAGGTGACGCCGCCGCGGAAGCTCGCGACCTTGCTCAGCTGCTTCTCCCTGCTGGGCTTGCCGTCCTCGGCGAAGGTGCCGTTGGCGAGGCGGCGCACGGGTGCGCTCAGCTTCGTGCCGGGCGGCGGCAGCTCGAGCGCGTGTACGGAGACGAGTTCGCCGCCTTTGATCGCCAGCGCGTAGCTGCCGGCCGGATCGCTGACCTGGACCACCGTCCCCTCGAGGGTCTGCCCTTCGGCTACTTCTTCCGCCGGCGCTGCTTCCTTTTCGCCGGCCGGGGCGGGCTTGGCGGCCGGGGCCGGGGTCGGGAAGCGGTTCGGGTGCCGCAGCGGCGAGCGGCAGCGAGGCGGAGAACGCTTCTTCGGCTTCGCCGCCGCCACCGCCTCCGGGCAGGATCGAGCTTGCGGTGGAGGCGGTCCCGGCGCCGCCCCCACCGCTCTGCCCTTCTTCCCTCCCCGGACTCGGAAGTTCGACGATCTGTTGGGCGCCGGTGGCCAGCGTGCCCGCGGCGCCGGGCCCGATCGCGACCCCGGCGAAGATGCCGAAGCCGAGCGCCGCCGCGCTCAGCGGCACCGCCCAGCGGCGGTCGGTTACGACCAGCGAGGCGCCGCGCAGCGCCTGGTCGATGGCGCGGCTGTGCAGCAGCCGCCTCATCGCGCCGGCGGCGGGTTGGCGGTCGTCGCCGTACCGGCCTGGACCGGCTCGATCAGCTCTGTGCCGCACTGCCAGCAGAAGGCCGAGCCCTGGGCGTAGAGGGCGCCGCAGTCGCCGCACGCGCCCGCGGCGCCGGCGGCGCCGAGCTTCAGCATCCGCTCGACCTCGGCGAGCTCGGCGTCGACCTGCTGCAGCTCCGCCGCCCGGCGGCTCAGCACATCGAGCCGGAAGTGGTCGCGGATCGCCATCTCGTAGGCGACCCCGCCGAGGTCCCATTGCAACTCGGTGAGACGGCGCGAAAGCTGCTCACGGCGCTGGGCCAGCTCGTCGTTCATTCGATCGCGGTTCCCGCGCTGCCGCCACCCGGCGCTTTGTTGTCTTCCGGCGGCGGCGCCCCGCCGGTGGCGACTTCATCGGGCAGCTTGGCGCTGTTTTCCGAGTATTCCTGCGGGCTCTGTTCTTCGAGCTGCTTCAGCTCTGCGTCGCTTGCGACCGGGGCGTTGCCGGTGTTTGAGCTGCCGCCGCTGACCGCGCCTCCCTTGCCCCCCTTGCTCTTGCCCTTCGAGCTCGCCTTGCTCGGGCTCGGCTTCGCCGCGCCGCCTCCGTCTTCGGCGGCGGTCTTGCCCGTGCCGGCTTCGCCACCCTGGACGACGACCGGTGGCGGCGTCGCCGCCGTGCCGCCGCCGTCGCCCTTGCCGATCAGCACGCCGATCAGCAGCATCGCGCCGAGCACCGCGATCCCGCCGACGGCGGCGAGCGGCGTGTAGTCGCGCCCCGGCTTGGGCTCCTCCGCGGGCGTCGCCGCTTCCGGCGCAGTCGCGGCGCCGGACCCGGCGGGCGGCGCCTCGTAGGCGCGGAAGTCGACCCGGGGCTCGCCGCGACGCCGGCCGCAGTTGAGGCAGTAGCGCTGGTCGGCGGCGAGCGGGGCGCCGCACTCGGCGCAGGGCTCGCCCACCCCGCCGAGCACCTGGGTCGTGGCGGCGGGGTCGGTCATTCCTGCTCGAATCCCGGCAGGCTGGGGTAGGCGTCGATTGTCACGTCCGCCCCGCGCGGGTCGCCGATGAAGTAGATGCTGTAGGGGAAGGGCTTCGGTTTGTCCTTGAACGGTTCGATCGCGCCGCGGCCGGCCGCGACGACCTCGCCGCCCTTGCGAGCAACCGCGTAGAGCAGCAGCCGGTTCAGGTCTTCGCCGGAGTCGTTGCTCACGTCGCCGCTGGCGAGCACGCCGGAATACGGGTCGCCTTCGACCTTCGGCGTCGAGACCGTCACCGTGGGCCGCTTGCCGTCGAACGTCTCCCCCCCTTCGCCGACCCGCGCCTCCACCTTGGCCGGCTTGCCGGTCGCGAGCACCTGGTCGTGCACCCACTCGACCTCGCCGCGGGCGGGAATGAAGGGTACCGCGGCCAGGGCCGGCTCGATCCCGGGGACGTCGTTGCGGTAGACGCTCTTGCCCTTGGCGTCGAGCACGTCGATCGCGATCGGGACGCCGACCAGGTCGTGCGCCGAGCTGTTGCGCAGGCGGACGACGACCGCGCTGCCGGCCTGATCGGTCAGCAGCGTCGTCGAGACGACCTCGACGTCCTTGCTCTGCTTGCTGATCGCGAGCCCCTTCTCCTGCTTCACCGGGCCCAGCTCGGCGCCGATCTTGGCGCTCTTGTCCTGGGTCGATTCGCACCCGGTGACGATCAGCGCGACGCCGGCCAGGGCGACCGCAAGCGGCAGCGGGCTGCGCGGCCTCATCCGAACGCCCCGCCCACGTACTCGCGGGTGCGCGCCTCGCGCGGCGCGCCGAAGACCTGCTCGGCGGGGCCGTACTCGACCAGGTCGCCGAGGTACATGAAGCCGACGTGGTCGGCGATCCGCAGCGCCTGCTGCATGTTGTGGGTGACGATCACGACCGCGACCTCGTCGCGCAGCTTGAGGATCAGATCCTCGATCACCTGGGTCGAGCGCGGGTCGAGCGCCGAGCAGGGCTCGTCGAGCAGCAGCACCTCGGGGCGGGCGGCCAGCGCCCGGGCGATGCAGAGCCGCTGCTGCTGGCCGCCGGAGAGGCGCAGAGCCGGGTGGTCGAGGGTGCGCGCCGACCTCGTCCCAGAGGCCGGCGCGGACGAGGGCGTCGCCGACGTGGTTGTAGAGGGCGGCCTTGCCAGGCCGCCCCGAGCCCTGCTCGCGCAGCGCGTAGGCGACGTTGTCGAAGATGCTCATCGGGAACGGGTTGGGCTGCTGGAAAACCATGCTCACCCGCTTGCGCAGCTCGGTCACCTCGATCGCGTCGACGTCGGCGCCGTCGAGCGTGATGCGACCGCCGCGCCGCGCCGTCGGCGTGATCTCGACCAGGCGGTTGAGCGAGCGCAGCAGCGTCGTCTTGCCGCAGCCCGAGGGGCCGATCAGGGCCAGCACCTCACCCTGGCGCACCGGCAGATCGACGCCGTTGACGGCGACGTTGTCGCCGTAGGAGATCGTCACCGCCTCGGTCCGCATCCGCTCGACCTTGGGCCCGGGGCTGGGCCCGGAGCGGCGCGCCGGCGCAGAGAGCCCGAAGGCCCCCGCCGGAGAGGCGCCCGGGGCGTGCCCGTTGGAGGGCGGCGGCTGGACCACGGTCGGCTCACGGTCGACGACGATGCGGCGCACCGGCGGCGGCGGGGCGAGCGGCGACGTCACGCTGCTCGCGCGGCGCCTCCGGCGGGGTCAGCGCGTCCATGCCGGCTCCTCTGGCCCCGGGCGATGCGGGTGACGACGAAGTTGAGCACGATCACCACGAGCATCAGCACGAAGGCGGCGAAATAGGCTTTTTCCGGCGCCAGGCCCTCGCCGGCCGGCGAGTTGTAATAGACGTAGGAGGTCAGGGTGCTGCCGGTGCCGCGGAAGAGGCCGAAGACGCTGCCATTGGAGCCGTTGAGGATCTGCAGGGTGGCGCCGAGCAGGACGACGACGATCGCCGTGTCGCCGGCGACCCGGCCCATCCCGAGCGCCGTGCCGGTGCCGATGCCCGGCCGCGCCGCCGGCAGCAGCACGCGACGGATCGTCGCCGCCCTGGTCTTGCCGAGCGCGTAGGACGCCTCGCGGACGTGGCCGGGGATCGCGTTGAGCGCCTCGCGCGTCGCGCCGACCACGAGCGGCAGCGCGATCAGCGACATCATCGAGGCGGCCGCGATGAAGGAGCGGCCCAGCACCGCCCCCCCTTCGGCGTCGAAGGTGAGGACGCCGAGCCACTGCTGCTGAAAGAAGACGAGGCCGAACATCGCGAGCACGATGCTGGGGGTGCCAGCGACGACCTCGACCGCCGATTCGACCGTCCGCGCGAGCCCCCGCGGGCGACCGTACTCGGTCAGCCATACGGCGATCGCGACGCCGAGCGGGGCGGCGATCGCGGTCGACATCACGAGCAGCAGCGCGGTGCCGATGATCGGGTCCTTGAAGCCGCCGCTCTGCGCCTGGCTGAGGGTCGAGTTGGGGCTTTCGAAGAACAGCGCCGAGGTCGAAGTACTGGGCGCCGCGGTAGGCCATATAGCCGACGATCGCGACCGGCGACGAGGATCAGGCTGAGGCCCGCTCCCCAGGCGGCGTAGTAGCCGGCCCGGTCGCGCAGCGGCCAGTTGCGGACCCTGTCGCGCGGCGCGGTCGCGACCCTGGCGGTGGGCG
Organism: uncultured Solirubrobacterales bacterium; assembly: GCA_963789505.1. GTDB lineage: Bacteria > Actinomycetota > Thermoleophilia > Solirubrobacterales > 70-9 > VRUE01. Next base: position 22,023 of record CAWBLE010000004.1, read on the forward strand.
CCGCCATCAGGGACGCACTCCGTACTTACGCATCGACTGCTTGGCCGCGAAGCCGGCCAGCGAGAGGAACATGCTGGAGACGAGCAGCACGGCGGCGAAGGCGAAGAGCGTCTCGCCGAAGGGCACGACCGAGAGCCCCTCGACGTTCTCGACCAGGGCCGAGGCGAGCGGCCGGGTCGGCTCGAAGAGGAAGGTGAGGCCGTCGATCGGGTTGGGCGCGAAGCTGGCCGAGCCGGCGACCATCGAGAGCATGATCGCCTCGCCCAGCGCCCGCGCGGTCGAGAGCACCGCCGCGGCGATGATCGCCGGTCGGGCGGTGCGGACCGAGATCGTCCACATCACCCGCCAGCGGTTGACCCCCAGCGCCGCCGCCCCTTCGGTCCAGCCGCGCGGCACGGCGCGCAGCGCGTCGACGACGATCGCGATCATGATCGGCACGATCATCACGGTCAGGATCAGCACGCCGACGCCGAGGCTGGCTCCGTCGAGCTGGACCACGTTGGCGACCGATTCCTCGCGCCCCTGGCTGAGCAGGTGGTTGCCGACGAAGGGGACGATGACGAGGATCCCGATCAGGCCGTAGACGACCGAGGGCACGGCGGCGAGCAGGCGCACGACCGGCTCGAGCAGGCGGTTGAGCCGCGCGGGCGCGAACTCGACGATGAAGATCGCCGCCAGCAGCGAGAAGCCGAGCCCGATCAGGACGGCCCCGGCGGTGACGACGAAGGTGCCCCAGAGCAGCGGCCAAGCGTGCAGCGTGTAGACGTAGTCGGCGGGGTTTGCCGGCGAGTTGAAGATGTCCTCGAGCTGCAGGTCGACGTCGCCGCCCGAGCCGAACCAGGCGAGACCGTTGTGGGCAAAGGACGGCCACGCTTTCTGGAAGACGAAGACGATCATGCCGGCGATCAACGCCAGCACGATGCAGGCGACGGCGCCGAGGATCCGCTCGACTCGGGCGTCGGTCACTAGCGGAGCGGCACCCAGTCGCTGGCGACTATCCGCTTCGCCGTCGGGTTGCCGCGGGCGAAGTTGATGAACTGCTTGGCGACGCCCTTGGCCGCGCCGCGGCTGACCAGGAAGAAGTTACGGGTGCCGGCGTACTGCCCCGACTTGGCGTTGCGCAGCGTGCAGGGGACACCCTGGTAGGGCACGTCGTGGAGGCCTTTGGTGAAGCTGAACGAGGCGTACCCGATCGCGTTGGGGTCCGATTTGATCGTCTGCGCCTGTAGGCCATTGGAGGCTTTCGTCGTGGCGCTGCCGGCGACCCTCAGGGTCTGGCCCATGAAGATGTTCTGGAAGGCGTCCTGGGTACCGGAGGCGGCGGTGCGGACGACGAGGTCGATCGGCCCGTGCGCCGCGGCGCCGGGCACCTGGCTCCAGCTGCGGATTCGACCCGAGAAGATGTCCTGGATCTGGCTCTGGCTGAGCGTCGCGATCGGGTTGGACGGGTGGGTGACGACGCAGACCGCGTCACGGGCGAATTTGTTGAAGACGATGCCGCCCGGGTCGGCCGGTTTTGGGTCGCGCGAGGACATGCCCAGCGTGACGCGACCGCGGGAGACATCGGTGATGCCGATGTCGGAACCCCCCTGCAGGATCACGAACTTGACCTTGCCCCTGTACTTGGGCTGCCTGACGAAGGCCTTGGCGAGCTTGGTGGCGAGCGGGGCGATCGAGGTCGATCCGCTCATCGTGATCGTGGCGGCCGAGGCCGGAACGGCTGCGACCAGCGACGCTGCGACGGCGAGCACGACGGCTGCCGCCAGGGGAAGGTTTCGGTTCATCTATCGCTCCTGGAACGAGGAAGGGGTCTGTACCTCGCCAGTGTCGGGCCAGGTGGGCCCGCGAAGGTGAACGCGACGTAACTGATTGGAGAAAAAGTTGTTACGAGGCCTCGGTAACAAAATCTTCTCCACTTCGACACATCTCGTTTACCGCGTGGACGCGTCGGGCGGCGAATCTTGGTGACGTGCCCCAGACCTCGAGTGCAACGAAGCGGGTGCGCCAGATCGCCAACGTGGAGATCCGCCCGGCGGAGTTCCAGGTTCTGATCGGCGAGCTGCGGGTCGGCCTCACCGTGCGTGAGTTCGAGCTCTTCATGCTGCTCGCCGAACGCCTCGACACGGTTGTCCAGCGACCCGAGATCTACGCCCTGATGTGGGGCGGGGAGATGCCGCGTCGCGACCGCTCGGTCGACGTCCTGATCCGCCGCGTGCGCGCCAAGCTCGAGCAGGTCGCCCCCGAATGGATCTACATCCACACCCACTTCGGCATCGGCTACCGCTTCTCCCCCGAAACAACAAATTAGCGAGCTTCACGATCTGATTCGGAATATGTCTATTTCAGCTCGCCCGCATGGCCCTGGGCGAAGTTGAAGGCGCAGCGGAAGTTCTCCGGCTGACCGACCGGCCTGCCGCCGGCGAAGCCGCCGTGGTCACCGTTGTCGTAGACGGTGATGTATTGCAGCGTTTCCGGCGCGGGGTCTGCGGGCAGCGGCGCCGGGTTCGGCTCGCCCGCCTTGGGGTCGCCGCGCGAGCCTTCGCTGACGCCCTGCGAGCCGGCCGCGCGGCCGCCGGAGGCGGTCGTGGTCAGCGAGGCGCTCATCTCGCGTTTGTCCTTGAGCCCATCGGTGGGGTCGATGTCGGTGGCGGCGGTGACCTCGTTGTCGTCGACCGTCCCGGACAGCTTCACGTAGGGGGCGGCGCCGATCAGCTGCGCCGCGGTCGGCAGATAGCCGCCGAGCTGGGCGCACTTCTGGGTGGCGAAGAAGAAGTCGTTGCGGCCGACGTCGTCCCTTTCCAGCGGGTAGGGGTTGGTCATCATGCAGACCGTGCCGATCTTCACCGTCTCCGGCGAGCAGTGGTCGAAGACCTTGCCCGGCAGAACCTTCGCCGGGAACTTCTTCTTCTTGTTGAGCCGCAGGATGCCGAACTTGCGCGGCTTCAGGCTCGGGCCGGGCAGGTGGCCCTTGGCGAGGACTTCGGCGGCGCCGGAGAACACAAAGGCGCCGAGGGCGAGGGCGAGGGCGGCCCAAGCGACGATTCCGACGCTGCGGGGGTTGGTCATCTGCGACTCCTTCGATTTCGTTCTGGGCGGGTGAAAGCCGGGGCGGGCCGGGCGCGTTCGGGGCGACCGCCGGGGCCGCCGCGGATCGAGGCGCCCGCGAGGGCGGCGAGCAGCACGAGTCCGAGCAGCAGGTAGGGCGGCACGGGCAGGCCGTCGTCGCGGCCACCGTGGCCTTCGTAGCGGGAGAAGGCCTGCGACTCCTCGGTCGCGGCCTCCTCTTCGCGCTTTTCCTCCACCTGGTAGGTGCGGGCCGGGGCGCCGCCGGGGGGCAGCGGCCGCACGATCGGCGGCGGCGGGGGCGGCACGATCGCCGGCACGATCGCGGCCAGCGGGGTCGCCACCGGGACGAACGGCTCGGGCGGAACCTGGGCGGGCGGGCTTGGCGGCGCCGGGGTGGGCGCGGGGGGCGTAGCCGCGGGCGGCGGTGGGGCCGGCGGCGTGAAATCGACCGGCGGGCTGCCGCCCGGCGCTGGAGCCGGCGGCGGTGGGGCCGGAGGGGCGGCGACCGAGGCGGCGCGCTTGAAGCGGTCGGGCCGCAGCGGGCGCGTGCCGCAGGGGCGCTGCACGCTGCCGCCAAGCACGGTCAGCTGTTCGGAGTAGGAGTAGCCGCCGGCGCTGATCGTGACCGTCGTCGTGCCGGCGTTGAACGGGCAGAGCAACCCCGAGCGGCTGTCGGTGACGACCTTGTCGCTCGGATCGAGGAAGGGCTTGCGCAGGTTGGTCGAGGCGGGATCCTGGCGGACGAAGTCGGCGATGTCGGGGTCGGAGGAGACGAAGCTGTACTCGGGGTCGATCCGGGTCGAGCAGCCGGCGATCAGGCACTGGTCCGGTGGAAAGGACACATAGGGACTGGCCCCCGACGGTTCGGGGTTGCCGCTGCCCGCCGACGCCTGGCCCCAGCGGTCGCCGCCCCGAGGACGGCGACCGAGGCCGCGGAAGAGAGCCGGGCGTGAGCGGCGCAGCAGGGTGCCGTCGGTAGCCTCGAGCGAGAGGTCTTCGATCAGCGGGATCAGCCGGGTATCGACGGAGGCGACGTTGCTCCCCGAGGCCGCCGAGCCGATCTGCAGCAGGATCACGCCGCTGTCGCCGAAAAGAGCGTCCGCCGTCGCCAGGCCGGCGGCGCCGGAGATCGGCGAGCGGTAGCCGAGCGTGCCGGCGCCGAAGCTGGGAATCGTGCGCGCCGCGCCGGCCGGAATCCGCATCGCCCGGTTCTCTTCCGGGCGATCGAAGAGGTAGGCCGAGGCGCCACCGTCGACCAGGGCCCTGGCGACCTGGTCGCCGTCGGCGGCGACGTTGAGCTTCGGCGTGAAGCTGGTGTTGAGGCTGCGGTTGCCCATCGCAACCACCCGGATGCCCTTGGCCCGCGCGTCGGCCAGCACCGCTTCCAGCCAGGGCAGCTGCGCCTCGACGGGATTCTGCTGCGGGTCGCTCGCCGCCAGCGAGCCGAGCGAGTTGTCGATCACGATGACCCGGACCGTGCCGCCGGGACCGGAGCTGTCGAAGGCGTAGTGGGTACGGGCAAGACCGGCGATCGGGGTCGCCCCCGGGATGCCGGCGGTCGAGATCCCGTTCGGCGGCGCCCCGCTCCCGAATGGCGCCGGGAACGCCGCGAACGATTCCTTGTAGACGCCGGCGCCGATTTCGTTCGAGGCATCGCCGGAGCCCAGCGCCGGGAAGACGGGCAGGCCGGGCACCGAGCCGAGCAGTTCGGCAAAACGCGATCCATCGGCGGGCTGGAGGCCGCTCTTGACCCGATCGCCCGTATAGAGCAGCGCCCGCGGGCCGTTGCCCCCGCGCATCGCGGCAACCGTCTCGAGCGCGGCGAGCAAGGTGCGGTCGGGGCCGAGCGCCTGTGGCCTCAAATCGGCGCAGGTCGAATCGCACTGAGCGTTTCCGGCGACGGCAAGGGTGACTGCGCCGGCGCTGATCGGCACCGGTTGCCGCCCCGCCGCGGGGGCAGCGGCGCCGGCGCCGCTGCCATAGCGAAAGACCGCAGCGGTCCGAACTCGTTCGCGAATCGCGCGACCGCCACCGTTATGCGCCGAGGAGCCACGGCCCGCCGAGTCCGAGTCGCCGCTCCAACCGCCGACCGCCCAACCGTCGCCGGAAGGGTCGAGGAGCAACGAGAGGACCGGGTCGCTCTTCGCCGGCGCGTCATCGCCCGAAGCGGCGAAAGCGGTGCGCTCCTCGTCCTCCCATCCATTCGCGGTCTCGCGCAGCAGGTAGCCGTCACCTGGAAGGTTGTAGGGCGGGATGATCGGCGGCGGCACGGTCGGATCCGGTTCGGGGAGATCGTCCGACGCCGGGTAGGTGAGACGGGGCACGACCGAGACGATCGCGCGCACCGAGCCGCCGTCGCGGATGGCGGCTGCGGCAACCGTGGTCGAGCCGGGCAGCGGCTGGTCGGAAAAGCGCCAGGGGGCGGCGGGGCCGTCACGCTCGATCACGATGTCGCGACCGGCTGCGACGGCGCCGCCGTCGGGCAGACCGGCGACGGCGAGCAGCTGCGGGTTGCCTGAGCGAACCCGGTCGAGCAGCGCGTGGGCGGAGGCGTCGACCCGCCAGGCGCCGCCGTCGTTGACGAGAAGATCGCCACCGGCGGCGACAATCGCCTCGCTGCCGGCGAAGGCGATCGAGGTCATGTTGGCGCTCTCGAAGCCGGCCGGGAGCGCCTCCTGGTCCCAGCTCTTGCCGTAGCGCAGCAACACTCCCGTCTTGCCGACGGCGTAGCCGCGATCGGGGTCGGCCGGATCGAAGGCTACGTCCATCAGGTTGGCTTCGAAGCCGATCGGGATGCCGGGATCCTGCACCCAGAGGTCGTCGGCGGCGTTCCACTGCCACATCGCACCCTGGTCGCCGACCGCCTGGGCGCGCCCGGGTTCGGGCCAGGCGACACCGCGCAGGTTCGCCTTGACCACACTGCCCGACGAGGAGAGCAGGAACTCGCGTTTCCAGCCGTGGCCGGGCACGTAGCGAGCAACCGAGCCGTCGACGCCGACGGCCAGGGCGCCCGATTCCAGTGAGCCCTGAGCCGCTCCCGGCGCTCCGGTGACATCGGCCAGCGGGGCGCGAATCGCGAGCGGCCACGAGCTCAGCCGCGACGGCTGCGCCTGGGCGGAGATCTCCACCGGCCCCTCGAGCCAACCGTGATCGGCGTCGGCGAAAGCGCCGCTGGCGCGGAAGTTGCCGCCGGCCCCCGGCATGCGCGCGAATTCCCCGTTCTCGAAGCGCAGGTAGGTGCCGCGGTTGCTGGTCTCAGCCCCGCCGGGGTCGAGGGGGTTGGTCACCAGCCGGGTGCCGGCACCGCTTCCCGGCCAGGCGAAACTACGGTACCCGCCCTGACGGGAGAACTTGATCCCTAGTGGAGCCGGGCAGACCGCTTCCGCTTCGGCGTCGCACCAAACTCCAGCCACCCCGCTGCCGCCGCTGTCATAGAACAGGGTCACGTCCCGCGCGACGCCTTCGATCATCGCCGTGAGATCGATCCACAGCCCATCCGAGGTGACGGTAAGCGGCTGCGCGGCGCCCCCGATCGGCGCCACGCCGGCGATTTCCTCAGCGGGCGTGTCGGCGTCGGCAAACGGCGTCCCCGCGAGCGGGCGTTCCTCCCAGAGCGGGCCTTCGGGGGTCGAGACGCGCTCGAGCAGGACAACGGACTTGCCCAGCGCCGGGGCCGCTTCGGCCAGCGCCCAGGCGTTGCCAAGACCGGTCGCGTCGATCGCCACGATGTGGAATTTTTCCTCTGAGCCGATCGGGATTTTCACCGCCTCGCGCGTCCATTCGCTGCCGTCGAAATGGAGAACTCCGTCAGCGACCGAACGGCCAAACGGGGCGAAAAACAAGCCCGTGGACCCGGCCTCGTCGAACGCGGCGTCGGCGATCGCCCCGCCGCCGCCGTCGGCCGCAAGGCTCTCGGCCGGCGCTTCCCCTTCGGCGGGCCGGAGCACTTCCGGCGGCGGCGCGGCGAGGGCTCGCCAGCTCCCCCCGGCTCGTGGTCAAGCACGACCAACTGGCTGCCGCTGGGCCGGCCCAGGTCGCGGCCGACGAGCACCGCGCCGCCGTCGTGCGTGGTCCGGCCCGAGAGCGGGTTGGGGACCGGCCCCCGGTAGGCGTGCCCGGACTCGTCGACCGGCGTGTCGAATACCCGCCATCCGTCGGCGTCGGTGTGTCGAACCAGGGCGAGCTGCTGGTCGGTTGGGTCGGAGGCCGGTCCAAACGGCAGCTGGCGCGAACCGACGCGCACGTCACCGACCGCGAGCGGCAGCTCCCGATAGCCCCAGGCTTCGCCCGGAAGCCCGGCCGGAGATGCCCCGATCAGGATCGTCTCCGGGTCGGCGACGCCGAGCAGCGGTAGCGGATCGCTCGACGAGACAGTGGCGCCGCCGGCGCCGCCGCCCGGCAGGGCGATCGCCAGGACCAGGCCGAAGAGCGCCGCGAATCCGGCGAGGTGTCGGGGCTCGCGCCTCACTTCTTCTTGATCTCCTTGGTCTTGAACGCGAGCCGGGTCGGGTAGCGCTCGCGGCTGAGGCGCAGGCTTAGCTTGCGCCGCCCGGGAGTGAGGACGTGCGACGGCGTGCGGGCGACGGTGCGGCCGCCGCGCTTGGCCAGCAGTCCGACCCTGGCCCGGCGGGTGAGCGTGAAGCTGACGATCAGGCGCAGCCCGTGCAGCCGCGAGCGGATCCGTTTCAGCAGCGGCGGCAGACGCCTCACCTTGCCCGGCTTCGCCGTTTCTTCGGTCAGCGGCAGCGGCGGCGGCGCGAAGAGCTGCGAGTCGTCGACCGGGAGGCGGTCGGGGATGAACTGCTCGGCCGACTCGTTGGGCCGGAACTCGATCGTGCCCTGGAAGGCGGGGTCGGTGTCGCGCGGCAGCGGCGTGCCGTCGCTGTAGTGGAAGAGCCAACCGGCCCAGGTGACCATCCAGCAGTCGTTCGTCGCGGGGCAGGCGATGCGGGCGGCGCTACCGCGCCCGGCGCCGGCTGCCGGCAGCCTGACGGTGAGAACCGAAGCGGCGCCGGCTCCGGTAGCGGAGATTCGCGCCACCGTCGCCTTGCTGTTCTTGCTGTGGCGGTCGGCGAAGGGAACGAGCGTCGCCAGCGCTTCGCTCGTACCCGGGATCGCGGCGACGTCGCCGAGCCGGTCGGCGGCGCCGAAGCTCGCCCCACTCAGGCTCAGTTCTTCAAACGAGCTGCCGGCGAATCGCACCACCAGCGGCGGCCGCGCGACCGCGCCTCCGGAAGGGGCCGAGGGCCCCGAGGCCGCACCGCCGCCCACCGCCCAGAGGTTGGCGCCCTCGCCGTCGAGCGCCAGCAGCTCGGTTCCGCCTTCGGGCGCCACTACCGGGACGAAGGGATCGCTGGCGAACGTCGTGCCGGCCACGGTGTGGATCAGGCGTGGGATCGACTCCGGTTCGGCTAGGTCGACGGGTTCGGTGCGATTCTCGGCAGAGCGGCCGACCAGGGTGCTCTCGTAGAGCTTGCCGGCGTGGAACTCGATGTCGGTGACGCCGCGCCCCTGCGGGCCGTAGACGCTCTCCAGATCGGTGCCGTTCCAGTGCAGGTGAAAGGCGCCGATTCGTTCCCCCAGCGGATCCTGCGAGCCGACACCGCCGAACCAGCAGTCATCCGGACCGTTGCATGCCGCCGACATCATCTGCCGAAACGGGTCGGCGGCGTCGACACGGGTGCTCCAGGAGCCGACCACGGCGCCGTCCTTGAAGCGGCAGAGCGCCAGCCCCGAACCCCGGCGGGGCAGGCTCGGTTCGCTGATCACCCAGAACTCGGTCGGGCCGGCCCAGGCGATCCGCGCCGTGTCGCCGGGCCCACCGCAGACGGTGGCGAGCTGGTGCCAGGACTGCCCGTCCCAGCTGAAGATTCCGCGTCGAATCGTGTCGTTGCCCTCGACCGTGAGCAGGCCCCGGTTCTCGGCCCAGAACGCGAGGTCGCCAGGCGCGCCCAGCGGCACCTTGAACGGCGCCCCGGCCGGCGGCGCGGGCTGCTCGAGCCGCCAGATCGGTTCCGCCGCCGCGGAGCCCGCCGGCGCGAAGAGGGCCACGGCGACGGCGGTGGCCAAGAGCGCGCGCGCCAGTGTGACCCGCCTACTCACCTTCGGTCGGGGCCTCGTGCTCCGCCTGCTCGAGTGGAGGCCCGCTCCCGACCTCCGGGCCGAAGTCGAGCAGCGTCGCCTGGACCGGCGCCAGCAGTGCCTCGAGCGCCACGCCGGAGAGCGTCTCGTGGTCGATCAGCGCGTTGGCGATCTCATACACGGCACTCCAGTTGCGGCGCAGCACCTCTTCGGCGCGCTCGACCGAGTCGCCGATGATCCGCTCGACCTCGCGGTCGATCAGCTCCAGCGTCGCCGGGCCGACCGAGCCGAGCTCCTGCAGCGAGGCGCCGAGGAAGACCTCGCCCGCCTTCTCGCCGATCGTGACCGGCCCGAGCGCCTCCGACATGCCGTATGAGGTGACCATCTGGCGGGCGATGCCGGTCGCGGCGTGGAGGTCGTCGTGGACCCCGGTGGAGACGACGCCGAACTCCATCTTCTCGGCGGTGAAGCCGGCGACGATCGAGATCAGGTGGCGGCGCATGTCCGGCTCCTGCATGATCACCGCGTCGCGGTCGGCGAGCATGTGGGCGGCGGTGCCGAGCTGGCGGCCGCGGGCGACGATCGAGAGCTTCTGCGCTGAGACCTTCTGCCCGATCGAGGTGGTGACGACCGCGTGGGCCGCCTCGTGGACGGAGATCACCCATTTCTCCTCGCTGGTCAGGGCGTGGCTTTTGCGGGCTGGGCCGGCGACAACGCGGTCGATCGCCTCCTCGAGGATCTCCTGATCCATCTCGCCGCTGCCCTCGCGCACGGTCAAGAGCGCCGCCTCGTTGATCACGTTGGCGAGCTCGGCGCCGCTGAAGCCCGAGGTGAGCTTGGCGATCTGGTCGAGCGAGGTACCCGGGGCGAGCGGCCTGTTGCCGCAGTGCAGGGCGAGGATCTCGAGCCGTCCGTGGACATCGGGCACGTCGACGGTCACCTGGCGGTCGAAGCGGCCCGGCCGCAGCAGCGCCGGGTCGAGCACGTCGGGGCGGTTGGTCGCGGCGAGCACGACGACGCCGGCGTCGCCGCCGAAGCCGTCCATCTCAACCAGCAGTGCGTTGAGCGTCTGCTCGCGCTCGTCGTTGCCCTGACCGACGCCGGCGCCGCGCTTGCGACCGGCGGCGTCGAGCTCGTCGATGAAGATCAGCGCCGGCGCTATCTTGCGCGCCTTGGCGAAGAGGTCGCGTACGCGGGCGGCGCCGACGCCGACCAGCGACTCGACGAAGTCCGAGCCCGAGAGCGAGAAGAAGGCGGCGTCGGCCTCGCCCGCGGTCGCCTTGGCGAGCAGCGTCTTGCCGGTTCCCGGCGGGCCGACCAGGAGCACGCCCTTGGGCGCGCGGGCGCCGACTTTGGCGTATTTGGACGGTTCGGCGAGGTAGTCGCGGATCTCGCGCAGCTCGGCCACCGCTTCGCCGGCGCCGGCGACGTTGTCGAACGTGGTGCGGCCCGGCGCCCCGGCCTTGCGCTTGCGGCCCTTGCCGGTGAACTTGGAGAAGCCTGCGAAGGCGCCGGCGCCGGCGTCCTGGCCGAGCCGGGTGAAGAGGACGAAGAGGCAGACCAGGAGCAGGATCGGGATCAGGAACTGGACGACGATCTGCTTCGCCGGCTTGTCCCACTGCTGGTCGACCTGGACGACGGCGCCGCTCTCCGTCAGGCCCCGGACCATCGAGGAGGTCTGCGCGTCGGACTCCGGATAGGCGGCATAGAGAAGCTGGCCTTGCTTGGTCTCGAGCAGAACCCGGGCGTCCTGGTCGAGCAGCGTCGCTTCGGCGATCTGCTTCTGCTCAGCGAGCTTGGAGACGCGGCTGAGCGGGATCCGCTCGCCGCTCGTCGTCGGTTGGATCTGGCCGAGCAGGTGGAAGAAGCTGAAGGTGAGGACGAGCGAGGCGACGATCAGCACCGTGCTCAACGGATCCTTGGCGAACCAGCGCCCCACGGAAGCCGCGACGCCGCCCATGCTGCGGGCGACGTCGCGGAACTCCACCTCTGGGCGCTTAGCGGTGATGACGCTTGCCTTTGCGCTTGTTCGTGCTGAGCTTCAGCGTCAGGCCCGTGGTGGTGGTCTTCGCTTCGCCACCGCTCGGCGTGAACGTCAGCTTCAGGCTGATCCGAAGCTTGCCCTTCTTACGCAGCTCCTTCTTCGCTGCCCGGCTTGGCTTCAGGGTCAGGTTGAACGTGCCGGCCTTGTTCGCGTTGAGCACGACCTGGCCGACCTTGATCGTCTTCGACTTCCTGTGCCGGCGCTTGCTCTTGCGCTTCTGGGCGATCTGCACCTTCGCCGTGCCGACCATCACCAGCTTGCCCGCGCCCGGCAGCTTGACCGAGACGGTCGCCCCCCCGGTCTTGGACGAGATCGACTTGCGCGGCAGGGTGAACAGGTTGCTCGGCTTGACCGGGAGCGGCGTGTTGGCGCTGCTGCTGCCGCCGCCGTTGTCGCCGCCGCCGCCGTTGTCGACCGGAGGCGTCGCGGCGCCTTCCCAGTTGATCGAAGCGACGCCGGCCTTCGAAATGGCCAGGACGTTTTCCGGGAGGGGTGCGTAGTCGTTCGGGAACAGCGCAGCCTGCGCCGGTTCCGAAACGATGTTTTCCCAGTAGTCCTTGACCGTCCGCGCCTTCGCCTCCTCGGCTGGGCTGCCGCCCCAGACGTCAGAGTTGTCGTCGAAGACCAGGCCGTAGGTCATCGTGCAGATGCCGTAGCCGCTGGGCGATTTCACCCCGGTCGCTTTCGACCAGTCACCAAACGTCGTCGCAGGCACGTTTTCGAATTCGGTCGCTTGGCAGTTCGCGCCCTTAGGGCCGTCGGTGCGGAAGCCGATCGGGCTGGACGTGGGCTCCTCAAATTCACTTGACCCGTTCTGAACCTCGGTCCAGTAGGTGTCGTTGTCGTTCGCCTCAGGCGTGACCGCCAGGCTCGGGCTGTTGGTCCGCGCCGTTGAGACGTCGGAGTATCCGACCGAGCCGTCGGTGCTGACCAGTTTGGCGACGAGGGCGCCGTTGCCGTTGGAACAACCGCTGGTCAGGTGATCTTCGCTGTCGGCCAATTTGCCGCCCGGAGCGGCGGTCGTGCCGCACTGGCTTTCGGTCGCCGAGACAGCACCGACGGCGGGCGCCTCCGCTCCCGCGGGAGCGGGCCAGACGCGGGTCTTGTCGCCGCTGTTGACGTACGTCGTCAGCCAACCCTCGCCGGCGTCGATCGTGTTGAGGTAGTCCTTGAAGGCGTACGACGTACCGGAGTCGTCAAAACGGACGACGCGGATGATCGGCTTTTCACAGGCCGCCACCGCATCCAGCTCCGGGAAGACGTCCTTCCAGCTGACCAGCGGATCGCCGCTGGTGCCCTGCGACCAGATGCCCTCGAACTCCCCCTTGGTGAAGAGCACCCTGACGACGTCGTCGGGAGTGCCGTCGAGGTCGAGGTTTTCTTCCGGCGTCCGCGAGGCGGCGTCGAGTTTGGTCACGTCGCAGCCGTCGGGGAAATTGACCAGAGCAGCGACGGCGCCGACCGCGGCGGGAATCACGTGGATGCTCCCGTTGTCCGCCGGTTCGGTGTCGGTGCCGGCCGGTTCGTTGCCGGTGCCGGCGTTCATCTGCGCCACTTCCGACGGCGTCGGCGGCTCGTCGCTCATGCCGAAGCGCGGCGGCAGGCCGCGTTCCTTCATCGAGAGCCGGCCGGCGCCGCTGCCAAGCGCTTCATAGCTGACGCTGGCGAGTTTCGGAGTGCCTTTGCAGTAGATCGGTTTGAAGTTGTTGATGAACAGGTTGTGGGCGTCGCGTGCAAACGACGCACCGCGGCCGATGATGTCGGCTCCGGCACATTTGCCGGAGGTGAATTCGGCGTTGGCCTGGGGTGCCAGGCCAAGCACCACAAGCGCCACCAGGGCCAGAGCGGTCGCCCCTGCCCAGGCAGCGCTGAACCCCCACCGGGGGGCGCTGATAGTGCGGCTCATGAGATTTATTCCTTTCATTGACTAAACCGTTGCGGCGTCAGGTTTGTCGGCCGCATATCGCTCTGTCAAGCCGCTTCACAGGACTTCAACTCCGCCGTTACATGCCGTTATCAACCGCGTCACCAAATCTTCTCCGCTGCATGACGAACAGTTCACTTGCGGCCACCTTTCGACCGTCGTCCGCGCACCGTTTGGCGAAAGACGATGTGGCGCGAAGCAGCCGCTCGACGCCCTCCTCGCGAGGCGACGAAGCCAATCGAGACACGGCCCGCGATCGTCCGTCGCAGGCGTAGCTCCCGCCGGTAGCGACGCACCGGGCGCAGGATCAGGCGCAGCTTGCTGCGCCCATTTCCGCGAGCACGGCCGCTTGCGGTCGCCAGGGTGCGGAGCTTGCGGGGATTGCCCGCACGGGCCTTTGCCACGGCCGCGACCCCACCCGCCGCCGGCACCGAAACGGTGAGCACGATCACCCCTCCGGCTCGCGATCTTGCGCGGACGCCGATCTGCGGGCCGCCCCGTTCGGTTTCGATCGTGCTTGCGCCGAGGCTGCCCGGATCCACTTCGGGGGGGCCGCCGGAGGGGTCCGGACGCCTGGTGGCGACAAACGCATCGGTGCTCTGGTTCGCATCGCCGAAGAAGAGATCGCCGGCAAATGCGGTGAAGGCGACACGCGTCCCGTCCGCGGACAGGGTGACGCCGTTCTGGACATCGGCGCCGATGTCGCCGCCCGAATATCCGTGGGCAACACGTTCGAGCGTGCGGTCCTGCAGATCGGCGACATAGAGCTCGCGCGGCCCCGGAACCGAGCGGGGCTCGCCGAGCAACTGCAGCGCGGGCAGCGCGAACTTGGTGCGCACCGACGTCAGCGCCACGTAGCGCCCGCCCGAGGAGAGCGCGATGCTGTCGATCGGCGGGCTCGTGGTCGGGTCGGCGCCCACGGTGTCCCGCGTCAGCTCCACCGTCGAGGCCTTGCGGCTCAGACCGGGCCTCATCTCGGTCACGTAGAGATCCAGCCCCGGACCGGTGAAGGCGAGTGGGCGGGGGCCAGAGCCGGTCAGGAAGGCGACCGTGTAGCCGTCGCCGCTGAGCGCCGGAAGCTGCGAGACGATGCCGGCGCGGTTCGACTCCTGGTCGGTCAGCGGACCGTAGCAGGGGCCGGTCGAGGTCTGGTCGAAGTTGGTCACCGCTGCCGCCGCGCATGCGGGGTCGTCGGGGTCGGCGAGTCCCGTGATCCGCCGGGTCTGCGCCGTCTGCCCACCGGCGACGCGCCGCCAGAGGTAGTAGAAGAAGGTCGAGGCCGGGTTCTCGCCGCCGAGGAAGCGGGTCTGGACATCGGCGTTGCCGCCCGTCCAGGCGACCGTGCTGCCGTCCGCGCTCAGAGCCGCGCCCAACGCCCCGCCCGCCGGTTCGGCCGTCATCGCGCCGCTGCCGGGGTCGCGTTTCGCGGTCACGAGTGTCGTCGTATTCGTGGCGCGGTCGCGCACGAAGATCTGCCCCGCCGGAGCGTCCGTGCCGATGCTCGCGGGAAGGTCGGAGGGGGCCTCGGTGCGAAACGCGACCTTCTGCCCGTCGGCGCTGATCGCAACGCCGCGCGAGACTTCCGCGCCGGGTTCGCTTCCCGGAAAGGGGAAGGCGGGTGGCCCGTATTCAGCCGGGACGTCGCCGCCATCGCGAGCCGAGACGAGGTCGAAGGCGGCGGGGCTGCCGATCGGGGTCGCCATATCCCGCACGTAGACATCGACATTGTCGTTTTCATCGCCCGGGAGAAGCGGCTCAGCGGTGGCAAAGGCGACGTAGCGGCCATCGGCGGAGATCGACGGGTTGGAGGCTCCGAGGCGGAGGAATTCGTTGCTTTCGCTTTTGCCTTCTTCCGCGAAGAGATCACCGTCGGCGACTTTCTGCAACGCGCGCGTCTGCAGATCGAAACGAAACAGCCCTCCGCCGCGATACTCGCCGGGAGGGTCCGGATCGTCGTCGGCAAAGAAGTTGCGGGCGAGGGTCTGGACGGCGACGTAGCGGCCATCGGCGGAAATCGCGGCGAAGACGGTCGAGCTGTCGCCCTGCTCGAGGCGAGAGTAGTCAGCGGAGATGAGTTGAGCGCCACCGACACCATCCCAGGCGTTCCCCCAGGCGGCCGAGGCTGTCTGGGGGAGCGCGAAGACCGCCAGGAGCACGAGCGAGCAGGCAAGGGCCGGCGCGATCCTCATCCGACCCTCACCTTGCGGCGCAACACGGTTGCGTTGCCGGCTTTGTCGCGGGCCTTGACCTGGAGACGGAAGCGCCCGGAGTGCGGGTAGGTGTGGACGACGCGGACGACGATCGGCTTCTGCTTGCGCCTGCCCTTCCGCCCGCGCCTGCGGTGGCCGTGCCTGTCACGACGACGCGCCCGAGCCGCCGAAGCGCGCGCCGCGCCGCGCTCGCCGAAACCGACGCGGACCGAGCCACGTCGCACCCCGGAGGTGGTCCGCCGCGGTCCGTCGCTGACGAGCACGGTCAGGCGGCGCCCACGGCGGCGCAGCTTCACCCGGGGGGCGTGCCGGTCGACGCGCAGGGTGCCGACCCGGCTGCCCGTTTCCTGGCCGGCTGCATCGATCGCGAAGACCTGGATCTTGTGACGCCCGTCGCCGATGTCGTCGCCGGTCAGGTGGGCGCTGAGGCGCTTGCGGTTCTCGATCACCGGCTCGTCGTCGACGCTGACCGAGTAGCGCACTCGGCTGATCGCGTTGAGCGAGTGGTCCCAGGCGATGCGGATCCGCTTCTTGCGCTGCCACGGTTCCGGCAGGAGAACGAGGAACGGATCCGGAGGGGCATCGACGACCGAGGCGGCGATCTGAGAGTTGGCTTTGCTGCCCTGCTCCCAGGCGACGACCGCGTCGCCGAGGCCTGAGCCGCCGAGGACGATTCGACCGACGGCGCCGCCACGCGGGGCGCTCAGCTCGGTTGGCTCGACCACGCCGTCGGCGCGCCGCTCCTGCACGCCGACGAGGCCGACGGCGCCGCGCAGCTCGCGCCAGGCCGAGACGGCGGCGCCGGTTTCGGCGAGGTCGACCTGCGGGTCGCCGGCGACCGAGCTGGCGCCGCCGTCGAGCCGCACGACCGGTTCGACCGCCGCGTCGTCGCCGGCGCCGAGCAGCGCCGCCGGCCCCGCCGAGAAGCCGCTGAGAAAGAGGCCGCGCGGATCGACCCCGATGCTGGGCGCGCCGAGCCCGGCGCGGGCGCCGCCGTCGGCGAGCAGCGCCTGGCCGAAGCTGCCGGACAGTTCGGAGAAGACGTCGGGCGTCTCGTTGACCATCGAGCGCGCCGCGTCGAGCTTGCTCGACTGTCCCGGCTGCTGGCGGAACGCGACCGCCGCCTCGCCGAAGCCGGAAACGTCGAGCGAGAAGGCGTCGGCCGGGCCGCGCAGCGGCGCGCCTTCCCAGGACGAGGGGCTGACCTGCAAGGGGATGCCGACGCTCGAACCGAACAGGCGGCGCGCCCAGACCCGGTCGACGAATTCGTCGTCGGGCTCCTGCCAGGCGACCACCCCGCCGCCCTGGATGTCAATCCCGACCTTGGGCGCGTTGCCATCGTCAGCGAGCCGGACCGGCGTGTTGATGCTGCGGTCGACCGGCGTGCCGAGCACGGACCAGAGGCGGCCGTTGTAGCGGGCGACGCGCACGTCGGCGCCGACGTAGCCGGGCGGGTTGGAAGGGCTGACGTCGGTGACGACCCGGTAGACGAGGTAGGCCTGGCCGCCGCGCGACATCGCCAGGTCCGGGTAGGTCGCGGTCGCCTCGCCGACGTTGAAGTCGATCGGCACTGGCGCCTGGAAGCCACTCGCGCCCGGGTCGAGCGTGGCCGAAAAGAGGCGGTCGCTTTCGACCCCGAACTCCTGCACCCAGGTGACGACCAGGCGACCGCCGTCGCCGGCCCCGATCCGGGCCCAGCTCGAATCGAAGTTCTGGCCCAAGTCGACGCGCTGCACGGGCCGCCAGGAGCCGCCGCGATACTGGGCGGCAAAGACGTGGTTGTGGCCGTCTACACGGCGCAGCCAGACGACGCCGCCGGTGCCGTCTTCGGACATCGCCGCGTCGGCGACGTCGACCACGTCGGCGCTCGGACCGTCGAGCGGCTGCACATCGGAGACCACCGCCGTCGCGGTCGCCGGGGCGATGAGCAGCAGCGGCAGACAGAGGATCGCGAGGCGTAGAACCACACCCTGATCGTCCCGGCAACCAGTGTCGAGGTTGTAACTGCGGTGCTACTAAGTGGTTACAGAGCGAGCGCTAGGCGAAAGCCTGGCTGGCGCGGCGGCGCAGGTCCGCGTTGAGCATCCCCGTGACCTCGCTGGGGCGCTCGCCGGCGGCGGGGATCGCATCGCCGATCAGGCCGCTGGCGCGGAAGCCGTAGAGCGGCGCGTCGAAGCCCGCCTCGCGGATCTTGCGGACGAGCTGGACGGCGGCCGGGGTGTCGGCGCCGGGGCCACAGAAGACGATCGCGGTCGGGTCGAGGGCGCGGAGGGCGCGCTCCATGCGCTCCTCGCCGAGCTCGTCGGAGAGCATCAGCACACGGAAGCCGGCCCGGCGCAGAGCGAGGTCGAGCGCTTGGGCGTGGACGGCCTCGGCTTCGGAGCCGCGACTCGAGTCGAGCAGCAGGATGCCGGCCGGGCGCGAGGCGGTCGAGGCGAGGCGACGGGCGCCGTGCAGCCAGCCGGTCGCCCAGCGGGCGGCGAATTCGAGCTCGGCCTCGCGCTCGGGCTGGGCGGCGAGCTCGTCGATGGCCGGAAGCAGCATCTCCTCCACCGTCCGCTCGAGCGGCCGTACCGCGAGGCTCTCCTCAGTGGCCCGTTCGGCGGCCTCCTCGTCGAAGCTCTCGAAGGCGACGAGCAGGCTGCCACCGCTTGCCGGCGAGTCCTGGCGCTGGCGGGTCAGCGCGATCGCCGAGGAGATGTTTCCCGTCTCGGCGAGCGCGTCGCGCAGCGTCTGCAGCTCGACCAGCTCGTAGTTGCGGTGGTTGCCCTGGGTGCGCTTCGGCGCCGGGAAGCCGTAGCGGCGCTCCCAGCTGCGCAGAGTGTTGGGGCTGACGCCCAGTACTTCGGCGGCGGCATTGGTTCGAATTCCCGGCACGCGCTGCATTCTGTCACCTGGAATCCAGGTTTACACCGGTTATGGACAAATTTCAGGAATCTGTCAGCGATCTTGCAAAGGCTCTAAAGCGCCGACGCCGACCGGTTGGCCGACCGAGCGGGCGCGCCACATCGCCTCGTCGGCCTTGTGCAGGAGGCCGTCGGCGTCGTCGCCGTGCTCGGGGCAGGCGACGACGCCGGCCGAGATCCCGATCCGCAGGCCGCCGGCCCGCTCGAGCTCGTCGAGCTGGCTGAGCAGGCGCTCGGCCATCTGCACGCCGCCGACGGTGTCCTGGCCGGGGGCGAGCACGCAGAGCGCGTCCTCCTCGAGCCGGAAGGTCTCGTCGACGAGGCGCACGCTCTCGCCGAGCGCCGCACCGACCACAGCGAGGGCCGTCTCGCGGCCACCGCCCTCACCCTCGCGCGCGCCCGGCCCCTCGACATCGAAGACGACCAGCCCGAAGTGCTGCTCGTAGCGACGGTGGCACTCGAGCAGTTGGTCGAGTCGCCGCCGCAATTGGCCGGGCCGGTAGAGGCTCGGGTGCTCCTCGGTCCTCCTACCACCGGGGCGGCCAGAGCATCGGGCCGACTTGCCGGAGCGTGCCCACCGCGGTCGCGGTTACCGGCGCCGAACTCACTCGGCGCAGCCGCTGCGCGGCCTGCGGCGAACAGCTCGCGAGCGAGCTCGCCGGCCCCCTGCTGCCCGTTGCCTCGTATCGGGGCTTCCGTCGCCACGCCGAGACATTGGCGAAGCGGGCGGACGCCAGAACGCCGGATTTCCGCTATTTGCGGTCTGACACCCGTCTAGTCGAAACGTCTATTTCGAGGGCGCGTGCAGGCTCCTGGCGCTCACTCGAGCGTGCGGCGGCCGGCGAAGGCGTTGCCGAGCGTGACCTCGTCGGCGTGCTCGAGGTCGGCGCCGATCGGCAGGCCGCTGGCGAGGCGGGTGATCGTCGCCTGACCGCGCAGCTCGTCGGCGATATGCAGTGCGGTCGCCTCACCAGTAGTGGTCTGGTTGGTCGCGAGAACGACCTCGCGCACCTCGCCCTCGCCGACGCGGCGCAGCAACTCGGCGATCTTGAGGTCGCCGGCGTCGACCCCGTCGATCGGCGAGAGCGCGCCGCCGAGCACGTGGTAGAGGCCGCGGTACTCGTGGGTGCGCTCGATCGGGATCACGTCGGCTGGCTCCTCGACCACGCAGATCGTCGCCTGGTCGCGATTTGGGTCCTGACAGATCCGACAGAGCGGCCCCTCGGAGAGGTTGAAGCAGCGCTCGCAGAGGCCGACCTTCTCCTTCACCTCGCGGATCGCCGTCGCCAGCGCCGCCGCCTCTTCATCGGGCGCGCGGAGGATGTGAAAGGCAAGTCGCTGGGCGGTGCGTTGGCCGATCCCGGGCAGCCGCGAGAGCTCGGCGACGAGGCGGGAGAGCGGCGCCGGACCCTCGGCGCTCACATGCCCGGGAGGCCGGGCATGCCTCCCATACCCCCGGTGATCCCGCCCATTTTCGCGTTCTGCAGCTCCTGCGCTGCTCGCAGCGCCTCGTTGACGGCGGCCTGAACCATCTCGGCGAGCATCTCGGCCTCCTCGGGGTCGATTGCCTCGGGGTCGATCGAGATCTCGCGCAGGCTCAGGTCGCCACCCATCGTCACCTTGACCATGCCGCCGCCGGCGCTGGCCTCGACCGTCTCCTCCTTGAGCTGCTCCTGCGCCTGCTCCATCTGCTGCTGCATCTGCTGCGCCTGTTTCATCAGCGCGTTCACGTCAAAGCCCCCAGGGCCGCCCCGTGCCATCAACCGACCTCCTCGGCGTCGAATTCGCTCTTGATCTTCTCCACCAGCGCCTCGTGGTCGGCGCCGCCCTTCTCCTCGCCCTCGGGAGCGGCCTGCTCTCCGTCGAGCACCACGAACGCCGGCCGCGCCTTCTGGCCGATGACGACCTCCAGGGCCGCCGCCAGTTGCTCCTTCTTGTCCGGCGCTTCGGCCTTGCGCTTGTTGAAAGTGTGGTCGGCGGGGAACCCGACCGTCACCGCTCCGCCATCGACCGCAACCGGCCGCGCCCCCTCGAACGTCGCCGCCAGAGCGGGCGCCGTCTGCATCAGCTGGTCGAGCACAGCGGGCCAGACGCGGACAACCTGCTCGATGTCGAGCTGGCCCGCGGGTCTGTCGCGCCGGCCAGCCGGGGAGTGATCGTCACTCTTCGGATCTTCAGCGTCTGGCGGAGGCGCCTCTGCCGCGGGTGGCGCGGTAGGGGGGACCTCCCCTGAGGACGCTTTAGCGACCGGAGGGGGAGGTGGGTCCCCTGCCGTGACAGGACCCGCGGCCTGACCACGCCCCGTCCCTTGCTCGAGTCGCTCGATACGTCTAAGCAAGCCCTCGGTGCTGGGGTCCAGGTCGGGTCTTGCTGCTTTCAGGAGGGCGATCTCGACGGCCATGCGGGCGTCGTCGCCCTCGCGCACCGCGGTCAGAGCCGCCGCCAGCTCGTCGATCGTGCGGACGAGGGTGGCGGCGCCGATTGCTTCGGCCTGAGCCTGCATCCGGCCCTGGTCCGTCGCGGTGACGACGAAGGTGTTCGGCACCTCCCCCACCGTCTGCGTGACGAGCAGATGACGCAGGTGGGCGAGCAGGTCGCGGGCGAACTGCGAGGGGTCGCGGCCCGAGCGAGCCATCTCCTCGACCCCGAGCAACACCCCCTTCGGGTCCTCCGCGATCACCGCGTCGACGGCGCCGAAGAGCAGCTCGGCGTCGGCCGCGCCGAGGAGTTGGAGGACGTCGTCGAGCCCGACCTTCTCGCCGCCATAGGCGACGAGCTGGTCGAGCGTGCCGAGCGCGTCGCGGAAGCTGCCCTGGGCGGAGCGGGCGATCGTCGCCACGGCGCCCTCGTCGACCTCGATCGACTCGGCGACGGCGACCCGCTGCACGACCTCGGAGATCTGCTCGAGCGAGGGGCGCTGAAAGTCGAAGCGCTGGCAGCGGTCGGCGATCGTCGCCATCACCTTGTGCGACTCGGTCGTGGCGAGCACGAAGACGGTGTTCGGCGGCGGCTCCTCGAGCGTCTTGAGGAAGGCGTTCCAGGCCTCCTTGGTCAGCATGTGCGCCTCGTCGAGGATGTAGACCTTCCAGCGGCCGCCGGCGGGGGCGTAGGCGACCCGCTCGCGCAGGTCACGGACGTCGTCGACCGAGCGGTTGGAGGCGGCGTCCATCTCGATCACGTCGACCGAGTTGCCGGCGGCGATCGTCAGGCAGGACTCGCATTCGCCGCAGGGGGTGACCGTCGGGCCGCCGCGCTCGCAGTTGAGCGAGCGGGCGAGGATCTTCGCCATCGAGGTCTTTCCGGTGCCGCGCGAGCCGACGAAGAGGTAGGCGTGGTGGACCTTGCCCCCCTCAACCGCGTTGCGCAGGGTGCGGACGACGTGCTGCTGGCCGACCACCTCGTCGAAGGAGCCGGGGCGGTGACGCCGGTAGAGGGAGGTCGAGTCGCTGGCGGAGGGCACTGCGGCCAGTGTATCCACGGCTATACCTTGCCCCGGTGCTCCGCCGCCGGCTCACGCCCGCCGCCTGGCTCGCCCTCGTAGCGGCGACGCTGCTCGTCGTCTTCCCGCTCGGCTTCCCTAACTACGACACGATCTACGCGTTGGTCTGGGGGCGCGAACTGGCGCACGGGATCGGCCCCGACTACGGCGCCGCCCTGCCCCCCACCCCGCACCCGCTGGCCGATCTGCTCGGCCTGGTGACGACGCCGCTCGGCGGCGGCGCGGTCGGCGTGACGATGGTGATCGCCTACCTCTCCCTCGGCCTCGTCGGCTACCTCGTCTACCGCCTCGGCGCGCTCTGGTTCGACCGACCGATCGGCGCCGTGGCCGCGATCTTCGTCCTCACCCGCGCCCCCTTCCTCTCCAACGGCCTGCGCGCCTACGTGGACCTCCCCTACATAGCCCTCGTCCTAGGCGCCCTCCTTATAGAGACCAAGCGCCCAAGAGCCGGCTGGCCCGTCCTAACCCTCCTCGCCCTAGCCGGCCTCCTCCGCCCCGAGGCGTGGCTCTTCAGCTTCGCCTACCTCGCGTACCTCCTGCTCGACTTCACCCAGCTCTTTGAGGGTCGCGGCGGCCAGGGCAGAGCGCCCGACGGAGAGCCGGTGGGGGTGCCCCTCGAACCGGCGGATACTCAAAAACGCGGCCTAATTAGGCCGCGTTTTGTCGGGGCGAGGGGCACCCCCACCGGCCTCCCCAACCACGCCGCGTCCCTGGCCGTCCTGGCGTTCGCCGCCCCAGTCCTCTGGGCGTTGTTCGACTGGATCACCGCCGGCTCCCCCACCTACTCCTTCACCGGCACTCGCGAAACCGTCGACACCCTCGCCCGCCACACCGGCCCGGCCGACCTCGTGCTCTACGGCCCACGCGCGCTCGGCGAAGTGATGCAGTGGCCAGGGATGGTGGCCGCGCTGGGCGGAGTCTTGATCGCCGCTGGCGCCCTCTATGCCCACCGCCGACGATTGCTGCTTTTTCCCCACTATGACCCGGGAAAAGCCGCAATCGGCCTGGCCGCCGCGGTGCTGTCGCTCGGCGCCTTCGCCCTGCTCGGCAGCGCCGGCCTGGCGATCATCGCCCGCTACACGATGCTCGCCGGCGCCGTGCTGGCGATCTTCGTCGCCTTCGGCCTGCTCGGCTGGCGCCTGCTCGAACGCGAGCATCCCTGGCGCACCCCCTGGCAGGTTTTCGCCGCGCTCGTCGCGCTGATGTTCGTCGTCTGGGCGCCAAACCAGTACGACCTGCTCTCCCAGGTAGACACCGACCTGACCAACCAGGGGAAGATCGAGTCCGACCTCGGCGACCTGGCCGACTCGGGCGCCTTTGAGCCGCTCTGCCTGCCGATCTCGGTCCCCAACCACCGCGCCGTGCCCCGTCTCGCCTTCGACCTCGACCTGCGGCCGTCGGACGTGGTCAGCTCCGCCGAGCAGCGCCAGCCCGGCCGCGGCTACTTCCTCAAACCCGCGAGCCCCTTCGTGATCCACAACTTCATCCTCGACCCCAACGACCCCGCACGCTTCAGGAGCACGGTTCCACCGGGCTTCCGCCGCGTCGCCGCCAACGAGTCCTGGCTCCTCTACCGCCGCTGCTGAGCACGCGCAAGATGGACGATTGAACCCCCTGTAGGGGACACAATCCTTCAGTTTGCGCGCTCGACGACGGTGACCGCGGCGTGGGTCTCGGCGGCGAGGTCCGGGTCGGCGAGGTCGACCCCCGGCGGCAGCTCGACGTGGAGCTCGCTGGAGGGGTCGAGGCGTGCGCGCAGGCCACACGAGCGCGAGCCGAGCACGTGGCCGCCGCGCTCGCGGGCGGCGTCGATGAAGTGCAGGTGGTAGCCGCCGACCTCGATCCCCTCGGCGTAGTCGGGGAAGCGGAAGCCGAGCATCGTCCCCTCGACGTCGCGCAGCTCGAAGACGTGCTGCTCGGCGACGACCTCGGTCAGCGGCCGGTAGGGCGGGCTCTGGCGCGGGACCGAGCGGGCGCGGACCGAGGCAAAGCGGCCATCGAGCCGGATCGCGCAGGAGGCGGCCCCGGCGGGGATCAGCTGGTCGAGCCGCGCCAGCAGCTCGTCATGGTCGAGCGGCCCTTCGATCCTCGCCTCGATCGATGGCTCGAAGCGGGCGACGACGGCGAACGGGGTGCGCGTCTCGGCGCCGACCGCCGTCACCGCTCCGTCGACGTCGGCGCGGTAGAAGCGGCCGTCGAGCGCGATCATCTCGCCGTCGAGGCCGTTGAGCGTGCCGAGGCCGAGGTCGCCGTGCTCGGCGAGCTCGTCGAAGCGCAGGTCGCCGTCGTAGGCGCCGTCGAGCAGGGCGCCGATCGTCGAGGCCTGGAAGAGGACGTGCTGCCCGCGCTCGGCGTGCAATTCCTCCTCGCGCATCGTCTCCACGTGCAGCGCCCGGATCCAACGCTCGTCCAACACGCCGGCCAGTCTCGCATGCGAGCATCGGGGCATGGCGGCGATCGAACTGCGTGACGTGGTCAAGACCTTCGGCCCGATCACGGCGGTCGACGGGCTCGACCTCGATGTGCCGGAGGGCATCTGCCTCGGCCTGCTCGGGCCCAACGGCGCCGGCAAGTCGACGACGATGCGACTGCTGACCGGCCAGGCGCGGCCCGACTCCGGTGAACTGCGGGCGCTCGGCCACGAGCTGCCCGAAGACTCCAAGGCTGCCCGAGCCGAGATGGGAGTCGTGCCGCAGCTCGACAACCTCGACGTCGATGTCACGGTCGAAGACAACCTCGCGGTCTTCGCCCGCCTCTATCGCGTGCCGGACGTCGGCGCCGCGGTCGACCGAGCGCTCGACCTCGCCCGCCTGCGCGAGCGCCGTGGCGACGCCGTCGACGAGCTCTCCGGCGGCATGCGCCGTCGGCTGCTGCTCGCCCGCGGGCTGATCCACGAACCGCGCTTGATCCTGCTCGACGAGCCGACCGTCGGCCTCGACCCGCAGATCCGCACCGAGCTGTGGACGCTGATCGACAACCTGCGCACCGGGGGCACGACGATCCTGATGTCGACCCACTACATCGAGGAGGCGGAGCGACTCGCCGACGAAGTCGCGGTGATGGCCAAGGGCAAGATCATCAGCCGCGGTCGCCCGGCAGAGCTGATCGCCGAGCACGCCGGCCGCGAGACGGCCGAGGTCTACGCGCCGCCCGAACGGCTCGCCGAGGCGCGCGCCACCGCCGAGGCCGACGGCCTGCGCGTGCGTCCGGCCGGCCCGGCGATCGCGATTGTCGGCTCCGAGCGGGCGGGCAACGGCTCGGTGCCCGAGGACGCCGTGCGCCGCGCCGCCTCGCTCGAGGACGTCTTCGTCCTGCTCACGGGGGAGGAGGCTGAGTGACCGGCGCCCCCAAGGCCCGCCTGCGCCGACTCGAACCGGCGGCGATCGGCGGCGTGATGAGCCGCGAGCTGGCCAACTTCCGCACCTACTGGCGCGGCACGACCTTCTCCAGCATCCTCGAACCGATCGTCTACCTGCTCGCCTTCGGGCTCGGGTTGAGTGCGACCCTGGTCGACGAAGTCGCCGGCGTGCCCTATGTGCAGTACGTCGGCACCGGCATGGTCGCCACCGCGGTGATCTTCTCCAGCGCCCTGCCGGCGATGTTCGGCACCTTCGTCAAGCACCGCTTCCAGAACACCTACGACGCGATCCTCGCCGCGCCGGTCGACGTCGAGGAGCTGGTCAGCGCCGAGATGCTCTGGATCGGGCTGCGGGCCAGCATCTACGGCTGCGTGCCGCTGCTGGTCACGATCGCCTTCGGCCTCGACCCGGCCTGGGGGATGCTGCTGACGCCGGTCTTCTGCCTGGCCACCGCGCTCGGCTTCGCCGGCTTCGGCATCACGATGGCGGCGACCGTCGCCAAGATCGACCAGTTCAACTACGTCACGGCGCTCTTCGTCACGCCGCTCTTTCTCGTCTCCGGCGCCTTCTTCCCGATCGACGAACTGCCCCAGGGCGTGCAGATCGTCGCCCAGCTCAACCCCCTGCACCAGCTGGTCGAACTGGTCCGCGGCGGCGCCTTCGGCTACGACCCGATCGACCTCGTCCGCCTCGCCGGCCTGGTCGGCTTCGCCCTGGTCATGTGGCGGATCGCGATCGACCGCATGGAGAAGCGCTTGATCGACTGACCCCGGGGCGAGTAGGCTCACCCGCCATGTCAGGCGGATTTAAGCGCTCGTCGCGGTTCGGCCTGATCGGCGTCTTCGTCGTCGCCGCGATCGCGATCGTCATCGCCACGACCACCGGTCAGGGCGAAGCCAACCCGAAGCTGACGCTGGCGCTGATCTTCGCCGTCGTCGCGGTCTTCATGATCATCCTCTTCGCCCTGCAGCGCGCCGACCTTGAGCGCGTCTCCGGCGCCGACGCGCGCGGAACGTCGCGGGCCGTCGCCGAAGGCGGCCGCAAGATCGAGAACCCGATGACGATGACCGAGCCCGAGCTCTGGGCGGCGATGGCGGTCGCGCCGATCGACCGCGAGGCGATCGCCGCGCGCAGTGAGATGTGGGAGTCGGGCCGGCGCAGCCTGAGGCTGGGGATGCTGGTGACGCTGCTGATCTTCCTCACGGTGCCCTCGATGTATCTGCTGGAAAGCTTCCTGCCGCTGCTGATCGGCGGGCCGCTGATCGTCCTCGTCGCGCTCTGGGGCAGCTTCCGGGCGCTCGCCCCCGGCGGTGAGATGGACCGCGGCTACGACAACGTCGGCGTGGCGATGGCGCCGCTGGGGCTGGCGGTGACCGAGCGGCCCAAGGTCAGCATCGAGACGCGCGAAGCGACGACGGGGCGGGTCGGCCCCAGAGTCCACGGCGCGCTGGTGCTCAGCGGCGAGCGCCACGGTCGCCGCGTTTCGGCCCGGCTCGGCGGCGATGAGCGCAGCGGCACGAGCGAGGTCAGCGTCGCGGTCGCCGCCCCGCCCTACAAGGCGAAATCGCGCGACGGCCGGGTGCGCCCGGCCGAGGGCGCGCCGGAGAGCGTCGTCGCCGCGCTGAAGAGCGCCCCCAACTCGACCCGCTGGAAAAAGGTCAGCGTCGAGAGCGGCCCGGAGGGAATCGTCGTCAGCCGCAAGTCCGGCGAGCAGTCCGACTGGCTCTGCGACCTCTGGCTCGCCGAGCGCCTGGCCGAGTGCGGCGGGTGAGCCGGGCGACCGAGACGACCGCCGGGCGGCTCGGTCTGCTGCTCGGCGTCGTCGCCCTCGTCGTCCTGCTCAGCGCCGCCCTCGCCCAGTTTGCCTTCGACCTCTACGCCGACTTCGGCGAGGCGCTCTGGTCGGCGACGCTGCACCTGCTCGACCCATCGTCGCTGCAGGACGACGAGGGCGCCGCGGCGCGGACGATCGGCATCTTCCAGGTGATCGCCGGGCTGGTCCTGCTGGTCGGCCTGCTCTTCACCTTCGTCGCCGAGACGGTCGGGCGCTCGCTCGAGCGCCTCGGCCAGTCCGACCGGCCGGTGCGCTGCCGCGGCCACCTGCTGATCGTCGGCGGCAGCGACCTGATCCCAGTCGCGGCGCGGGCCGCCGCCGAAGCGATCGCGCTGCGGCCCGCCTTCGGGCGGATCGTCGTCCTCGCCCCCGAGGGCGCCGCGAGCGCCGCGGCCAGCTGCGCGCCGAGCTCGAGGAGAGCTGCGGGCCGGACCTCGAGGTCGAGCTGGTCTTCGGCGACGCGGCGGGCGAGAGCGGCTTCGAGCTCGCCGGCGCCGCGCGCGCCGCCGCGGTGCTGTTGATGCCGCTGGCGAGCGGCCGGTGGCGGCCAGATGGCCGACGTCGAGACCGTGCAGACCGGTTCGCGCTGCGCGACCACCTGGAGCGGCACGAGGCGAACCGCTGTCCGCCTGCTCTTCCGCCGCGGCGCAACGTCGACGCCGCCTGGGAGATGCTCCCCGACGAGTGGGACGCGCTGGTCGGCGACCGCACGATCAGCGGCCTGCTGCGGCTCGCGATCACCGAACCCGAGCGGCTCGCCGACTCCCGACCCGGTCGACGCCCGCGTCCGCGCCGGGCCCGACGTAGCTCGTGCGGCGGCATGGGACGCCGCGACGCAGAGCGGCGGCGCTGCGCCTGGCGATCGTCGGCTGCGGCTTCAACGCGCCGGCGCTGCTCGAGGACCTGGCCTCGGCCGGCGCCGAGCGCTTCGAGGTGACCGTGCTCGCCGGCGCCAGGTCTTCGAGCACTACCTGGGCGAGGGCGACTCACTCCGGGATCGAGGTGCGCTTCATCGAGACCGGCAGGACGAGCCCGAGCGGCTCGAGCAGGACCTGCGCGAGGTCGTGCCCGACATCGTCCTCGTCACCCCCAGCCCGCGCGACCGGGACCTGCGCCGCGCCGACGCCGAGGCGATCCTGTCCTGCTCCACGTCCGCCACATGATCGATCCGCGGACGCCGCTGCTCGCCGAGCTGTTCCTGCCCGACCACACCCGCGGGCTGCCGGTCGAGCCGAACCTCTTCGCCGTCTCGAGCCTGCGGGCGATCTCAACCGCGACCGCGCTCAGCCTCGTCGACCCCGAGGCGGCGGCCGACCTGGAGCGCCGCTTCGCGGCGCCCGCGAGCGGCTGAGGGCGGGGGAAATAAATGGACCGTGCGGCCGCCTTCGAAGCGAGGTCCCCAGGCGTGCCCGTCGGGGTTGGCTCGAGTCGGGCTCACCTGCGGCACCCGCGGCATCCGCTTAAGGCTGCTTCCTTCCGGACCTGACCTGGTTCGCGTGCCCACGTCGCGCAGGACCCGGCCGTCAACGCCGCCCCCGGCAGGCCGGTCCCGAAGGCCAGCCCCTTAGAACGGTATTCGGCCCCGCTAGAGCGGATTGCGGGTTACAAGGCACCGCTGATTCCCCGCCTAGCACGGTCCACGGGGAATCCTACCCGGCCGCGCCCATACATAGAGTCTGGCCGCCTTGATCTCCGTCGACGCCGAGTCCTTCTTCATCATCGTCCTCGCGGCCGCGGTCGCGGCGGCGACGGTGGCTTTCGTGCCGGGCCGCTTCGTGCCGCCGGTTGTCGTCGTCGAGCTCGGCCTCGGGATCCTGGTCGGCCCCCACGTCCTCGAGATCGCGAGCGAAGACAGCTTCATCGAATTCTTCTCCAACCTCGGCCTCGGGATGCTCTTCTTCTTCGCCGGCTATGAGATCGACTTCGAGCGGATCCGCGGCCGGCCGCTGAAGCTCGGCGCGACCGGGTGGGGGCTCTCGATCGTGATCGCGCACGCCGCCGGCGCCGTGCTCGCCGCCCTCGGCCTCGTCATCTCCTCGCTCTACACGAGCACGGCGATGGCGACGACGGCGATCGGCACGCTGATCCCGATCCTGCGCGACAGCGGTGAGCTGCGCACCCGCTTCGGCACCTACCTGCTGGCCGCCGGAGGGGTCGGCGAGTTCGGCCCGATCCTGCTCGTCACGCTCTTCCTCTCGACCGAGAAACCGCTGCACGAGGCGGGCATCCTGGTCGCCTTCGTCGCGCTCGCCGTGGCCCTGGCGCTGATCTCGATCCGGCTCGCCTGGCGCGGCTGGCCGGCGCTGGAGCGGACCTTCGAGGCGAGCAGCCAGCTTGCCGTGCGGGTCACGGTCGTGCTGATCTTCGGCCTCGTCCTGCTCGCCGGCAAGCTCGGGCTCGACGTCCTGCTCGGCGGCTTCGTCGCCGGGATGATCGTGCGGCTGGCGTTGAAGGGGCACGAGCTGCAGGTCTTCGAGTCGAAGCTGACCGCGGTCGGCTTCGGCTTCTTCGTCCCCTTCTTCTTCGTCACCAGCGGCATGAACTTCGATGTCGAGGCGCTGGGCTCGGCCGAAGCGCTGTTCAAGCTCGGCCTCTTCCTCGCCCTCTTCCTGGTCATCCGCGGCGCCCCGGCGCTGCTGCTCTACCGCAGCGTCCTGCAGGCCCGCCAGCGCGCCGCACTCGCCTTCTTCTCGGCGACCCAGCTGCCCCTGGTCGTCGCGATCACGACGATCGCCGTCGACGCCGGCCACATGGAGAGCTCGACCGCCGCCGGCCTGGTCGGCGCCGCGATGCTCTCCACCCTGATCTTCCCCTTCGTCGGCCTCGCCCTGCAAAAACAAGCCGTCGAGCACGACGAAACCGGCCCCCCGCCCGATAGCCCAAGCCCCGCGACCGCCGTATGATCCCTCCCCTCCCGGGCGCGTAGCTCAGCGGGAGAGCGCTCGCCTCACACGCGAGAGGTCGCTGGTTCGAACCCAGCCGCGCCCATCGGATTTACCTTTCCAGAGCCAGAATCTGGGAGGTGGTTCGAGACCTGTTCCGCCCGTCCGCTCCGGCCTCGACGGCTAGAACCCGTCGCTCGGCTTGTGCCGAAAGTCTAGCCCAGCCATTCCCGGCAACCTAATCTGGCGCTTGACGGCTATAACCTTGCGCTCCGATGGGCTTCTGGAACCCCCGCGCGATCTGCCCGAGTTGTGGGGCGAAGATCCACACCCAGTCGTCATTCTGGAGAAGCGGGGCGAGAACCGGGACGAAATGCCCGGAATGCCGCGTTGCCCTGACCGGCAAGGTAGAACTCCTGGGAAAGAAGGCGATACTCGACACTTCGCAATCGGAGAGCGTGGGCTACGAGGTAATCCCCGACCAGCCAATCAAGGCTTCGGGAAATCGACTTGAGCAGCTTGAGAGAACTGATGCACCTCCGAGATGGCGGAATGATCACCGATGCCGAACTCGCGGCCGAGAAGGCGAAGCTCGATCAGCAGGCCGCGATCAACGACATTGTTCTGCTCTCGGTGGCCGACGACGACATCGTGCCGGTCATCAAGGTCGTTCAGGAGTTCAGTAGCGACTTCGACCTCAAGAAATCGCTCCAGTTGGTCCGAAGTGCCCCGGTGACCATCCTCTCAGAACTGGATGGCGATACGGCTGAGTCGGCCAGAGAAAAGCTTGAGCAAGCCGGGGCGCAGGTTAAGTACCGATAGGGTAGCCGCTTGCTTACCGACGACAGCAGCGCTGACCCCATTGTCTGGGAGAAAGTTCCCGGTCCCACTCACCTGGACCCGGACCCGGACTTTGAGATCCCGGATGAGGTCTATTCAGCGAAGATGGAGGCGAACACGCGCGACAGCACAGGGCACCTCCTCGACGCATTTCCCGAGTTTCTGGATGGATACCGGCGTTGGGGAGGGTACCGCTATCACGGCTTCACGGCACAGGAGGATCCCGAGAACTTTCGTGGTCCGGCGATCCTCTCGGAGGCAGACATTGTGCTGAGGCTCGCTCCTCTGCTGTCCAGTCGCTTCCCCAATACCAGCGAGATCCACGCGGAGTTCAACATCGACAACTCCTCGCGGAGCGACTACAACAAAGAAGAGGATCGGCGCGAGCGGATCGACTTGACGGTTTCAGACCTCAGCGCCATCAAGCCGGGCCCCTGCGCCCAGGAAGAATTCCGTAGTCTCGTTCATTGGCTATTCGTCGAGGCGAAGTGGGTTCCGAAGGGCTGGTGGGGCGGGCCGTGGGGGGGTCTAGGGAAGAAGCGCGTTGAAGCAGTAGCGAAGGATGCCTGGAGATTGCATCGGCACCTGGAGCTAGGCCGTTGCCTCGTGTCAGCCGTCTTCGTCGTTGATGACGAGTGTCTACTTTGACTATCTCTACGGACTTTTTGACTGGCCCGATGATGTCCCTGTGTTGGTAGCCAGCCCAAGCTCCCTGGCACAGGCTGGCTACGAGGACGATCCGCCGGTCGCGGAAGCGATCGGGAGGGCCGAAGAACTGGCCGAGCGAGGTGACTACGAACTCCCCGATATGTGGCCGCACCACGAATTCTAGTTCTGTTGCGCCCGCGGCATCGACTTGGATTTCGTCGATAGCTATTCCTCACAATATGCTTCGGCAGCCGCGATTGGATCTTCCATAAAGGCCACAGATTTGTGATCGAGAGATTCTTCAAAGGCTGTGTATTCTTCTTCGCATTCTGTAAGCTTCTTGTCGGCAAGCGATTCTCTGCTGTCACCTGAATCGCTGGATGAATTGACAGTAGTACCGACGAAGAAGGCACCGAGCGCCACGATCAGTACGAGAACAGCAATCTTGAACTTCAACGCTTCCCCCCGTCAATGGACTTTGGTAGGCGGCACCAGACCCGGCTTAGGTTACTTGTCGCACCTAGCGGAAGGCCTGGTTCTCATTGCAGCCGCGCTGCGAGTGCGCCGCTCAGCTCCCAATGACAATGCGGAGCCGCACCCAACTCAGCGAGCAACGCCTGCTCCACTTGGCGCTCCCTGGCTGCGTGCGCTTCTGGGAAGCGCCGCGAGAACCCGTAGGCGCGACGCAGAGGCGCGAGGTCAGCGAGACGGGTGGATATGTAGCGGGTGACGTAGCCGGCATGGGATGGTTCAGCTACGACGAGCTTGTTTTGCACACTGAAGCCGGAGGCGGTCAGCAGCGCCCGCCATTCGGCTAGGTCGTCCTCCATCCAGGGCATATGGGCAATGCCGTGGAAGTGCAGGGTTTCCTGTTTGGTACGTTGCAGAACGAAGCCATATTCGCCCAGGAGATCGCGGTATCGGAGACGGCGAGTGAGGGACCGCCAGCAGCGCTGGGCCTCGTTTTCGTCGGGCGCGTTTTGGGCTGGGAAGGTCAGCGTGAAGAACATCGCCTGCTTACCGCTCGGCACTTCGGCAATCCCGGCAAGGAAGCGCTGACGAAGTCTGTGCTGGAGGCGTCGAGCGCATGGCTTGCAGGTACGCCATCTCCCGCAAGGGACTTCCTGGATTTCGTCGCCGTGGTAGGTGCAGGTCAGCGACAGCGAGTTTCGACAACGCCAGAGATTGTCGTTCTCTTTGTCAGTTGTTCGTATAGCTCGCTTCGCTCGCTTCGAGGAAATGGTGCGCGTCTGGGAGGCCATAAGCCCATCCTCAGACGCGCACGCCGTTTACCTCCGTGTTTTCGCTTAGCCCCTCATCGACGGAGGTAAGCGAACCCTGCCCGGTTCCTTGTCCTTCAACTCGTCGTCGAGTATCGCTGCGGCCGCCGCCAGTGCCCCTCCGGACGAAGTAGCCCAGGCACGGCCGATTTCAACGCCGTGCGTATATGCCCGGCCTTGATAGAGCGGGTCGCGCCTACCCTCCTCGGAGTAGGTCTTGATCCGGATGGTGCCTTCATCGTCGCGGGGCGCTGGCCTCTCTGCGGCTTCGTCTCCTTGGTCGGCTGGCTGCGCTTCTACCGGCGCTCCGCCAGCCTCCCTCGTCGCCTCACCTTGTTCGGCACGACTTCCACGGCTCATCAGGCAACCTCCCCCGCTTCGAGCAGCCGAACTATCGAGAGCCGATAGACGTTGCCCTTACCACTCGCGCCGAGCGCTTCGAGCGGCACTCGTTTGTAGCGCAACTCGAACGAGACGTCGGCGAACGACTCGACCTCGGCCAGCTCATCGAGTAGGTCGTGCTTGCCGACGAGGTTCAGGGTCTCGGTTCCGACAAGCAGCGTCACGATTGCGCTCGCCGGATACGGTTCTCGTGCTGGAAGCTCTCTGGCTTCCAGGTACTTCACTTTGTGTAGATACAGCATTCTCAACCTCCTTTTTCTAGGTAGAGGTTGAGGATGCTGCGCGCACGACAGGGACGGGTGGGTTTTCGCTAGTGGCTTGACCCCCTTCGCCTGGACTTGCCGAGCTTCATCTCCGTCAAGGCGCTGCGGGCGCGTTCGGGCTTGGTTGGCGCGTAGTGCCTGCGCGTCGTGGCGATGTCCTTGTGCTTCAGCACCTCCGAGACGACGTCAATTGGAACGTCTTGGTCATTGAGCGCAGCGGTCGCCCAGCTTCGACGCAGAGCGTGGGGCGAGAGCCTTGAGGTCTTGCCGTCTATCGCCTCGGTGCATTTGGAGTTCATTACTCCCACGCCAGCCTTGAGAGCGTGGCGCTTCAGCAGCTTGTTGATACTGCTCGGATGAATTGAAGTTCCAGTCCGGGTCAGCAGCACATAAGCCGTCTCCTCGTCGCTCAGCGCGTTGAGAATGGCGGAGTTGCGCTGCGCCTCGGATAGCTGCCAGCGCCGGTATTGCCGTAGCTCCCGCAATAGGACGGGATGCAGGTCGAAGACGTCAGCCACATCGCCCTTGCCGACGACATCCCAGGTGCCCTGGTCGAAGTCAATATCCCGCCAGCGTGCCGTTACAAACGGGGCACGTCGTGACGGCGCGTAGAACATCCAGCGAGTGAGCAGCCGTGCCATTGGCGAGCCGGGGGCGGCGTGCAGTTTTTCTACGTCCTCAGCCGTGGGCGTATAGCCCCTCGTCGTGACCACTTTCGGCGCAGGAACCAGTGCCGCCGGATTGTGGTCGGGGAGGTCTTCCTCGGCGGCGAAGTGCCGGTAGAGGAACTTGATGGCCGAGAGATGGCTCTTGCGATAGGACGCAGACCAGCCCTTACCCTCTTTTCCATCGGGATAGCCCCTGGCCTTGCACCAGAAGCAGCCGAGGCGTGCCGCGTGAGGCTGCGCGCCTCCCTCCTGCTGTAGGTGGCTCATAAACAGGCGAACGTGCTTGCTCTTGGCCGAGTAGAAGTTCAAGCCGTGAGCGCTGGCGAGATACTGGCTGAAATGCACCAGATGGTCTTCGTAGCGCGCCGCCGTCTTCTCTTTGACGTCGCCGTGATTGATTGCGATTGCCTCGGCGGTTAGCTGGTCGTCGGAAAGGTTCATCCGTAGCTCCTCGAACTCGTCGAGGAGCCAGGCCGGTGCTGAGGCGCTTCTGTTGCTGTTTGGCCGTTGAGGGTGGCCGTTCCCGTAGTACCTCCTTGGGTTGTTGATTTTCGTTTCCATATATCCAAGATAAGGTGTCCTGAGACAGATACCTGGGATCTGTGGAAATTCTTTTCTGGCTTTCTAGAGCCATATTCGCCTCATTTTTGCCTGGCTTCTCGTGATTTCCCGAGAACGGGTCTAATCGGTTCGAGGAGGCCGTACAGTCGCTGGTTCGAACCCAGCCGCGCCCATCTCTAACCGATCTATAGAGCCGATTTTGCGAGATCCGTGGGAAGCCTGACTGATCCAAGCGGATTTGGAGATTGGCTCCGACAACGATTTCGGTCCCTACAAGCCGCTCGACTTCCTCGCCGCCAGCGGCAGAGCCGGGTTCGAGGCGATCGCGAACTGGAAGAAGGCTGGGAGTGATGAAGCAAAAGAACAGGTGGTGAACCTGCTCGAAACCACCCTCGCCCGCTTCAGCTTCGCCGAGGGGCCCCTCGATGAGACAGGCTGGCTGGAGCTTCTCGGGCACTCCTCCGAGGAGGACTCCGCGGTGCTCTATGTCCCCGATCTGCAGGTCGACCTGCCGCTCGTGGATTGGCACGGGAGCGCAGAGGAGAAGCTCTCACAGTTCGACCTGATACCGGTGCAGCTGACCGGGTTGAAATCGCCGGCGCGTAAGTTAGGCGCCACCGTCGTCGGCGGGCGCTGCATGCCGGTCCGCGAAAAGGGCGGCTGGCGGGTCGTCGCCGACATCGCCGATGAGACGATCCTGATCCACAACGAAGATCACCGCGACGAGGAGGACAGCTACGTTCTCGAGGAAGACGGGCGCTGGCAGGTCCGCCTCGAGCGCCGCTCCTACTGGTCAGAGGATGGCGATCGCGAGCCCGACGAGCGGGTCGAGATCGACACGTCGTTCTGCGACTGGCGAAACGTGAAGGTCAAGGAGTAGGCCTGCGCGGCGGCGGGGACCCGGCCCGCCAGGGGCGGCTAACGGGCGAGCGCTTGCCGGTGACGATGAGCTTCACGGCCAGGGCGGCATTGCCCGAAGGTCTCTGTCTCCAAGAAATAGATCTTTCAAAGGTCTAGGCTCATAGACGATTAGCCGTATATGCGTATACTTACGCCATGATCTACCCCCCGCCACACCTCAGCGATGCGTTGCAAGAGCGCCTTGTGGCGCTCGGAAGCCTGCGCCAGAAACTCGGCGCCGAGGTGAGCCGCCCCAGCCGCTGGATGGGAAGCCTGCGGCGCGAGGTTCGAGCAAGCTCGATCGAGAGCTCCACCTCGATCGAGGGCTATAGCGTCGACCCCGCCGAAGCAATCGCCCTGACCAGCGGGGAATCCGAGCCCGAGAGTGGAGACGAGAACCGGATGGCTGTCTCCTGCTATGCGCGGGCGATGGATCACGTCGGGGTGATGGCGCAGGACCCTTCCTTCCGTTGGCTCGACCGGGTGATCCTGGATCTGCATTTCGACGCCTGCTATTTCCAGCGCGACAAGGACCCCGGTTACTGGCGGACCGGGGAGATCTCGGTCACCGGCCCCGGCGGGCGGATCGACTACCGAGGACCACCCGGCGAGGAGGTACCGGCCCTGATGGCGGAGATAGTCGAGTGGCTGGACGCCGATGAGGAAACCGACGTGATCGTGAAGGCGGCAATCGCCCATCTAAACGTGGTCTCGGTGCACCCATTTCGCGACGGCAACGGGCGTGTGTCGCGGATCGTGCAGTCGCTGGTATTGGCACGCGAGGGAAAGATGATCTCGCCGGAGTTCTCCTCGATCGAGGAGTACCTCGGTGATCACACGGCCGACTACTACGCCGCGCTGCGCGATGCGCAGGGCGGCAGCTATCAGCCCGGACGAGACGCAAGCAGCTGGGTCGGCTTTTGCATCAAGGCCCACATCGCGCAGGCAGGCCAGCGGTTGGCCCAGATCGAGGAGGCCGGGTTACGCTGGAGCTACCTCGAAGAACTGGTGGCTCAGCGAGACTGGCCCGAGCGCTTTCTCATCGCCCTCGAGCAAAGCCTGATGGGGGGAAGCGACCGCGCCAACTACACCGAGGAGGCCGAGATCTCGCCGGCGAGCGCAAGCAACGACTTTCGACGACTACTCGACAGCGGCCTGATTCACCAGATCGGCCGCGGGCGAACCGTCCGCTATCGGGCGAGTGCGGATCTGGTCAAGGGCGTGGACTTGGCCACCGGCAAGACAGCAGCCGCTCATGCCACGTCTCGCTGACCGGAGCACCCGCTTCTGCCTCTCGGTCTTCGCGGATGGGCGAGGCTGATGTCAACACGAAAGGCGATTCCCAAAGCGGAGGCGATCAAGCTCTGGACCCGCGCCTATGGCATCTGCTCCTACCCGGATTGCGGGCGCGAGCTCGTCTGGGGGTCGGAGTCGACCCGGTTGCGAGGCGAGATGGCCCACGTCGTCGCGTCGAGCGCGAAATGGACCAGGGGCGATCCCACAGTCGACCCCGACAGCCTCCGCCGCTACGAGAACCTGATCCTTCCGCGCAAGCGCCGGTCGTCGTCCTCTGCCAGAAGGTCGATCTGCATACCGGCCTCCTGATCCTGCCTCAGGCCAACAAGCGCGAGGCGCAATGGCCGCTGATGGACGCGGCGCTCGACTACATCGAGGAGAAGGCCAAGGCCGCCGGCGAGTCGACCGCCGACTGGATGCTCAACAGGCAGGTGGAGGTCGATCCTGACGGAGCGGTGAAGCACGGCGATCTTCCTCGCTCCGAGTAGAAGGTCAGCCGACCACTGCGCGCGGGAGTGGCGGCTCTGTAGCTGGGCACCAGTGCCCAAGACGGGCATTATCGACCGCAAACTGCGGCAATCTGGCGGGTCAGAGGATCGGCCCCCGGCTCCGCACCCTCGCTTCGCGGCGACTGCGGGAGGTCTTGGACCGCGCCGGAGACGAACCGGGCTAACCGGCCTAACCGGGCTGCTGCAGGACCGAGAGGATGTTGCCGGCGGGGTCCTTGAACCAGGCGATCTGGGGGCCGGGGCCACGGGCGATGCGCTTCTCGTCCTGGTCGGCGCCCTCGTAGCGCTCGAACTCGATGCCGCGGGCGGCGAGGCCGTCGACCGCGGCGTCGATGTCGTCGACCTGGAAATTGAGCACCGTGTAGGTGGCGGGGACGAAGTCCGGTTTTGGGTAGAGGAAGACGTCGTGGCCCGCGGCCAGGTTGAGCGTGATCAGGCCGTGCGGCTCGTCGAGCACGGTGAGCTTCAGGCCGAGCGTCTCGCGGTAGAACTCCTTCGCCGCCTCGACGTCGTCGACGGCGAAGCCGCTGAAGGCTCTGGCGTCGGCGAGCATGCCGTTGACTCTACCCGGAGAGGTCGGGGATGAAGCGCTCGATGTGCTCGGCGAGGGTGCGGCGGACCCACCGCTGGGTGACGGTGTCGGCCATGCGGTAGCGGCCGAGCAGCATCTTCTGGTCGTCGAGCGGCAGGCCGGCGATTTCCCAGCGCACCGCGAGCCGCTCGAAGAGCAGCTCCTGGCGCCGCTGCCAGGCATCGTCCTGCGTGGTCGCCGCCGTCGCCGGGCCCTCGGCCAGCTTCGCGACGGTGCCCGCGCTGAGCCCCTGTCGCAGGGTCAGCACGTTGCCGTCAGAATCCGTGTAGTCGACCGTCGGCGCCCTCTCCCGTGGCCGTCGCTTCCTGCGCTTTGCCATCGGCCCGAGTCTGCCACTCACTCGCCATCGGCGGCCGGCCGGCGGCGCGCCTGCTTGCGCTCTCCCTGGCGGCGCTTCTGCTCCAAGCGGCGTTTCTTTGCAGCGCGGCCGGGCTTGGACGGACGGCGACGCTTCGGCACGACGAGGCCGGCGGCGATCTTCTCCGCCAGCCGTCGCAGCGCCAGTTCGCGGTTGCGCGCCTGCCCGCGCGCCTCCTGCGCGACCGCGGTGACGACCGGCCCGGCCCGCGCCACAGCCGCGCCCGCCGCGCCTCATCGAGCGCGCCTGAGGCGCGCACGTCGAAGACCGCTTCGACCCGCGACGCGGTCACGTTCGCGTGCTGCCCGCCGGGCCCGGAGGAGCGGCTGGCGCGCAACTCGACCTCCGCCAGCGGGATCGAGAGCCGCTCGTCGATTCTCAGCATCTCGGCCATCCGCAAACCGTAGCGGCGACTAACGACTACGCCAGCGCGTGACTACGCCAGCGCGTCGATCTTCGTCGCCAGCTCGAAGTCGGCGGTGGTTATGCCGCCGTCGGAGTGGGTGGAGAGGGAGACTGTGACCGTGTCCCAGGCGATCTCCAGGTCGGGGTGGTGGTTCATCGCCTCGGCGGGCTCGGTCAGACTGCGGACGAAGTTGACCGAGCCGACGAAGTCGCCGCGCTTATAGCTCTTGCGGATCGAGGAGCCGTGCCGCTCCCAGCCGGGGTGCTCGGCCAGTCTCGCCTCGATCTCGGAATCTCCCAACGGGGCCATCGTCCCTATGCTGCCACAAATCGGACTGCTCAAACTATGAGTGACGCATCTCGCTCAACCGCCGATCGGCGCACGGGGGCTCGGGCCCCAGAAGACCACCGTCCCGAGCATGCCGATGATGTGGACCAGGATGATGTTGACGGCCATCGACTGCGCCGTGGCGGTGCCGACGCCGACCGGCCCGCCGGAGGCCGTATAGCCGTAGTAGCAGGCGACGACGACGATCGCGGTCGCCATCACCATCCCCTTGATCAGGCTGAACATCACATCCAAGGGATCCTGAAAGAGCCAGAAGATCAGCAGATAGCCGCCCGAGGAGACGTCGCCGATCTGCTCGACCACGGCCAGGTAGCTGGCGAAGTACATGATCCCGATCGCAGCCAGGTAGAGGAACGGCAGCGCGATCCAGGCGCCGAGCAGCCGCGTCGCGGCGAGGAAGGTGACCGGCTGGATCCCCATCACCTCGAGCGCGTCGATCTCGTCGGAGATCCGCATCGCGCCGATCTCGGCGACGATTCCCGTCCCGACCTTGGCCGCGAGGATGTAGCCGAAAGCGTAGGGCAGCGCCTCGCGCAGGTCGCAGTAGGCGGAGAAGAGGCCGGCGTAGGAGGGAGCGCCTTGCGACCGTACGAAGTAGGCGCCGATCACGCCGCACTGGAGGCCGAGGATGAAGACGAAGGCCCAGATCACCAGGGCCGAGCCGAGGATCAGGATCCCGGCCTGGCGCAGGCTCTCGCCGAAGTAGCGCAGCACCCGCCCCGAGTAGACGAGCCCGGCGACGCGCGAGCCGAAGCGGGCGACCTCGCCGAAGGAGTCGAGCCAGCCGCGCGGGACGTCGAGCCAGCCGATCACCGCCGCCTCCCTCACCGGATCGACTGCAGTTCGGGGTTGGTCGCGAGCAGCACGGCGGTGAACACGTAGAGGAAGAAGAAGACGCCCATGAGGGCGATCACGACCGCCTGGTTGACCGCCCGCCCGACCCCGGCGGCGCCGCCGGAGGCGGTCATCCCCTTGTAGCAGCAGACGACCGCGATGATGCCGCCGAACAGCGAGCACATCAGCACCGAGCCCCAAACGTCGGTGACCAGCGCGTTGGTGAAGAGGGTCGAGAAGAAGCCGCCGAGCGGCTGGCCGTAGATCAGCTCGGCCGCGATCCCGGCGCTGAGGCCGAAGACGATCGCAAAGACGTCGAGCAGGCCGGTGATGATCATCAGCGCGAGGAAACGCGGCACGACCAGGTTCTTGATCGGGTCGACGCCGAGCACCTGCAGGGCGTCGAGCTCCTCGCGGATCTTGCGCGCGCCGAGGTCGGCGGTGATCGCGGTGCCGGCGACGCCGGCGACGACGACGGCGGTGACGATCGGGCCGATCTGGCGGACCGCGATCACGACGAAGAAGCCGCCGAGCCGGTCGAGCGCGCCGAACAGGTTGAGGATGCCGGCAGCCTGCAGCCCCGGCGCCCCGAGGCAGAGGGCAAAGGTCGAGATCGTCATCGGGAACCAGCAGAGCTTGAGCACGAAGAGGAACTGGCCGACCAGCTCCTCGCCGTAGGGGTAGGGCGGCCGCAGCGCGGAGAAGAGCGTGCGCGCGGTGAGGATCATCATCTCCCCCACCTCGACGAAGAACGACTTTGCGGGCAGAAAGGCCCGCGCTACAGCTTGTGCCGCCACCAGCTCATCGCCCGCTCGAGGGGACTGGCCTCGCTGAGCCGCTCGCGCCCGGCCTGACGTGCCCGCCGCTCGGCCGCCCGCTGGGCCGCCGAGAGCTGGGCGATCAGGGTGTCGCGCGTCCGCTCGAGCTCCTCGACCCCGGCGACGTGGCCGCTGGCGCGGCGCGGCGCGGTCGGCAGGTCGCGCGGCAGGTCGTGCGGGTAGGTGGCGAGCTCAGCCTCGAGCCGGGCGATCTGGCGGCGCAGCTCGCGCCGCACCTCGATCGCCTCGCTCTCCTCGGCGAGGTCGGGCAGTTCGGCGGGCGGCGTCGCGAACCGCCCTCCTCGAGGCCCCCCGGCATGCTCGCGCAGGCCGAGGCGACGACGGCCAGCTCGCGCGGGCTGAGGCCCGCCTCGAGCGCGCGACGCAGCGCGTCAGTGGCGATCTCCTCGAGCTGCGCGGCCGGCCTCGATCCCCTCGGCGACGAAGGTGCCCTGGCCCTGGCGGCTGACGACGAGGCCCTCGCGCTCGAGCCCGGCGTAGACGGCGCGCACGGTGTTGACGTTGACGCCGGCCCAGTCCGCGAGGCGACGGAAGCTCGGCAGCCGCTCGCCCGAGCGCAACCTGCCGGTGGCGATCAGCGCCCGCAGGCGCCAGGTCAGCTGCAGCCCGACCGGCAGCTCGTCGCCGGGGTCGATCGCGAAAGGGTTCTCCTCGTGCTCGGCCTGCTGTGCCATCGAAACGACACAGTAGTTCACGCAAATGCGTCAGTCAACTGGCACAGTCGAAGAGGCGTGGCGCCGGGGAGGAACGCACGCACGAGTACGCCTGGGCGCTCCCGGTAAAGACCAGGGCGCCCAGGGCGACAACTGCCGCATGTGCCGGGCGCCTCAACCGCACTCTCTCACTGTGAGAGAGACAGCGGATTTCACAAATCATGCCCCGCCGTGGGCATATCCCTAAGAACCTGTCTCAAAACAGGCGCGTGCGACTGGCGAGCGCCGGACCGAGCGGGGCAAGGACGCAGGGAGGCCGAATAGCAGCGCTATTCGGCCGACTGAGGACGCCGCACCGCGAAGTGTGTCCGCCGCCGCCAGACGTGCGCGCGGGTTTTGAGACAGGTTCTAAGGCGTGAGGACGATCTTCAGCGCTTCGCGCTGGTCGTAGAGCTCGTAGGCCTCGGGCGCCTGGTCAAGCTTCATCCGGTGAGTGACGAGCGGCGCCGGGTCGAGCCTGCCCGCCTCGAGCAGGCCGAGCACGCGGTCTACATGGGCGATCACGTTGGCGAGGCCGAGCCGCAGGGTCAGGCCCTTGAGCCAGGCGAGGCCGAGCGGCACCTCGCCCTTGCCCGCGTAGGCGCCGATCCCCGAGACGGTGCCGGCATCGCGGCAGAGGCTGACCGCCATCGCCAGCGGCCCGGGGTCGCCGACGGCGTCGACGACGACGTCGACGCCGCGCCCCTCGGTGGCGGCGCGCACGGCGCGCTTCGGCTCCGCCTCGGTCAGGTGCAGTGGCACGGCGCCGAAGCGCTCGGCCATCGCCAGCCGCTCGCCGACCGAGTCGATCGCGAAGACCGCCGAAGCCCCGGCGGCGAGCGCCGCCTGCACGGCGCAGAGCCCGACCGGGCCGAGGCCGAGCACGGCGACGGTGTCGCCGGCGCGGAGGCCGGCGTGGGCGACGGCGTGGTAGCCGGTGCCCATCACGTCGCCGGCGAACAGGGCCACCTCATCGGACATCCCTTCCGGCACGCGGCGCAGGGTCAGGTTGGCGCGCGGGACAAGCAGCTGCTCCGCCTGCGCCCCCTGCAGATCGCCGAGGTGGGCGCCGTGGCCGAAGGTCTGGCCGTGCTCGCAGCGGTGGTAGTCGCCGCGCAGGCAGGGGGTGCAGGTCGCGCAGGCGGTGTGGAAGCAGCCGAGCACCCGATCGCCGACGGCGACCCGCTCGACGCTCTCCCCCGCCGCCAGCACCGTGCCGACGAACTCGTGGCCGATCGTGAAGCCGGGCTCGACCGGCACCCGGCCGTGGTAGATGTGCAGGTCCGAGCCGCAGATCCCGCTCGCCTCGACCCGCACGACGGCATCGTCGCCGGCGACGATCTCGGGATCGGCCTTCTCCTCGATCCGCACCTCGCCCGGGGCCTGAAAAGTCACTGCGCGCATGGGCGCGAACCGTACCGGTCCGCCGCCGGTGCGCAAATTCGGAGGCGGGTCGGCTAGCCGACGGAGACGCCGGCGACCTGGAAGCGGCCCGAGTCGACGCCCGGGCTGGCCGTCTCGGCGATCCGCGCTTCGAGCGACAGCTCGCGCTCGAAGTCGGCCTCCTCGCCGTGGCGGAAGGAGACGTCTTTGTCCTCGAGCAGCTCGACGAAGACCTCGACGAAGCGGGCGTCGAGCTGTTTGCCGGCGACCCGGCGCAGCTCCTGAATCGCCTCGTAGCTCGAGGTCGGCGTGCGGTAGGAGTCGCGTGCGGTCATCACGTCGTAGGTATCGGCGACGGAGATGATCCGCGCCAGCTCCGGAATCGAGTCGCCTTCAAGCCCGCGTGGATAGCCTTTGCCGTCGATCCGCTCGTGGTGGGCGAGGATGATCTCGGCTACCGGGCCGTAGCCGTCGAGCGAGGAGACGACGCGGGCGCCTTGCTGGGGGTGGCGACGGATCAGCATCCAGTCTTCGTCAGTCAGCGGCACGTTCGCCTTGAGAATGCGGTCGGGAAGGATGAACTTGCCGATGTCGTGCAGCAGCGCTGCGATGTGGACGAGCTCCTCCTCGCGTTTGGAGAGGCCCGCCTTCTGGGCGATCGCGCGCGAGTAGCGGGCGACCGCGGCGCTGTGGCGGGCGGTCATCTGGTCCCTCAGGTCGAGCGTGCGCAGCAGCGCGCTCAACATCCCGACCTGGAAGCTGGCCAACTGCTTGGAGCGCACCTCGAGCTCGCGGGCGCGCTCCTGCGACTTGAGCAGGGCGCCGAGCAGGTACTGGAAGGTGACGAGGACGATGCCGAAGAGGGCGACCCCGGCGAGCCCGATTTCGTAGTAGATGAAGGCGACGCCGACGGCCATCAGGGCGGCGGCGAGCTCGGACGGCAGCAGGGGGATCATCACCGTGCGCACCTTCTCGATGAAGGAGCTGCGCTCG
The DNA here is from genome assembly GCA_963789505.1 of uncultured Solirubrobacterales bacterium. Taxonomy (GTDB): domain Bacteria; phylum Actinomycetota; class Thermoleophilia; order Solirubrobacterales; family 70-9; genus VRUE01. The sequence continues at coordinate 65,640 of CAWBLE010000004.1, forward strand.
AGGTAGCAGGTGTAGGCGCCGATCATCGAGAAGTTCATCGCCAGGGCGACGAGGAAGGCGCCGAAGACGAGCACGTAGAAGGCCGGGTCGGAGGGGGTGGTCCCGGTCGCGGCGACGATTTCGTGGAAGCCGATCCCGACCAGCAGCGGGAAGGTCAGGTAGGTGAGCATGTTGACCAGCAGGTCGGCGCGGCTTTCGCGGAAGCGCAGCCAGCCGGCGAGGATCGAAATCGCGCCGATGATCGCCGCGGGCGCTCCGCCGAGCAGGACCATCGCCAGGACCAGGGCGAGGAAGTTGCCGGAGATCTTCAGCCGCGATTCGGTCTCGATCGACATCACGTCGCTGAAGATCGAGAAGCCGAGCAGGATGCCGAACAGGGCGAGGTCCCAGTCGGCGAGCGGCGCGCGCCAGATCGCCACGCCGATGTCGGCGACGATGATCGTCGCCATCAGGGCGTGGCTTAGATTTGTCGGCCGCTTGTTGGTCATGGGTTGCCCGGGCCGATCGCGGTGCCCGACCCGGTCCCGTGGAGATTTCGCGTGAATCCGGCGATTCCTGCGACTGGGAGCTGAGTTCGTGGCGACCGCAACCTGCTGTATCAAGGTAGTCGTTCGGCAGATGCCGGGCAAGCAAGAGCGACAAACTGGCCATTTCCTTGCAAATTGCGCGAAAAACGGCGGCACCCGACCGTGAACGGCCCCACCCCCGCCCCCAAAACGCACGAAGGGCGCCTATTCGGCGCCCTTCGGGTGGGCAGAAGCCGCTAAGCCCCTGCCCCATTCTTGTTGCTAAGTCTCTTACCTTTTCCAGCCCATGATCTTCATCCCTTTCGTCGAAGCCCGTGCGGGGTATCTCGCGCAAGTCCCGGCGAGACGAGTTAGTTGCTGGCAAGTTTGTAGCACAAGCTGTCCAAAACCTGTGCATCTGCAACGAAACTTGTGCAATAAACACGTGGGAACATTGGCCAAAAATGGGTAGTCCACGCCTACGAGACCCCTTGCGGCGGCCTGCATTCCGTCGGCTGGCGATCTCCTACGCGGTCAACGAGATGGGCGACTGGCTCGGCGTCATCGCCCTCTCGGTGCTCGTCTTCGAACTGACCGGCAGCGCCCTGGCGACGGCGCTGCTCTTCATCGGCAACGGATTCCTGCCGGCGCTGATGACGCCTTTCTTCGTCGCCCGGCTCGAGCGGCCGCCGCCGCGCTTCGTGCTGCCGGCGATCTACGCCGCCGAGGCCGCGGCATTCGGCGCCCTCGCCCTGCTCGCCGGGCACTTCTCGCTGCCGGCGGTGGTCGCCGTGGCCGCCATCGACGGAGCCTTGGCGCTGACCGCGAAGACGCTGACCCGCGCGGTCACGGCGGCGATGCTCGAGCCCAAGGGCGAGCTGCGGGCAGGCAACGCGGTGCTCAACATCGCCTTCACCGGCGGCGCCGCGGTCGGCCCCGCCCTGGCCGGCGGCGCAGTCGCGGCTTTCGGCGTGCAGTCGGCGCTGCTGCTCGACGCCGTCTCCTTCTACCTGATCGCCTGCATCGTGCTGACCGCACGGCCGCTGCCCCAGCCCGAGCCCGAGGAGGAGGCGCCGCTGACCGAGCGGGTCCGCGCCGGGCTCGGCTACATCCGCCGCCACGCGACGCTGCGCCGCCTGATCACCGCCCAGGCGGGCGCGCTCGTCTTCTTCGCGCTCGTCGTCCCGATCGAGGTGATCTACGCCAAGGAATCGCTCGGCGCGGGCGACGCGGGTTACGGCTTGCTGCTGGGCAGTTGGGGCGTCGGCATGGTGCTCGGCAGCGTCGTCTTCGCCAGCCTGCGCCGCGCCTCGCTGCCACTGATGCTCTTCTTCAGCACGGTGGCGATCGGGCTCGGCTACCTGGGCATGGCGGCCGCTCCCACGCTGGCGATCGCCTGCGCGGCCTCGGTCGTCGGCGGCACCGGCAACGGCATCCAGTGGGTGGCCGTAGTCAGTGCCGTGCAGGAGCTGACCAGCGCGACGATGCAGGCGCGGGTGATCGGCACGCTCGAATCGGTCGCCTCGGCGGCCCCCGGGCTCGGCTACGTGCTCGGCGGCGTGATCGCCTCGGCCTGGGACCCACGGGCGACTTTCCTCGTCGCCGGAGTCGGCGTGATGGCGATAGTCGCCGTCTCCGCGGCGACGCTGGGCAGGAATTGGCCCCTGGGCAGCGCAATAGAACGTCCAGGGGGGGTTGACGCCGCTGACGAGATTATGGTGGAGTTAATTCCCGCAGAGGCTCTGTCCAGTCTAGATCGGAGGTCGTGACGTGAGGAAGCTGCATGCAGCCCTGGCAGTGATCGGACTGGTGGTGATCGCTCTCGGGCTCTCTTCCTGCGGGAGCGGCTCCGGCGGCAAGGAAGGCGGCACCCTGACCGGCAGCTACGCCTCCTTCCCCGAACTCGACCCCAGCATCGCCTTCACGGCCGAAGGGCTGACCGCGATGTACGACACCTACCTGCCGTTGCTCACCTACGCCCACGCCAACGGCGAAGAGGGCGTCAAAGTGGTCCCGGCGCTGGTCGAGAGCCTGCCCGAGATCAGCAAGGACGGCAAGACCTACACGCTGACGATGCGCAAGGGGCTCAAGTACTCCACCGGCGCGCCGGTGAAGGCCTCGGACTTCACCGCCTCGATCGAACGCATGTTCAAGCTCAACTCGTACGGCACGTCCTTCTTCACGGGCATCGTCGGCGCGGAAAAGTTCGCCGAAACGAAGAGCGGCGGCATCCCGGGGATCGAAACCGACGACAAGAGCGGCAAGATCGTCATCCACCTGACCCGCCCACGCGGCACCTTCGTCCAGGAGCTGGCGCTGCTCTACGCCGCGGTCCTGCCGGCCGGCACGCCGGCCAAGAACCTGACCGCGGACCCGCCCCCGGCGACCGGCCCCTACGAGATCGTCAAGGTCGAACAGGGCCGCGGCTGGTCCTACGCGCGCAACCCGCAGTGGGCGAAGAGCAACGCGGCCCAGATCCCCGAGATCCCCAGCGGCCATGTCGACAAGATCGATATCTCTGTCGTCCGCAACGGCTCGACCCAGGTCAACGAAATCGAACGCGACAAGACGAACTGGATGCAGACCGTGGTCCCGGCCGATCTCTACAACAAGGTCAAGGACCGCTACGAGGGCACCCAGTTCCGGGTCGAGCACCCGATCAACGTCTACTTCTTCTGGATGGACATCACCAGGGCGCCCTTCGACGAGCTCAAGGTGCGCCAGGCGGTCAACTACGCGATCGACCCCGAGGCGCTGGAACGGATCTACTCGGGCGCGCTGGCCGCGGCTCACCAGATCCTGCCCGAAGGGATGCCCGGCCACGAGGCGTTCGATCTCTACCCGCACGACATGGCCAAGGCCAAGGAACTGGTCAAGGAAGCGAACCCGTCGGACCGCGAAATCACGGTCTGGGTCGACAACGAAAGCCCCAACGACGCCGCCGGCGCCTACTACGCGAACGTGCTCGAAGAACTCGGCTTCGACGTCAACCTGAAGACGATCAACGGGGACGTCTACTTCCAGCTGATCAGCAATCCCTCGACCTCGAACCTCGACACCGGCTGGGCCAACTGGTTCGCGGACTATCCCCACCCCAACGACTACTTCGAACCCAACTTCACGGCCGAAGGCATCGGCAGCACCAACCTCTCCCACACCGATGTGCCGAAGCTGAACGAGAAAATCGCCAAGCTCGGCGAAGAACAGCTGGGCTCCCGGCAGGAAGGCGAATACGCCGAGCTCGATCGGGAAGTCATGGAACTGGCCCCGTGGGCGCCCTACGGGACGAACACCGTCTCGACCTTCGTCGACAGCGAAATCGAACTCGACAAGGTGATCTTCAACCCGATCTTCGGCCAGGACCTGACGAGCTTCCAGTTGAAGTAGATGTCCGGCCGCAGCCCCTGGTATCTGGCCTACCGGCGGCTGCGGCGCAACCGGGTCGCGCTCGCCTTCGGCGGCCTCTTCGTCGTCATCGTCCTCTTCGTCCTCGCGGCGCCGCTGTGGGCGACCGGCGTCGCCCAGACGGGGCCGAACGCGACCCATACGGTCGAAAAGGTCGAGGTCGACGGCGAATCGCGCGAAGTCGTCAATCCCGAAGGCAAGCCGATCGGGCCGCTCTGGCTCGACGCCGGCGGCAGGTTCTTCCTCGGCGCCGACGGGCGACTCGGCCGCGACGAGATGGTGCGGCTGATGTACGGGGGGCGCACCTCGCTGTTCATCGGCGTCGTCGCCGCCTTGATCACCGTCCTGCTGGCGACGGCGCTGGCGCTGCTGGCGGGGTACTACGGGGGCTGGGTCGACGGCGTGATCGCGCGGGCGCTGGACGTCGTCTGGGCGTTCCCGGTGACGCTGCTCGGCGCCGCCCTCGGGCTTGCGCTGGCGGTTGGTGGGCTTGCGATCGGGCCGCTGCGGATCTCGGGCGAATCGATCTGGATCCCGATCCTGATCATCGGCGTCGTCTACACGCCCTACGTGATGCGACCGCTGCGCGGCCAGGTCCTGGCGCTGCGCAAGAAAGAGTTCGTCGAAGCGGCGATCTCGCAGGGCGCCGGGCCCTGGCGGGTGATGTTCGGCGAGCTGCTGCCCAACCTGCTCTCGACGATCATCGTCTTCTTCGCGATCAGCATCGCCAACAGCATGCTGCTCGAGTCGATGCTCTCCTTCCTCGGCGTCGGCGTGCAACCGCCGAACACCTCCTGGGGGACGATGATCGCCGGCGGCTTCGAGCTGGTCACCAGCTCGCCCCTGCTCACCGTCATCCCCGGCGCGATGCTGCTGCTCACGGTGCTCGCGGTCAACGTCTTCGCCGACGGCCTGCGCGACGCGCTCGACCCGCGGGCCAAGCTGCGGCTCGAGGCACACGCCGGCAAGCCTGAGCCCGAGGGAACCGCCGTCTGATGGCCCGCTTCGTGGTCAGGAGGCTGGCCGCCGCGATCGCGGTGCTGTTCGCGGTCTCGGTCCTCGTCTTCGTGATCTTCAACGTGATCCCGAGCGCTGACCCGGCGCGGCAGCTGGCCGGCCGCTCGGCGAACCCGCAGCTGATCGCCAGCATCACCGAGGAATGGGGATTCGACGAGTCGCTCCCCCAGCAGTACCTGACGATGATGGAGAACATCCTTACCGGCAAGGTCGTCTCCTACGAAACCAGGGAAAACGTCGACGAACGGATCGTCGAAGGGATCCCGGCGACCTTCTCGCTCTGCATCGGGGCCGCCGTGATCTGGATGTTCTTCGGCATCCTCTTCGGCTACCTATCGGCGGTGCGGGCGGGGGGGCTGCTGGATCGCGCGCTCACCGTGGTCGCCGTGACCGGGATATCGATCCCGGTCTTCTGGCTGGCGGCGATCCTGCTCAACTACCTCACCTATGAATTCGAGATCTTCCCCTCGGGGGGATACGTCGGCCTCGGCGAAGACCCGCTCGAGTGGGCCAACCACCTGATCCTCCCCTGGGTGACCCTCGCGATCGTCTACGTCGGCTTCTACAGCCGCGTGCTGCGCTCCAACATGCTCGACGCGATGGGCGAGGACTACGTGCGCACGGCGCGCGCCAAGGGCCTCCCCGAGCGCCGCGTGATGACCCGCCACGTGCTGCGCAACTCGCTGATCCCGATCGTGACGCTGTTCGGGCTCGACTTCGGCGCCCTGTTGGGCGGGGCGATCGTGGTCGAGGGAATATTCAACATCGACGGCATCGGCCAGTACGCCTACGAATCGCTGATCAACCTCGAACTGCCGCCGATCATGGCGATCACGCTCTTCGGCGCCTTCTTCATCGTCCTCTTCAACGCCCTCGTCGACATCGCCTACGCCTACCTCGACCCGCGGGTCAAACTCGGGGAGTCGGCGCGATGAGCGCGCCACTGCTCAGCGTCGACGATCTGCGCGTCTCGTTCACCACCGAAGACGGGCCGGTGCGGGCGGTCGAGGGCGTCTCCTTCGAGCTCGCCCCGGGCGAGGTGCTGGCGATCGTCGGCGAGTCGGGCTCGGGCAAGAGCGTCACCGCGCAGACGATCCTCGGCCTCACCCGGTCGGCCAATGCGAACATCGAGGGCTCGATCCGGCTCGGCGAGCGCGAGCTGACCGACGCGAGCGAAGCGGAGCTGCGCGAGGTGCGGGGGGCGCGGATCGCGATGATCTTCCAGGACCCGATGACCTCGTTCAACCCGGTCTACCGGGTCGGGGACCAGCTGGTCGAGGCGATCCGCGCACACCGGTCGAAGCTGGCGAAGCCCCAGGCCCGCGAGCGCGCGGTCGAGCTGCTCGGCGCGGTCGGACTGCGCGACCCGGAGCGCCAGGCCGAGCGCTACCCGCACCAGCTCTCCGGCGGGATGCGGCAACGGGCGATGATCGCGATGGCGCTGACCCTCGAGCCGGAGATCCTGATCGCCGACGAGCCGACGACGGCGCTCGACGTGACGATCCAGGCGCAGATCCTCGAGTTGCTACGGGAGCTGAACCGCGAACGCGGCCTGGCGACGATCCTGATCACGCACGACTTCGGCATCGTCGCCGAGCTCGCCGACCGGGTTCTGGTCATGCACGAAGGCAAGATCGTCGAGCGCGGCGGCCTCGACGACGTCTTCTACGCGACCAAGGATCCCTACACGCGCAAGCTGCTCGGCGCCGTCCTCCGCCTCGACCAGGCGCCGCCGCTGCGGCCCGCCCGCGGCGAGCCCGACCTGCTCGAGGTGACCGATCTGGTCAAGCACTTCCCGGTCAAGCAGGGGCTGCTCATCGACCGCGAGGTCGACCGCGTGCGCGCCGTCGACGGGGTCAGCTTCAACGTCGCGAAGGGCGAGACGCTCGGCCTCGTCGGCGAGTCGGGCAGCGGCAAGTCGACGCTCTCGCGAGCCGTGTTGCAACTGCTCGAGCCGACCTCGGGCTCGGTCCGCTTCGAGGGCCGTGAGATCGCCGGCCTCTCGGGTCGGGCGATGCGGCCGTTGCGGGCCGAGATGCAGATGGTCTTCCAGGACCCCTACGCCTCGCTCAACCCGCGCAAGCGGATCGGCCAGATCGTCGCCGAGCCACTCCGCATCCAAGGCCGCGCATCCGGCGACGAACTGCGCGCCCAGGCCGGCGAGCTGCTCGAGCGGGTCGGCCTCTCTGGGTCGCACTACAACCGCTACCCGCACGAGTTCTCCGGCGGTCAGCGCCAGCGGGTCGGGATCGCCCGCGCCCTGGCGCTGCGCCCAAAGCTGATCGTCGCCGACGAGCCCGTATCGGCGCTCGACGTCTCGATCCGCGCCCAGATCCTCGACCTGCTCGCCGATCTGCAGGAGGATTTCGACCTGACCTACATCTTCGTCGCCCACGACATCGGCGTCGTCCGCCACGTGTCCGACCGGATCGCGGTCATGCACGAAGGCAAGATCGTCGAGCAGGGCCCGGCCGACGCCGTCTGCGAGCGGCCCTCCGACGCCTACACCAAGACCCTGCTGGCCGCGGTGCCGGTGCCCGACCCGCGCGAGAGCCGCGCCCGTCGGGCATCATCCGCACAGTGAACCTGCCGCTCGCGCCGCCGATCAAGCCACAGCTGGCGCTGACCCGCAAAGCGCTGCCCGAGGGCGAGGATTGGGCCTACGAGCAGAAGCTCGACGGCTTCCGGGCGATCGTCTTCGTCGACGGCGGAGAAGCCTACATCCAGTCGCGCGGGGGCAAAGACCTGACCCGCTACTTCCCGGAGCTGAGCTTCGCCCCCGGTCGCCACGTGCTTGACGGCGAGCTCGTCATCCGCGACGCCGAGGGCAAGCTCGAATTCGACGCGCTGCAGCAGCGCATCCACCCGGCCGAGTCGCGGATCAAACTGCTCTCGAAGGAGATCCCGGCGGAGTACGTCGCCTTCGACCTACTCGCCGCGGATGACGAGGCGCTGCTGGAGGAGCCGTTCGGCGAGCGCCGGGCACGACTCGAGGCGCTGGCGCCGGGCGCGGGGATGGAGCTGAGCAGGCTGAGCGACGACCCGGCGCAAGCGGAGCAATGGCTGCGCCACACCGAGGGGGCGATGGCGAAGCAGCTCGACGCGCCCTACCTGCCCGGAAAACGCCGGGGAATGGCGAAGATCAAGCGCGAGCGCGAGATCGACTGCGTCGTGCTCGGCTGGCGGCCGGGCAAGGAGGAGGGCACGGTCGGCTCGCTGATCCTCGGCCTCTACGACGGCGACGCGCTGCGCCCGGTCGGCCACATCTCCGGCTTCAGCGCCGCCGCCAAACGGGCGATGCCGGAGATGCTGGCGCCGCTGGAGACGGGTGAGGCCGGCACCGCCGAGCCGAGCCGTTGGACCGGCGGGCGCGACCTCGAGTGGGTCGCGCTGCGGCCCGAGCTGGTAATCGCAGTCGGCTACGACCACGCCAGCGCCGGCCGGATCCGCCACGGGGCGCGGTTCCGCCGGTTCCGGGACGACAAAGACCCGCGCGAGTGCACCATCGCCCTGCTCGACGAAGGCTGAGGTCAGACGCTGGAACCGGTCTCGTCGCGCTTGGACTGCTCGAGCTGGGCGCGCGCCTGCGCGCGGGCCTTCTTGCGCAGCGGCGGCAGCAGAGCGACGAGGGCGCCTTTCGGGCCGAGCGCCTGCCGCGCCCACCTGCCGAAGTCGAACTCGTCGACGTGGTCGGCGATCAGCCCCGCCTCGTCGAAGCGGAAGCTCGCCCGGATGTCGTTGACGACCGGACGGCCGGTGGAGAAGGTGTAGCGGGCGATCCAGTGAGCGGAGCCGCTCGAGTCGCCGGCCTCGTGCTCGCGCAGCTCGATCTTCAGGTCGGTCGCGCGGCTGGTCAGCATCCGCCACATCGCGCCGATATCGGCGCCCTCGAGGTCGCCGAACGCGGGGTCGCGGAAGTGGGCGCCGTCCGCGTAGCAGGCGGTCATCGCGGCGCCGTTGCACTCGCCGAAGGCGGCGTAGAGGCGCTCGATCGTCTCCCGGTTCGCCTCGGTACCCATGCGGACAACTCTAATCGCTGACGGCGCGGCGCGCCCTGGATCGCGTGGCGCGGCACGGCCCGCGCTTTACCTAGAAGAGTGGATCGGTTAGCGGGTCGGTCGGCCCGGACTCTTTCTCGGCCGAGTCTTCGGGAACTGGCCAGACCGGCGATCTGCTCTTGGAAATGTTTGCTGAGCATCGTCTCTTGGCCCTGGTAGTTCGAGCCCAGGTCCATGCCGTAGAGCCGGTCCGGCTTGCAGGCCATTTCCTCAAACGCGAGTTTGCAGACGGGTTGCCTGTGCTCGATCATGAACGGGACGTCGCGGGCGCGCACCTCAAGCGCTGCCCGGCTGCCATGGCGCTTGTGTTTCGGATCCCAGCCAAAGCCGGGATCGAAAAAGCCGGCGTAGTGGGTTCGCAACTCCCCCGCGGTCGGGTCATAGGCCATCATCTCAGCGGCGAGGTGCGGCGGAATGCAGGCGCCCTCGGCCGACAAGAGCAGGTAGAACACCTCGGGCTCGAGAACGATCCGGCCGCCACGCTCGGGGCGAACCGGATCCCAGAAGTCACCCCACGCATAAGAGTGGCTGCGAGACAGATCGATCGGCTTGCTGTTTTTCTTCGCCCGGTATCCGACGATTCGCTCCTCCGTTCCCGAGAGGTCGACGCTGAGGAAAAGCCCATCGGCAAGGGCCAGCTCCGACTCCCGCAGCGCATGCGAATCCATGTAGAGCAGGGGGATCTCACTCTGAAGCGCTCTCAACGCCCCGTCGTCGAGGCGGGCGTCGCCACGGACAAGGCGAAGCTGGTTGAGCGACTGCCCCGCGGTGACGCGGATCGCAAACGATCGGGGCACCACCTCGAGATAGAGAGCCCCGTGATAGCCGGGTTGAATCTCGTCAAAGCGGTGCTGGCGGTCGGTCAGAACCCGCGTGAAAACGTCAAGTCGTCCGGTGGAGCTCTTCGGGTTTGCCTTTGCCCGGATGTCAGCGGGAAGTGCCAGCTTCTCTCTGAGCGGAACGAGATAGGGCCGGTCCCGCTCGAGGACGATCCCTTCGCGAAGATCCACTTTGTCGTCGAATGCGACGTCACCGAGCTTGGCCCGCACGGATGAGCTGCTGTCCGGGAGAAAGCTGCATCGCAGGGGCCAGGCGAAATCACCGAGGCGCAGATCGATGCTCGCCGGCTGGACGTCCTCCGGCCGGATCCGGTAGTCACCCGACGTGATCCATTCGTTCTCGATCGCCGCGGAGAGATCCTGCGATGGGAGGACTCCGCTTGGGCGCGCCAGGGCCTCTCCCGCTACCGCATCGCGCTCGTCTGCACCAGTGGCTTGGGTCATATCGACGAGATTATGCGGCGCGCCTCGGCGACATCGAGGTACGGACTGAGCGCAAATTCGGCAAGTTCCGGGAAGAATCGGTCGAGCCGGTCCGCTTCCCCGGCCGCGACCCGCCTCGCCAGCAGCGAGGCGATGCCGCCGACGACCACCTCGCCCGCCTCGCGCGGCGGCTCTCCGGCCCCGCCCGCGACCGGCCCAGCCGCATGCAGGTAGGGGGCGAAGCTCTCGACCGCGCCGCGGTAACGCGCGCAGATCGCGGGCCCGGCGCGCAAGCCCTCGACCAGCAGCAGATTGGCTTGAGCCGGGGCCGCCGAGAGACCGGCCAGCATCGCGGCGACTCCGGCGCAGACTGACTCGCCCCACTCCTCTCCGCCCTCGCACGCCGCCAGCACCTCGCCGCGCAGCCGCTCGACGGCGTCGTCGTAGGCAACGAGGATGCACTCCTGCTTGCTCGCGAAGTGGGCGTAGAAGTCGCTCTTGGAGATTCCCGCCCGGCCGGCGACGGTGGCGACCGTGGCGCCCTCGTACCCCACCTCGTCGAGCTCCGCCGCGATCGCCGCGACCAGACGGCCGCGCTGATTGGCGGCGACGAACTCGCGGGAAAGGCCGTGGCGGCCGCGCGGCAGAGGTTTCATGCAGTACTAAAGTCTGCCAATGCGAAACGCTTCCCGCCTGCCGGCTACCTGCGGCGGGTCAGGCGGAGGCGAGGTATGGGGACAGCATGAACTCCGCAAGCTCGGGTTGGAGGTCCTCCGCTCGCTCCGCCTCGCCGCGGCGGATCTGTTGGTTGACGATCCAAGCCACGCCGCCGATCACGGTCTCCGCGATGGTTTCGGGCAGGCGCTCGTCGCGGGGCAGTGTCTGGCGGGCGAGCGCGACGAAGTTGCCCAGCGCGTCCTCATAGCGTTTCGCGGCCGCCGGCGTTGCCGAGAGCGCCTCGATCATGCACATCTGCGCCACTGCGGGCCGTTCGGCGACGAAGCCGAGGAAGGCGGCGAGACCGCCTTCGATCTGCTCCTGCCAATCGTCCTCGTCGGCGGCGCCTTCCCTGATGCGGCGAATAACTTCGTCCTCTGCGGCGTCGAAGGCGGCGAGGAAGACCTCCTCCTTGCCCTCGAAGTTGTCGTAGAGCGTTTTGCGTGCGACACCGGCCCGCTTGACGATGTCGGAGATCTTCGTCGCCTGGTAGCCCTGCTCAGCTGTGAGCTCGGCCAGCGCAGCCATGATCCGGCGCTGCTTGTGTTGGGCGATGAACTCGCGAGGCAGCGCCGGCCGGGGCGATGACCCCTGTTTGGGCGCTCGCTGCGCCTGGGACTGCCCTTTTCCCGGTCGTGCCATCGCATAAGGATACCCAGGACGTCCAGTTTTCCAATGCACCTCGGCACCTTTTCTGGTACCTTTGGGCAGCCTGCAAATTTTCTAAAAGAAACGTGTAGGTTCCTTATGGCGGCGGAACGGGTGGTGCTCAGCAGGGAGAAGCTCGCGGAGGCGGTCGGGAACCGCTGGTCAAACGCGGAATTAAACGAAGCCGTGGAGTTGCTGATCCGCGCCGACGGCCGCTTCCCGGCCGGGGTGCGGACGCTGCCGCGCGAGCTTGTCAGGGCGGTTCAGCGCGAGCGCCTGCTGGTGGCGATGACCGGAGCGACGACCGAGGTCGGTTACGCGGCGCTGACGGTGCAGAACGTGCTCAGCCGGGCGGGGATCTCACGACCGACCTTCTACGAACAGTTCGGGGACAAGGAGGACTGCTTCCTGGCCGCCTTCGATTCCGTCGCGGCACGGATTGGCCGGCGCGTCGAAGCGGCGCTGGCCGAGGCCGGGCCGGACTGGCGCGACCGACTGCGCGCCGGGCTCGCTGAGTTGCTGCGCTTCATCGCCGACGAGCCCGAAGAGGCCCGCATGGTGATCGTCGAGGCGCGCGCCTCCTGTCCGGCCGGGCTGCGGCGGCGCGACGCGCTGCTCGATCGCTTTGCCGCCTGCATCGACGACCTGGTCAGGGAGGATCTCGACGAGCCGCCGTCGGCGATCGCCGCCGCCGGGGTCGTGGGTGGGATCGAATCGGTGCTCTACACCCGTCTGCAGAAGGGTGAGGTCGAGGATCTCGACGCGCTGCTGCCCTCGTTGATGTATTTCGCGGTGCTCGCCTACGCGGGCCGCAAGGCCGCCGCCGACGAGCTCGACGACGCGGCTCTGGCCTAGGCGGGGCGCCGGCGACGTTTGTCGGAGCGCTTCTGGGGGCGCGCGGCGACGCGTAGGGTGCGCTCGCTCTCCTTCTCGACCGCCTCCCCCATCGCGATCTGGAAGCTCGCCAGCAGCGCCCCGGCGGCAAGCGGGCGCAACCGTTCGAGCGCCTCGCTCATCTTCGGCCAATCGCGCTCCGGCCGGCCGGCCTGGTCGAACGGCTGCCAGACGCCTTTGACGAAGAGGTCGACGAAGGTGCGGGCGACTCCGTCGGCGTGGCGGCGAAGTTTCTCCGCCGTCAGCAGAGCGCCCTCGGCGCCGATGCCGAGCTCCGCCAACTCGGCCGCGGCGCGCAGCAGCTGTGGGCTGATCACCTCGATCCGCCCGTCGGGCAGGGCGCGGAAGATGCCGAGCTTTTCCGCCCGCCGCCTCAGCTTCGCGTCGACGTCCTCGCCCCAGATCACGGCCAGCTCCTCAGCGTCGACGATCTCCGGGGCCTCCTCTTCGAAGGGGGTGCGCAGGGCGCGGGTGAAGTCGAAGATCGCCGAGGCGGAGCCGTCGCCGCTGTCGAGCACACGGCGGATCGCCTCGAGGTTGAGGCCATCGGCCTGCATCTCACGGGTCAGCTCGATCCGCGCGACGTGCTCCTCGCCGTAATAGCCGGTGCGCCCGCGCACGGTTGGGGGCGGCAGCAGGCCGCGCGTCTGGTGGGCGCGGATGTTGCGCACGGTCATCCCGGTCCGCTCGGCCAGCTGGCGGATCGTCATCTCCCCCTCGACGGGCTCAGAGCCCTTGGAGCCGTTAACGCTCATCCGGCTGAATGGTATGCGGCTAGCTGGTCAACGCGAGCCGGCGGCCGTTCATCTCCGCGGCCGCGTCGGAGCAGAGGAAGGCGATCGCCTCGGCGATGTGCTCGGTCGGGGTGAACGAGGAGTAGTCCTCGTCCGGGTTCTGCTCGCGCATGAGCGCGGTCAGGATCGCGTCGACGACGATGATGTTCGCGGTCGCCGACGTGCCCGCGAAGCCGTCGGCGAGGGCCAACGTCCAGGCCTCGGCAGCCGCCTTCGCCGCGGCGTAGGAGGCGTTGGAGTTGGAGGGCGCCTGCGCCTGCTTGGCGGAGACGAGCACGAAGCGGCCATGCTCGGAGGCGACCAGCGCGTCGTGGAAGGAGCGGCTGGTGTGCTGCACGGTGCGGATCAGGAGGTCGTGGAGGAAGTTCCAGTCGGCCAGGGGCGCCTCGTGCAGCGGCTGCCCGCCGCGCCAGCCGCCGACCAGGTGCAGCAGCCCGTCGACCCGGCCGAAGCGCTCGATCAGCGCCGCGCACCACTCGCGCGCCCCGGCGCCGTCGAGCAGGTCGACTGCGCGCCCGTCCCAGCGCTCCGCGGGCAGGCCGAGCCCGGCGCCGATGTCCTCGAGCCGCGCCTCGTCGCGCTCGGCCCCGGCCACGACGGCCCCGGCGGCGGCAAGGCGCTGGGCGACCACCGGTCCCAACCCACCGCCGATCCCGGCAATCGCGTACACCCGGCCGTCGAGCCCCGTGCTCATATGGGGGAGGCAGGATTCGAACCTGCGTAGGCAGAGCCAATCGGTTTACAGCCGATCTCCTTTAACCACTCGGACACTCCCCCTGGAGGGCGATCGAGTTTATCGGCAGCTCAGGTCTCGACGCCGAGGCGGGCGGCCATCTGCTCGTTGAACGCCGTCAGGGCGGACATCGGGCGCATGAAGACGGTCAGCTCGCGGACGAGGCCATCTCCGTCGAGCTCGAGAAAGTCAATGCCCTCGAGCTCGCGGTCTCCGACCCGGGCCTTGAAACGCAGCATCACGGTGTCCTCGTCGGCCAGCTCGTCGGTGTAGCGGAAGTCTTCGAGCGTGGCGGCGACGTGGGTAAGCACCCCGATCACGATCTCCCGTCCCTGGAAGCCGCGGAAAAGGATCGGGCTGTGCAGGACGACGTCCTCGCGCAGCGTCGCCTCCGCCGCCTCGAGGTCCTTGGCCTCGACCGCCGCCCGGAACGGGTGCGGTGACATCAGCGGGGCTCCAGCACAAAGAGGGCGATGTCGCGGTCGGTCCGCGCCTCGTATTCGTCGAAGCCCGAGTACTGGACGTTGTGCCTGCGCCAGAGCTCGGCCCGCTCCTCGCCCTCGGCGACGCGGGCCCGCACCGGGCGCCGCGAGCGACCCACCTCTACGTCTGCCTCAGGGTTGGCCTTGAGGTTCAGCGACCAGGCCGGGGTGCGGCTATGACCGGCGTTGGAACCGATCACGACGAGCTTGTCGCCGTCGGCCAGGTAGACGACCGGGGCGGTCCGCTTTTGGCCCGATTTGCGCCCGGTCGTCGTCAGCAGCAGCACCGGCGCCTCGTTGACCTTGCCCATCAGCCGTCCGCCGGAGAGCCGGTAGAGCGGAATGTTGAGCTTGCCCGCCCAGCGCAGCCCCGTCGCCCCCATCAACTGCGAAGCGCGCGAGTAGAACTTGTCCCCGGAAGGCATCTCAGGCCGTCTCGCGGAGCATCTGCGCCTCGGGCAAGTGCTGCAGCTTCTTCAGGGTGTTGTTCTCGATCTGGCGGATCCGCTCGCGGGTGACGCCGAAGGTGTTGCCGACCTCCTCGAGCGTCAGCGGCTCCAGCCCGGTCAAGCCGTAGCGCAACTCGATCACCTGGCGCTCGCGCTCCGGCAGCGCCGAAAGCGCCTTGCGCACACCTTCCTTCTGCATGTGGTCGCTCGCCTCTTCGAACGGCTCGGCCACGGTGTCGTCGGCGACGAAGTCGCCGAGCTCGGAGTCGTCCTCGTCGCCGACCGGTTTCTCCAGCGATATGGGCAGCTGGGCGACGCGGAGGATCTCGCGCACTTCGGCGAGCGGCCAGCGCAACTCCTCGGCGATCTCGGCCGGCTCCGGCTCGCGGCCGTAGCGCTGGACCAGCTGGCGCTCGACGTGAGCAACGCGGTTGAGCTTCTCGACCATGTGCACGGGAATGCGGATCGTGCGCGCCTTATCGGCGATCGCCCGCGTCACCGCCTGGCGGATCCACCAGGTCGCGTAGGTGGAGAACTTGTAACCACGGCGATAGTCGAACTTCTCGACCGCCCGGATCAGTCCCAGCGAGCCCTCCTGGATCAGGTCGAGGAAGCTGAGGCCGCGACCGAGATAGCCTTTCGCGATCGAGACGACGAGCCGCAGGTTGGCCTCAACCATCTGCCGCTTGGCGATCATGTCGCCGCGCTCGATCCGCTTCGCCAGTTCGACCTCCTGGCTCGCCGTCAGCAGGTCGACCCGCCCGATCGAGCGCAGGTAGAGGCGCAGCGAGTCGAGGCTCGGTTCGACGGTCAGATCGAGCTCCTGCTTGCGCGCCGCACCGCCGCCGTTGACCGCCCCGGCACGCTGTTCCTTGTAGGCGCCGACGCCGTCCTCGGCGATCACTTCGACCCCGTGATCGACCAGGTGTGCGTGCAGGCCGGCGACCTGCTCCTTGGTCACCTCGACCTCCTCGAGTGTCGAGGCGATCTGCTCGAAGGTCAGGTAGCCCCGCTCGCGGCCAAGCGCAACCAGCGCCTGGAGCTCTTGCGGCCCCGCCGGTTGTCCATTCGAATCCTGATTCAGTCCCTGGGGGACCGTCTCCAACGGCTCGATATCGCTGCCTCCACTGCAACCCTGTTCCCCTCCCGGGGGCCGGCCCCATCGCTCCGGCCTCCGGAAGTATAGGTAAGTCCCAGGTGGCGGATCGCCTACGCTTCCTCTGCCGATGGCGACCGAATCCACCGCCCCCATCTCCCCAGCCACGCCCGACGTGCAGTCGGGTGAGCCGGCGACGCGGGTCAGCCTCTCGCGGGTCGGCGTAACCGGGGTCGAGAAGGTGATCAGGGTCAAGGCCGACGGCGAGGAGAACCTCTACCACGCCGAATTCGAGTGCTTCGTCGACCTCGATCCGGGCCAGGCCGGCGTGCACATGTCGCGCTTCGAGGAAGTCGTCGGCGAGGCGATCGACGCGGTCGTCCTCGGTGAGGCCTTCCGCGCCGAGGTGCTGGCAGCACACATCGCCCAGCGCGTGCGCGAGAGCCAGGGCGGACTGCGGGCTGAGGTCTCGGTCACGGCGCGCTACCCGCAGACCGTCACCACCCCGGTCAGCGGGATCAGCACGCAGGAGATCTACGTCCTCTTCGGCACCGCGGTCGACTCGCTGCGCGGCACCCGCACGCTGACCGGCGTGCAGGCACAGGGGATGACCGCCTGCCCCTGCGCGCAGGAGATGGTCGGCGGGCTCGCCCGCGAACGGCTCGCCGAGCGCGGCTTCGATGCCGAGCAGATCGAGGCCGCGATCGAGGCCGTCCCGGTAGCCACCCACAACCAGCGCGGCATCGGCGCCCTGCACATCGGCTGCCCCGAGGGCGGCCCCGCCTGGATCGACGCGCCCGAGCTGCTGCGGATCGTCGAGCAGTCGATGAGCTCGGAGATCTACGAGTTGATGAAGCGGCCCGACGAGCTCGCGGTCGTCGCCAAGGCGCACGCCCAACCGCGCTTCGTCGAGGACTGCGTGCGCGAGATGGTCCGCCGCGTCACGAGCGACTACCCCGACCTGCCCGGCGACGCCTTCGTGATGGCGCGCCAGGAGAACCTCGAGACGATCCACCGCCACAACGTCGTCGCCGAGCGCTACGGCGTGCTCGAGGACCTGCGCGGCGAGCTGGGGAGCGGCAAGCGCCGCCGCCGCCACATGACGATGCGTGAGTGGCTCGAGGCGCCGGCGACCTAGGAGGCGCGACGGGCGATGCGGGCCCGTGCCTCACGCTCCTCCTCGAGCCGGCGGCGCAGGCCGAGGAAGTAGTCGGCGCCGCTGATCAGCGTGACGGCGACCGCGAGGTAGACGAGCACGTCGACCCAGGCCGGCGCCGGGTTGGTCGCGATCAGCGCGATCACGGCGGCAATCTGCAGCACGGTCTTCAGCTTGCCAATCCGGCTGGCGGCGATCACGACGCCGCGCTCGGCGGCGATCGCGCGCAGGCCGGTGACGGCGATCTCGCGGGCGATGATCACCATCGCGACCCAGGCCTGCAACCGGTCGAGCGAGACCAGCGAAACCAGCGCCGCCGTAATCAGCAGCTTGTCGGCGAGCGGATCCATCAGCTTGCCGAAGGTGGTGACCGCGTCGCGCGAGCGCGCGAAGTAGCCGTCGAGGCCGTCGGTCAGCGCGGCGAGAGCGAACACGGCCGCGGCCAGCTCGTCGCCGTTCGGCGTCTCCCCCAGCAGCGCGACGACCACCACCGGCACGGCGAGGATCCGCAGCAGGGTGAGCGCGTTGGGCAGGTTGAGCGGGAACATGAGGCCGACGGGCCTAAATGTCGTCCTCAGGACGACTTATCGGCCCGTCGGCGGCGAGGGCGGCGTCCCGTTTGGCGAAGTAGTCCTCGCCCTCGATGCTGATGCGGGGCACGATCCGGTCGAGCCAGCGCGGCATCCACCATGCCCAGCGGCCCAGCAGAACCATCACGGCAGGGACCAGCAGGCAGCGGACCAGGGTCGAATCGATCGCGATCGCAACCGCGAGGCCGACGCCGAACTCCTTCACGATCGGGTTGCCGTTGAGCACGAAGCTGGTGAAGACGCAAACCATGATCGCCGCCGCCGAGGTGATCACCCGCCCCGTGTTTGCCAGCCCTTCGATCACCGCCTCCTTCTCGTCTTCGTTCTCGCGGTAGTGCTCGCGCATCTGGGTCAGCAGGAAGACCTCGTAGTCCATCGAGAGGCCGAAGAGGATCGCGAACATCAGTAACGGCACGAAGCTGACTATCGGGATCGGGTGGTCCAGGCCGATCAGTGAGGCGCCCCAGCCGAGCTGGAAGACAGCGGTGACGACGCCGTACGCGGCGGCGACCGAGAGCAGGTTCATCGCCGCCGCCTTGACCGGGACCAGCAGCGAGCGGAAGGCGAGCAGCAAGACGACGAAGCTGAGCGCGACGACGATCGCGATCATCAGCGGCAGCTTGTCGCCGATCTGCGTGGCGAGGTCGATGTAGCCGGCGGTCTGGCCGCCGACGTAGGCGACGGTGGCGGTGCCGCGCAGCGCTGCGGGGATCGTCGTGTCGCGCAGTCCTTCGACCAGGCTGACGGTCTCATCAGCCCACGGCGCCGACTTGGAGATCACCGTGAAGACCGCGACCGTCCCCGCTTGATCGAGGCTCGGCGCGGTGACGGTGGCGACATCGGCCGCCGCGCCCACCTGTTTCTCCAGCCCGGGCAGAACCTTCTGCGCTTCCCCCGGCGTCTTGAACTTCGCCGTGACGAGAAGCGGCCCGCTGAGGCCGGGGCCGAAGCCCTTGGTCAGCTGGTCGTAGTTCTGGCGGGCGGTGGTCGACTTGGGCAGGGCGCTGAGGTCGTTCTGACCGAGCTCGAGCTGGAAGATCGGCAGCGCCAGGACGATCAGGACGGCCAGCGCCGCCAGGGCCGAGCGCCAGGGACGCCGGGCGACGCCGCGCGCCCATTTGCGCCAGCCGTGCGGCTCGCTGTCGTCCGGGTCGGCGCTCGTCCCCGGCACGCGCATCGAGTTGATGCGCGGGCCGAGCGCGCCCAGCATCGCCGGCAGCAGGGTCGCCGCGGCGAAGACGGCGACGACGACCGCGATCCCCGCCGTGAAGCCGAGCGTGCTGACCAGGGGAATGCCGGCGAAGGAGAGAGAGCAGAGCGCGATCACGACGGTGAAGCCGGCGAAGACGACGGCGCCGCCGGCGGTCGCGGTGGCGCGGGCGATCGACTCACGCAGCTCCATGCCTTCGCGAAGCTGCAGTTTGTGCCGGGTGACGATGAACAGCGCGTAGTCGATTCCGACCCCGAGGCCGATCATCGTCGCCAGGGTCGCGGCGACGCTCGGGACTTCGACCGCGTTCTCGAGCAGGCGGATGACCGAGAGCGAGATCGCCAGGCCGACGATCGCCGAGCCGATCGGCATCACCATCGCCGTCGCGGTGCCGAAGGCGAAGAGCAGGATGACGATCGCGGCGGCGATCCCGATCGCGTCGCTGATCCCGGTGTCGGGCTTGGAGAGCTGCTGGCCGACGTAGGCGCCGACGGAGGTCTCAAGGCCCGCCCGCTCGGCCGGATCGGCTGCGTCAAGCACCGCTTTGGCCTGCTCTTCGGTCAGTTCGCCCGGTCCGACGCCGAGGACCACCGGGACGTAGGCAACCGTCTTATCTTTGCTCAGCAGGCCGTCTTCGATGCCTTCCTTGCTCAGCGGGCTGATCGCGGAGTTGACCTCATGCATCGCGCCCAGGCGCTTGACCGATTCTTCGATCGCCTTCGCGTACTTCGGTTCGGTCAGCGGCCCGGCCTTCGATTCGAAGGCGAGCGGGTTGCTGCCGTAGGCCTGTTCGGGCAGGTTGTCTTCCAGCAGTTCGGTCGCACTGGTCGAACCGGTGCCGGGCAGGGTCAGGTTGTCGTTGGTCTTGTCGCCGGAAGCCTGGCCGGCTACAACGATCACGAGCGCGACGATCACCCAGACGGCGATCGTCGGCCAGTGGTGGCGCGAGCAGAAGCGCCCGATCGCGTAGAGGGGTCCGGTCACGCGGGGATCATCCCCCACCGTCCGGCAGCAGGGCCAGGTGCGCGCCGTGGCCGGCGGCGAGCCAGGCGTCGAGCGTGCGCGGCGCCGCCGTGTAGAGCTGCGCCGCCTCGTCGACGTAGAACTCGAGCGCGGCGTTCTCCAGTGCCGCCGCCCGGGCGAGGAAGGACCGCCAATCCGCCAGGTCGGCGGCGGCGAGCGCTTCGGCGTCGGCTTCGGTGTCGCCGCCGAGCCCGCGGATCGCCTTGGTCACGTCGTCGACGTATTCCTGCTGCTCGGCGCGCAGGCGGCGGGCGAGCGCCCGCCGTTCCGCGGGCCAGAGAGTGCGAGCGCGTGTGTAGAGGTCGAGCAGCGTCAGCTCCCGCACCAGGGCCCGGTTGAGGATCGCCGCGTCGGATCCCTTTTCGGGGTCGGTCTCGGCGCCGTGGCCGCTGCCGCCGCAGCCGCTCGCCGCGAGTGAAAACGCCAGCAGCGAGAGGGCAAAGACGGCGGCGGCGCGGCCGAAGCCGCGCCGCCTGCCGAAGCCACCTGCTGACGAATCGAAGCCCACGGGCCGGCAAGCCTATGGGCTGTGCGTCGCCGGACGCACCGGCGCGCGGGGGTGGTTACTTGCGCTTGCCTTTCGCTTTGCCTTTCGCTTTGCCTTTCGCTTTCGCCTTTTTGCCGGCCGCTTTCGCTTTGCGCTTCGGCAACTTCTTGGCCGCCGTGTCCGGCACCTCATAACCGAGCATCGCGACCGAAGCGGAGATGCCCGGTTCTTTCGATTTCGCGATGCGTTTGCCGGCTTCGGCGTTGATCTTCAGCACCTGCTTGAGCGTGTCGTCGAGCAGCTTCTGGACGACCTCCCAAGCCTGCTCGTCGAGCATCAAGGGCGTCCAGCTGAGATGCCGGTCCTCGCGCTCGTCAAACGTCTCGGCCTCCATCGACGCAACCGCGTCGTCGACGACGGCCTGGAACAGGTCGGCGCTCATGCCGACACGCACCGACTCCGGCAGTTCGTGCCAGTCGCGGTCGGTCAGATAGGCGCGCGAGGTGGCGCGGTAGTAGTGCTCCACCGCACCGCGGCGTGGCTCGGTTTTGACCAGGGTGATGACTTTGTAGTCCTTGAGGACTTTGACGTGGTAGCTGACCTGGCTCAGGCCTTCGTTGAGCTCCTTGGCCAGTTCGTTCGGGCTGGCCATCCTTTCGTTCAGGATCGCCAGGATCTCGGCGCGAAGTTCGTGCGCGAGGGATTTGACCAGGGCCTGGTTCACACCCCGTTTGCTTTTCGCCCTCCCCTTGCTCTTTTTACGTCCTTTGCTGGTTTTTGCCTTTGCTGGCATAGCGACTCCTCCGATCGTTGCTGGGTGGCTTAACCACTCCATCCTATTGACCACAAAGGCTGTTTTCCAGCCCAAACGGCCAAAAATCGCTTCCGATTGGAGAAATAGTGGAACTTTTTCCAGCAATCGCTTGGTCGCGCGAGTCGTGCCTACCGGCGCGGTGAGAGCGCCCGAGAAATGGATGGTTTGGGGAGGGGGTGAAGCCATGAAGATCGCAACGTCAGAGTCAGTCGTCCCGATGCTTTCTGTTCACAAGTTCGGCTAAGCGCTCAGGCAGAGCATTTGGCTTCCACGGGCCTCGTCCCTCGGCCACGGGCGAGGCCCGCATGATTGTGTTTGCGGCGTGAAGCAGCTCACCGACGAGATCCACGCCTGCCGCCGCTGCCCGCGCCTGGTGGAGTGGCGCGAGGCCAGCGCCGCGGCCGCGCCGCGGCGTTTCGTCGGCGAGGAGTACTGGGCGCGCCCAGTCGCCGGCTTCGGCGATCCCCGGGCCCGCCTTGCCATCGTCGGCCTCGCCCCAGCCGCAAACGGCGCCAACCGCACCGGCCGGATGTTCACCGGCGACCGCTCCGGGGACTGGCTCTACGCGGCCCTGCACCGCGCCCGTTACGCGAGCCAGGCCGATTCCATCGCAGCCGACGACGGCCTGCGCCTGCTCGACGCCTGGGTCACCGCCGTCGTGCGCTGCGCGCCCCCGGCCAACCGCCCGAGCCCGGCGGAGCGCGACAACTGCCTGCCGTTTCTGGCCCGCGAGCTGGAATTGCTCGAGCGCTGCCGGACGATCGTCGCCCTCGGCGGCTTCGCCTGGGACGGGGCACTGCGGGCGATGCGCACCCTCGGCAGCCCGCCCCCTCGGCCGAAGCCCCGCTTCGGCCATGGCGCCGAGGCAAAAGTGGCCGGCTGGACGCTGCTCGGCTGCTACCACCCGAGCCAGCAGAACACCTTCACCGGCCGCCTCACCGAGGCGATGCTGGACGGAACCTTCGCCCGCGCCCGCGAACTGAGCGACCGCCCCCGCTAGAGCTCTTCGCTCCCGCCCCCGTCGCGCGCGGCCACGCTTGCCGCCGTCTCGAAGGCGGCCATCACCAGCGATACCGGAATCGTCGCCTCGTCCGTCTCCTCGCAGCGCTCAGCGACGCGCTCCTGGATCACCTGAAAGCGCGCGAGAGCGTGCCCCACGGTCCGCATCAGTTCCCGCCAGCCGCGCTCGTCGACCAGCATCCAACTCTGGCTCATGTGCCGGTCCCGGGTGTCGAAACGACCCGCCCCGAGCGCACCGGTGAGGCTCTCGATCACCCGCTTGGCCATTTCCCCACTGAGACTGGCGCGCAGCCCCTCCGGCAGCATCATCCATTCCGCGTCGTCGAACTCGATCGCCGGCGCGACCGGCTCGTAGAAATGCTCGTCGAACCCGCGGCGCTGCTTAGTGTGAACCAGCCTGATCTGATCGGTCCGTTGCAGTTTGCGGAAGTGGTAACTGACTTCCGGCACTTCGAGTTCGAGTTCGTTGGCGATTTCGGTCGGACTGACGACGCCGCGTTCGAACAGTGTCACCCAGATGTGCCCGCGCAGCGGATGGGTGAATGCTTTCGCGAGCGTCGGGTCGATTACCTGTTTCAGTTTCTTCCCCTGCAAGCCGGCCATTGCAACCCTCCGTTTTCCCGTAGTTCGATTCCGTTTGTCCGTAGCTTTGCGCCCAGCGTAGTACCAGTCACGGACTTGATTTGTACCGCATTCTGCTGAAACTCATTAAAGCAATCAAGCGGTCCCAAACGGGACTTCAACACAGGGGGTAAAGATGCTCCGACCGAGGATCAAGCGGACCACTGAGCAGATCGAAGCTCCCAACGGGGATCTGTATCTGCTCCGGCCCAGCGCCAAAGCCGATATCCAGATCGAGGACCCCGACGCCGACGGGCGCGAACTGCTGGCTGCGCTGGACGGCAGCCTTGAGCGCAAGGAGCTCGTCCAGCGCTTTGGCGAGAACGAGGTTGGCGACCTGCTCGCCCAGCTGGAGGAGCTGAGCCTGGTCGAGGACGCCGCCGACGACGACCTGATCTCAGCCGCGACGACGGAACGCTTTGACCGCCAGATCCGCTACTTCGCCGACATCACGACCGGCCCGACGCCGTCGCAGTGCCAGGAGCGGCTGGAAAGCGCCCGCATCGTCGTGCTCGGCGTCGGCGGGCTGGGTGGCTCGTCGGCACTCAACCTCGCCTGCTGCGGGGTCGGCGAGATGCTGCTCGTCGACGGCGACCGGGTCGAGGAGAGCAACCTCAACCGGCAGGTTCTCTACTCCGAGGCCGACATCGGCCGGCTCAAGGTCGAGACGGCGGCGGAACGACTTGGCGCCTTCAACTCGCGGATGCGGCTCGAGACGCTTCCCGAGCGGGTCGACAGCGAGGAGTCGGTGGCCGCGGCGATCGCCGGCTACGACCTCGTGATCGACGCCGCCGACTGGCCCGCCCACGAAATCGAGCAGTGGTGCAACGGCGCCTGCTTCGCCGCCGAGATCCCCTACATCACGATGAGCCACTTCCCGCCAATCGCCCGCGTCGGGCCGCTCTACGTGCCCGGCATCACCGGCTGCTTCGCCTGCCAGGTCGCCGCCTACCGGCGCAGTTACCCGATGTTCGACATCGCGATCGAACAGCGCCGCGCAAAACCCTCGCCGGCGGCGACGCTGGGGCCGGCTTGCGGACTGATCGGCGGCCAGGTCGGGCTCGACGTGATGCATCACCTGACCGGGCTGGCCACGCCGTCGACCCAAGGGGTCGGGCACATCTACGACCTGCGCACGATGGAGGTCGAACGCGAGCCGGTTGTCCCGGAGCCGGACTGCCCCGTCTGCGGGCACCTACCGACGGCGACGCCGCGGGGCCAGGGGGAGACAAAGGCGGGGCGCAAGTAACTTACGGAGGCGATGCCCTCCCGCCGCCCGCTGCCCTTGATCCTCGCCGTCATCGCCGTCGCGCTCGCCGGCTGCGGGTCCGGCGGCGGCTCGGGCTACGGCCCGCGCGACTCGACCGACACGGACACGGCGGCGAGCGGTGGCCAGGAGACCGCGACGGCAACCACTCCCCCGGCCCCGCCGGGCGCCGCGGCGCGGAGCTGCGCGGGGGCCGCGGCCGGGATCAAGGGCCTGCGCGTGACCGGGGTCGAGTGCGGTGTCGGACGCGATGTCGCCGCCGCCTGGGCCGCCGAGCCAGGCTGCGCGGCGCCGCCCGGGGAGTCGCGATTCTCCTGCTCGGTCGGTGGCGGCTACCGCTGCCTCGGCGCCGTCACCGAAACCGGCATCGCCGTCTCGTGCTCCCATCGGGGCAGTTCCGTCGCGTTCGTCTCCGAGCCCCGCTGACGCGGGTCAACCCGCGCGGCGCCGAACCCGCCGCCCGACCGGGTCGACGAAGAGCGCCAGCCAGAGGGAGCGGGCGACGCCTGGCGTGTCCAGGGCGCCAGAGCCATCGCCCCATCATCGAGACTGGGCGCGACCGAACCGCGACACCTAGAATGGGTCGCGAGCGCCGGCGTAGCTCAGTTGGTAGAGCACTTCATTCGTAATGAAGGGGTCCCCGGTTCAAGTCCGGGCGTCGGCTCTGGCTGTCGGTGGGCGACCCTCCGACGGAGGGGGTGTTGGTTGGCTCGCTTCGGCCCAGGAGAAGCCGAGGAAGGCGAGTAGGTAGGCGCCGCCGATCTCGAGCAGGAGGGCGCCCGAGTCGTTGGCGAGGGTGCCGATCAGGGTCGCGGCGAGGGCGCCGAGCAAGCCGGCCCGCATGGCCGCGCGGCCATGCAGCCAGGCGGCGATGCGGTCGCGGCGCAGCCAGGCGAGGGCGGCGGCGATGACCACGATCGGCAGGCCGGCGAGCAGGATCGGGCGGCCGAAGCTTTCGCCCGCCTCGCGCAGGCGGTGGCCGAAGACGGCGAGCACGTCGCCGCCGCTGTTAGCGTCGAGCACGGTGCGGGTCAGGTGCGCATTGGCGCCGGTGATCAGGTCGGCGGCGGAGAGCAGCGCCAGCGCCGGGATCGGCAGCAGCAGCGCGACCCAGGCAAGGCGCGGACGGGCGGCGAGCAGCGCGGCGGCGACCGCAGCGCCCAGCGGCAGGCTGATCGCCGCCCCGACATCGGCCCCGTAGCGTCCATAGGCGAAGACGAACGTGAACCCCACCGCGACAACGAGAAACGCACCCGGGCCCCAAGCCCGCGTCGCCAGCGCTTCCGGTGCGCCTTTCCCACCCCACGGGTGGGAAAGGCGCACCGGAACGGACAGGGCGGCGCCGGTCCCGACCAGGATCAGCACGACCAGCGCCGCCTCGAGCTCGTTGCCGATCCCGTAGAAACGGTGGCCGGCGGCCGGATTGGGGCCGACCAGTGAGAGCTGCGTCAGCGGCGAGCCAGCGACCAGATCGGCGGCATGGGCGAGCGCGGTCACGGCACAGGCGAGGGCGA
Source organism: uncultured Solirubrobacterales bacterium (assembly GCA_963789505.1). Taxonomy (GTDB): domain Bacteria; phylum Actinomycetota; class Thermoleophilia; order Solirubrobacterales; family 70-9; genus VRUE01. The sequence continues at coordinate 91,403 of CAWBLE010000004.1, forward strand.
GCGCCGCGTAGCCGCCGAGCGCGGCCAGGGTCAGTGCAGCGAGTGCCGGGCAGCCGAGCATGACGAGCAGTCGTTCGGCGCCAACGCCGGGCTCGAGCGCCGCGGCGAGCAAGCAGACGAGCGGCAGGTAGGCCAGCGAGAGCGCCAGCAGGCGGGCGGCGGCGCGCCCGGCGCGGGCGCGATCCAGCGCCATCGCCAGCACGAACAGGCCGAGCCAGACCAGCAGCGTGGCGCCGATCACCGGGCCGCGCCGGCCGGCGACCTCGAAGAGGCGGTCGCCCGGGGCTGCGTCGCGCACGACCGCGAGCGGGTCGCCCTGGAAGCCCGCCCCGGCCGCGTGCAACGCAAGCAGCAAGGCGATTATGGCCGCGACGAGCGCCCCCGGCGCTATCGTGGCCCGGATGGCCGACCGCACGTTCGCCAAGTTCACTTTCTTCAAGATCGATCCTGAGTGGCGCCGCCGCGACGCCGAGCTGCGCGCCGCCGACAAGCAGGAGTTCCTCGCGGCCTGTGACGATTTCGCCCTCGACCGCTCGCTGCGCGCCTACTCAACCATAGGCACGCGCGGCGACGCCGACCTGCTCGTCCTCTCGCAGAGCCCCAACCTCGACGATCTGCACACCTTCCACGTCGTGCTCGGCCAGAGCGGCCTGGCGAAATGGGCCGACACCCCCCACTCGTTCCTGGCGATGACCAAACGCTCGCCCTACAGCGACGAGAACGCGCGGCCGGAGATCTGCGTCTCAGACCGCAGGTACCTCTTCGTCTACCCGATGGTCAAGCAGCGCCGCTGGTACGGCCTGCCGGCGGAGGAGCGCGGCCGGATCATGAAAAGCCATATCGAGGTCGGCCGTCGCTACCCGGAGATCACGATCAACACTTCCTACTCGTTCGGCCTCGACGACCAGGAGTTCGTCGTCGCCTTCGAGGGCGACGACCCGGGCATGTTCCTCGATCTGGTCAACGAGCTACGCCCGACCGAGTCGAGCGAGTACACCGAACGCGAGACGCCGATCTTCACCTGCCTCGCGATGTCGGTCGGCAAAGCGCTCGATGCGCTCGACGGAACGGCGGGCGTCACGGCCGCGTCGGCTCCACCGATAGTCTGAATGCTGCGTGACGGTTGAAACACTCAGCTACGCGATCGACGACGAAGACCGGCTGATCAGGGTCGACGACGGCTACTACCGCTTTGCCGAGGAGAACGGCTGGGACGGAGCCGGGTCGAGTCTCGGTCGCTCGCTCTGGGACTTCGTCGCCGGAGCGGAGGTCAGAAAGCTGCAGCGGCTGCTGCTGCGGCGGGTGCGCGAAGGCGCGCGCGGGGTCGAACTGCCCTTCCGCTGCGACGGTCCCGAGCAGACCCGCGAGATGGAGATCAAGATCGCCGCCGACAAATCCGGCCGGGTGGTGATGTTCTCGGCCCGCCTGCGCGCCGAACGCGAGCGCCCCGAGCCGCAGCCGCTGCTCGACCCCGACGCTGCCCACGACAACGGCGAGTTCCTGCCGATGTGCGCCTGGTGCGACCGCTTCCTGGTCGCGGGCAAGTGGGTCGAGGTCGAGGAGGCGGCGAGGCGCTCGAACTCTTCCGCCGCGGCAAGCTGCCGCCGCTCGACCACGGCATCTGCCCGCGAGTGCAGCCGGCAGCTGCTCGCCGCGTAGACGCCCGGCCGCGCTGGTTCCCTATCCTTCCGCGTTCGCCGACCAGTGACCACTAGTCACTTGCCACCAATATGACCCAGATCGGAACCGAAGAGAACCCCCTCCGCGTCGCGATCGTCGGCGCCGGCCCCTCGGGCTTCTACGCCGCCGAGCACATCCTCAAGGACGGCGAGACGCACGCCCAGGTCGACCTCTTCGACCGCCTGCCGACGCCGTTCGGCCTGGTCCGCGGCGGCGTCGCGCCGGACCACCCGAAGATCAAGTCGGTGATCCGCGTCTACGAAAAAACCGCGGCGCGCGAGGGCTTCCGCTTCTTCGGCAACGTCAAGGTCGGCCACGACATCGAGGTCGAGGACCTCGAGCGGCTCTACCACGCGATCGTCTTCACGGTCGGCTGCGAGACCGACCGCCGGCTTGGCATCCCCGGCGAAGATCTGCCCGGCAGCCACGCCGCCACCGCCTTCGTCGGCTGGTACAACGCCCACCCCGACTACGCCGACGACGAGTTCGACCTCTCGTGCGAGCGCGCGGTCGTGATCGGCAACGGCAACGTCGCGATGGACGTCGCGCGGATGCTGGCGCTGACCGACCACGAGCTGCACCAGACCGACACCGCCGACCACGCGATCGAGATGCTCGACCGCAAGGGGATCCGCGAGATCGTCGTGCTCGGGCGCCGCGGCCCCGCCCAGGCGGCCTTCACCAACCCGGAGATCAGGGAGCTGGGCGAGATGGAGGACGCCGACGTCATCGTCGACCCGGCCGAGGTCGAGCTCGACCCGGCGAGCGCCGCCTACCTCGAGTCCGACGAGGCCGACAAGACGACCAGGGTCAACGTCGAGACCCTGCGCGAGTTCTCCCAGCGCGAGCCCGCGGGCAAGAAGCAGCGGATCGTCCTGCGCTTCCTCGCCTCGCCGGTCGAGATCAAGGGCGACGGCAAGGTCGAATCGATCGTCGTCGGGCGCAACGAGCTGGTCGAGGAGGGCGGCGTCGCTGCGCGCCAAGGACAGCGGCGAGCGCGAAGAGCTCGAGTGCGGCCTGGTGCTGCGCTCGGTCGGCTACACCGGCATGCCGATCGAGGGCGTGCCCTTCGACGAGAAGCGCGGCCTGATCCTCAACGAGGGCGGCCGCGTGCTCGACTCCCACGACTCCGGCCACAAGGGCGGCCACTACACCGCCGGCTGGATCAAGCGCGGCCCCTCGGGCGTCATCGGCACGAACAAGAAAGACGCCCTGGAGACGGTCCGGCACCTGCTCGCCGACGTCGAGTCGCAGACGCTGCTCGAGCCCGCGAGCCCCGACCCCTCGGCGGTCGAGGACCTGCTCGCCGAGCGCAGCGTCCGCTACGTCAGCTTCGAGGACTGGCAGGCGATCGACCAGGCCGAGGTCGGCCGCGGCGAGCCCCACGGCCGCCCGCGCGTCAAGTTCGTCCGCGTCGAGGAGATGCTCGACACGCTGGGCGAGAAGATCTCGGGCTAGACTCGGCCGTGGTCGACCTCGCCGAGCTGCAGTCGATGATCGAGGCGGCGCTGCCCGGCGCCGAGGTCGCCGTCGAGGACGAAGACGGGGGCGGCCAGCATCTGCGGGCGACCGTGAAGGCGCCGCAGTTCGAAGGCCTCTCGCGGATCGACCAGCACCGGCTGGTCAGGGCCGCCGTCAAGGAGCGCTTCGACGACGGCACGATCCACGCGCTCTCGATCAAGACCGAGGCCGCGGATAGCTACGCTGTGCCCATGGCAGATCCACAGCTGAAGGAGAAAGTCGAGGAGCTGGTCGCCGGCAACCCGGTGCTGCTCTTCATGAAAGGGACGCCGGAGATGCCGCGCTGCGGCTTCTCGATGCGGGTCGTGCAGGTGCTCGACTCGATGGACGTCGAGTACGGCGCGGTCGACGTGCTCCCCGCGCTGCAGCCGCTGCGCGAGGTGACCGCCGAGATCTCCGACTGGCAGACCTTCCCGCAGCTCTACGTCAACGGCGAGCTGCTGGGCGGCGCCGACATCGTCGAGGAGATGTTCGCCTCCGGCGAGCTGGCCGAGGCGCTGGGAGTCGAGCAGCCGGCGGACGGGCCGCCCCCGCAGGAGCAGGCCCAGCCGCCGCTGCAGATCGAATAGCCCCCGCCGCCTGAACCGGCGCATATCGGCGTCCTCGGTCGCTCGCGTGCAGAGCACGCCACGCTCCCTGCGTCCTTGACCTGCTTGGTTCAGCGACGGGATACCGCCTCAGCGGAGGCGGGCCCGGAACTTGAGCCACTTCGAGGCGCAGCGCGGGCTGTGCTTGCGCAGGCGGTCCTTGACGCGCAGGCGCCCGACGACGACCTTGCCGCGGACGGCGCCGCGGAAGAAGACTTCGTCGGTGCGTGCCGACCTGGACGTCGCTGAAGCGGCCGCCCTTGAGATTGGTCCGCTGGAAGCCGCTCTCGCCGACGATCAATCTGGCGCCGTTGTGGCAGCGCAGCGCCGCGGTGAAGTGGCGCAGCTTGATCGAGTGGCCACGCTGGGTGATCCGCACGGGCCGCTTCTGGACGGTCTTGCCTTTGTATAGGCGCTTGGGTGCTGCGCCGGCGAACGGGGCTCCCTCCGCCGCCAGAACCAGGGCGCAGACCATCAATGCTCCTATGACGAGCCGAAAACGCATACCTCTCCTGCCTCCTCCGTGTTGCTTACAGGGGTTCGGTTGCTACTACCCGCAACAGGAGGCGCAAACCAATGTTGCGGTCTGGCCAAAGATCAGCCGTCGGCTGACCAAGCAGGTCAAGGACGCAGGGAAGAGAGGTGAGGGAGCGCACTAACGTGCGTGACCCGAGCCGAACGACCGAGGACGCAGAGATGCGCCGGTCAGACGGCGGCTGGGGCGTCCTCTTTGACCTGGAAGGACGAGCCGCAGCCGCAGGCAGCGACCACGTTGGGGTTGTTGACTTGAAAGCCCGCCCCCTGCAAACCTTCGACGTAGTCGACCTCGCTGCCGAAGACGAACTGCATGCTGACCTTGTCGACGATCACGGCGACGCCGTCGACCTCGAACACGTGGTCGTCGTCCTTGGCGCGGTCGAAGGCCAGCGCGTACTGGAAGCCGGAGCAGCCGCCGCCGCGCACGGCGACGCGCAGCGCCTGCTCGTCGGAGCCCTCCTGGCCGCCCAGCAGCTCGCCGATCTTCCCGGCCGCCTTGGCGGTGAGCGTGATCGCGTCCTGTGGAGTCTCAGCGGTATCGGTCACTTCACAAAGTGTAGCGATGCAGGTCTGCGAGAATCCGCAGGCCCCGTGAGCCCGACCCCCGCCACCGCTGTCGTCTGCGACAGCACCTCCTACCTCCCCGCCGACCTGATCGCCGCGCGCGAGATCGAGGTCGTCAGCCTCTACGTCTCGATCGACGGCGACCAGAGCAAGGAGACCGAGGTCGGCGACTACGCCGCCTTCTTCGACCGGCTGCGCGCCTCAGAGGGCGGCGCGACCACCTCGCAGCCCTCGGTCGGCGACTTCGCCGCGGTCTACGAGCCGCTGCTCGAAGCCGGCCGCGAGGTCGTCTCGGTCCACATCTCGGCCGGCATCTCCGGCACCTGCGAGGCGGCCCAGCAGGCGCGGCAGCGACTGATCGACGAGGGCAAGGGGGGCGAGCGGATCGCATCTTCGACTCGCGCTCGGCCGCCGGCGGGATGGGCCTCTGCGCGCTCGGCGCGGCGGTCGCGGCGCAATCGGGCGCCGACGGCGCGGCGGTGCTGGCCCGGGCCGAAAGGACGCGCGAGGAGCTGAAGATGTGGTTTGCGATCGACACGCTCGAGTACCTGCGGCGCGGCGGGCGGATCGGCGGCGCCAGCGCCTTCATCGGCTCGGCGCTGAAGATCAAGCCGATCCTCACGCTGGAGGAGGAGATCACCCCGGTCGAGCGCGTGCGCACCCGCGCCCGCTCGATCGAGCGGCTGCGCGAGTACGCGCGCGAGCGCCACGAGTCCGGCCTCGACGCCTGGGTCGTCCAGCACATCCAGGACGACGAGACCGCCGCCGGGCTGGCCGACGACGCGCGCGAGATCTTCGGCTGCGAGCCCGCCTTCATCTCCGAGGTCGGCCCCGTCCTCGGCGCCCACGTCGGCCCGGGCCTGCTCGGGATCGGCAGCGTTTCCTGGGAAGTCGCGTCCTGAGCTGAGCGCCCTACGGCGCGTCAGCGGCGTCGCCTGCGGCGCCTGCGCATCATCATGATGCCCGACCGCGAAGCCGGCTACGGCGGCGCCGGTGATCAGCTGGCTGCGGTGCTCCTCGACCTGGCGGCGCCAGTCGGTCAGCTCGGTGACGCGGCCGCGCAGCGCTTCGACCGAGCGGCCGAGGTCGTGGCGCTGGGCCTCGATGTCGCGGCGGATCTCCTCGGCGCTGCGGCCGGGCAGGCCGGCGGTCGAGGGATGGGCCGGCTCAGGACTGCTCATCGCTCTCCCCTTCCAGCGTGCTCTTGATCAGCTTGCCCTCCTCGATCGCCTGCTCGGGCAGCGGCGGCGCGCCGGCCTGGACCGAGCGGAAGGCGAAGTAGACCGGCGCCGGCGGCGACCAGCAGGAAGACCCCCGCCTCGACGAAGAAGCCGGGCCAGGCGTTGCCGCCGAAGACCTCTTCGGCGAGCAGCCAGGCGACGCCCTGCATGATCAGGATCAGGGCGAGGAAGGCGAAGGTGCCGGCGGCGACGCCGACGGCGGAGCCGCGCAGGATCTTGCCGACTTTCTCGCCTACCTCCGCCTTGGCGAGCTCGATCTCCTCGCGGACCAGCGAGGAGGCGCGTTCGGAGACGTCGAAGACGAGCTCGGTGACCGAGCGCTCGTCGGAGTCGGGCGGCGGCGGGGTCTGGGTGGGGTCGGCGGCCACGGAGACGGCTACTCCGGCGGGTCCTCTTCGAACACGCGCCGGTAGAGGACTCCGGCGGCGCGGCCGCGGCGAGGATGCTGGCGAGCGCGCTGAGGCCGGCGACCATGCCGCTCCAGACGAGGCGTTTGACTATCTCGTTCTCCATCCGCCCCGACCTTACCTATCGCGGCTCGAGTCCGTCGCAGATCGTCGCCGTGACAAGAGTCTTTGCCTGCTCGAGGTCGGAGTCGGCGGCCGGGATCAGGTCGAAGATCCAGCCGGAGAGCAGCTGCTCGATCGCGCCGTAGAAGGACATCGAGGCGAAGTCGGCGTCGATGTCGCCGCGGAAGGCGCCGGAGGCCTGGCCCTCGGCGACGATCTTGGCGATCGAGTCGTAGGCGCGGCGGATCTCCGACAGGTGGGTGCGGCCGAAGGAGTTGGCGGCGCGGGTGACCTCGACGATGATCACCTTCATCAGCTCGGGGTCGTGGCGGTAGGACTCGAAGATGAAGCCGGCGACCGTTTCCAGCTTGGCGCGCGGGCCGAGCTCGTCGCTGCGATCGGCCTGCTCGATCGCCGTCAGCAGCAGCGACCAGCGCTCGCTGAACAGCTCGTTCAGCACCTCCTCCTTCGACTTGAAGTAGTGGTAGACGAGGCCGTAGGCGACGCCCGCCTCGTCGGCGATGTCGGCGACGCGGGTCGAGTGGAAGCCCTGGCGGGCGAAGACGCGGATCGCCGCGTCGAGGATCAGGCGGCGCTTGTCGGCCGGCGGCGCTTTCGGGTTCGAGGCCATCAGGCGCGCGCCTCCTGGAGCTGCGGCCAGGCGTAGGCCTGGGGGCGGCGGTTGGCGAGCGAGGGCAGCCGCTCGCGGACGCGCTCCTGGGCGGCGAGGTCGAGCTCGGCGGCGACGAAGCACTCCTCGTCGGGCGCGGTGGCGAGCACGACGCCCCAGGGGTCGACGATCGCCGAGCGGCCGTGCGAGCTGTAGTGGGGCGGCGCCTCGCCGACCTGGTTCGGGGCGATGACGAAGGCCTGGTTCTCGATCGCGCGGGCGCGCAGCAGCGGCTGCCAGTGGTCGCGGCCGGTGGCCGCGGTGAAGGCGGCGGGGACGGCGAGCAGGCGGGCGCCGCGCACGGCGAGGATCCGGTACAGCTCCGGGAAGCGCAGGTCGTAGCAGACGCTCAGCCCCAGCTCGACCCCGTCGACCGGCGCGGAGACGATCTCCTCGCCGGGCGTCTCGTGGTCGGACTCGCGGTAGGCGACGCCGCCGGCTTCGACGTCGAACATGTGGATCTTGCGGTAGACGGCGAGGTCGGCGCCGTCGGGGCCGATCAGGACCGAGGAGTTGAACGCCCTCCCCTCCCCCGCCTCCGGGTTGCGCTCGGCGATGCTGCCGGCGAGCAGGTGGAGGCCGAGCTCGCGCGCCCAGCCGCGGGCGGCGGCGAGGCTCGGGCCGTCGAGCGGCTCGGCCTGGGCGGCCATCTCCTCGCCCGCGGCGAGGTGGTTCCACTTCTCCGGCAGGGCGACGAGCTCGGCGCCCTCGGCGGCCGCGGCGCGCACGAGGCGCTCGGCGGCGGCGAGGTTCCGCGCCTTGTCCCCATTCGAGTTGAGCTGCACCGCCGCTACGCGCACCGCGAGTCCTCTTTTCCCTCCCCGGCCTTCCGGTCGCCGTACCCATCGGAAAGAAGTTGGCTGACTGACCAGTCAATCGGTTTCGGTCGCGCCAGTATAGGTGGCCCCGGGGCGTGCGTCGGGCGTACGATTGCGGGCAGTGTCCAGTCCGGATCGCATCGAGGCAGACGGTGAGCGAAAGCAGGTCACGGTGCTGTTCGCCGACGTCAAGGGCTCGATGGACCTGGCCGAGCAGCACGACCCGGAGGAGTGGCGCCGGATCATGCAGGGCTTCTTCTCGATCCTCTCCGACGAGGTGCGGCGCTTCGAGGGCACGGTCGACAAATTCACCGGCGACGGGATCATGGCCGTCTTCGGCGCGCCGGTCGCCCACGAGGACCACGCGCAGCGCGCCTGCCTCGCCGCCCTGCGGATGCTCGACGACATCGCCGATTACGCAGGCGAGCTGCGGCGCAAGCACGGGCTCAACTTCTCCGCCCGGATCGGGATCAACTCCGGCGAGGTGATCGCCGGCGCGATCGGTCCCGGCGGCGACGGCGAGTACACGGCGATCGGCCACACGGTCGGCCTCGCGCAGCGGATGGAGGCGCTGGCCGAGCCCGGCAAGGCCTACCTGACCGAGGCGACCGCGGAGCTCGCCCGCGGCTTCCTCGAGCTCGAGGGTCTGGGCGAGTTCGAGATCAAGGGTGCGAGCCGGCCGGTGCGCGTGTTCGAGCTGGCCGGCGTCGGCGCGGCGCGCTCGCGGCTCGACCGCTCGCGCGAGCGCGGCTTCTCGCGCTTCGTCGGCCGCGCCGGGGAGATGGCGGTGCTGGAGGCGGGCCTGGAGCGGGCGCGCGAGGGCGAGGGCGCGGTGGTCGGGATCGTCGCCGAGCCCGGCATCGGCAAGAGTCGCCTCTGCCACGAGTTCGTCAGCGCCGGGCGCGGGGCGACGGGGTCGAGGTCTTCGAGGCTCAGGCGCAGGCACACGGGCGCGAGATCCCGTTCCTGCCGGTGCTGCAGATGCTGCGCGCCTACTTCGGCATCGGCGACGGCGACGGCGGAGCGCCTGGTGCGCGAGAAGATCGCCGGGCGGGCGCTGCTGCTCGACCCGGAATTCGCCGACGACCTGCCGGTGCTCTTCGACTTCCTCGGCGTCCCCGACCCGGCCCGGCCGGCGCCGCAGCTCAGCGCCGAGGCGCGGCAGCGGGCGCTGAAGGTAATCGTCTGTCACCTCGTCCGCGCGCCCAAGCGACAGGAGCCGGTCGTCTGCGTGATCGAGGACCTGCACTGGCTGGACGAGGGCAGCGCGGCGATGCTGGGCGAGCTGTTCGCCGCGGTCGAGGGCACGCCGACGCTGGTCGTGGTCAACTTCCGGCCCGAGTACGAGCACGCCTGGACCGGTCCGCCCGATTACCACGAGATCGCGCTCGAGCCGCTGGGCCCGCACGACACGACCGAGCTGCTGCGCGACCTGGCCGGCGAGGACCCCTCGCTCGACGGCCTCGCCGAGCTGATCCACGAGCGCACCGCCGGCAACCCCTTCTTCATCGAGGAGATCGTCCGCGACCTGGCCGAGTCGGGCGACCTGGAAGGCGAGCGCGGCGCCTACCGGCTGGCCGGGCCGCTCGCCGACAGCGGCGTGCCGAGCAGCGTGCAGACGGTGCTGGCGGCGCGGATCGACCGGCTGGGGCCGGAGGCGAAGCTGCTTCTGCAGGAGGCCTCGGTGGTCGGCAAGGAGGTGCGCGAGCGCGGGCTGGCGCTGATCTCCGGGCGCGAGGAGAGGGAGTGCGTGGCGCCGCTGCGCGAGTTGATCGAGGCCGGCTTCCTCTACGAGGCCGAGGCGTATCCCGAGCGGGTGCTCGCCTTCCGCCACCCGCTGACCCGCGAGGTCGCTTACGGCTCGCAGCTCGGCGAGCAGCGGGCGGCGACGCACGCGGCGGTCGCGCGGGCGACGATCGAGCTGAACCCGGACCGCCAGGACGAGCTTGCGGCACTGATCGCCAACCACTTCGAGGCGGGCGGCGAGACCCTGGAGGCGGCGCGCTGGTCGGCGCGGGCCGCCTACTGGGCCGGCAGCAGCCACCCCGCCGACGCGCTGCGGCTATGGCGGCGGACGATGGAGCTGGCCGGCGAGCTGCCGGAGGGCGAGGAGGCGGATGCGCTCGCTGTCACCTCACGCCTGCTGCAGCTGCAGTACGCCTGGCGGCTGGGGATGGACTCCGACGAGGAAGCGCGACTCGCCGCCGAGGCGGAGGAGATCGCGGCGCGACGCGGCGACGTTCACTCGCTGGCGATGCTGAAGATGGCGACTGCGGCGCGGCCCGGTTTCGACCACCGGGCGGATGAGTGGCTGGCGGCGGCGCGCGAGGTCAACCGGCTGGCCGACGAGTCGGCGCGATCTGCCGCTGCGAGTCGCGCTCCGGGCCGCCGGCTCGTACGCCCGCCTCTGCGCGGGCGACTTCGACGGCTTCGAGAGCGAACTCGACCGGGTGCTGGAGCTGGCCGGCGGCGACCGTGGCGCTGGGGCCGGGATTGTGATCGGCAGCCCGATCGCCTGGGTGAACTGATGGGCAAGGGGCTGGCGGCGCGCGAACGCGGTCGCCTTGAGGAGGCGGAGGAGCTGTTCAAGCCGGGCGCTGAGGATCGCCACGGAGGACGGCGATCCAGAGACGGCGAGCTGGACCCGCGGCAACCTCTCGCTGCTGCTGATCGATGCCGGGAGACATCGCAGGCGGACTGGCGCTGGCACGGCGCAACTTCGAGCTGACCGAGCGCCTCGGTGACGTCTTCTCACGCAGCGTGGCGCTCTCCAGTCTCAGCAGCGCCCAGCTTGCGGCGGGGGAATACGCGGACGCCCTGGCCTCGATCGAGCAGTCGGAGCGCGTCTACCGGGAAGCGATGGGAGGCGGCGGCGAGCAGGAAGCCTGGCGGGCGTCGCTGCGCGCCGAAGCGCTGCTCGGCGTCGGCCGCGCCGAGGAGGCGGCCGAGCTGGCCCAGTGGGCCGCCGAGGTCGCGCGCGAGCGCGGCATGCTCTGGTCGCTGCCGATTACGCTGAAGGCGCTCGGGCAGGCGCGGGCGGCGGCCGGCCTGGACGGAGCGCCCGAGGCGCTCGACGAGGCCGCCGAGCTTGCCGAGCGGATCGGGGCGCTGCAGGCCCTGGAGTCGATCGAAGAAGCCCGCGCCGAGCTCGCCCCCGGCGCCCGTTAGAGCCGACCGGGACGATTTCCCACGATATGGGTGTGATTTTAGGCCCGATCGGCGGTCAGAGGCGGAGGAACATGGCGACGAGGCGATCGAGGGCGCGGTCGGGGAGCAGGCGGCGCAGGAGGATCTGGCCCTGGGCGTCGAGACCGACGCGGCGGCGGGTGCGGGGGCGCCTGGCGGTGAGCTCGCGCTCGATCGCCTCGGCGACCTTCTCCGGCGGGATGCCGCGGGCGGCGGTGCGCCGGGCGCCGTCCTGCAGCTTGGCGAGCCGCTTGCCGTAGAGCTCGCGCTGGGCGGCCGGGGCGCGCGCCTCCATCTCCTCGTAGCCGCTGACCGCGCGCTCCCAGATCGGCGTGTCGATCGAGCCGGGCTCGATCACGATCACCTCGATCCCCCAGGGGCGCAGCTCCTGGCGCAGCGAGTCGGCGACCCCCTCGAGCCCGAACTTGGCCGCGTGGTAGGCGCCGCCGAAGGGCAGCGCCATCCGCCCGCCGCCCGAGCTGACGAGGACGACCCGCCCCGTCGCCCGGCGGATCAGCGGCAGCATCGCCTGCGCCACCGCGACCTGCCCGATCAGGTTGACCTCGATCTGCTTGCGAAAGTCCTCGATCGGCAGCGTCTCCAGCGGCCCCATCACGCCGATCCCGGCGTTGTCGACCAGCGCGTCGAGGCCGGCGTCGCCGACGACCTCCCCGACCCGCTCGGCCGCCGCGGCGATCTGCTCGGGATCGGTGACGTCGAGCATCAGCGGCGACGAGCCGCTCCGATCCCTCCCCCCGCAGCGAGTCCGCGTCCTCCTCCCGGCGCACCCCGGCGAACACCCGCCACCCGTTGCGGTCCAGCCGCAGGGCCGTCGCCCGGCCGATGCCAGTCGAAGCGCCAGTGACCAGAGCCGACTTCATCGCACGGAGGCTAGACCTTCCGAGCGATCAGCTGCGGCTTGAACGGTGGCGCTCCAGCTCGGCGACCAGCAGCTTCGTGTGCAGGGCCGCGATCAGGTCCTGCAGGGGCTGGGCGCCGGATTCGAGCATCTCGACCACGCGCTCGGGCGGGACCTCGCCGGCGAGGCGGTCCATGACCATCTCGACCTCCTGGGCGACCAGCTCTTCGAGCGCCTTCTTGTAGCGCAGGGTGTCGTAGACGGTGAAGCCGATCTGCTCGTCGTAGCCGCCGGCGCGGAAGCGCGAGATCGCCTCGATGATCTTCACGTCCGAGGGCGAGTAGCCGCGGCTGTTGGGGCTGAGCAGCTCGATCTGCTCGAGCCGGTCGAGCACGTCCCTGGGGACGCCGTAGCGCTCGCGCACCTCGGCGGCGCTGGTGCGGGTGCGCTCCTCCCCCAGCGCCCGTTCGAGGATCCGGTCCTCGAGCTCGACCAGGGCGCGGGCGTGCTCCGGCCCCTCGTCGAGCACCGACTTGATCGCCTTCAGCGGCATGAAGCGCTCCTCCTGCAGCTGCTTGATCAGCTTGATCCGGTCGACCAGCTCGGGCGGGTAGTAGGCCATGTTGCGGCTCGTCTTCACGCCCTCCGGCAGCAGCCCCTCACGCAGGTAGTGCTTGATCGTCGGCACCGGCACCCCCGAGGCCTCGGCCAATTCCCCGATCTTCATCTGCCGGTGGGCCGAATCCGGTCGATATGCGTCCGCTTTCGTCCCGTCGGCGGAGGGGGTCATGCGCGGAAGGTGGTGGCGGAGTCGGCGGAGGGACCGGCCGCGGCGCCGCTTTCGAGCATCGCGGCGACCTCGTCGCCGGAGTACCCCGCTTCGCGCAGGACCTCGTCGGTGTGCTCGCCGAAGGCGGGGGCCGGGCGGGTCGGGTCGCCGGGGGTGCGGCTCATCTTCACCGGCAGGCCGAGCTGGCGCACCGTGCCGAGGCCTGGCTGCTCGATCGCGCTGACCATCCCTCGCTCCCGCACGAGCTCGGAGTCGAGCGCCTCGTCCATGTCGAGCACCGGCTCGATGCAGCAGTCGTGCTCGTCGTTGAACGCCTTCCACTCTTCGCGCGTACGACCGCGGAAGACCTCGGCGACCTCGCGCCAGGCCTCCGAGCCGGGCGCCTCGAACTGGGCCTCGATCAGCTCGGGCCGCTCGACCCCGTTGCAGAAGGCGGCCCAGAACTTCGGCTCCAGAGCGCCGCAGGTGACCCAGCCGTCGGCCGCCTCGTAGGGGAGGTAGCAGAGCAGGCCGCCGGCGAGCTGCTGCTCGCCGCGCCGCGGCGACCTCCTCGTCGCAGAAGTAGCGGCCGGCGACCAGCGCCAGCCAGGAGAGCGCCCCGTCGGCCATCGAGATATCAACCATCTGGCCCTCGCCGGAGCGGCGCCGCTCGTGCAGCGCCGCCATCACGCCGAAGGCCGCCATCAGCGCGCCGCCGCCGAGGTCGGCGATCTGGCCGCCCGACTGGACCGGCGGCCCGTCCTTCGCCCCGGTCAGGCCGAGCAATCCGACCAGGCCGAGGTAGTTCATGTCGTGGCCGGCGCGCTGCGCGTAGGGGCCGTCCTGGCCGTAGCCGGTGATCGCGCAGAAGACAATCGCGGGGTTCGCCTCGCGCATCCGCTCGTAGCCGACGCCGAGCTTGTCGAGCACGCCGGGGCGGAAGCCGTCGAGCACGACGTCGTATTGCCCGACCAGGCGCAGCAGCGCCTCGCGGCCGGCGTCGCTCTTCAGGTCGAGGCGGACCGAGCGCTTGCCCCGGTTGAGCGCCAGGTAGAGCGAGGAGCGCGTGCCCAGCTCCTGCTGGGACTCGTCGCCGTAGTAGGGCGGCGCCCAGCGGATGTAGTCGCCCATCCCGGTGTCCTCGACCTTCAGCACCTCGGCGCCGAGGTCGGCGAGCAGCAGCGAGCAGAAGCCGCCGGGCAGCAGCCGCGTCAGGTCGAGGACCCTGACGTCGCTAAGCGGAAGCGCGGTCACGCTTCGGGACCCCCAGCAGCTCGCGGGCCTCGGCGACCGTCGCGGCGCGGCGGCCGACGTCCTCGGCCATCTGGCGCGCCTTGGCGATCAGCTCGCCGTTCGACTTCGCCATCTCGCCGTTCGGCAGGTAGAGGTTGTCCTCGACCCCGGCGCGCACGTTGCCGCCGAGCACCAGCGCCGCGCCGAGCAGCTTCCACTGGTCGCGCGAGATGCCGATCACCTGCCACTGGTTCTCGCCGCCGGCGCCGCCGGGGACCTGGTCGGCCATGAAGCCGACGTTGCGCGGCGTCGGCCGGATGCCGCCGTTCACGCCCATGACGAGCGAGACCTGCAGCGGCGTGCGGTCGAGCAGCCCCATGTCGATCAGCGGGTCGAGGTTGGCGACGTGGCCGGCGTCGAAGCACTCGTGCTCGGGCTTGATCCCGAGCTCGCGCATCGCCGTGAGGAACTCGATGATCGTGTCGAAGCTGTTCTCGAACACCGCCTTGAAGACGAAGTCCTTGCGCCGCGAGCTGTACTTGGCGTAGTTCATCGAGCTCATGTTGAGCGCGGCGACGTCGGGCTTGCACTCGCGCAGGTACTCGATCCGCTTCTCGATCGGGATGCCGATCGCGCCGGTCGAGTAGTTGACGATCACGTCGCCGACCTCGGCCAGGATCGCCTCGGTGATCGCCCTGAAGTCCTCGACCTCATACGACGGCGTGCCGTCGGGCTTGCGGGCGTGGATGTGGATCTGCGAGGCGCCCTCGTCGACCGCCCGCCGCGCCTCCGCCGCGTACTCCTCCGGCGTATAGGGGATCGCCGGGCACTGGTCCCGGTTGGCGATCACGCCGGAGATCGAGCAGCTGATGACGACCGGGTCGCCGAACGAGCTCATCTCACACCCCCCTCTGGCGACTTAGCCCCCCTAGGACGTCGGTAAGTCGCCAAGACCCTCATACGGGCATCACCCCGTGCCGTTTGGCGGGCTTGGTCACGTGTTTGGTCCGCGCCATGCGCAGCGCGCGGACGATCGTCGGGCGGGTCTCGCGCGGGTCGATGATGTCGTCGATCACCGCGTTGCCGGCGGCGATGTAGGGGTCGATCTGCTCGCGCACCGCGTTCAGCATCGCCTCGCGGGTGGCGTCCGGGTCGTCGGAGGCCTCGATCGCCGAGCGGCCGATGATGTTGACCGCGCCCTCGGCGCCCATCACCGAGATCTCCGCCCCGGGCCAGGCGACGATCAGGTCGGGCTCATACGCCTTGCCGCACATCACGTAGTAGCCGGCGCCGTAGGCCTTGCGCACGATCACCGTCACCTTCGGCACCGTCGCGCGGCTGACCGCGTAGAGCATCTTCGCCCCGTGGCGGATGATCCCGGCGTGCTCGACCTTCGCGCCGACCATGAAGCCGGGCACGTCCTGGAGGAAGACGAGCGGGATCTGGAAGGCGTCGCAGAGGTTGATGAAGCGCGCCGCCTTGTCGGCCGAGTCGTTGTCGAGGATCCCGGCGAGCTGCTTCGGCTGGTTGGCGACGATCCCCACCGGCTGGCCGCCGAAGCGGGCGAAGCAGGTGATCAGCGTCTTCGCGAACTTCGGCTTCAGGTCGAACCACTCGCCGTCGTCGACGATCTCGCGGATCACCTCGTACATGTCGTAGGGCTGGCGCGAGGACTCGGGGACGATCTCCAGCAGCTTCTCCGACATGCGGTCGTCGGGGTCGCTCGTCTCGGCGACCGGCGGCTTCTGCTCGCAGTTGGGCGGGAAGTAGGAGAGGTAGGTCTTGACCGCCTCGATGCACTCGTGGTCGTCCTTCACCTCGAGGTCCCCCACTCCCGATTTGCGGCAGTGGACCTTGGCGCCGCCGAGGTCCTCCATCGAGATGTCCTCGCCGGTCACGGCTTTGGTCAGGTGCGGGCCGGCGAGCGCCATCGCGCCCTGGCCGGAGACCATCGGCACGAAGTCCGAGAGCGCCGGGATGTAGGCGGTGCCGGCGGCGCAGGGGCCCATCATCGCCGCGACCATCGGGATCACCCCCGACATTTCGACCTCCTCGCGGAACAGGTGGCCGGAGCCGGCGAACAGCGAGCCCGCCGCCTCCTGGATGCGGGCGCCGGCCGAGTCGAGCAGCCAGACGAAGGGCATCCGCTTCTGCAGCGCCATCTCGCGCAGGCGGGTGACCTTGAGCTCGCCGGTCATCCCCATCGAGCCGGCCATCACGGTGAAGTCGTAGGCGGCGATGCAGCAGGGGCGGCCGTCGACGTCGCCCCAGCCGGTGACGACGCCGTCGGCCGGCGCCTCCACCCCGTCCATCGCCCGCTGGGCGAAGTGCGGCCGGCCGTGGATGCCGAGCTCGACGAAGCTGCCCTCGTCGACCAGCAGGTCGATCCGCTCGCGCGCGGTCAGCTTGCCGCGCTCGTGCTGCTTGGCGATCTTCTCCGAGCCGCCGCCGAGCCTCGCCTTGGCGCGGCGCTCGTGCAGCTGCTCGGTCAGGTCCTCCAGCGGGGCCGTGCCGGGGAGAAGGTTCTCCTACTGCTCTTCGGTCGCCACTACCTCCCCTTCCATTCGGGCTCGCGTTTCTCGAAGAAGGCGGTGACGCCCTCGACGATGTCCTCGGTCGAGAAGGTGAGCGAGAGCTGCGAGCGCAGGTAGTCGAGCGCGTCGTCGACCGCCATGTCCTGCTGGCGGTACATCGCGTCGTGGCCGAGCCGCATCAGCACCGGGCTCTTCGAGGCGAGCTTGCCCGCCCACTCGGCGACCGCGGCGTCGAACTCCGCCGCCGGGACGACCTTGTTGGCGAGCCCGTACTCGACCGCCTGCTCGGCGCTCAGCCGCTCGCCCAGCAGCATCATCTCGTTGACCTTCTTGCGCGGGACGTTGCGGTAGATGATCGCCATGATCATGTAGGGGAAGGCGCCGACGTTGATCTCCGGCGTGCCGAAGGTCGCCCCCTCCCTGGCGATCAGCAGGTCGCAGGAGAGCGCCAGGCCCATCCCGCCCGCGAGCACGTGGCCGTTGGCGGCGCAGAGGCTCGGCTTGCCGAGCCGCGGCATCAGGCGGAAGAACTCGAGGAAGAGGTCGGAGGCGAAGTGTTTGGCGACCAGCGGCACGTCGGCGGCGAAGCCGCCCGAGGTCGGCGCCGGCGCAGAAGACCTTCTCCCCCGCCCCGGTGAGGACGACGGCGCGAGCGTCCTCGTCGTCGCGCGCCCGCTTCATCGCGTCGACCAGCTCGGCGAGCATCTGCCCGGAGAGCATGTTGCGCTTCTCCGGGTTGTTCAGCGTCACCGTCGCGACCCCGTCGGCGACCTCGTATGCGACCAGCTCGTAGTCCATCCGAGCGGGGACCATAGCCGACTCGCGTCGAAAGTGGAAAGTGCTACTGTCCACTCGGCTTTTTCCGACCAGCGAGGAGAGGACAATGGCGACGGCGACCAACAACAGCTCGACGGTGATCAAGCCCGACCACGCGGCGGGCCGCAAGCACTTCATCTTCAGCCAGGAGCACGAAGACCTGCGCGACTCGATGCAGGCCTGGGTCAAGAAGGAGATGTGGCCGCACCGCAACGAGTGGGAGGACACCTACTGGCCGACCGAGGTGATGAAGCGGGCGGGCGAGCTCGGCTTCCTCGGCCTCTGCTTCCCGGAGGAGTACGGCGGCCAGGGCGGCGACTACTACTACTCGCTGGTCCGCGCCGAGTGCATGAGCTACTCCGGCTCGGGCGGCACCAACATGGGCTTCGCCGTGCAGACCGACATGGTCCTGCCGCCGATCCACCTGCTCGGCAGCGAGGAGCAGAAACAGCGCTACCTCGTGCCGGGGATCAAGGGCGAGAAGGTCGGCAGCCTCGGGATCACCGAGCCGGGCGCCGGCTCCGACGTCGCCGGGATCCGCACGACGGCGATCCGCGACGGCGACGAATACGTGATCAACGGCTCGAAGACCTTCATCACCAACGGCCCGCGCGCCGACTTCATCGTCCTCGTCGCCAAGACCGACCCGGCGGAGCGCCACGCCGGGATCACCCTCTTCGTCGTCGACCTGCGCGACGAGAACGGCGAGAAGGTGCCCGGCTTCAGCGTCTCCGCCGAGCTGGAGAAGATGGGCATGCACTCCTCGGACACCGGCGAACTCGCCTTCGAAGACGTCCGCGTCCCGGCCAGCGCCGTGCTCGGCGAGGTCGGCAAGGGCTTCTACCACATCGCCTGGGAGCTCCAGGGCGAGCGCCTGGTCGCCGCCGCCGGGTCCCATGCGGGCTGCGAACGGATGATCGAGAAGACGCTCGAGTACGCCAAAGAGCGCGAAGCCTTCGGCCGGCCGATCGGCAAGTTCCAGGCGATCCGCCACAAGTTCGCCGAGATGGCGACGAAGACCGAGGCGGCGAAGCAGTTCACCTACGCGACCGCCTGGCGCTTCGCCAACGGCGAGTACCCGGTGCGCGAGATCACGATGGCGAAGCTCTTCGCCTCGCGGGTCGGCTGCGAGGTCGCCGACGAGTGCATCCAGATCCTCGGCGGCTACGGCTACATGAAGGAGTACGAGATCGAGCGCGCCTACCGCGACGTCCGCCTCAACCGGATCGGCGCCGGCACCGACGAGGTCATGCTCGACGTGATCGGCCGCAGTTACGGGCTGTAATCACCCGCCGTAGAGGTTTGATTCGCATAGCGATTCAAACCTCTACGGCGCCCGGGTGGATCGGGGCTATTCGAGCGGCAGGCAGGTGGCGCAGAAGTCCTCGCCGAACGGGGTGAGGACGATGCTGCGGCGGACGGTGCGGGCGGTGCGCCCGCCCTCCTCCAGCGCCGCGACGACCTCCGGCTGCGCCTCCAGCACCTGGTAGCGGGCGGCGTCGCGCAGCGGCTCGCGCAGGAACCAGACCAGGCCGAGCCGGTGCAGGTTGTTGAGGTAGGCGTAGACGCGGTCGGCATGGCGGCAACCGGCCTCCTCGGCGATCATCGTGCGGCCCTGGACGAGCAGCTCGGAGGCGAAGGGCAGGCCGGAGCGCACGTCGACCGAGGGCTGCGAGCCGTTGCCGGCGAGGAAGCGCAGGATGCGCGCCTCGTCGGGCGCCAGCGAGTCGAGGATCCGCATGTAGGCGGGATGGGAGTCCTGGGGCAGGCGGATGTCGGCCGATTCGCGCAGCAGCTCCTCGCCGCGGCGGCGCAGCGCGGCGGTCGATGAGTCGGGGGCGGCGCGGCGCCGTCGGCGCCTCGGCGCCGGGTCGCTGCTCGGCCGCCGCGTGGGCCAGCCGCGAGATCGCCCGCCCGTAGGCGGTCGCCGCGGAGCCCGCCAGGCGCAGGCCGGTCGCGGCGGCGATCCGCCCCAGCCCCGGCGCCGCCCGCAGCAGCTCTCGCGCCGGGTCCTCTCTTGCCGGGTCGTCGCTCATCCGAAGATCGCCAGGTGTAGCAGGCCGGCGCCGAAGCCGAGCACCGCGCCGTGCAGGTAGAGCAGCCACTCGTCCTCGCGCATCGCCGTGCGCAGCATCTCGGAGAAGTCGGCCGGCTCCATCTCGCGCATCCGGGCGGCGACGAAGGCGCGGATGCCGTCGCTCTGCGAGCGGTTGAACTCGGCGTCGGCGAGCGGCGCCATCGGTGTAGTCGGCCGCCTCCAGCGCGACCGAGGAGCGGATCTCCTCGTACTCGCGCCGCCCCAGCGCCGCCCAGACCGCCGGCCGGGTGCGGCCGACGGCGCGGTCGACCGCGGGCCGCAGGACGACTTCGATCATCTGCCGCGTGCGGTCCGAGTTCGGCCCGTACATCAGGTCCTCGGCCATGTTGCCCATCGTCACGATGTCGTCGGCGATGATGTCGGCGTAGACGTCGGCGACCTCGCGCTGGCGCCGCAGGAAGAGGCCCTGGATGCGCAGGCGTCCGAGACGCCGCGGGCGCACCGGCTCGAAGATCATCCGGATCCCCAGCAGGTTGGTCGTGTAGCCGATCAGCACCCCGGCGATCGGCAGCACCCACCACTGGGTGAGCACGAGCACGGTGAGGAAGGCCGTCGGGATGCCGAGCGCGAAGCCGAAGAAGAAGCCGAAGTTGACGATGAAGCGCAGCTCCCTGTCGCCGACCTCGAGGAAGATCCGGTTGGCCAGCTCCGGCTGGGCCTCGATCCGGTGGATCACCATCAGCTTCAGGTCGACGAGCTGGTCGAAGTGGGTGCCGATCTGATCGGTGACCGAGCGGACGATTTCCGGCAGCTGCTCCTCGACCCGGGCGTGCACGGCCGCCCGCAGGCGCGGCGGCAGGTCGTGCCAGAGCTGCGGCCGCTCGCGCTCCATGATCCGCTCGACCAGCTCGTGGATGTCGCCGCGGGCGGTGGCGAGCACGTGCTCGGCGATCGACTCCGGGTCGAGCTGGCGGTAGAAGTCGGAGGCGCCGCCGAGCTTGGCGATCCCCTTGTCGACCGCGATCGAGCCCATCTTCGCCGCGCGCGAGGGGACGATCCCCTGCCAGCCGATCCCGCCCTGGCCGATGCCGGGGATCTGGCGGATGCGCCGCGGCAGGAAGTTGGCGAAGGCGGCGAGCCCGGGCAGCCGGAAGCCGGCGAAGCGCACCGGGTAGAAGAGCATCCAGACGCCGGTCCAGTTGGTGACGTAGCCGATCGCGCCGGTGAACAGCGGGATCGTGATCAGGCTGAGCGTCTGGCTGTCCATGGCGCTGGCCGCGAGCGTAGCCGCTAGCGTCTCGGGGGTGACGGTGGTCAAGGACAGCGGGACGCGGGCGACGCTGCCGCCGTTCGGCGAGGAGCACGAGGAGCTGCGCGAGACGGTCGGCCGCTTCGTCGCCAAGGAGATCGCGCCGCACGTCGACGAGTGGGAGGCGGCGCGCGAATTCCCCCGCGAGCTCTACGGGCGCTGCGCCGAGCTCGGCTTCCTCGGGCTGAAGTTCCCCGAGGAGTACGGCGGCCAGGGCGGCACCCACCTGCACGACGCGGTCTGGGTCGAGGAGCTGGCCCGCTCGGGCGGCTCGGGCGGCGTCGCCGCCGGGCTCAACGCCCACACCTCGATCGCGATGCCGCCGATCTTCAACTTCGGCACGGAGGAGCAGAAGCAGCGCTGGCTCGTGCCGGGGATCGCCGGCGAGAAGATCGGCGCGCTGGGGATCACCGAGCCGGGCGCCGGCTCCGACGTCGCCGGCATCTCGACCTTCGCCGAGCGGGTCGACGGCGGCTACGTCGTCAACGGCTCGAAGACCTTCATCACCAACGGCGTCCGCGCCGACTTCCTCGTCTGCGCCTGCAAGACGACCCAGGAGGGCGGCCACGGCGGCATCTCCTTCCTCGTGCTCGAGCGCGAGATGCCCGGCTACGAGGTCGCGCGGAAGCTGGAGAAGATGGGCTGGCACTCATCCGACACCGGCGAGCTGGCCTTCACCGACGTCGAGGTGCCGGAGGAGAACCTGCTCGGCGAGGAGAACGAGGGCTTCAAGCTGATCATGTTCAACTTCGCCTGGGAGCGGCTGCTGATGGCGATCGGCGCGGTCGGCGCGATGCAGCGCCTGATCGAGACGCACCGTCGCCTACGCGCTCGAGCGCGAAGCCTTCGGCCGCCCGATCGGCAAGTTCCAGGCGATCCGCCACCAGATCGCCGAGATGGCGACCAAGGCCGAGGCCTCGAAAGCGCTCACCTACAACGCCCTGCGCCTCTTCCACGAAGGCCACGACTGCATCAAGGACGTGACGATGGCCAAGCTCGTCACCCAGCGCGCCGTCCTCGAGATCGCCGACGAGTCCCTCCAGATCCACGGCGGCTACGGCTACATGCGCGAGTACGGCATAGAGCGAGCCGTCCGCGACGCCCGCCTCGGCCCGATCGGCGGCGGCACCGACGAGGTGATGAAGGAGATCCTCGGCAAACTGATCGGGTTGTAGGGCTCGATTGCTGCTTTTTCCCCACTGGGGTGGGGAAAACTCGACAACTTGCCAGCAGTGCCTCGGGTGCCAGTCGAGCCAGGCGGACACAATCCGGACACATCGCGCCGTGCCTGGGCGATCCGATCCTCGGCAGACACGCGCTCGGCGATGTCGAACTCATCGAAGACGTGCGCGTAGACGTCGAGCGTCATCGTCGCCGAGTGCCCGGCCTGGCGGGCGACCTCGACCACGCTGCGCCCTTCGTGGATCAGCAGCGAGACGAAGCTGTGGCGCAGGTCGTACGGCCGCGCTCCCTCCAGGCCGGCGGCACGACACGCCGGCGTCCAGGCGTCCCGGTGCCAGGTCTGCCAAGCGGGGTCGTTCCAGACGCCGCCCGAGCCGTTCGGGAACAGGAGCGCGTCGTCGGCGGGTTGGTCGAGCGAACGCCGCCACTCGGCAAGGTCGGCGGCGAGCGGCGCGAGCAGCCGCACCGTCCGCGCCTGCCCGGTCTTGGTCGTCTTGACGCCGCCCTGCCCGTCGGCCGCCTTCTCGACCAACAGCGTCCGCCTGCGCACGTCGCCCCAGCGCAGCGCCTGCGCCTCCTGGGGCGCAGGCCGGCGTAGGCGAGGAAGCCGATAAGCGCCGCGTCCCGCGCGCCGTGCTTGCGGCGTATCGCGGCGACGGCGCGCAGTCGCTCGACCGTGAGCGGCGACAGCGGGCGCACCTCGCGATGCCGCCGGACCTTCGGCTTCTGGACTCGCCTTGACCGGGTTGTGCCCGATCCGCCGCCACTCGACGGCACGGCGCAGGACGCCCTGGAGCAGCACCAGCGCCCGATGAATCGCCGTCCGCCCCACCCCGTCGGCTTCCAGTTCCGCGCGGAAGCGCTGGACGACCTCCGGCGTGATCGCGCTGAGCCGCATCGAGCCGAGACGCGGCAGGACGTGCCGGTCCCAAAGCCCGGCATAGCTGCGCAGCGTGCGCGGAGCCAGGTTCGGAACGGCGTAGAGCTTCCACCATTCCTCGGCGAACTCGGCGAGCGTTTCCTTCCCGCCCGTGAGCAGATCGAGGTCGCCCGTCCGCTTGCGCCGCACGACCTCCGCGTCGAAGGCTTCGGCATCCCGCTTGCGGCCGACCACCTTCGACCGCGCCCGCCCGTGCTCGTCGCGCCAGCGGACACGCCAAACGGCTTTGCCCTTGCGCTCAGCGCGTTCAACGCTCACGGTCGGTCACCGCCGTCTTCATCAGCCCGGTCGAGCAATGCCCGCAAGCTTCCCGGCGGCGCCGTATCGACAGACGGTCGAGGCTTGGTGGACGGGGAAACCTCCTGCGCAACCGTCTGCTCCCCGATCCACCGCTCCAGCTCGGCGGGCTGCACGCGGAGGCGATTGCAAAGCCGCGCCGCGCGCAGCTCGCCCCGCGCGATAGCCCGATAGACGGCCCGCCGCGAAAGCCCGCAGGTCCGAGCGACCTCCTCCGGCGAGAGAAGTCGTCCCTTGCGATCTGTCGCGCGTCCGTACATTCCTCTGCACGCGGGTTGTCCAGGTAGAGGGCCAACTGCATCGGCCAACCTGAAATCCCTGCCCGCACAGCCCCGACCTTCGGCCTCTCCGGGCGGCCATACCGGCGGCCGTCCGCACGGCGAAGCCGTGCCAAAATCGGCCGCCCGCCGCCTCGGAGAAAAGCCGTTGCCCGGCCTTCCGTGCATCGCCGCCGGCATCGACCCGAAAGGGGCCGCTCAGGCACGAACCAGGGTGGTTCCCAATGTGTCGTGCAGTTTGGTTTAGCTCTTAGCTGGGGTGGGTGGATCTCCGATCCCCGCCCATGCGAGGCAGGAGCCGTCTGCGAGGGCGCCTCGATTCGTTCGTCGGCTTGAGTTGGCTTTGGTCTCAGTCTCCTCCCTGGCTTGAGCTTGTCTTTCGCTGGGTGAGACCAATTTGGCTGGCTCATCCTCCGCCGACATCGTCGGGTGCCGAGAGGCTGAACTCGCCGTCCTCGGTGCGGACGCTGCCGGTTGTCCATGAAATGCCCTCAAGCAGCGGACATTCGACACGCACGCCGAGGCCCGCGGCGACCTTGAGCAGCGTGTCGATCCGAGGAACTCGCTCGCCGCGCTCCAGAAGCCCGATCTCAGTCCGGTGCAGTCCGGCCTCAAAGCCGAGGGCTTCCTGGCTGAGGCCAGTCCCTTTGCGGACGTGGCGCATGTTCTGGCCGAAGCGACGGGCGACCTCGTTCGAGGCCGCCCCCATCAGTCCATCTCCAGGCGGTTGAAGCAGATCGCCGCCCGCGTCGGGGCGACGACACCGCCTTGGCAGGACAGAAGCCCTGAGCCGTCGAGGTCGCGGATCGCGCGCTCCACGGCGTCGTTGGCCTCGAAGTCGCCGGGGTGCGCGTAGAGCGCCCGGCACAGCTCGGGGATGGTCAGATGCGTCGGGTGCTCATCGAGAACGAAGCCCAGGACGACTGCCTGGTCTCGCTCGTCTTGGGGGATTCCCTCGAATCGGTCGCTGAGAGTGCAGCGCGTAGGGTTCTCGTCAGCCATGAGGAGCAACGCCTCCTTGTGGTCAGGCGGCCCGTTCGCGCTACCACGCGGCGGGTCGCCGCTTCTTGGAGCCGGTAGCCAGCTACCGTTCCCGCTGCGGTCGGCCTGGGTTTCCTATGCCGATCGCCACGGGGCCGGTGTTCACGCACGCGGCCCCACTTATGTCCGGCGGAGCCTAGCAGAACCTAAATACATGTATTTGACGCTCTAAGCGCTTGATGCCGCAGGGGTCCGGTTTCTGAGAACGTCCGAGCCGATGCGCTACTCGGAGCGCCCCCAACCCGCCCTCGGCGCAGCGATCCGCCAGCTTCGCGGTAAGCGCGGCGTCACCCAGGAACGCCTCGCCGAAGACGCCGGCCTCACGGCCGCGACGCTCTCCTTGATCGAGCGCGGTCGAGCCAACCCAACCTGGGACACCGTTAAGAAGATCGTCGCCGCCCTCGATTCCTCGATGGGGGAGCTGGGCACGCTCGCCGACAAGCTCGAAGCCTGACCTGCCCAACCCGCCATCCCGAAAATCCGCCAGCGGACACCGTAATACTCCTTGCAGCTTGACGCCCGACCAGACAAAGACAGCCGCCATCGCCAACAATCCGCCCGTGGCGACAACTCGGATTCGTTATATGGGCAACAAGCACGTTCTCGCACCCGATGTCGCGCGAATTGTTGCTGCGGAGCGCGAAGATAGTCCTCTAATAGACCTGTTCGCCGGAATGTGTTCGATCGCTGCGGCCGTTGCTCCCAGCTCGAGAGCAGTGTGGAGTAACGATGTTCAGGAATACGCCGCACTTGTTGCTCGCTGCCACCTTGCCAGCCAGACTCCACCGGTCCGAGCCGCAGATCTTGCCGGAATCCTCACCAGCAACTTCGTCGCAAACGTTCAGAAGCTCCGAGCAAGGTTCGAGAAGCAATTAAACGAAGAGAAAACTGCCTTAGAAGCAGGTGATCCCGCCAGCTATCGAGCGCTTGTTGGTAATTGGAAGCACGTCGGGAATGACCAACGATTGGCCGACGAGGCAGAGAAGCTAGCGAGCCGCCCGCAGTCGTTTCCGTATCGCCTTTGCTCGATCACCTTTGCGCACGGCTACTTTGGCCTGCGCCAAGCGATCGAGATCGACAGCCTCCGCTATGGGATCGTCCAAGCGGAGGCCAGTGGCGAGCTTGATGCCGATGAGGCCCGCTGGGCGCTCCTGGCCCTTCTTCAGGCCGCGAGTATCTGTGCAGCAACCCCCGGGCACTTTGCCCAATTTCTGCGGCCCAGAAGCGATGCAAGCGCCCGCCGCATCCAACGACAACGACGTCGGAGCCCTTGGGCCCTCTTCCTAGACGCCGCCGACGGTCAGAACCCATTTGGGACCCGGAGCTGGCGGGCAAAAAACAAGATCCACTGCGCCGATGCCCTTGCCCTTTGGCCGCAGTTGGACACCTACAACCTAAATCACGCGATTGTCTATGCAGACCCTCCCTACGGCAAGGATCAATACTCACGCTACTACCATGTGCTTGAGACGCTCGTCCGATACGATTACCCCAGTTCTTCTGGCGCTGGGCGGTACCGCCCCGATCGTTTTACGACCCCATTCTCTCTGAAAACGAAGGTTCGTCCTGCCTTCAAGTCTCTCTTTGAGGAGATATCGACCCGTGGTTGGACCCTTGTCCTGAGCTATCCCAGTAGCGGCTTGCTTCACCGGACTGACTCGCAACCTCTCGATGACCTTCTCAGCAAGTACTTTCCCAGGGTAACCCGCAGCCTCGTATCCCCCACTCTCCACTCAACCTTAGGTGCGCGCCACGGCGCCGCACGGACCTCTGTTTCAGAGATGGTGTGGCTCGCCTCATCTTGAACTTGGACCGTCAGTTGGCCTTGCTTTTAGCGATCATGACCGTTTAGGCTTATCTAATGGATGCAAAACTCAAACAGCTGGACGTCGATACGATCGAGGCGAATCCAGAGAATCCGCGCCAGATCTTCAAACCCTCTCAAGACGAACGACTGGCAAGCTCGATCGACGAGAAGGGCATCCTGGTGCCCCTTTACGTCTACAAAGGCAAGAAGGATGGTCAATTCATACTTATCGACGGTGAGAGGCGTTGGACTCAAGCTAAACGTCTCGGCCTTAAGAAGGTTCCTGCGCTAGTTCGCAAAGACAAGCCAGATGACGCGGAGAATATCGTCGAGATGTTCAACATCCACCTTGTAAGAGCTCAGTGGGAGGAGATGCCCACCGCGTTGGCATTGCAGAAAGTCATAGACCGAACTGGGACCGAAGACTTAGACGAACTTAAGCGACTTACGGGCTTGTCGAAGGAGAAAATCAAGGATTTTCGGCTGATACTTGAACTGCCGGAGAGGTACAAGAACCTGATTCGCGACCGCGTGGTCCCAATGAACATGTTTGTCGAAATCGAGGAGAACGTGATTAGACCGCTTTCACGACAGCGGCCTAAGGTGTGGGCGACGCTGAGTGCCGATGGGGTTCGCGACTCATTGCTCGCCAAGCGCGATGCTGGTTCGTTGACCGACATCGTGGAATTGAGGAAGATGCGGCCGATCATCAAGCAGGCTGCCGAAGAAGCTGGTGATCCCGAGGAGGACTCAGATCTAGATGACTTGGTCAAGGAACTGATCCAAGACGAGACGACGAACATCGAGGACACTTACGCTGAGGTCGCGCTAGCTGGAGTGGAACTTGGTCGACTGTCGAGTACCGTGAGATCACTGATCACCGCGGTTGACCGGCTGGTCGACGTAACCGAAGGAAGCGACGAGGACCGCGCGCAGCTAAAGGGGGTCCTCGATGACACCATCGCAGCCCTTCGGGCTCGTGTTGACGCCCTAGAGTAGTGACCGCGGAGCGGGTTGATCAGCGGCAGGGCATCGTTGAGCTCGTCCTCGAGTCGCTTGACGGGTGGGAGAATCCCAATGCCGCGCTAGAGTTTGGGAACGTTCGATGGCTGCCCGATCTCGTCCACTCGAACGGTCTCCTTCTCCATCTGGCGTTGGAAGAGATCGATGGACCATGGCGTCGGCGGCTAAAGGCCGCAATGGCTGACGGTTACAAGCTTGTGATCGCCTGCGGTCCGGAGGCGTTAAGTCTCCCTAATCTGGAGTTGATTCAGGAGATTGATGGAAGGCTGTTACTTCTGGATCCAGCTGACGAGGACGTCGAGATCTTCGAGTATGACTCCGTGGCGGACCTCGTCGCCATGCATGAGCTTTCGCTCGGCTCAGAAGGTTTGAGTCGGCTTGCCGATCCCTTGTTCGATCGTGCCCTTGAGTGCACGGATACGTACCGCAAGGGGCTGCTGTTCGAGCAGGTTCTCTGCCTGCTGTTTAGCCAGGTGAGCTACCTCCATGTCCTGAAGCACCGCTACATCAATGAGACGGAGGAGATTGACATCGTCCTTGGGAATCGGGCTACTGGCGCTCTTGCTGGGGTACTTGGCAGTCCGATAGTTCTTGTCTCCGGCAAGAATCAAGCAAAGCCCGTCGGTGCACCGGATGTCCGCGCCCTCCGGGGCAACATGGGAAATCGACGAGGTAGGTGTTCCTTTGGCGTCTTGGCGTCTGCGAAGGCTCTTGCAAGCACCGCCGGCAAGGAGCAGACTCACGCGACGGACGATCCGACGAAGGCAGTGGCCCTGCTCAGCGGACCATCTATTCGCCGCTTGATTGCCAGTTCCAGGCTTGATGAAGAGATGCAGGCCGAGCTAATGAAGGCGGTTATGGAATAGCTGCCGCTGTGCTGGCTAAAGTCGTGCGACGCAGACGCTCCGAGACGAACGAGGGTTCTGCATGATCCAGCGTGCCGGTCCGTGCCATGCTCGGGACCCGCGAGATAGATGCTTGGAAGTTATGGGCTGTAGCTGCTACTCTGTCGATCGATTCGTTAAGTTAAATGTTAATTCGCATGTCGATCTCACGTTGGGGGTAATGATGGAGGCAGCCGCAAAAACAGGCGCCGGGCGCCCTCGCTCGAAGGCTCGACGCGATTCGGAGACGAGGCTGGCGTGCAGGGGCGGGAGATCGCGCAGTTGCTCGGCACTACGCCGCAGACTGTCTCGCGCTGGCGTACGGGGAAGGCTGAGCCGCAGCGGCGCAGCCTCGATCGGCTGCTCACGCTCGCCTGGCTCGCCGATGAGCTGGCCGAGTTTTACCCCCCCGACGAGGCTCGACTGTGGCTCTTCTCGCCTCATCGACTGCTGGAGGGACAACGTCCCGCCGACCGCATCGAGAAAAATCAGGTCGATGACGTTCTGGCGCTGATCGCCCAGCTTCGAGACGGTAGTTACGCGTAGGGCGCTTTGTCGTGATCCACGACCCGGCGCTGCTCGACGCTCTGGAGCGCTTCGACACCGAGAGTTGGCAGAGTCGCGTCTACCGGCACATGCTCGGCTCGGCGCCGCCCGAGCTTGCCAACGAGCGCGGGGCTCGGTGGAATCCGCCTGGAACGTCGGCGCTCTACACAAGCCTCGCTGAGGCGACCGCGAAAGCCGAGGGTGACCACGTGATCGCGATGCAGCCCGTACCGCCCCGGGCAACGCGGACGATCTACGAGCTGGATGTCTCGATCAAGAGCCTGCTCGACCTGACAGACACGGGACGACTCGCAGCCATCGGGGTCACTGAGGAAGACTTCGAGTCGATCCCCTGGGAGCCGTGCCAGCGTGTCGGCGGCGCGGTCGCGTGGCTCGGCCACGACGGGCTGCTCATCCCCTCGGTGCGCGACAGCGACGGCTCGAACCTCGTCATCTTCACCGCCAACCAGCCGCCCAACTCAGGGATCGTGATGCAGGACAGCCATGTCATTTGAGGTCGGCAGACACAATCCGGACACATCAGCGGGACCACCGGCGATCACTCGCGGTCGTCACGCTCGCCCTCGAACAGACTCATTTGCGGGGAGTCCGTGCCCTCGGATGATCCCGCGGGTCCTCCTGTGCCACGCTCGTCGATCATGAAGGAGATCCTCGGCAAGTTGATGGGGTTATAGCGACGCTCCTATGGTTGACGTCTGAGTACCTCCCGTACGGGGTCGGTCGATGAAATCCACGCCGGTAAAGCTGGGTCGATGTAACTGGCAATTTCCAGCAAGTCGTCGAAGCGGGCCGCATAATCGCGGTTCCAGATTCGCTGACGTCAGGCGGTGCCGGCCTGTGCTTCGGAGATCAGCGAGCGCAAACGCCGCGAGACGAGCGTTTGCAACCGCTGCGAAGCGATCCGATTGCCCCATTCCCGAAGGAGTTTGCGGTTGAACGGCGACGGCAGCGTTAGCTCGGGGAGATAGGGAGTTCGCCCGTGTGCGCTTCTGACATAGACGAGGTCGAACAGCGCCTTCTCGGGCACCGCCAAGTACACCCCTGGCTTGTCGCTGCGATAGCCGGTGAATAGCTCAGGTGCCACTCGGTGGACCTCGTAGGCGCCGAGAGCGGTCGTGATGCGCCGGGCACGGTTGGTCGAGACGAGCGAGATGCTGCGAGGAATCTGGTCGATCATGCCGTGCCGGGCCAGCGCCGACCAGAGCGAGACATAGGCTGGCTGTGGTGCGGTCAGATAGGGCCCGATCGCGAACGGGTCGATCTCCAGATCGAGGACCCAGAGGCCACGACGAACTCGGCGGATCACACCTGAGTCGAGCAACGCCCGCAGGCGCTGGGCGGTGGTGGCCGGGCTGACCTGCCAGGCGGCGGCCGCCTCGGCGCTACTGAGAACCGGCCGGCCGACCCCGAGCAGCTCGCGATAAGCGTCGGTGACTCTCATCGCGCGGCCTCGAGCTGCTCCGCGACAAAGGTCTGCATTTGCACCCAACGCTCCTCGGAGTCGTAGTAGTCGCGGAGGTCGGGCTCGAGGAAGTTGAGTACGTGATCATTGAAAGCGTCGAAGGGAATCTCGAGCGCGATCTCTGCTGCGTTGGTGAGCAGGTCAACGTCGATCTCGCCCTGGGGCAGCCCCCGGCGACGCAACAGCAGGTCAAGGTCGAAGACGTCACGCGACTGGACCTGCGTGCGCCCGGCCAGGGCGGCGATCTTCTGCTCGGTCGCGGGGGCAATCGTGTAGTGCTGGACGATCGGCGGCCGCAGCGCGTAGGGAGCAACGATCTGCTCCGGCACAGCCTCGGCCTGAAAACGATCGTCAGCGCCGCGACTGCTGAACTCGACTTTGGTTCGCACCAGCTCACCGTGACCGGGCGCAGCAATCCCGATCTTCCAACGTCGGGTGGTATCGCTCTGCTTGTGCTCACTCGACTCCCCGACGGAGAGCCCTTTCACCCGCAACAGGTTGCTCAGCACCGGTGACTTGATCACCTCGCCAACCTTCTCACGCACCCCCCAGGGCGCATCGCCGAGGAAATCGAGGTCGATGTCCTGCGAGTAGCGCTGACTATCGAAGAAATAGCGCAAGTTCGCGCCACCCTTGAGGATCCAGCGACCGCGCTCTAGGCGTTGCTGGAGCGCATCGAGGAAGGCGACGTGGAAGAGCTCGATAATCTGAACTTCTCTCAAATCCATGCGTCAAGAATACAAATTATAGATGCATAATGCAATAACTTGCATTCTCAAGGCATAAGGGAGCACTGAGCGATAGGCATGAAAAGCGTCACTTGGCAATCGCCTCGCCGGCATCTAGGGTCGATCCAGCGTTTGGTGCAAGCCGGCCCGCCCGACGGCAACCTAGGGTCAGTCGCGATGGAAGAGACGGCCGCCGGTCCCGGGAGGGACGAGGAACCGCCAGAAGCCGAGGCTCAGCTCGCTGATCGTCTGACCTTCACTCGCCTGCTTGCCCTTCTGCCTGACGCGGACGCGGGCAGCCGCGATGTCGTCGCGTGCCCTGGCCGTGAGGTCGCAGTTCGGGTCGTCCAACCATGACCCGTTACGGCCGAGGCGACGGTGCCGGTCGGCGAGTTGCGCCGAGAGCGCATTGCGAAGGGCAACCTCAAGATGGCCAATCGGTTCCCAGAATGCGGCCGTAACCGAGGCGTTCCAGCGATAAAGCTCGACGGTCGCGTCGAAGTCGTCATCGCGCTGAGCGACGTAGGTGCTGAGTCGCTCGGGACTGAACAGCTGCTCAAGCTGCTGGCGGGAAATCGGCGTACTGGGTTGACCTTGCATCATGTGCGAGGGGCGGTACGATATGCGGGAAGACCCCGGAACGGTCCCTGTGCAGTCTCCCTCGGGAGGCAGGCCAAACCGCCGGGGTTTCGTCTTTTCCGAGACAGCGCAGCCTGCGATACGGGGCTCATGAAGGAGATCCTCGGCAAATTGATGGGGTTGTAGGGGCAGCCTGCAACCCGGGATCGCTCAGGCCTTGGAGCCCGCTTCGTAATCGTCGGGCAGCAGGCGGAAGGGGAGTCCGCCCGGGCCTTGCATGGCGCGGAAGTGGCGCGCGTCGAAGGTGAGCACATCAACCATGGTGTGGCGTTCGGCGAGGACGACGATCGAAGCGTCGGCCAGGCCGACGCGGAGATCCGCGTAGCGGCGTACGACTCTGGTCGCCGCCTCGATGTCTCTGCGGCCGAACTCGGCCAGCTCGTAGGCGCCGGCGGCAACCTCGTCGAGCAGCGCCAGTTGAGCCGCTTGCCCGTGGCGCGTGCCGAGCATGTAGTCAAGCTCGGCGAGAACAAACGGTGAGAGAAGGAAGGGCCCGGAAAGGCGCTCGACGACCTCGGTGATCTCAGCGTGACGTTGCGCAGTCGAGCTGGCGAGCTGCAGCACAGCGCTCGTGTCGACCAGAATCACTCGCCACCGAACCCCTCGAGCGCCTCGTCCACCCGGCTGGGATCGTCGAGCACCGGGTCGTCGAGGGCAAATAGCGGCCGCGGCTTACGGCGTGGGGCGTGGTTCACCGCGATCACGTGGTCAACGCCTTCGCGGATCAACCGGGCCTCGGTTTGGCTCGTCCGGCCGGCGATCTCCTCCAACTCCCGCTTTTGAGCCTCGGTCAAGTAGATAGTGGTCCTCTTCACGCCATATATCGTGCCATATACGCACGCATGTCTTCCTTCTCCAAGCCCTCAGACGTCGAGACTCTCCCCCCGGCGCCACACCGCGCTAGCGTTCGGCGCACCGATCCACCGGAAACGGAGGCACCGATGCTTTCCTGGCTGGGCAAGAAGATGGTCGCCTGCGAAATGAGCAAGGCGAGCGAAGGGGAGGTCGGGCCCTGAGCGCTCGCGGCCGGGGCGCGGTCGCAGCGGTGCTGGTGCTCGCCATCTGCGCGGCGGCGACCGGGCTCGGCCCCAGCGGGGGGGCCGCCTCGCCGCGGTCCCTGCGCCCGCAGATCGCCAGCTGGCCGATCCCCTTCGGGCCGAAGCGCAAGCGCGAGATGGCCGCCTACTCGCAACGCCACTACGGCGAACGGACGTGGCGGCTGCGGCGGCCGCGGGTGATCGTCGAGCACGTCGCCGTCGCCGCGACCGCCGCCGCGGTCCACAACACCTTCGCCCCGGACGTCGCCGACCCCGAGCTGGGCGAGCTGCCCAACGTCTGCGCCCACTTCGTCATCTCCTCCTCGGGGCGGATCTTCCAGCTGGTCAACCTGCGCACCCGCTGCCGCCACACCGTCGGGCTCAACTGGACCGCGATCGGGATCGAGCATGCCGGCTTCTCCGACGGCGACGTGCTCGGCGACCGCCGCCAGCTGCGCGCCTCGCTGCGCCTGACCAACTACCTGCGCTGCCGCTTCCGGATCCGCCCGCGCAACGTGATCGGCCACGCCGAGAGCCTCAGTTCGCCCTACCACCGCGAGCGCGTCGCGGCGCTGCGCAACCAGACCCACGGCGACTGGCGCCACAGCTCGATGCGCGCCTACCGCCGCAAGCTGAGGCGATTCGGGCCGTGCCAGCCGTAGCCCCTACGATTC
The DNA here is from genome assembly GCA_963789505.1 of uncultured Solirubrobacterales bacterium. Classification (GTDB taxonomy): domain Bacteria; phylum Actinomycetota; class Thermoleophilia; order Solirubrobacterales; family 70-9; genus VRUE01. Next base: position 124,833 of record CAWBLE010000004.1, read on the forward strand.
CCGCGTGATCTACCTGCTGCGACACGGCGAGGCCGAGCGGGGCGGCGGCGATGACGCGGCGCGGCGGCTGACAGCCAAGGGCGAACGCCAGTCCGAAGCGGCCGGCCGGGCGCTGGCGGCGCTCGGGGTCGAGATCGACGCCTGCCTGACCAGCCCCAAGGTGCGCGCCGCCGAGACGGCGCGGCTCGCCTGCAAGGCGTTGCCGCTCGAGCCCGAGATCGCCGCCGAGCTGAGTGCGGGCGAGTTCGACTCGCTCGCGCTCGCCGCGGGCCGCGGTGACGTCGTCCTCGTCGGCCACGAGCCCTACTTCTCCGCCGAGATCGCCCGCCTCACCGGGGCGAAGGCGAAGCTGCGCAAGGGCGGCCTGGCGATCGTCGACGGCGGCACGCTGCACGCCCTGCTGCGCCCCGCCGACCTCGCCACGATGGCCAAATAGTGCCCCGACCGCTCATGGGAGGTGAAGCAGCCGGGGCACGATTGCGCGGACGGCTTCTCCCGTACGCAGTTTCTTGTCTATCAGACATCTCCGCCCGCTGCCGAAATCTTAACGAGGCCGGCCAGTTCCTGGACGATGTCTCCGATTAATGAGATCAATGTCACTCATATAAGTCAAGAGCACCCGCGCACGGCTTGCGCTTGCGGAAAAGCTCCCGACTGGCCAGTCAACCAGTCGCCAGGCTTTCCTTGTAGCCTCCCCGCCGACTCAACGACCTTAGATAGGAGAGCGTAGATCGATGGGACTTCTTGATGGGAAAGCGGCGATCGTCACCGGCTCGGCTCGGGGCATCGGCCGGGCCACCGCGGAGCTGTTCTCGCGCGAGGGCGCGAAGGTGCTGATCAACGACCTCGACGCCGATGTCGCCCAACAGGCGGCCGGTGAGATCGACGGCGAAACCGCTGTCCACGCGGGCGACCTGACCAAGGCGGGCGCCGCCGACGAGTTGGTCAAGGCCGGAATCGACGCCTTCGGCGCGATCGACATCGTCGTCAACAACGCCGGCTACACCTGGGACGGCGTCGCCCACCGCATGACCGACGACCAGTTCCAGGCGATGCTCGACATCCACACCGTCGTCCCCTTCCGCGTCGCCCGCGCCCTGGCGCCGCACTGGCGCGAGGCAGCCAAGGCCGAGAAGGCCGAGGGCGAAGAGGTCTTCCGCAAGCTGATCAACATCTCCTCGACCTCGGGGACGATGGGCAACGCGGGCCAGATCAACTACTCGGCCGCGAAGATGGCCGTCGTCGGGATGACCAAAACCCTCGCCAAGGAGTGGGGCCAGTTCAAGATCAACGTCAACGCGGTCGCCTTCGGCTTCGTCGAAACGCGGCTGACCGCCGCCAAAGAGGCCGGTGAGGAGATGACCGCCCCCGGCGGCGAGAAGATCGAGCTCGGCATCCCCGAGCAGATGCGGGCGATGGCCTCGGCGATCATCCCGCTGGGCCGCCCGGCGACCCCCGAGGAGGCCTCCGGCCCGGTGCTCTTCCTCGCCTCGCCCCTCGCCAACTACGTGCAGGGCCAGACCCTGAACGTGACCGGCGGCATGTTCGGAGGGATGTACACCTGAGCTGAGGACGCTGCAAACCGGCGCATCTCGGGGTCTTCGGGAGTCTGGGTCGGGGTCACGCACGATTGTGCGCTCCCCCACCCCAGCCTCCCTGCATTCCCCGATCTGCTTGGTTTTCGCGCCTTCAGAATTCCCATGAACTATTTGGATCTCGCAGATAAGACCTGGCCGCTGCTCAACCGCGCCGCAGGGGCGCATGTTTGGCTGTACCGGACGACCGGCGGCCGGATCGGGCACGACATCCCCGGCGTGCGCGGAAAGATGGCGCTGCTCGACCACGTCGGCGCCAAGAGCGGCACGCTGCGCACCTCGCCGCTGCTCTACTTCACCGACGGCGACGACGTCATCCTCGTCGCCTCCAAGGGCGGCTTCCCCAAACACCCCGCCTGGTTCCACAACCTCAAGGCCAATCCCGACACCACGGTCCAGGTCGGCGGCGAGCGCCGCGCCGTCCACGCCCGCGTCGCCAACGCCGAGGAGCGCGAGCGCCTCTGGCCCGAAGCAGTGCGCTCCTACGGCGGCTACGCCGACTACCAAGCCCGCAGCAAGGGCCGCGAAATCCCGCTCGTGATCCTCGAACCGCGTTAGGCGTCGGGCGCCCGACGCCTCTCCTGCTAGGAGTCTCGCCGCTGCTCGGCGACCGGCACGCCGTCCTCGGCGATCGCCTCCGGCGGCCAGGGCCCGGCCCAGTTGTCGCGGGCGCCGTCGATCGTGATCGTCGTGCCGGAGAAAAAGTCGCCGGCCGGCGAAGCGAGATAGGCGACCAGCCAGGCCATCTCCTCGGCGCGGCCGGCGCGGCCGACCGGGATCGAGCGCTCGAGGTTGTCGACGACCACCCGCGGATACTTGGTCAGCAGCGTCTCGGTCGCGAACTGGCCGGCGGCGAGCGCGCAGGTCTTGATCCCGAAGCGCGCCCACTCCACCGCGAGCGTGCGCATCATGTTCTCGACCGCGGCGCGGGCGGCGCCCGAGTGGACCATCCCCGGCATCCCGTTGTGGGGCGAGAGGGTGACGCTGAGCACCTTGCCGCCGCCCTGCGGGATGAAGGCCTTGGTCGCCGCCGCGTGGGTCATCAGCCAGGTCCCCTCGACGTTGAGCTCGATCACCGTGCGGAAGCCCTTCGGCGAGATCGACTCCGCCGGAGCGAGGAACTGGCCGCCGGCATTGTTGACCAGCACGTCGAGCCGCCCATGGCGCTCCAGCAGGCGGTCGAAGAACGGCCCGATCGCCTCCTCGTCGCGGATGTCGAGTGCCTCGTGCTCGAAAGCGCCGGCCAGACCCGCGGCCAAACCCGCCGTCTCCGCGAGCGGCTCGGCCCGCCGCCCGCAGCCGACCACGACCGCGCCGAGGCGGGCCAGCTCGAGCGCGGTCTCGCGGCCGAGGCCACTGCCGGCGCCGGAGACGAGGCAGACCTGCCCGTCGAGCAGGCCGTCCCTGTAGATGCGCGAATGGGCGCTCTCAGCCATCGCCGGGCAGCCTATAGCCGCGCTTCACAGGGGTAATGTGACGCTGCGATGAAGGTGCACATGGAGGCAAAGCCGCTGCACGAGCCGCTGGCCGGCGGCACCCAGGGGGCGACCGTCAGCGTCGAACCGCTGATTGCCGGGACGGTCACCTGGCCGGCGACGATGATGGAACGCCCCGGCGGCCCGTTCGAGACGCTGAAGCTGCTGCGCGCCCTGCTGAGCGGCAAGCCGGCGGCGACCGTGCCCTGCCCCGCCTTCCTGATCCGCCACCCCAGCGCCGGCGCGATCCTCGTCGACACCGGCCTGCACCCCTCGATCGCCACCGACCCTCGCCAGAACTTCGGCCGGGTCAATGCCCGCTTCGGCAACCCGGCGTTGGAGCCCGGCGCCGACGTTCCGGCGCAGTTGCGTGCCCGCAACCTCGACCCCGGCGAGATCCCGATCATCGTCATGACCCATCTGCACCTCGACCACAGCTCGGCGATCTCCGAGTTCCCCAACTCGACCTTCATCTTCAGCGAGGTCGAGTGGGAGGCGGCGGCGGTCGGCCCCAAACCGCTGCTCAACGGGTACCGACGCGAGCACTTCAACTACGCCTTCGACTACCGCACCGTCGACTTCGATCGCGCCGGGATCGATTCGTACTCGAGCTTCGCACGCTGCTTCGACCTCTTCGGCGACGGCTCGATCCGGCTTGCCTACACGCCCGGCCACAGCGCCGGCCACATCTCCGTGATCGCCCACCTCGCCGAGCGCGACTTCGTGATCGGCGGCGACGCCACCTACACCGAGGCCCAGTTAGACGGCGACGCGCCACTGGCGCCGCGTCCCTTCGACGCTCACAACTACCGGCGCTCGCTGCAGGAGCTGAAGCTGTTCCGCAAGGAGTACCCGGACGCGGTCGTCACGCCGGGGCACGACCCGGGCTTCTACGCGAAGCTCGGCGACCACTACGAGTAGCCAGCCCCTCGTACATCTCGCGCACCCGGCCAAAGACCTCGGTCGCGGCCTCGAGTTGGCGCTCGCGGCCGGGAGCCTTCTCGCGGGGGAAGCTGACCGGCTCGCCGTACTCGACCGTGACCCGCGGGAAGCGGAAGCGCTTCCAGCGCCGCACCCCGGCTGAGCCGTAAATCGCGACCGGGACGACCGGCGCGCCCGACTCGAGCGCGATCCTGCCGATCCCCGGTTTGGGCTCACCCAGCTCGCTGCCGCGCGAACGGCCGCCCTCGGCGTAGATCAGCAGCATCCCGTCCTGTCCGAGCACGGTGAATGCGGTCTTGATGGCCTCCTCGTCGCGGTGGCCGCGGCGGATCGGGATCACGCCGCCGTGCTTGTAGATGTAGGTCAGCAGCGGCGGGCCGAACATCTGCGATTTGGCCATGAAGCGGATCTTCCGCCGCAGATAGAGGCCGATGAAGAAGTGATCCATCTGGCTGAAGTGATTCGGGGCGAGGACCAGCGGGCCGTCCTTGGGCACGTTCTCACGGCCGATTACCCGCACGCGCCAGATCAGCAGCGTCGGCAACGAGACGATCAGGCGGACGAAGGTATAGGTCCAACCGACCCCCCTGCGCGCCGCCGCGTGGAACTGGTCGAAGTACTCGGCGGGACGGTCATCCTTATAGACCTGTGGCTTGATCTCGGGCATGGTGAGGGCGACGACCGCAGGGCCGTCGCCCTGCGTACCCCCTGCCGACGCGACGGTTACGCCCACTGATCGCTGTCGTCATTTCAACCGCCATGCGAATGAAATGACGACAGCGGTGGCGTGGTTTGGTCAGGACGCCCAGCCTCGGCTTCTGTCCAGGGCGCGGCGCCACTCGGCCAGCAGAGCCTCGCGCTCTGCGCCGCCCATGCGCGGCTCGTAGCGGGCGGCCTCGCGCCACATCGCGGCGACCTCGGCGGCGTCCCAGCGCCCGGTCGCGATCCCAGCCAGGTAGGCGGCCCCCAGCGCGGTCGTCTCGGCGATCTCGGGGACGATCACCGACGTGCCGAGCACGTCGGCCTGGAACTGCATCAGCCAGCCGTTGGCGGTCGCGCCGCCGTCGGCCTTGAGCTCGCCGAGGCGCGCGCCGGCGGCCGCCTCCTCGGCCCGCACCGCGTCGACCGTCTGGTAGGCGATCGCCTCGAGTGCGGCCCGGGCCAGATGGGCGCGGCCGCTGCCGCGGGTGAGGCCGACGATCGTGCCCCGCGCGTAGGGATCCCAGTGGGGCGAGCCGAGCCCGGTCAGCGCCGGGACGAAGTAGACGCCGTCGTTGCCCTCGAGCGAGGCCGCGAGCGCCTCGGACTCTCCCGCCGCCTCGATGATCCCCAGCCCGTCGCGCAGCCACTGCACGGCGGCGCCGGTGACGAAGATCGAGGCCTCGAGCGCGTACGCGGTCCGGTCGCCCGTCGCGCAGGCGACGGTGGTCAGCAGGCCCTCGGCCGGGTCGGGTGCCCCCTCGCCGGCGTGGAGCAGGACGAAGCTGCCCGTGCCGTAGGTGTTCTTGGCGCTGCCCGCGGCGTGGCAGGCCTGGCCGAAGAGCGCCGCCTGCTGGTCGCCGGCGATCCCCGCCACCGGCACCTCGCCGCCGAACTCGGAGGTGACTCCATATATGTGAGCCGACGGCAGCGGCTCGGGCAACCGCGCGGGGTCGACGCCGAGCAGCGCGCAGAGCTCCCGGTCCCAGGCGAGCTTGTGGATGTCGAAGAGCATCGTCCGCGAGGCGTTCGTGTAGTCGGTCGCGTGGCGGCCGGTCAGCTTGAACAACAGCCAGGCGTCGATCGTGCCGAAGACGGCTCCGGCGGGCAGGTCGGCGTGGCGCAGCAGCCACTCGATCTTGGTCGCGGAGAAGTAGGGGTCGAGGACCAGCCCGGTCCGCTCGCGCACCAGCTCCTCGTGGCCCGCCTCGCGCAGCTCCGCGCAGCGCGCCGCGGTGCGCCGGTCCTGCCAGACCAGCGCCCGGTGCAGTGGCTCCCCCGTCGCCGGGTCCCAGGCGACGATCGTCTCGCGCTGGTTCGCGATCCCGATCCCCCCCAGATCCGCCCCCTGGATGCCGGCGTCGACGATCGCCTCGCCCGCGACCCGCCGCGTCACTGTCCAGATCTCCCCGGCGTCGTGCTCGACCCACCCGGGCCGCGGAAAGTGCTGCTCGAACTCCGAGTAGCCGCGCCCGACGATCCGCCCCTCACCGTCGAAGACGAGGCAGGTCGTCCCGGTAGTCCCCTGATCGATCGCGAGGATCACAACGCGAAGACTACGGTCTGCGCAAGCCTCGGGGCTGGCGTGGCGACCGTCCAAATTTCCGCAAAATGCAAAGTGCGATTACCAAATAGCTTGACTATCTGAATACTATTCGAGTAAGAATCGGGCAATGTCGGCTCCTCCCGAGAACCCCGCTCAGAAACCCGTCTTCGAAAAACCCGACCCTCAGGTCGCGGTCCGGCAGGAGACGAAAAAGAGCCTGGTTTGGATCGGCTCCGTGGCCCTTGCGCTTGGCCTCGCCCTGATCGTCCTCACCTGGGCGGTCGGCAGCAAGACGACCGAATCCCCGGCGCCCTCCTCCAACGGGGCGCAGACCGCCACCGAGAAGACGACGAAGACGCGGAGTGTCCCTTCTGAAGGCCTGATCACGGCCGTCTTGGGGACCGGTGCGGCCCTGGTCGTGGTCGGCTTCCTCTACGGCCGGATCAGCACGATCAAACTGCCTGGTGGCGTGGAAGTCTCGATGAGTAAGGAAGCTGAAAAGAAGACGATCGAGAAAGCGGTGGCGAAACACCCCAACGATCCGGAGAAGGCCGCCACCGTCGCCCAGAAAGCTCAATCGCTCCTGCTCGTCGAGGAGCCCGGAGAAGGTACGGCGGTAAGCCCCACCGATACTGAAATAGCGGACGCGGTGAAACTCGCGTCGCAGGCAACCTGACCGACGCGCCTCGGGCCCCACGGTCGCGGACAGGCTAATGCGCGGCCAGATCGGCGAGGCGTTCGTCGTAGGTGAGCAGGCCGGCTTCGTGGCGACGAGCGGTGGCGAGGACGAGTGCGTCGGGAAGGCGCAGGGCGCGATGCTCGGCCCGCAAAGCGGCCGCCGCACGGGCGATCTCCCGATCGAGCGGCACGATCTCGACCTGGAGGCCGTCGACGAACCGCTCGACCAGCTCGGCATGCCCGGCTTCGAGCGGGCGCACAAGCGTCTCGCTGTAGGCGCTCGCCGGCATCATCAGGTCGGACCGGTCGAGGTCGCGCAGGCTCGCCACGGCGCGCTCGTGGTGGGCGTCGGAGGGATCGAGGAACCCGATCGCGACGCTCGCGTCGAGCGCTACCGCTCCCACTCCGCCCTCAAACCCTCGAGGTAGCCCGGCGGATAGGTGCCGGGCGGCAGGCTGCCGGCGAACTGGTCGATCAGATCGGCCCAGCGCTCGACCTCGACCCGGCCGCGGCCCGCCGCCCGCAGGCGCAGCTCGTCGCCCGGCTCCAGGCCGGCCTCACGCAGCACGTCAACCGGGATCGTGACCTGGTTCTTGCGGGATAGCCTCGGCATACCTTTACCTATGAAGGTAGAGGTAAAGGTAGCACCCGCGGTCGGCATAGCGATCTCCTAAGGGCTGGGAGGCGAAAACCCTCCCCCCCTCGCCCGGGAGAAATAGACCCGCATGAAGTCGGCGAGCTGACGGGCCCGGTGGAGAAAGCCGGCCAGGGAGCGGCCGCTGGCGCGATGGGAGAGGTCGAGCTCGTACTCGCGCAGGCGGTGGCCGGCGCGGACGGCGTCGATCGTCATCCCGATCTCCATCCCGTAGCCGCGGGCGAAGGGGAGCGTGGCGCGCAGGGCCGCGGCGCTCAGCGCCCGCTGGCCGGAGATCGGCGCGCTCGTCTCAAGCCCGCAGCGGCGGCGGATCGCCCAGCGGGCGAAGCCGAGCGCAAAGCCGAAGCCACCGCCGACCCGACGGGAGAAGGCGGCGACCGCGAGGTCGCACTCGCCGCGCCGCACCGCCTCGACCAGCGGCGCCAGCGCCGCCGCGGACGCCCCCAGGTCGCCGTCGCAGAGCAGCACCAGCCCCGGCGCGGGCTCGGCGCTCAGCACCGCCTCCGCCGCCGCGGTCACATTGGCGCCCTTGCCGTGCGGCCGGCCGCGGCTGACCACCTGCGCCCCGGCCGCCATCGCCGCCTCCGCCGTGCCGTCCTCCGAGGCGTCGTCGGCGACCCACAGCGCCGCCCCCGGCAGCGCCCCGCGCAGGGCCGCCAGCGTCGCCCCGATCCGGTCGGCCTCGTTGCGCGCGGCGACGATCACGGCAAGCCCGCTGCGCTCCTCAGTATCGATTTTCGACACCCCTCACTATCGATTTTCGACAGCTGGTCAGCGAGATGGCTCCTCGACATCCAGGAGCCAGGCGAGGATTCCCACCGGAACGGCCCAGACGGCTCCCACCCCGTGGCCGTCGTCCAGATTCAGCACGGATCGAGTAGCGAAGATGCCCCCTCCACGCGCTTGGAGAGTCTGCGCGGTGCGCCGCCAAGGCCCGTCAACGTACTTCCCCTCGAATCCAATTCCCAGCTCCGGCCCGACGAAGTCGACCTCAGCCCCGGTCGCCGCCCGCTCGTACATCACCGTGTTTGCCTCCAGAAGCATGCTCGGCCCCTGCGCGGGCGCCGCCGCACGAAGCAGGAGTAGACCGAGCTGCTGCTCGCTGAGGAGCGAGTCGTCGGGATCGCTCCGGCGCTCGTCCCTCAGGTGCGGGATCCGCGCAATCAGGGGGTCGACGAGGTAGACCTTCTCCTGCGCTCGCAGGTTCGGCAAGTCGCCTCTTGCCTGGTGGCAGCGCCACGCCATCAGAGCGAAGCCGAGCGCGTCGATCCGGTCATTGACCCGGTGGTTGTCTGAAAGCCCGACGTCGCGTGCGACCGACGAGGCGTTGACCGGGGAGGCCAGATTCTCGACCAAACGCTCGAGAAAGGCCGCCACCGCGCCTTCGCTCATTCCGGTGGTCTGGAACGCGTCGCCCGCAATCACCTCCCAGAGCGCCTGCACGAAGCCGGTGCTCACGTCCGCCGAGCCGACGAAATCGCTCACGGCGCGAGGAAAGCCTCCGACGCGAAGGTAGCTCTGCCATGCATGGTCGAGGTCGGAGAAGAAAGGCAAGACCTCTCGAATCGAGCTCTCCCCGCGCGCGGTGCGCAGATCCTTGGGCGACAGCGACGCATCCGGCAGCCCATCGGCTGCACCGGTCGAACGGCAGAAGGCGCGGAAGCCCATCGGCAGCAGGAGACGATCGGAGTCGACCGCGTCACCCCGGCGACCCGCAAGAGCCTTCGTCGCCTCGTGCAGATCGCGGGCGGAGGATCCCGAAAGCACGACACAACTCCGCCGGAACAGAGGGTCTCCGTCTCGCAGCTCCTTGATCGTGGCCGCCCAGTCCGAAACCGCGGTCACCTCGTCCAAGAACCAGTAGCGATGGCCGGAGACCGTGGCGGAGTCTCGCTGACCGGCGACGATCAGCCGGCGCAGATCCTGAGCCGTCAAGCCGTCGCAGGAGCAGAAGAACACGAGGCGGGGGTCGGCCCCACGGGCGATGACAGCCGCGATCGCCCGCTTGATCTCGACGCTCTTTCCGACTCGGCGTGGTCCCCTCAGCACGTAGACCCCGGGCGGCTCGAGACCGGCGAGAGGAGCCGGCCGATAGAGGAACGGCGCCTCTGCCGCCTCGCGAAGGTCGGCGTCGTCGCACTCCCACCGCCGGTTGCGCCACCAGGGCGACCGATCGGTTAGACGCCTACGTAATTGGCCGTCGTTCACCCAAAAAACCCTATCAAATTGGGTGTGAACCCTCCAAAAAAGTATGATATTTCGGGTGGGAGCGCCGGGTATCGTCGCTGCCGGATATTGTCCCCGCCCATGGCGGACATCGAGGCGCACATCACCGGGAACGTCTGGAAAATCACCGTCGCTGTCGGCGACGAGATCGAGGACGGCGACACCGTCCTCATCCTCGAGTCGATGAAGATGGAGATCCCGGTCGAGGCCGAGGACGACGGGACGGTGAAGGAGATTCGCTGCGAGGAGGGCCAGTCGGTCAGCGAAGGCGACGTCCTCGTCGTGCTCGAGTGAGCGAGGAGCTCGCCGGCGGCAAGATCCTCCTCGACTCCCCGGCCGAGGCGGTCACCCGAATCCGCATCTCAAATCCCGAGCGCCGCAACGCGCTCGACCACGAGATCCTCGACACGCTGGCCGAGACGCTGCGCCGGCTCGATCGCGGGATCGAGAACCGCTGCGTTCTGATCACCGGCGCGCCGCCCGCCTTCTCGGCCGGCTACGACCTCGCCTCGATCCCCGGCGAGACCTTCGAACGCGATGCCGAGGCACTCGTGGCCCACCCCTTCCACGACGCGATGGAGGCGCTCGCCGCGCACCCCTGGCCGACGATCGCGGCGATCAACGGTCACTGCCTCGGCGGTGGCCTCGAGCTGGCGATCACCTGCGACCTGCGCATCTGCGCTCCCGGGGCCAAGCTCGGCATGCCGCCGGCCAAGCTCGGCCTCGTCTACGGCCACACCGGCCTGCGCAAGTTCCTCGACGTCGCCGGCCTCGCCCGGACCAAGGAGCTCTTCCTCACCGGGCGCAACTTCAGCGCCGCGCGGGCCGAGCGGATCGGCCTCGTCCACGAGCTGATCGAGGACGAAGACTTCGCCGCGGCGGCGGTCACATTCGCCGCGGGCGTGGCGGCCAACGCGCCGCTCTCGATGCGTGGCAACAAGCGCGCGATCGAGACACTCAACTCGAACCCGATGCTGAGCGAGCAGCAGGAGAGCGGCCTGATCGCGCTGCGGGAATCGTGCTTCTCCTCGGCCGACCTGCGCGAGGGGATCGAAGCCTTCGCCGAGAAGCGCAAGCCGCGCTGGAAGGGCCAGTGAGCAAGCGGGGGGCAAAGGCCCGCGCCGCGCTCGCCGCCGCCGACCCGGCGATGGCGGACCTGATCGAGCGGGTCGGCGAGATCGACCTGGAGACGCGCCTGCGGCGGCGCAGCGAGGAGCGCCCGGCCGACGCGTACGGGGCGCTGCTGCGGGCGATCGTCGGCCAGCAGCTCTCGACCAAAGCGGCGCGGACGATCTACGGTCGCGTGCTCGAGCTCTTCGGCGGCACGACTCCCTCGCCGGAGCAGCTGCTTGAAGCGGGCGAGGAGGATCTGCGCGCCTGCGGGCTCTCGGGGCGCAAGGTCGAGTACGTCCGCGACCTGGCCTCGCACGTGCTCGACGGCGAGCTCGAGCTGGAGCGGCTGGGCGAGCTCTCCGACGAGGAGGTGATCGCCGAGATCGTCGCCGTGCGCGGGCTCGGCCAGTGGACCGCCGAGATGTTCCTGCTCTTCCACCTCGAGCGGCCCGACGTCCTCTCCGGCGGCGACCTCGGCATCCGCAAGGCGGTCCAGATCGAGTACGAGCTGGAGGAGATGCCGGCGCCGCAGCTGGTACTGGAGATCGGCGAGGCGTGGCGCCCGCACCGCAGCCTCGCCTCGCTCTACCTCTGGGAGTCGCTCGCAAACGTTCCTGCCGGGTAAGGGTCTGGGCGCAGTTGGCCGAAAGGAGAGGGATGAGGCTTCGTTTCTGGCTCGGCTACGCGCTGGTCGCCGCGATCGCGGTCGGCTCGGTCGCGATCGCCCTGGTCGTGCACGATCGCGAAGCGACCAACTTCGAGCAGCGCCAGCGCGCCGAGGCGGCGCGCTCGGCGCGCCAGGCGGAAGCGCTGGCGGCGCTCTCGGTCGGGCAGCTGGCCAGCGCCGCCGCTTTCTACGAGGCCGAGGGGAGAACCTTCAGCGAGCACGAGTTCGAAGTGCTCGCCGACTCGCTGCTCAGCAACGGGATCCTCGCCGCGACCGGCTTCATCCCGGTCGTCGACGACGCCAAGCGCGCACGCTTCGAGCGTAGTCACGGCTTCCCGATCGTCGCCCGCAGTGCCCTCGGCGATCTGCGGCCCGAGCGTCGCCGGAATCGCTACTACCCGCTTACCTACGCAGCGACGAAATCAGCCCTCGACGTCGGCACCCCCTACGGCTATGACCTCGGCTCGGACCCCGTTCGCGCCAATCACCTGCTCGACGCCGCCGCAAGCGGCGAAGCCTCGGCGACGCCGGTGATCCGGCTGCCCCTCGGCGGCACCGGGATCAACGTCTTCCGCCCCGTCTACCGGGACGGCGCCTCGACCGAAACCGTGGGCGAGCGGCGCAGGGCGCTCGTCGGCTTCGCCCTCGGCTCCTTCCGCATCGACGACCTGGCAACCGCGGCGACGACCGCGCTCGAGGCCGACGACGACATCCAGCTGCTCGACCGCGGCCGCTCGGTCGCGGGCATGCCGCTCGATCGCGGCGAAGCGGCGACCGCCCCGCTGCGGGTCGCCGACCGCACCTGGCTGCTGGTCGTGCGCGACCGCAGCCGGCCGGGGGTCAGCCTGCCGGTCCTGATCGCGATCGTCGGCATCTCGCTCGCCGCTCTGCTCGCCGCGCTGGTGCTGATCTGGAGCCGCAACGCACGCATGCAGGAGCTGAAACTGGAGGCCAGCCAGGATCCGCTGACCGGGCTGAAGAACCGCCGCCGCTTCGAAGAGGACCTGCGCGGCGAGCTCGCGCGCAGCCGCCGCGAGGACACCGTCGGCGCGGTGCTGATGCTCGACCTCGACAACTTCAAGCAGGTCAACGACACGCTCGGCCACCCCGCCGGCGACCGCACGATCGCCGAGATCGCCGGCGTGCTGAGCGGGCGGATGCGCGAGACCGACTCGGTCGGCCGCCTCGGCGGCGACGAGTTCGCGATCGTGCTGCCGCGCTGCGACCTCGACGAGGCGGAGGAGATCGCCGACGCGATCGCGAGCTCGATCCGGCTGCACGCCCCGGCCGGCGAGGCGGCGCCGCCGATCACCGCCAGCATCGGGATCGCAACCTTTGGCCCGCGCTCGGAGAGCTACGACGCGGTGCTCTCGGCGGCCGACAACGCGATGTACGAAGCGAAGCGGGCTGGGCGCGACAATGTGCGGGTGGCAGGCAGCGCGGTGGCGGTGGACTCATCCATCTAGGCGGTGGCGAAGCTTCAGGACCCGGCTGACCGAGTCTTCGAATGAGCTTCTGGGGAGCGTGCCGGAGCGCAGGGCGCGAACCAGAGCACGGTGGGCCTGGGCGGCTTCGGCGGGGTCGGTGTAGAGGAGCAGGTCGGCGCCCGCGGCTGCCGCGGCGCGGGCGACCTTGGCGGTGTTGCCGAAGGCATGGACGGCGACGGTGTCGAGGGCGTCGGTGATCGTCACCCCTTCGAAGCCGAGGCGCTGGCGCAGCTCGCCGGTCGCGATCGCCGCCGAGAAGGCGGCCGGTCGCGGCGAGAAGGCGGAATAAATCGCGGTGCTGAGCATCACCAGCTCGCCCCCGGCGGCGGCGAAGGCGCGGTAGGGCGCCTCGTCGACCCGGCGCAGGGTGCGCTTGGGCAGGCCGAGGCGCTGCACCGCGTCGTCGGTGTTGAGGCGGGCGGCGCCGAGCCCTGGAAAGTGCTTGCCGGTCGCCGCCACCCCGCCGCTCTGCAGGCCCGAGGCGAAGGGCACCGCGGTGGCGGCAACGCGGACGGCGCTCGCGCCGAAGCCGCGTTCGGTTTCGGCGATCGTGCCACCGGGACGGGCGACGTCGAGCACCGGCGCGAGGTCGACGTTGAGGCCGGCGGCGCGCAGGTTGGCGGCCGTGCGGCGGCCCTGGCCGCGGCTGAAGGCGGCGCCGCGAGCGCCCATCGCGGCCGCCGAGACGCTCGGAGCGCCGGGCAGACGCTTCACCAGTCCCCCCTCCTGGTCGGTCATCGCCAGCAGCGGGTCGCCGAGGCCGGACGGGCGGGGGATCGCCTGCAGCCGCCGGATCAGGCGCCGCCCGGCGGCGCGGCCGGGCAGGTTGCCGGCGAAGAGGACCACGCCGGCGAGCTCGCCGCGGCGGATCAGCCGCCGGACCGCGCGCGGAGGCCGGGTCCCTTCGAAGCCGAGCACGATCCGCTGCCCGGCCAGTCGCGACGCGCTCAGCCCGCTGGCGACGGTCGGCTTGGGCTCGGCCCCGTCGCCGAGCGTCACGCCGAGGGCGAACGCCCCGGCCCCGAGCCCCGCCAGCCCCGCGAGCAAGATGCGCCGCCGCCGAATCGTTCGCTGTTTGTCGGGCATGGGTAGACAAATAGCGAACGCGCCGCATGAACCGCGGCTCCCGGACCCCGAACGTCCGGCCCGGCTCCTAGCCTTGCGCCCGAATGTCCTCCCTGATTTCCTTCGAGGAAGCGCTGGCGCTCGGCGAGCTGAGCGACCACCAGGAGATCGGCGAGTTGATCGAGCGCGCCTGGAAGGTGCGCGAAGACAACTTCGGCGACTCGACCGACATGTGCTCGCTGGTCAACGCCAAGTCGGGCGGCTGCGCCGAGGACTGCGGCTTCTGCGCCCAGTCACGCTACGCCGAGGCCGACACGCCGATGCACGCGATGATGGAGCCAGAGCAGATCCTCGAGCACGCGAAGGCGGCGGAGGCCGCGGGCGCGCACCGCTTCTGCATGGTCACCCAGGGCCAGGGCCTCTCGAAGAAGGACTTCAAGAAGATCGTCGAGGGCGCGAAGCTGGTCGCCGAGCAGACCAACCTGAAGCGCTGCGCCTCGATCGGCCACATGTCGGCCGAGCGCGCCAAGACTCTGCGCGAGGCCGGGATCCAGCGCGTTCACCACAACGTCGAGTCCTCGCGCTCCTACTACCCCGAGGTTTCGAGCACGGTCCGCTACGAGGGCCGGATCCGCACGATCGACGCGGTCAAGGAGGCCGGGTTGGAGACCTGTGTCGGCGGCATCCTCAACCTCGGCGAGTCGCCGCGCCAGCGGGTCGAGATGGCCTTCGAGCTCTCCGCGCTGAAGCCCGACTCGGTGCCGATCAACCTGCTCAACCCACGCGAGGGGACCAAGTTCGGCGACCGCCCGATGATGGACCCCTGGGACGTGGTCAAGTGGGTGGCGATCTTTCGCCTGATCATTCCCGGCGCGCTCTTTCGCCTCTGCGGCGGTCGGGTCGAGAACCTCGGAGAGCTGCAGCCGCTGGCGGTCAAGGCGGGGCTCAACGGGGTGATGATGGGCAACTTCCTGACCACGCTCGGCGCCGAGCCCGAGGACGACCGGGCGATGTTCGAGCAGCTCGGCCTCAACGTCGCCCGCCAGCCCGACAACGGCGCCAACCCGCGCCCGGACAACCGCTCCGGCTGGCTCGAGGGCGAGACGCCGGAGACGCCGATCGACGAGCTGATCGACAGCCAGGGGGAAGCGAACTTCTGGGACCCCTCCACCCAGCTGCGGGTGATCAAGAAGACCAAGAAGCCCCCGCCGTACCCGGCGCGCCAGACAGCGGCATGACCGACGTCTCCGAGCGGCTGGGGGAGCTTCGCGAGAGCGGGCTCCACCGCCGCCTGCGGCTGGTCGAGGGGGCGCAGGGGCCGCGGGTGACGCTCGACGGCCGCTCGGTGCTGCTGCTCTGCTCGAACGACTACCTCGGCCTGGCCGGCCACCCCCGGGTGCGCGAGGCGGCGGCCGAGGCGGCGCTCGGCTGGGGCGCCGGCGCCGGCGCCTCGCGGCTGATCTCGGGCAACATGACGCCGCACCGCCGGCTCGAGCAGCGGCTGGCCGAGTTCAAGGGCTACGAGACGGCGCTGCTGTTCGGCTCCGGCTACCTGGCCAACGTCGGCACGATCGCGGCGCTCGCCGGGCGCGGCGAGGTCGTCTTCTCGGACGAGCTCAACCACGCCAGCATCGTCGACGGCTGCCGCCTGGCCCGGGCCGAAACCTTTGTCTACCGCCACGGCGACCCCGAGCACCTCGCCTGGGGCCTGCGCGAGGCGGCCGGGCGGGGTGCGCTGATAGTCAGCGACGGCGTCTTCTCGATGGACGGCGACGTCGCCCCGCTGGCCGAACTCGCGCGGCTGGCGCGCGAGCATGGCTGTCGGCTGATGATCGACGAGGCGCACGCGACCGGCGCGCTCGGCCCGGGCGGGCGCGGTTCGGTTG
The DNA here is from genome assembly GCA_963789505.1 of uncultured Solirubrobacterales bacterium. Classification (GTDB taxonomy): domain Bacteria; phylum Actinomycetota; class Thermoleophilia; order Solirubrobacterales; family 70-9; genus VRUE01. The sequence continues at coordinate 140,867 of CAWBLE010000004.1, forward strand.
CCGCGGCCGGACTGAGCGACGAGGTCGACCTCGTGGTCGGCACGCTGGGCAAGGCGCTCGGCTCCTACGGCGCCTACGTCTGCGCGAGCGCCGAGCTGCGCGAGTACCTGCTCAACACGGCGCGCTCCTTCATCTTCTCGACGGCGCTGCCTCCGCCCTCGCTTGCGGCGGCGCTTGCCGCGCTGGACCTGCTCGAAGCCGAGCCCGAGCGCGTGCGCCGCCTCGGCGCCAACGCGGCGGCGCTGCGCGCGGGGCTCGCCGCCGAGGGCCTTGCCGCGGGCGGCGACGAGAGCCAGATCGTGCCACTCGAGGTCGGCGAGGCCGGAGCGACGATGGCGCTCTGCGAGCGCCTGCTGGAACGTGGCGTCTTCGCCCAGGGCATCCGCCCACCCACCGTGCCCCCCGGCTCCTCGCGCCTGCGCTTCAGCGTGATGGCCACCCACGAGGGGGCAGAGTTGCGCGAGGCGGCGCGTGCGGCCGGCGCCGCCGCCCGTGAGCTCGGCATCGCCGCCCCGACCCTGCTGGCGGCTTGACCGACGGCGTCTTCGTCACCGGCACGGGGACCGGGGTCGGCAAGACGGTCGTGGCGGCGGTCCTCGCCCACACGCTCGCGAGGGAGGGCAAGCGCGTCGCCGTCTTCAAGCCCGCCGTCACCGGGCTCGACGAGGAGGGCGAGCCCGACCACCGGCTGCTGCGCCGCGCGGCGGGGTCGGAGCAGAACGACGAGGAGATCGTGCCCTACCGCTATGGGCCGCCGATGTCGCCACACCTGGCGGCCGAGCTGGCGGGCGAGAGGATCGAGCCGGCGCGGCTGCTGGAGGCGGCGCGGGCGGCAGCGGCTGCTGCGGACGCCCTCATCTGCGAGGGCGTCGGTGGCCTACTCGTCCCCCTCGGGCGCGTTTCGGGTGCATACCACCCAAAAGGCGCCCGGCCCTACCTGGTGCGCGACTTCGCCGTCGACCTCGGCCTGCCGCTCGTCGTCGCCGCCTCGCCCGGGCTGGGCACGATCAACCACACCCTGCTGACGATCGAGGCGGCGCGCGCCGCCGGGCTCGAGGTCCGAGCCATCGTCCTCACCCCCTGGCCCGACGAACCGAGTGCGATCGAGCGCTCCAACCGCGAGACGATTGCCGAATTGAGTGAGATCGCGGTCGAATCCCTCCCCTGTCTCAACCTCGAGACACCCCAGAGCTGGCCACCCCTGCTCGCCCGAAAAAGTTAAGTGGAAGTCCTACCGAGGGTGGGTCTGGATCTACGTCGCCACCCCGGCCAGCTCCTCGCCGCCGGGGCTCGCCTCGGCCTCGGCCACCCCAACCCCGACGCCTTTCGGCTTGGCACGGATCGCGGCGACGGCGATCACGGCGCCGATCAGGGTCACCGCCGCCGAGACCGTCATCGCGTCGCTGAGCCCGTTGACGAACTGCTGCGGGGTGGCGGCCTCGAAACTGCTGCCCGCGGCGCCCTGGAAGATCGCGCCGGTGACGGCGATGCCGAGGCTGCCGCCGACCATGCGGAACATCGAGAGCACGCCGGAGGCGATGCCGGCTTTCTCGACCGCGACCGCGTTCATCGCGGCGCTGGTCATCGGCGACATCGTCAGCGCGATGCCGATGCCGAGCAGCATGAACCCGGGCAGCAGGTCGAGGTAGGTCGAATCGACCGCGATTCCGCTGAACGTGTAGAGCGAGGCGGTCAGGATCAGCAGCCCGGCGACCATCAGCCAGCGCGGGCCGAAGCGGTCGGCGAGCCGCCCGGCGACCGGGGCGACGCCGACGATCATCAGCGTCGAGGGCAGGAAACGCACCCCGGCCTCGAGCGGCGAATAGCGCAGGATGTCCTGCATGTAGAGGGCGAGGAAGAAGAAGACCCCCATCATCGCGAAGGTGATGATCAGGGCGACGACGACCGCGCCGAGGAAGTTGCGATCGGCGAAGAAGCGGAACTCGACCATCGGCGCCCTGACCCGCAGCTCGATCGCGACGAAGGCGGCAAAGGCGAGCGCCGAGCCGGCCAGCAGGCCGACCGTCCCGGCCGAGCCCCAGCCCCAGTCGTTGCCCTCGACCAGGGCGAGGACGAGCGCCGTCAGCGCGCCGGTCAGGGCGGCGACGCCGAGATAGTCGACCTCGCGGCCGACCGTCGTGTCGCGCGACTCGCGCACGGCGAAGATCGTCGCCGTGACGGCGCCGATCGCGACCGGGATGTTGAGGCAGAAGATCGCCCGCCAGCTGACGTGCTCGGTGAGAAAGCCGCCGAGCACCGGCCCGACGGCGAGCGCCAGCGCCGAGACGCCGGCCCAGGTGCCCATCGCCTTGCCGCGCTCGTGCGCCGGGAAGGCGTCGGTGATGATCGAGAGCGTGCCGGGCATCATCAGCGCCGCGCCGACGCCCTGGACAACGCGGCTGGCGACGAGGTCGGTGGGGTTCTGGGCGAAGCCCGCGGTCGCCGAGGAGAGCGCGAAGATGACGACGCCGAAGAGGAAGATGCGGCGGCGGCCGAAGATGTCGCCGAGCCGGCCGCCGGTCGCGAGCAGCACGGCGAAGGACAGGGTGTAGCCGTTGATCGTCCACTCGAGGCCGGAGATCGAGGCGCCGAGGTCGCGCTGGATCGAGGGCAGGGCGACATTGACGACGGTGTTGTCGAGCATGATCATGAACAGCGCGAAGCACATCGCTCCGAGCGTCCACCACTTGCGGTTCTCATCGGTGATCAGGTGGCTGTAACGGGTCAAGCCTTGACTCCCTTCAGGTGTTCATAGGCGGTGGCGATGTCCTCGCGGTCCATCAACGAGTCGATCGCCGCGTCGAGCTTGCGGCGCTGCGCGGGGCTGAGGCTCTCGGCGAAGGCCTCGAGCCCGGCCTGGCGGACGACCAGCAGCGTGTCGACCAGCCCCTTGCCCTTCTCGGTGATCGCGACCCGACGCACACGGCGATCGTCGGGGTCCTCGACGCGGGTGGCGAGGTCTTCGCCGACCAGGGCGTCGACCGCGCGGCTCATCGACGGCACCGAGGCGCCGAAGCGCTCGGCCAGCTCGCCGACCTGGCGCGGCTCGGTCCCCTCGCCGATCCCGCCCAGCTCGAGCAGCGCCTTGCACTGGGTCATCGAGAGGCCGGACTCCTCGATCACGCGCAGCTGGTTGCCGCGGTCATAGAGGAAGACGTGGCGCAGCAGCGCGCCGAGCCTGGCCGAGGTATCGCTGGTCTGCATCAGGGCAATCGTTGCACTCACGCAACTATTTCTCAAGCGCAATAGTTGCTCCTGTGATGCATATCACTCTTTGGCCGCAATCTGCGCGTGTCGCGGCGCGGGGTTCCGGCCGGGGGTCGGGCTAGATTCGGTCGTGGCGATGTCGGTGGACCACGCTCAGCTCGATCGAGAACATCTCTGGCACCCGTTCACCCAGCAGCAAGGCTGGGTCGAGGAAGCGCCGCTGATGATCGAGCGGGGTGAGGGAGCGCAGCTGATCGACAGCGAGGGCCGACGTTACATCGACGGCGTCTCCTCGCTGTGGTGCAACGTCCATGGGCATCGCCACCCCGGCATCGACGCCGCCGTGCGCGAGCAGCTCGAGCGGGTCGCGCACTCGACCATGCTCGGCCTCTCCCACCCCGGCGCCGCCGAGCTGGCGGCGAAGCTGGTCGAGCTGGCGCCGCCGGGGCTCTCGCGCGCCTTCTACTCGGAGTCGGGCTCGACCGCGACCGAGATCGCCCTGAAGATGGCCTTCCAGTTCCAACAGCAGCGCGGCGGCCAGCACCGGCGGCGGACCTCGTTCGTCCACATGCGCGAGGCCTACCACGGCGACACGATCGGCTCCGTCTCGGTCGGCGGCATCGACCTCTTCCACTCGACCTACCGGCCGTTGCTGTTCGAGAGCCACGCCGCGGAGCCGGGCGACGCCGCCGACCTCGAGCGCGTCCTCGCCTGCCACGAGGAACAGATCGCGGCGCTGATCATCGAGCCGCTGGTCCAGGGCGCGGCCGGGATGCTCGTCCACCCACCCGGCTACCTGCGCGAAGCGCGCGACCTCTGCGACCGCTACGGAGTGCTGTTGATCTGCGACGAGGTCGCGACCGGGTTCGGCCGCACGGGGACGATGTTCGCCTGCGAGCAGGAGGGAGTAGCCCCAGACCTGCTCTGCCTCGCCAAGGGCCTCACCGGCGGCTACCTGCCGCTGGCGGCGACGCTGGCGACGGAGCGGATCTACGAAGGCTTCCTCGGCGCCTACGAGGACTACCGCACCTTCTTCCACGGCCACACCTACACCGGCAACCCGCTCGCCTGCGCCGCCGCCCTCGCCAGCCTCGAGGCCTTCGAGCGGGAGCGCACGCTGGAGCGCCTGCAGCCGAAGATCGAGCTGCTCGCCGAGCAGCTCGAGGCCGTCGCGGCGATGCCCGCGGTGAGCGAGGTGCGGCGCTGCGGCACGATGGTCGGGATCGACCTCGGCGAGCACGACCCCGCCCTGCGCCTCGGCCACCAGGTGACCCTGGAGGCGCGCGAGCGCGGCGCGATTATCCGCCCGCTCGGCGACGTCGTCGTGCTGATGCCGCCGCTCGCGATCTCAGCCGAGGAGCTAACTGCCTGGTCGAGATCGCCGCCGCCTCGATCGAGGCCGTTCGCCGCGACGCCCTCCCGGCCCCGGAAGCCGCTTCACTCCCCCGCGCAGCCTAGACCCGCTCGTCCTCCTGGTCTGGCTCGCCTGTCGTGCATGGCTCGCCTTGGGCCGCCGCCGCGCACTTAACTGACAATTACATTCAAGCCAGCGCAAGCGACGCTTCGACGGACTCGCGCTCGAGCTCAGGGACTGACGCACCGGCAGTAAGGCCGTCGCTAGCGCCGCGAGCCGAGAACCCGATCGATGCGAGGCGCGCGCCTGGGAGGAGCGTCGAGCACTGACCTGATTCGCTGGACCGTCTCGTCGTCCTCGCCGATCAGGGTGGCGAGGGCGACAACGGCCGCCTCGACCTGAGCCGGCGTGCATTCGGCGATTGCCTCGATGTCCGCCCAGTCTTTGGTGCGATCGAAGAGCGACTTGAATACGACCAGCGAGGCGCAGTCGAGCATCGGGACCTTGCGGCCTTCGAGCGGGACCCAGACGACCCCCTCGGCCACTTCCTCATGAAAGGGATGGTTGTTGAGGAAGAGGTCGACCGGCACACCCCCCCAGAAGAGACGCGTCTGCCCATCGCGCAGCACCTGAACGACCGCCTTCTCGGTCACCTCCACCCCTGGCGGCATCGCATCCAAGACGCGCTTGGCGTTCTCCGCGGGCGTGAAGATGTTGACGTCGAGATCGCGCGTACCGCGCGGCTCCTCGACGCAGTAGGCAAGCGCTATCGCCCCCCCGAAGGCATGAGCCAAGCCGGCTTTCGTCAGCGCGTCGTGGACCGCGAACAGCTTTTCGACCAGCTCCGTCATCGCTCATTCCCACCTTTCGTAGCGGGAAGACCCGGGAACTCCAGCCGTACCCGTGGCCGAAACGGTAAAGCCTCAGCCAGGCCGAGGACTTGAACCAGCCTCCGACCGGCCTCGACCGGATCGACCGGCGGCTTGCGGGGCGCCAGCCTCAACTCCACGCCGGCGGCGGCGGCGATCCGCATCAACACGTCGGCGCGGGGGCGGCGAGTGCCATGAACGTAGGCATTCAGAACCGAGCGCGGCATACCCGCCCGGCGCGCCAACTCGGCCTGCCGCAGCCCACTGCTGCGCCAGATGGCCGCAACCGCAGGCAGGCCTGGAACAGCGAGTGGGTCGGTGTCATCGATCACGCACAGAATGTTAGCGTTTTAGATAACGAATATCTAGGATAGAGTGGCGCTGTGAGCGAGAGAAAGCGGGGGCCGGCTGAGGCTCCCAACCTTGGGGAGCCCGCCGTGCCGCGGCCGTCGGCTTCGGTGGTGCTGCTGCGGCGCGGCGGCAAGCACGGCGACCGGGCGCTCGAGGCGCTGCTGCTGAAGCGCAGCGAGGAGGCCAAGTTCATGCCTGGGGTCTGGGTCTTTCCCGGCGGCGGCGTCGATCCCGGCGACGGAGAGGGCGAGGCCGGCCACCGGGCCTGCGCCGTGCGCGAGCTCGAGGAGGAGGCGGGGATCGCTCTGCCCGACGACGAGGAGCTGGTGCTGTTCTCGCGCTGGATCACGCCCGAGGTGATCTCACGGCGCTTCGACGCCTGGTTCTTCCTCGCCCTCGCCCCCGCCCACACGCCGCCCGTGCCCGACGGGGTCGAGACGACCGAGGCGCGCTGGTTCGAGCCGGGCGCGGCGCTCGAGGCGCAGCACGGCGGCGAGCTGGCGCTCGCCTTCCCCACCGTCCAACAGCTCAAAGAGCTGCTGCCCTACCGTACGGCTGCCGAGGCGGTCGAGGCCCACCGGGGGCGCGCGGTCGAGCCGATCCTGCCCAAGGTGATCGGCACCCAGGAGCAGCACCGGGTCGTGCTCCCGGGCGACCCCGACTACCCGGACTGACCCGCCTCGTCCGGAAAGGGCTCGAGGCCGGCGTGCCAGGGGCCGGCCGGATAGGTGTGGATGCCTTCCTCTTCCATCTCTTTGTGCAGGCGCCCGAACAGCTCACCGGCGTTCTTCAGCGCCGCCTTCAGCTCCGCCTCGCTGCGCTCGCGCAGGTGCCAGAGGAACCAGAGCTGGCGGTCGTTGATGCCGAAGTCGACCTCGCCTGTCATCGTCGTCGTCCAGGCGAGGAAGCCGGGGCTGAAGAGCTCGCGCAGGGCGACCGGGTCGTACTCGCGCGGCACCGTCGCCAGGAAGCGCTTGTTGAAATCGATCGACTCGAACTCGACCTTGCGGGCGAAGCGCCGGGTGACGACCTCATGGCCCTCGATCGACTCGACGTTGAAGGCGGGAACGACCTTGGCCAGATCGGGCATGTGAGCCTTGGCCAGCAGCGCCGTCGGCAGCAGCGCCTTGCCGAACAGGCCGCCGACCTCCTTTTCGTCGGCGTCGCAGCAGGCGCCCCAGAAGCCTTCGGCCAGCTCCCCCGTCAGCCGGTTCGAGCCGCCGACGCAGAGCGCCACCGGCGCGTCTTTGGGATTGATCCCGCCGATCGGCTCGTAGCTCAGCCCGTGGCGCTCACCGTGGCGCCGCACCGTCGCCGCCCACTCCGCCGCTTCTTGCTTCCGCTCACGCGCCGGTAGGATGGCGCATAGCCCGGTCCAACCCTGAGGAGACCCATGACCATCGCCATCATCGTCGTCGTCGCGCATCATCGTCATCGCGGTCCTCTACTTCATCGCCAAACGCAACTCGATCATCGCCTCGCGCAACCGGGTCGATGAGTCCTGGAGCGGGATCGACGTGCAGCTCAAGCGCCGCCACGACCTCGTCCCCAACCTGGTCGAGACGGTCAAGGGCTACGCCGCGCACGAGAGCCAGGCCTTCGAGAAGACCACCCAGGCGCGGGCCGACGGCGATGCAGGCGCAGAGCGTCGAGGAAACCGCCAAAGCCGAGCAGCAGCTGACCCAAGCGCTGGCCGACGTGCAAAGCGCGGTCGCCGAGAACTACCCGGAGCTGCGCGCCACCGAGAACTTCCAGCAGCTCAGCCGCAACCTCTCCGAGCTCGAGGACGAGATCCAGGCCTCGCGGCGGATCTACAACTCCAATGTGCAGTCCTACAACACCGACGATCCAGCAGTTCCCCGGCTCGATCATCGCCAACCAGGGCGGCTTCACCGCGCGCGAGTATTTCGAGATCGAGGACAAAGGCGACCGCGAGCCGGTCTCAGTCAGCTTCGACAAATAGCCGAGTCTTCTAAGCTTCTGAGCTATGAGTGCAACCAAGAAGAGGCGACGCTCTGGATCTGCGAGAGCTGCGGGTTCATCTACGACCCGGAGATCGGCGACCCCGACGGCGGCATCCCGCCCGGAACCGCCTTCGAGGAGATCCCCAGCGACTGGTTTTGCCCCGTCTGCGGCGCGCGGACCTCTGACTTCCGCCCCGTAGAGCCGGGCGAGGCTTAGGCCGCAGGGACAGCCCGCGGTGACCTACGACTACGACTGGCTCGTCGTCGGGTCTGGTTTCGGGGGCTCCGTCTCAGCTCTGAGGCTCGCCGAAAAGGGCTACGACGTTGCCGTGCTCGAGTGCGGCAAACGGTTCGGGGACGATGACTTCGCCAGCTCGACCGGCGACAGCGGCGCTACTTCTGGGCGCCACGGGCGGGGATGAAGGGCATCTTCCGGTTGAGCATCTTCAAGGACGTCGCCGTGGTCAGCGGCTGCGGCGTCGGCGGTGGCAGCCTCGGCTACGCCAACACGCTCTACGTCCCCCCCGCGCCCTTCTTCGAAGACCCGCAGTGGGGCGACCTCGAGGACTGGCAGGCGCGGCTCGCGCCCCACTACGAGACGGCGCAGCGCATGCTCGGCGTCGTCGTCCACGACCGCGACGACCCGGCCGACCAGCTGCTGCGCGAGCTGGGCGAGGAGATGGGCGTCGCCGACACCTACCGCAAGACGCCGGTCGGGGTCTACCTCGACAACCCCGGCAAGACCGTCGCCGATCCCTACTTCGAAGGCGAGGGCCCGGAGCGGACCGGTTGCATGCAGTGTGGGCGCTGCATGGTCGGCTGCCCGCACGGGGCGAAGAACACGCTGGTCAAGAACTACCTCTGGCTGGCCGAGCACCGCGGGGTCGAGGTGCAGGCCGAGCGCACCGTCACCGACATCCGCCCGCTCGGCGGCGCCGACGGCAGCGACGGCTACGCGGTCACCAGCGAGCGCTCGGGTCTGCTGCGCGCCGCAAGCGCCGCACGCTGACGGCGCGCGGCGTGATCGTCGCGGCCGGGCCGCTGGGCACCAACAAGCTGCTGCAGCGCTGCCGCCTCGGCGGCTCGCTGCCGAAGATCTCACCCCGCCTCGGCGAGCTCGTCCGTACCAACAGCGAGAGCATCCTCGGCGTGCGCGTCCCCGAGGACTACCCCGAGGATCTGACCCGGCGGGTCGCGATCACCTCGAGCATCTACCCCGACCCCTACACCCACATCGAGACCGTCACCTACGGCGAGGCGGGCGACTCGATGAGCCTGCTCAACACGCTGCTGGTCGGCGACGGCACGCGGGTGACGCGGCCACTGAAGCTGCTCGGCAGATCCTCCGCCACCCGGCGAACTTCGCCAAGATCCTCTGGCCGCGCGGCTGCTCGCGGCGCACGATCATCTTGCTCGTGATGCAGACGCTCGACAACGCGATCGCCCTGCGGCCGAAGCTGAAGCGCAACGGCGAAGTGCGGCTGCAGACCGAGCAGGATCCGGAGCGCCCCAACCCGACCTTCATCCCGGCCGCCAACAAGGCCGCCGAATGGCTCGCCGAGCGGACCGGGGGCGTCGCCCGAGCTCGCTCATCGAGGCCGCCTGCAACATCCCGACGACCGCCCACATCCTCGGCGGCGCGGCGATCGGCCACGGACCCGAGGACGGCGTCGTCGACTCGCGCCAGCGGGTCTTCGGCTACGAGAACCTGCTGGTCTGCGACGGCGCCGCGATCCCGGCCAACGTCGGCGTCAACCCGAGCCTGACGATCACCGCCCTGGCCGAGCACGCGATCGGCCGCGGTGCCGCCCAAGGAGGGCGCCGAGCCGCGCGACCTGCCGGAGGCCGCGCGGCCGGCCGGAAGCGCGCAGCGCCAGCCTACTCGGCGAGGCGCTCGGCGACGTAGTCCCAGTTGACGACGTTCCAGAAGGCGTCGAGATATTCGGGGCGCTTGTTCTGGTACTTGAGGTAGTAGGCGTGCTCCCAGACGTCGCAGCCGAGCAGCGGCACGCTGCCGTCGGTCACCGGCGAGTCCTGGTTCGGGGTCGAGACGACCGCGAGGCCGGAGCTGTCCTTGACCAGCCAGGCCCAGCCGGAGCCGAAGCGGGCGATGCCGGCCTCTTTGAACTTCTCCTTGAACGCGTCGAAGGAGCCGAAGGTCTCGTCGATCGCGCTCGCCAGCTCGCCGCCCGGCTCGCCGCCGCCGTCGGGGCTGAGCATCTGCCAGAACAGCGAGTGGTTGTAGTGGCCGCCGGCGTTGTTGCGGACCGGGCCCTGCTTGTCGCCGGGCAGGCTGGAGAGATTGCGCAGCACGTCCTCGACCTCGCGGTCGGCCCACTCGGTCCCCTCCAGCGCGCCGTTCGCTTTGTCGACGTAGGCCTGGTGGTGCTTGTCGTGGTGGACCCGCATCGTCGCCTCGTCGATGTGAGGCTCGAGCGCGTCGTAGGCGTAGGGAAGGTCGGGAACCGAGAAAGCCATCCTGGCAGCTCCTTGTGTTCGTTTTGGGAGTCCTGCTGGAGCCTAGCTGCTTGCTAGTTTGTGCTGAGAGTGCTGCACGGCCTGCGTCTCCAGGCTCGAGGGCGGCGCCGGTTCGGGGGGACCGGGCACTGCGTTGAGCTATGGACTTGAAGCTGCAAAAAGACGACGAGCTCTGGCGCCGCTTTGCGCGAGAGCCGCGACTCCGGCGATCCGCGAAGAGTTGGTGCGCCGCTACATGCCCTTCGCGAAACGGCTGGCGCTGCGCTACCGCGGCGCCAGCGAGTCCTTCGACGACCTGCTCCAGGTCGCCAACCTCGGCCTGCTGGACGCGGTCGACCGCTTCGATCCCGAGCGCGGCATCCCCTTCACCGCCTTCGCCTCGCCGACGATCCTCGGCGAGCTCAAACGCCACTTCCGCGACCGCGTCTGGACCGTGCGGGTGCCGCGCGGCCTGCACGACCGCATGGCCCAGGTCGACAAAGCGATCACCGAGCTGACCAAGAAACTGCAGCGCTCGCCCTCGGTCGGCGAGATCGCCGCGCGGCTCGAGGTCGAGCAGACCGACGTGCTCGAGGTGATGGAGGCCAACCACAACCGCCGGCCGCTCTCGCTCGACCGGCCGGCGGGCAGCGACGACTCCGACGAATCCTCGCCGACCGAGTGGGTCGGCGAGGACGACGAGGGCTTCGAGCTGGTCGAGGGCAGGATCGCGCTCGACGCGGCGCTGCCTTACCTCGACGAGCGCGAGCGGCTGGTCCTGCGACTGCGCTTCGCCGAGGACATGACGCAGTCGCAGATCGCCGATCGGATCGGCCACTCGCAGATGCACGTCTCGCGCATCCTGCGCCGCGCCCTGGCCCGCATCCGCGATCAGATCAGGAGCGGCAGCGGCAAAGCGAATGACGAGGTACTCGCCGTCGCCGGACTCCTCGACGGCGAGTTCGTCGGCGAGCTTCTCCAGCGAGCCGCCTACGTCGGGCAGCTCGAGGTCCTCGCGGACCCGGTCGCGCGGCGCCCGGCTTCCATCGGGCCGAGCCGCAGGTCGATCCCGCCGTCGCGCTCCTCGAGGCCGAGCCGCACCCGGCCGTCGGCAAAGCGCTCGGGGGCCGCGTCGGCGATCGCGTCGGTGACCAGAACCGCGTCGGAGACGCGATCGACGGAGAGGTCGCGGCGGGCGGCCAGTGCGCCGACCACCCGCGCCAGCACCGGGGCGAGCAGCTCCGAGCGGTCGATCGCGATCTCGGTGCGCTCGGCGGGGTAAGGCTTGAGCTCGACCGGGTCGGCGCCGTTGGCGCCGCCGCCGCGCAGCGGCACCCGCATCGTGACCTCGGTGCCGCGGTCGATCCCGCCGGAGATCGAGAAACTCCTCGAGAGCGCGGCGATCAGCGAGAGGCCGAGGCGGAGGCTGTCGCGCTCGCTCTCCGCCTGGGGCCTGATCCCGACCCCTTCGTCGCTGACGCTCACGGTCAGGCCGTCCTCGTCGGGCTTTGCCTCGACCTTGAGCGGGCCCGGCTGTCCCTGGTAGGCGTGGACGACGACGTTCATGCAGGCCTCGGTGACGACCGTCTTCAGATCGGCGAGGCCGGGTTCGTCCATGCCGATCTCCTCCGCCAGCCCGGCCAGGGCATGGCGGACGATCGCGACGTTCTCCGATTTCGCGGGTAGCGCCATCTGCAGCCCCCTGGGCCTGCCTTGGGTCGCCGGAGTGTCTGAGCTTGACTCCATCCTTGTCGCCGAGAGGCTTCCCCGGCCGGGACGAGCATAATCGTCCCGCCTTCGAGTCCCTCCGCTACCCCCGCCCTTCCACGCACAAACCAGAGCCGGAGGGGTCGCCGCCGCATGCGGCGGAATTGCAGGCCTGATGTAGGATCGGAGGCGTGAGCCCAGTTCCCTTCGCAGTGGAGAGTCAGGAGCTCGAGGACGGCATCCGCGCCTTCTCCGTCCGCGGCGAGCTGGACATGAGCACGGCCCCCGATCTGCAGCGACAGCTCGACGAAGCGCTCGCGGACAGCGGTGCCGCGATCGTGCTCGACCTCTCCGATTGCGAGTTCATCGACTCGACCGGAATCGCCCTGATCGTGCGCACCTGGCAGCGTCTCGACGGCAACGGCGACGCGGGCAAGGGCCGGCTGGTCCTCTGCTGCGTCAACCACCAGGTGCGGCGGCTGCTCGAGATCACCGGTGTCGAGGGCTCGATCGCGATGCACGAGCAGCGCGACGCCGCGCTCGCCGACCTGCGCGGCTGACTCGCCCGTCTAGGGGACCGGCGCGAGCAGGAAGAGCTCGACCGCGACGTTGGGCGCGACGTGAACCTGGCTCATGTAGACGTCGACCGTGCGGCCGGTCGCGTCCTCGACGATCGCCGTGAAGCGGTCCTCCATCACGCCCTGGAAGGCGTGGCGCAATCGTTCGACGGCGGGGCCTTCCCCGTGCGCGATCAGCGTCTCCTCGACGGCGGTGAAGCCCTCCCAGAGCACGCAGACAACGGTGTCGTCGATTACGTGGGTCCGCGCCCGCGTCGGCCCCTTGCCGTAGTAGCGCATATGCAGGTGCGAGAGACCGTCTGAGATGTCAGCCATAGCTTGACCTTGAGTCTGCTTGGTCTCCATCTCACCACCGAGGCTACTCCTACCGCTAAATGAAGAGGAAGGTCAACAGCGTCAGGTTCGCCTCGATGTCGATCTGACCGAGCAAAACGCGCACCCGCCGGCCCGTGACACGCTCGACCACGGCAATGAACTCCGCCTGCAAAGCGTCGTGGAATCTGCGCCGGCCGCTGCGCACGTAATCGGCGGAGCCGTTGTCGATCAGGGTCCGCTCGGCGGTCGTGAAGACCTCCTCAAGCACACAGACGCCGTAGTCGGCGTGAAGGTAGCTGCGCGCCTTGGTCGGGCCACGTCCGTAGAAGTTGACGTAGAGCTTGACGAACTCACGCGAGAGTTCGGCGACGAGCGCGCCATCGCCGGCGCCGACGCTGGCGCCGTCCTGCGGTGCGACTGGGTCCATGACAAAGGCTCCTGGGTGGTCGGTCCGGATGCGAGGCGTGTCGCGCCTCGCCTTCTACTACGGGCCGTTTGCTCTGGCTTCGGTTCTCCTCCACACCCTGCGGGCCGGCTCGACGTCCGCCTCGCCTGGCTTGCACTCGACGCCGCCAGGGCACCCAAGCTCCACCCAGGATAGCCGCTCGTCAGTCGATCTCGGCGGCGGCGAAGCGCGCCAGCGCCTGCTCGGGGTCGGGAAAGACCTCGCCACGCACGAAACGGCCGTCGCGCACCTCCCAGATCCAGGCGACCGGGACGTCGCGGATGCCGAGCTCGCGGCTGCGCGCGTAGGCGCGGCCGTGGACAAGCAGCGAGTCGCCGCGGACGGCAACCTCGCTCGCGGTGATCCGCAACTCTTCCCAGACCTGGGCGATGTCAGCGAGGTAGTCGCGCAGGCCGGCCGGGCCCGTGTAGGGAGCATCGCGGCCGACGGCTTCGGCGGTGGCCACCGGGAAGAACTCGAGCCGCTCGTCGCAGAGCTCGACGATGCAAGCCTCGTCGCGGTTGTTGAAGCACTCGTAGAGGCGCGCCACCAGCGCCAGGCCGGCGTCAGGCATCGCCATTGTCCAGGCTGAGCACGGCCGGTGCCGGATGCTCCGTCGCGAGCGCAGTCGCCGGCCCGGCGCGGTCGCCCGAGGCGCGCGCGATCGCCAGCATCGCGATGTCGTCCTCGAACCGCCCCTCGGTAAACGCCTGCAGCGATGCCTCGAGGCGCTGCACGGCGAGCGCCGGGTTGGTCACACCGCTGAGGCGCTCGCGCAGGCGCTCCTCGCCGAAGCGCCCCTCGGCTCCCTGCGCCTCGGTGATTCCGTCGGTGATCACGACCAGCTGCTGGCCGGGCTCCAGCTCGGCCCGCACGATCTCCCACTCGGCGTCGTCAAAGGCGCCGAGCACCGGGTCGGCGCCGGCCACCTCGGTCACGCTGTCGCCCTCGATCAGCAGTGGCGGCGGGTGGCCGGCGACGGCCAGGCGCACCGGTTCGAAGCTGTCCTCGCTGAGCGTCACCGCGGCAAGGCTGCAGAGGGCGGTATCGCCGCGCGCCAGCAGGGCGCGGTTGAGCGTGCGCAGGGCGACGAGCGGGTCGTCGGTAAGCACCGCGGCGGTGCGCAGCGTGTAGCGGGCGACGGCCGTGATCGACGCGGCGCCGGCGCCGCGTCCGGTGACGTCGCCGATTACCAGCATCCAGCCGCCGGGCACGCGGAAGACGTCGTAGAAGTCGCCGCCGACCTCGTTCTCGACTCCCGCCGGCCGGTACATCGCCGCGATCGACCAGCCGGGGATGTGCGGCAGCGGCGGCGGCAGCAGGCCGCGCTGCAGCGTCTCGGCGATCTCGGCGCGAGCGTTCTCGGCCCGCTCGAGGTCGGCGAAGAGGCCGGCGTTGTCGAGCGCCAGGGCGACGCGGCCGGAGAGGATCCAGGCGAAGCGGGAGTCCTCGCGGCGGTAGCGCCGCCCCGACCAGGCGACGCCGATCGTCAGCGCCCCGGTGACTTCGCCGCGCGCCTGCAGGGCGACGGTGACCGCCGAGCGCATGCCGAGGCTGCGCAGGAAGTCGTAGTCCTCATCGTCGTGGGAGAGGCCGCGCACGTCGGCCTCGGTCACCCGCTCGTAGAAGCGCGGCTGCAGCGACGAGGTGTCGCCGTCGACCATGCGCGGCGGGGTCGAGGGGAGGCGCTCGGAGAGCCGGCGCTCGAACTCGGGGTCGCCATCAGGCGCAACCCGCACGGCGGCGCGGCGCGGCGCGCGGTCCTCGTCGATCATGTCGATCATGCAGAAGTCGCCGACGGCGGGCACGAGGATCGCGCAGATCGCAGCAAAGGTGTCCTCGAGCGAGCCGGCGGCGTCCGAGACGGCGGCGATCTCGGCGAGGACCTGGAAGCGCCGCCGCGCCCTGCGCTCGCGCAGGGCGATGACCGCCAGCAGGGCCAGCGTCACGAGGGCCGTCAAGGCCCCCAGCGCGATCGCGATCCAGTCGATTCCTCTCCTCCTGTGATTGCCACTCCCCTACCGAAATGACAGTAGCTCGCTCTGGTGCGGTCTGTCCAATCCCAAACCCGCGCCGAAGCGCAGGATCACGCGCCCCGTCGCGTCCACAGGGCGACGGGGTCTGAGCGTTTCCGCTTGGGCAGCTACCGCGGGGGCGCCTCGCGCTCCTCGGCCGCGACCTCGCGGCGGCGGCTGCGCTCCGTCCAGATCGCCTCCTGGAAGAAGGCGAGGATCAGGCCGGCGCCGCCGGCGATCATCAGGATCCAGCCGACGATGTCGAGGTCGACGCCCTGGACGTGGAGGTTGGTGGCGAAGGTCAGGATCGCCCCGACCACGATCAGCAGATAGTGCGCCTGCGATAGTCATGCACCTTGAAGTGCCCGTCCGGGGCCGGACTTAAACCTCCGACTCAGTCGAACTCGACCCTGATCCGCTGGCTCTCGTCGCGGGCCTCGGCCTTCGCCAGGGCGCGCATCACGCGCTCGTCCTCATCGCGATCGACGCCGAGCAGGCTGCGCGGCCAGAGGCGGCGGGCGCGGACGACGTTGAGCTCCGCGCTGAGTACGGTCAGCGTCGCGCCGAGGTTGATCCAGACGAGCAGGCCGAGGACGAGGGCAAAGGTGCCGTAGGCGGGGGCGGCGTTGCGAACCTCGTGCGCGACGAACCAGCCGCCGACCAGCTGCAGCGCCGACCAGCCGGCGGCGGCGAGGACGATTCCCGGCAGCAGCGAGCCGAGCGCGGCACGGCGGGCGCCGAGCAGCATGAAGACAGCGCCGAAGACGAGCAGATTGAGGCCGAGCGAGAGCGCGATGCCGCCGGCCGGCCCGAAGAGGCCGGCGCCGCCCCCGACGAGGCCCGAGGCGACGGTCGAGGCGAGCATCAGAGTGCCGAGCGCGGCGAGCAGGACGAGTGCCCGCAGCCGCGAGGTGAGGAAGTTGGGCCGATCGTGGAAGGGCACCGCCCAGACGCGGTCGAGCGCCGTCCCGGTGGCGAGCACGACACCGAAACCGGCCCAGAGCGAGCCGACGATGCCGATCGCGAGGGCGACGCCGCTGCCCTGCAGCGAGCTGACCTGGATCTGTTCGCCGATCACCGGGAACTGCGTCAGCACCGAGTCGACGGCTTCCTCGCGCAGGTCGGGGTTGCCGGCCAGCACGTAGCCGAGCACGGTGGTCAGCAGGAGCAGCAGCGGAAAGAGCGAGAAGAAGGCGCGGAAGGCGATCAGCGCGGCGAGGTTGCCGCCCTGGTCCTCGCCGAACTTCTTCAGCACCGCAACCGGAACCGCCAGCGCCGGGTGGCGCTGCTGAAAGCGATCGGTGTCGTGCAGGCTCAGGCGAGCCCCTCGAACTCGTACTCGCGCAGGAAGCCCTCGAAGAGGCGGCGGTGGCCCTGCTCGTCGCGGAGGATCGCGATCGTCATGTCCTGGGTGACCGGGTCGACGCCCTCCGTCTCCTCGATGATCTCGGTGTAGTGCTCGATCGCGCCCGTCTCGGCTTTGATCACGCCGCGAATCACGTGCACGATGTCGGTCTGGTGCTCGGGCGGCTGCAGGAAGGACTGCTCGGCGGCGAACTCCTCCGAGCCGGGCACCACCCCGTAGAGCTCCTTGATCCGCGCGGCGAACTGCTTGGCGTGGCCGAGCTCCTCTTCGATGTCTTCGGAGAGCGACTCTTTGACCTCCTGGGCGCGCACACCGTCGAGGTTGACGGAGGCGGACAGGTAGCTCATCACCGTCTCGATCTCCATCCAGTAGGCCTCCTGCAACAGCGCGACGACCTGCTTGCGCTTCTCCTGGTTGGCGCTGTCGAAGATCCCCTTGCTCGGTGACGGTGCGGCTGCCTCCATCGTTCCTCCGTTCTCGCTTGCGGACTGGTCGTTGGGGGTTTACCCCGCAAGCAGCGGGATCAATCGTACGCCGCGGTGGCCGGCGTTCTCCGCGGCCTGTCTCAAGGGCCGCAGGGCCTCCCCCGCGCGGCTCTGAGATAATCGCCCCCATCGGGGCGTGGCGCAGCCTGGTAGCGCGCACCGTTCGGGTCGGTGAGGTCCCCGGTTCAAATCCGGGCGCCCCGATTAGGCACGATCATTAGGGCCGTACTTGAACCCGGCAGCGATGGCGGCAGCGATCAACCGGCGGGAGTCTGCCTGGCCGGATATCAGTCAGACCATGTCGACCCGACTGCCCGAGGGGAGCACTGCTTCGAGCTTGATGCCCATGGCGCCGAGAAGGAGGAACGCGTTCTCGGTGGTCGGGTTCGCGGTCTCGGCCGTGAGCATGCGCCGGACGCTGGCTGCGTCGAGGCCTTAATCGTCTTCAGGAAGAGGAATTTAGCCTCGAGGTCCTAGATAGAGCCACGCACCTCGGTTCGGATATACGCTCCCCGCCCATGTTTGATCGCCTACACCGACACGCCGAGTTGCTGGCCACGATCCTGCTGGCGATCGCAGCGGTGGCCACGGCCTGGAGCTCCTACCAGTCGGCGCGCTGGAGCGGGGTACAGGCGATCGACTTCAGCAAGGCGAACGCCGCCCGGGTCGAGTCGACCCGGGCCTCGACCGAAGCCGGGCAGGAGACCCAGATCGATGTGCTCACCTTCACCCAGTGGGTCAACGCCTACGCCGGCAAGGACACCCGCCTCGCCGACTTCTACTTCGAGCGCTTCCGCAAGGAATTCAAGCCCGCTGTCAACGCCTGGATCGCGACCGATCCGCTGCACAGCCCCAAGGCCCCGCCGGTTCCCTTCGCGATGCCGCAGTACAAGCTCGCAAGCCAGGCTGAATCGGAACGGCTGCTGGGCGAAGCCGAAGCTGAGACCGCCGAAGCGCGCCAGTCGAACCAGCGATCCGACAACTACGTGCTCGCGGTCGTGCTGTTCGCGGCGGCGCTGTTCTTCGCCGGGATCAGTACCAAGCTCTCGCGGCCGCGACAGCGGGTGGCGATCCTGGCGCTCGGCTATCTGCTCTTCGCCGGCACCACGATCTGGGTCCTGACCTTCCCGGTCACGATCTCGGTCTAGCCGCGCTCGGCGCCGACCGCGCGCTCGAGCTCCCTGCGCGGGATCGCGACCGTTCAGAGGCCGAGCCCGCGCACGCCGCGCTCGCCCCAGCCGAGGTGGTGGGCGATCTCGTGGCGGACCGTGCGCTCGACCTGGGCCCGCAGCAGCTCGGGGTCGTTGCCGAAATCGCGCTCCAGGGTGTCGCGGTAGATCACGATGTGGTCCCGGTAGTTGTCACGGGCGACGGTGTCGCCGATGTAGTGGCCGTAGGCGTGGTGCAGGTGGCCGAGGTTCGGACGAGGATCGGGATCTCCTCGACCACCCGGCGGAGCTCCTCCGGCAGGTCGTCTATCGCCTCCACGACGAGCTCGTCGAACTCGCTCGGCGGCTGCTCGGGAGGGGGTAGCTTGGCCAGCGCCTCGCTGCGGTCGGAAAGGCGGCGGAACTCACGCTCGGGCATCTCGTCGCCGAGCAGCATCACCATTGCCCAGGCGGCGATCAGAACCACCGCGACGGCGCCCGCGAGCAGCGCCAGCAGGCTGCCGACTCCGGCGAACGAGGGTGGGTGGAAGAGCAGCATCGCCAGGCCGACGATGAATGCGGTCAGCGCACCTGCGCGAAGGGGTGGGCCGAGCGTCTCCTTCATCCACCGAGGGTAGACGCAGCGGGCTGTAGGCTCAGCGGGCCTTGGACACGATCGACGAGCTGCTCGAAAACAACCAGCGCTTCGCCGGCTCGCTTCCGGCCGCGCACCTCGACGTCAGCCCCAGCCGTCGGCTGGCGATCGTCACCTGCATGGACTCCCGCCTCGACGTCTTCGCCGCGCTCGGCCTCGGCGACGGCGAGGCCCATGTCCTGCGCAACGCGGGCGGGGTGATCACCGACGACGTGATCCGCTCGCTGGCGGTCTCCCAGCGTCGGCTCGGCACCCGCGAGACGATGTTGATCCACCACACCGACTGCGGCATGCAGAAGCTGACCGACGACGGCTTCCGCGCCGAGCTGCAGGAGGCCACCGGGGTCGCGCCGGCCTTCGCGATCGAGTCCTTCGCCGACGTCGACGCCGACCTGCGGCAGTCGATTCTGAGGGTGCGCAACTCGCCCTTCCTCGCCCACCGCGACATCGTGCGCGGCTTCGTCTACGACGTCGACACCCACCGCCTGCGCGAGGTCACGGCCGCGGACGCGCCCTAGCGCTCGCGGGCGGCGCTCAGCTCACTGAGTCGATCGCCCGTTCGGCCTGGGCCAGGCTGGGGCCGTCTTGCAGCGTCCGGGTCCCCCCCGGGCCGCTGACGATCAGCCCCTGGCCGGCGCGGATGCCGAGCTGGGTGCCGAGGTCTTCGTAGCCTTCCAGCCTGGTCGCGATCTCGCCGCCGGAGCCGCCCTCGTCGTCGAGGTACTGCTGCCATTCCGGCACGTTGAGCTCGCCGATCGCGCCCGCCAGCGAGGCCAGGAACTCGTTGTCGATCCCGAACCGCTCCGCCTCGCCCTGGTTGACGAAGAAGAGGTAGGTGTACTGCCAGCCATAGCCCTGCTGGGCGGCGGCCTCGGCGCCGAAGAAGCCGAGCTCGACCGGGTTCTCGGCGACCGAGTAATGGCGCATCAAGAGCTTCGCCGTGCCCGGCCGGGCATACTTTTCGGTCAGGCCGGGGATAGTCGAGAGGAAGTCGGCCCGGCAGTTGCCGCACTGCAGGTCGTTGAAGACCTGGATCGAGACGGGCGCGTCGTTCGAGCCGAGCCGGTCGCCTTCCTGGGGGATGCCGCCGAAGAGCTCCTGCGCCGTGGCGACGCCACTGAGCCGGACGACGTCGCTGCCGGCTTCCTTGGTCGAGATCTCGACCACCGCGTAGCCCAGCGCCGCCAGCGCCAGGCCGAGCGCGAGGATCACCCAGAGCCGGCCGCGGCGGGGGATCGGGGTCGCTGCTGCTTCGGGCACCGCCGCATTATCACTAGACTTGCCGCCGTGGAGGAGCGGGGAACCAAATCAGCCACGCTGGCGGACCTTCTGCCGCGCGCCGCGAAGCTCTACGGCGACGCTCCCGCCGTCACCTTCAAGGACGGCGGCAACTGGGTCAAGCGCAGCTTCAACGAAGTCGAGGCGACGGTCCGCGATCTCGCCCTCGGCCTCGCCGACCTCGGCGTCGCCAAGGGCGACAAGGTCTCGATCCTCGCCAACACCCGGCCCGAGTGGACCTACTTCGACTTCGCCGCGCTCTCGATCGGCGCCACCGTCGTGCCGATCTACCAGACCAACTCGCCGGAGGAGTGCCAGTACGTGCTCGAGAACTCCGACGCCAAGGTCGTCGTCGTCGAGGACGACGAACAGCTTGAGAAGATCCGCGCCGTGCGCGACCAGCTGCCGCTGCTCGAGCAGGTCGTGCGGATGACCGGCGCCAGCGAGGACGCGATCTCGCTCGACGACCTTGCCGCGCGCGGCGCCGGCCGCGACGCCGCCGAGTGGGAGCGGCTCTGGAGCGCCGTCACCCCCGCCGACATCTGCACCTTCATCTACACCTCGGGCACGACCGGGCCGCCGAAGGGCTGCGTGATCAGCCACGGCAACTACCGGGCGATGCTTGACATGGTCAACGAGAACAGCGTCATCGAGGGCGAAGACGTGACCTACCTCTACCTTCCCCTCGCCCACTCCTTCGCCCTCTTGATCCAGCTCGGCAGTTTCGACCTCGGCGCGACGATCGCCTACTGGGAGCGCGACCCGCTGAAGATCATGCCCAACCTGGCTGAAGTCAAACCGACCTACTTCCCATCTGTGCCGCGCATATTCGAGAAGATCTACACGCTCGCGACCGGGGCGATGGAGAAAGAGGGCGGGCTCAAAAAGGCCGTCTTCGAGTGGTCGGTCCGGGTCGGCGGCAAGATGCGCGAGGCCGAGCGGGCGGGACGCAAGCCGGGCTTCCTGCTGCGCAAGCAGTACGGGTTCGCCGACAAGAAGGTGCTGTCGAAAATCCGCGAGCTCTTCGGCGGCCAGCTGCGCCTCGCCGTCTCCGGCGCGGCGCCGATCAGCCCAGAGATCCTGCGCTTCTTCGACGCCGCCGGGGTGCTCGTGCTCGAGGGCTGGGGGATGACCGAGACCTCGACCGCGGCGACGATCTCGACCCCGGAGGAATTCAAGATCGGCACGATCGGCAAGCCTTTCCCCGGCTGCGAGGTGAAGATCGCCGAGGACGGCGAGATCCTGGTCAAGGGCCCCAACGTCTTCCAGGGCTACTACAAGAACGAGCAGGCGACCCGCGAGACGATCGTCAACGGTTGGCTGCACACCGGCGACCTCGGCTCGATCGACGCCGACGGCTTCATCTCGATCACCGGGCGCAAAAAGGACATCATCATCACCGCCGGCGGCAAGAACATCACTCCGGCCAACCTCGAGGGCGAGATCAAGCAGCACCAGCTCGTCTCGCAGTGCGTTGTCGTCGGCGACCGCCGCCCCTACCTCGTCGCCCTGGTCACGCTCGACCCCGAAGAAGCAGCCGCTTACGCGCAGGAGCACGGACTGCCCGAGGACCCCGCCAAGCTCGCCTCCAACCGCGAAGTGCGCGAGGCGATCGAGGCGCACCTGGCGAAGGTCAACGAGAAATTCGCCCGGGTCGAGCAGGTCAAGAAGATCGCGATCCTGCCCGAGGACCTTTCACAGGAGAGCGGCGAGCTGACGCCGACGATGAAGGTCAAGCGCGCCGTCGTCACCGACAAGCACGCGGGCGAGATCGAGCAACTCTACGCCGGCTGAGCCGGCGCCATCGACTTCAGGAGGCCTCGCCGGATTGGCGCAGCAGCGTCGCGGTCGTCTGCTCCAGCACCCGCCGCCAGGCCGAGGCCTGCTCGGGCTCCTCTTCGGAGGCGCGCTCGACCGCACGCCGCACGCGCCGCTCGGAGATCTCGAGGCCGTGCTTCTCGGCCGTCTCTTTGTGGCGGTCGTAGTCCTTGGCCAGCGTCGCGGTGACCGACTCGAAGCCGTGGCGGGCGATCTGCAGCCGCCGCGAGTAGTCCATGATCGGCGTGCCGAACATCAGCTCGTCGTTCGGCTCGGGCTCGATCAAGACGATGTCGACCCCGGGGTATTTCTCCTGCCACATCTCGACCGCCTGGTGCAGGCGGGCGTGGGCGATCAGGCGGAAGGTCTGATTGGCGATCGCCGGCATGCCCATGTCGGCGACGCGCTTGACCCGCGTGCCGAAGACGGTCGGGATCGTCTGCTCGAAGTCATTGACGTAGGGGACGAGCGGGTTGACGACGAGGATGAACTTCGCCCCCTTCTCGACCGCGATGTCGACGTTGGTGGTCGAGCGGATGCCGCCGTCGACCAGCTGGCGGCCCTTGAGCTCGACCGGCTTGTAGACGATCGGCAGCGCGGTCGAGCACTCGACCGCTTTCGAGATCGGCACGTCGTCCCAGCCCGGCTCGCCGAAGACGAGGCGCTCGCAGGTATCGAGGTCGGTCGCGGTCAGATAGAGCTCGCGCTCGAGCAGGCGGAAATCGTTGATCCGGCCGGCGTCGGCGAGCGACTGCTCGACGTAGTCGGAGATGCCGGCGCCCGAGTAGAGCCCCGAGGGCAGCGCCTCGGCGAGGCCGACGCCGATGTCGATCGCCGAGAACTCGCCCATCCGCACCAGCCTGCTCATCAGCTCAGCCGTGCGCAGCGGCAGCATCGCGGCCTTCTGCAGGAAGCCCAGGTAGTTGAACTTGAGCACCTTGTCGAGGTCGAGGTCGTCGAGCTCGGAGGGCTCGCGCTCGTTGATCACCTGCATCATTTCGTCCGGCGTGACGCCGTTGGCGAGCATCGTCGCGACGAACGAGCCGGCGCTGGTGCCGACGTAGACGTCGAAGTCATTGACCGTGCTGTTGACGGCGAGCAGGTCGAGCGCGCGCAGGGCGCCGATCTCATAGACGCCACCGGTGAAACCGCCGCCGCCGAGGACCAGGGCGGTCTTCGAGGGCCGCTTGCGGCCTTTGCCGCGTTTGCGGCGGGACGGTGCCTCGATGTCGACGACCTTGCCCATAAACACGGATTATCCCAGAGGCGCCGTTGGGCAGGTGCGGGGTCGGAGGGGAGGGGGTGTCCACGCGTTGCTGGGTTTTCGCCACCGAGGCCGGTTAAGCTGTCGCCCGGGGCCTGCGGGGGCGGAAAAGAGGACGCCGCTGCCGCGGGGACACCCCCTCCCCCTCCCGTCCGGTGCCGATGCCCGCTACCTTCGTTGCTCCTGTGTTGCTACCGGGATGAAGCGAGCTGCCGCCCTCTGCCTGGTTCTGCTCCTGGCTGCTGTTCCCCGCCGCGCCAGCGGGGAGAGCGGGAGCTGTCAGGAGATGAAGCGCCGCTTGGTTTACGGAGGTGGGTCGGCGAGCGGGCTGTACGTGGTCGATGCGGAAACTGGGCGGGCGGTCTGCGGGCGGGCGGGCAAGCGGGCGCGGGTGCTGGCCTCGAACACGAAGCTGTTCACGACCTCGACCGCGCTGGCGCGCTTCGGACCGGAATACCGCATCGTCACCAAGCTGCTCACCGACGGGGGGGTCGGGCTCGACGGCGTGCTCCACGGCAGCCTCTACCTGCGGGGCGCCGGCGACCCGGCGCTCGGCGTCCCCGCCTTCTACAACCGTTTCGGCGGCGGCCTCGGCACCAACCTCTACGCGCTCAAGGCGCAGCTGCGCGCCGCCGGAGTGCGCCGGGTGGCCGGGCGGCTCTATGCCGACGACACCGTCTTCGACCGCCTGCGGGGGGTCGCCGACTCGGGCTACGCGACCAGCCCTTACATCGGCCCCCTCTCCGGCCTCTCCTTCGACTCCGGCTACCGCGGCTCGATCGGCCAGGGCTTCTCCGCCGACCCGGCGACTCTCGCCGCCCGGAAGCTGGCGAGCGCGCTGCGCTCCTCCGGCATCTCGATCCGCACCCGGGTTGCCCGGCGCGCGACCCCGGCGGGGGCAAAACCGATCGCCGCCGTGCGCTCGCCGACGATGTCGCGCCTGGTCGAGGCAACCGACGTCTACTCGAACAACTTCTTCGCCGAGATGCTGGCCAAGCTGCTCGGCGCCCACTTCGGGGCCGCCGGCACGACCGCCGCCGGCACCGCCGTGGTCGAGCGCTTCGCCCGTGGCCACGGCTCCGCCGTCCAGGCGGTCGACGGGTCCGGGCTCACGCACGGCAACCGCGCCTCGCCGGCGGCCGTCGTCGGCCTGCTGCGCTCGATGCGCGCCACGCCGGTCGGCGACGAGTTCATCCAGGATCTCGCCCTGACCGGCCACGAGGGCACCGTCGCCGACCGTACCCGTGGCACCGCCGCCTATGGCCGCTGCCGGACCAAGACCGGCACCCTGACCGGGGTCAGCGCGCTCTCCGGCTACTGCTTCAACCGCAGCGGCCGCGTGATGGCCTTCTCGATCCTGATGAACAGCGTCAGCGACCTCGGCCTCGCGCACTACGAGCAGGACAGGATCGCTGGGCTGGTCGCCTCCTACTAGGGCCTAGAATCGGGAACTCGTGCGCGTGCTGCTGACCAACGACGACGGGATCTCGGCTCCCGGCCTGCAGGCCGCGCGTCGGGAGCTGCGCGAGCTGGACGGGGTCGAGGTCGACGTCGTCGCGCCGGACTCGAACCGCAGCGCGACCGCGCGCAGCATCACCACGCGCTCGCCGCTGACGGTCGAGGAGGTCGAGTTCGGCGACGGCGACCGCGGCTTCGCCACCGACGGCACCCCGGTCGACTGCGTGCGCTTCGCCGAGCTCGGCCTGGTCGGCCACCGGCCCGATCTGATCGTCTCCGGGATCAACCACGGTGCCAACCTCGGCGACGACATCACCTACTCCGGCACCGTCGCCGCCGCCTTCGAGGGAATCGTCCTCGGCATTCCGGCCGTGGCGATCTCCCAGCAATCCTCCGGCGGCGGCATGGGCTACGTCAGCGGCCGCTTCGAGTTCGGCCTCGCCGCCGCCTTCCTCGCCCAGCTGGTCGCCTCGCTGCGCGACGAGCCGATGCCGCCGGAGACGCTGGTCAACGTCAACTGCCCGGCGGGCGAGCCGAACGGCATCGAGGTGACCAAGCTCGGCAAACGGATCTACAACGACGAGCTCAAGCTCGTCTCCGAGGACGAGGACGGTCGCCGCCGCTACGAGATCTACGGCTGGCAGCCCGGCTTCGAGGAGCTCGACGGGACCGACCTGATGGCGGTCTCGCGGGGACGGATCGCGGTCACGCCGATCCACTTCGACCTCACCGACCACGGCGAGCTCGAGCGGTTGCGCGGCTGGCGGCTCGAGCAGATGCTTGCGGCGAGCCTGCCCTCCTCGGTGTGAGCGCCGCGGGCGACGAGAAGCGAGCGGCGGAGCTGCGACGTGAGCTGGCCGCGCACAACCACCGCTACTACGTCCTCGACGATCCGACGATCGGCGACGACGCATACGACGAGCTGCTCGACGAGCTGCGCGCGATCGAGGCCGACAACCCGGCGCTGCGCACCCCGGACTCGCCGACGCAGCGGGTCGGGGCGCCGCCGCTGGACCGCTTCGAGCAGGTCGAGCACCACGAGCAGATGCTCTCCCTCGCCAATGCGCGCAACGAGGAGGAGCTACGGGCCTGGGAGATCCGCCTCGCCAACCACCTGAAACGGCTCGACATCGCGGCCTCGCGGTTCAGCTATACGACCGAGCCGAAGATCGACGGCCTGGCGATCTCGCTCACCTACGAGGACGGAGTCCTGGTCCGGGGCGCGACCCGCGGCGACGGCCGGATCGGCGAGGACGTGACGCGCAATCTGCGCACGATCGGCTCGGTCCCGCTGCGGATCCCCCGGGCGCCCGGCCTGCTCGAAGTCCGCGGCGAGGTCTACCTGCCGATCGCCGCCTTCAGGGCGCTCAACGAGCGTCGCGCCGAGGCCGGCGAACCGACCTTCGCCAACCCGCGCAACTCCGCTGCCGGCTCGATCCGGCAACTCGATCCCTCGCTGGCGGCGGAACGGCCGCTCTCGACCTGGATCTACGGGCTCGGAGCGGCGCCGGGGCTCGACCTCGCCACGCACATGGACGAGATCGAGTGGCTCGACGAGCGCGGCTTCCGGGTCAACCCGGACAGCGAGCACCACCGCGACGTCGAGGACGTGGTCCGGCGCTGCCGCTGGTGGGAGGAGCGGCGCGAGCGGCTCGACTACGAGATCGACGGCGTCGTCGTCAAGGTCGACGAGCGCGCCCTCTGGCGCGAGCTTGGGGTGGTCGGGCGCGAGCCGCGCTGGGCGATCGCCTGGAAGTTCGCGCCGACGACCGCGACCACGACAATGAAGCGGGTCGTCTGGAACGTGGGTCGCACCGGCCACCTGGTGCCGTTCGCGATGCTCGATCCGGTCCACGTCGGCGGCGTCACCGTCACCACCGCCACGCTCCACAACGAGGAGGACCTGGCGCGCAAGGACGTGCGCGAGGGCGATCAGGTTGTCGTGATGCGGGCCGGCGACGTGATCCCCCAGGTGGTCTCGCCGAAGCTGCCGCGGCAGAACCCGCGGGCGCGCAAGCCGAGACCGCCAAAGCGATGCCCGGTCTGTGAGACGCCGACTGAGAAGCGGGACGGCGTTTTCACGATCTGCCCCAACCGCACCGGCTGCCCCGGTCAGTCCTTCCAACACGTCAAGCACTTTGTCAGCAGGGGGGCGATGGACATCGACGGGCTCGGCGAGAAGCAGGCGCTGCGCTTCCTCGAAGAAGGCCTGATCAAGGACGTCGCCGGCATCTACGAACTGAGCGAGGATCAACTGGTTGGCCTCGAGGGCTTCGGCGAGGTCTCGGCCCGCAATCTGCTGGCGGCGATCGACGCCTCGCGCTCGCGGCCATTCAAGCGCGTTCTCTACGCGCTCGGCCTGCCCGGCGTCGGCTACGTCACGGCGGAGGCGCTGGCCGACCACTTCGGCTCGATCGACGCCCTACACGAGGCCGACCCGGAGGCGATCGAGGAGGTGGAGGGCGTCGGGCCGATCATGGCCGTGCAGATCGCCGAGTCGCTAGCCGACGAGGCGACCTGGGCGCTGATCCGGAAGCTGCGCGAAAAGCGCCTGCGGCTCGAGCAGGACGCCTCCGAACGGCGCGCCCAGGGCGGCCCGCTGGAAGGCAAGACGCTGGTCCTCACCGGCACCCTGCCGGAGCTGACCCGGGAGGAGGCCGCGGCGATGATCAAGGCCGGCGGCGGCAAGGTCGTCAACTCCGTCTCGAAGAAGACCGACTACCTCGTCGCCGGCGAAAACGCCGGCTCGAAGCTGGCCAAGGCGGAAAAATTCGAGATCGAGATCCTCGACGAAGCCGCGCTGCGCGCGCTGCTTGCGTAGTTGGGGGACGGGGAAGGGGGTATCCCCGCGTTGCTGGGTTTTCGCCAGCCGCGCCCACCTCTCTCATTGAGTTGGTGGGGCGAAAAGAGGACGCCGCTGCCGCGGGGATACCCCCTTCCCCGTCTTCGCAAAGGCATACTGCGCGCGATGACGACCGTTCGGCTGGAGCTTGAATATGACGGGACCGGGTTCAGGGGCTGGGCGGCTCAGCCTGGGCTGCGAACCGTTCAGGGGGAGCTGGAGGCGGCTCTGGCGATTGTGCTGCGCGAGCCCGTGCAGCTTTCGGTGGCGGGGCGGACCGATGCTGGGGTGCATGCGCTCGGGCAGGTCGCGAGCTTCGCTACCTCGGCTGAGATCCAGGGTGATCTGGCGCGGCGGCTCAACGGGGTTGGCCCCGACGACATCGCCGTCACCGCCGCGACCGTCGTCGCCGACGACTTCGACGCCCGCCACAGCGCCGGCTCCCGCAGCTACCTCTACCGCGTCCTCGCCCGCTCGGCGCCGAGCCCGCTGGAGCAGGGCCACGCCCTCTGGTGGCCCCACCGCATCGACCTCGAAGCCCTCCAAGCCTGCGCAGCGGCCCTGCCCGGCAACCACGACTTCACCGCCTTCACCCCGACCCAGACCGACCACGTCCGCTTCGACCGCGACATCCACTCGGCCGCCTGGACCGAGGAAGGCGACATCCTCGCCTTCCGCATCACGGCGGACGCCTTCATGCGCAACATGGTCCGCATCCTCGTCGGCACGATGCTCGAGGTAGGCACCGGCCGCCGGACCCCTTCCAGCTTCAAGGAGCTACTAGCGGGCGCCCCCCGCGACGCGGCCGGCGACACCGCCCCACCCCACGGCCTCTACCTGGAGAAAGTCAGCTATTGAAAGAGTCCGATTGAGCTTCCGAGGGGGAGGACAGGGGGTATCCCCGCGGCAGCGGCGTCCACTTTTCGCCCCACGAGCTCAGCGAGAGACGCCGGCGCGGCTGGCGAAAACCCAGCAACGCGGGGATACCCCCTGTCCTCCCCGACCGACGCTAGACGAGCTCGAGATAGACCATCTCGGTGCTGTCCGAGCGGCGCGGGCCGAGCTTGACGATCCGCGTGTACCCGCCGGGGCGCTCGGTATAGCGAGGCGCGACCTCCTCGAACAGCTTGTGCACGATGAACTTGTCGTTGTGCAGGGTCGCAAGCGCCTGTCGCCGGGCGTGCAGGTCGCCGCGTTTGGCCAGCGTAATCAGCTGCTCGACCTCGGGCTTGACCGCCTTGGCCTTCGCCTGGCTGGTCTTGATCCGCTCGTGCTCGATCAGCTGCTTGGAGAGGTTGGAGAGCAGCGACTCACGGTGCGACGCATCGCGACTGAGCCTGTTGCGCTTCTTGCGGTGCCGCATCGGATCGCTCTCCCCCGGCCCTTGACCTAGTCCTGGCTCAGATCGAGCCCGCGGGCCTGCAGGGTCTCGATCACTTCATCGATCGACTTCGAGCCGAAGTTCGGGATCGCGTTCAACTCCGAGCGCGTCTTGCGGACCAGATCGCCGACGGTCTGCACGCCGGCCCGCTTGAGGCAGTTGTAGGAGCGCACGCCGAGCTCGAGCTCCTCGATCAGGATCTCGTCGAGCCCGTTGCTGGCGGCCGAGCCGGCGCCGTTGCCGCCGCCGACGGCTGAGAGCCCGTCGCCGCCAGAGAGCCCCGGGGCGACCGCTTCGCGGGCGGTCAACTCCTCAACCCGCTCGGCGTCGGTGAAGATCGCCAGGGTTTTGATCAGGATCTCGGAGGCCTCGCGCAGCGCCGCCGCGGGCTCGAGCGAGCCGTCGGTCTCGATCTCCAGGGTCAGTTTGTCGAAGTCGGTGCGCTGGCCGACGCGGGCGGTCGCGACCGAGTAGGAGGCGCGCCGGATCGGCGAGAAGATCGAGTCGATCGGGATCACGCCGATCGGCTGCTCGTCGGACTTGTTCTCCTCGGCCGGCGAGTAGCCGCGGCCGCGGCCGATCGTCAGGTAGACCTCGAGCTTGGTTTTCTTCTCCAGCGTCGCGATCGGCGCCTCGGGGTTGAGGATCTCGACGCCCGAGGGCAGGTCGATGTCCTTCGCCTTGACCTCGCCGGGGCCGGTGGCGACCAGCGGCGCCTCGACCTCGTCGGCGTCGGTGTGCATGCGGACGACGAGGTCCTTCAGGTTGAGCACGATGTCGGTGACGTCCTCCTTGACGCCCGGCACGCTTGAGAACTCGTGCGAGACGCCCTCGATGCGGACGCTGATGACGGCGGCGCCGCCGAGCGAGGAGAGCAGGACGCGGCGCAGGCTGTTGCCGAACGTGTAGCCGAAGCCCTTGTCGAGGGGCTCGATCGTGAACGTGCCGCGACGGTCATCCGTCTTGTCGGCGGTTATACGAGGGACCTGAAAGTCAGTTGGCATGAGTTCCTTGCGTATGGGTGTTTCAGAAATCGTTTGCGGTTACTTGGAGTACAGCTCGACGATCAGCTGCTCCTGCACCGGCGCCGAGATCTCGGCGCGCTCGGGGAGGCGCAGGATCTTGGCCGTGAGCGAGTCGTGGTCGGCCTGCAACCAGGCCGGCACGGTCGAGACGAGCTCGGTCGCTTTGCGGATCGTGTCGCTGGCCGCCGAGCCGGACTTGATCGAGATCACGTCCTCGGGGCGAACTTGGTACGAGGGCACGTCGACGCGGCGACCGTTGACCAGCCAGTGTCCGTGGCGGACGAGCTGGCGGGCCTGGCGCCGCGAGGCGGCGAAGCCGAGTCGCACGAGGACGTTGTCGAGGCGCGACTCGAGCAGGCGGAGCAGGTTCTCGCCGGTGACGCCGTCCTGGCGCGAAGCCTTGTCGTAGTAGGCGCGGAACTGGCCCTCGAGCACTTGGTAGTAGCGGCGCGTCTTCTGCTTCTCGCGCAGCTGCACCCGGTACTCGGACTGGCGCATACGCCCGCGACCGTGCTCGCCGGGCGGATAGGAGCGGCGCTCGACGCCGCACTTGTCGGTGAAGCAGCGCTCGCCCTTGAGGAAGAGCTTCTGGCCCTCGCGGCGGCACTGCTTGCACTGGGCTCCGGTATCGCGAGCCACTAGACGCGCCTCCGCTTCTTCGGCCGACAGCCGTTG
This sequence comes from uncultured Solirubrobacterales bacterium, assembly GCA_963789505.1. Classification (GTDB taxonomy): domain Bacteria; phylum Actinomycetota; class Thermoleophilia; order Solirubrobacterales; family 70-9; genus VRUE01. The sequence continues at coordinate 171,524 of CAWBLE010000004.1, forward strand.
TGGGCCTGCGGCGAGACGTCCTTGACGGTCGTCACGTCCAGACCGGCGGCCTGCAGCGAGCGGATCGCCGTCTCGCGGCCCGAGCCGGCGCCCTTGGCGAAGACCTCGACCTTTTCGAGCCCGTGTTCCATGCCCTTCTTGGCGGCCGCGTCGGCGGTCACCTGAGCGGCGAACGGGGTCGACTTGCGCGAGCCTTTGAAGCCCGCCGAGCCGGCCGACTCCCAGGCGATCACGTTGCCCTGGGGGTCGGTGAGGGTGACGATCGTGTTGTTGAAGGAAGTCTTGATGTGGGCCTGGCCGTAGGCGATGTTCTTTTTCACCCGGCGGCGGGGGCGCCCTTTGGCTGGTTTTTTCGCTGCTGCCATCTCTCTACCCCGGTCCTAGTGCCTTGCGCCGGCCGGCGACGCTCATCCGGCGCGGGCCCTTGCGGCCACGCGCGTTGGTCTTCGTCCGCTGGCCCCGCACAGGCAGGCCGCGGCGATGGCGCAGCCCCCGGTAGGAGCCGATCTCCATCAGTCGTTTGACGTCCTGGGAGCGCTCGCGGCGAAGGTCGCCCTCGACCTCGCGGCGCTCGACCGCCTCGCGCAGTTTCACGACCTCTTCCTCGGTCAGGTCTTTGACCGGGGTGTTCGGGTCGATTTTCGTCTCAGCGAGAATCCCCTGCGCGGTCGAGCGACCGATGCCGAAGATGTAGGTGAGCCCGATTTCGATCCGTTTGCCGACCGGGATGTTGATCCCCGCGATACGCGCCATGGCTAACCCTGCCGCTGCTTGTGGCGCGGGTTTTGGCAGATCACGAGAACCGCCCCGTTGCGGCGGATCACCTTGCACTTTTCGCACATCGGCTTTACGGAAGCTCGGACCTTCATCGCTCCGGTCTTTTCTCGACTACAGGACTCTCGCCAGCCCCATGAATCGGGCAAGCGAGCACGAACAAACGGCCCTCAGGGCCGACCGGGAAAGATAGCAGGGGGGCGCTTCTGGGGCAGGCCGGCCGGGGGTCGGGAGGGCACGGCCTCAGGGGAATTGATCACCGCGGCTGCGCCGCGGTGAAATCTGCCGCGCGGCTTCGCCGCGCAAAGGACAGATTGCATTTCGCCGCTTCGCGACATTCCCCTGAGGCCGCGCCCTCCCGACCTGCGAAGCGCCTCCGAAGCGCGGGGGGTTCTGAGCTGACGGCGTGCAGGCGTCAGGCGGCGATACGAGCGCCTAGCTCTAGTTGGAGCGGACGGTCTGGGGCGGCGACAGACGCGCGGGCGATCGCGATGAGTTCTTCTGCATCCAGCCCATGGTGTCCGGCCGCCGCGCGAAGCGCGTCTTCGAAATCGCCCTTCGCTGCACCAATCACGTCGATCGTCGCCGGATGCTCCGGAATGACATTGAGGATCACGGCACCACCCGCGATCGCTTTGCCGTAGACAGGCTCACGGCTCTTCTCGAGCTCTATCTGAATCGTGTCGCCCTCGCTGTCGTAAGCAGCTTCGATCATGTCGTGATTATAGACAACAACTCTCGCATCTGACTCGTTGCGGTTGACGGCTCCGACATCGCGGGACACGGGGCGGTGTCGAGCCCGACCGAGGGATCGGCGCGTCAGTCGTCCTCGTGCCAGGGAGTCAAGATCCGGGGTCCGTCGGCTGTGACGGCGACGGTGAACTCGAAGTGGGCGGCCAGCGAGCCGTCCTCGGAGTAGACGGCCCAGCCGTCGTCCCCCAGCGTGACCAGGGAGCCGCCTGCGTTGACCATCGGCTCGATCGCCAGCACCGTCCCCTCCTCCAGCTCCGGCCCCTTGCCGGGCTCGCCGTAGTTGGGGACCTGCGGGTCCTCGTGCATGTCGCGCCCGATCCCGTGCCCGACCAGGGTACGGATGATCGAGAGGCCCTCGATCTCGACCGTGCGCTGGATCGCCGCCGAGACGTCGCCGAGGTGGTTGCCCGGCCGCATCTGCTCGGCCCCGGCGAAGAGCGCCGATTTGGTCACGTCGAGCAGCTTGCGCGCAGCCGGCGAGACCTCGCCGATCGGCAGCGTGATCGCCGCGTCGGCGACCCAGCCGTCCTTGACCACGCCGACGTCAATCGAGAGAACGTCGCCGCGCTTCAGCGCGTAGGGGCTGGGAATGCCGTGCACGACCATCGAGTTGGGCGAGGCGCAGATCGAGCCGGGGAAGCCACGGTAGCCCTTGAAGGCGGGCTCGGCGCCCTGCGAGCGGATGAACTTCTCGGCCGCCGCGTCGAGCTCCTTGGTGGTCACGCCGGGGCGCGCCTTGGCCGCCATCATGCGCAGGCAGCGAACCAGGATCCGCCCAGAGGCGGCCATCTTGTCGACCTGCTCCGGCGTCTTGCGGATGATCATTCGGTACACGCTAGCCGCCGCCCAGAGATGCGGGCTAGATCGCCTCGTCGGCTTCCAGCTTGAGCGTCGCCAGCGCCCGGCGCAGCTCCTCGGCCACCGTGTCGGGAGTGGCGCCACCGTCGATCCGCCGCAGGATGCCCCGCTGGTCGTAGAACTCGATCAGCGGCTCGGTCTTCTCGTGGTAGGTCTCGAGCCGGTGGCGGATCACCTCCGGCTTGTCGTCATCGCGGACGATCAGCTCGCTGCCGTCGACGTCGCAGACGCCCTCGCGCTCGGGCGGGTTGAAGTCGACGTGGAAGACGTGGCCGTTCTCGGCGCAGGTGCGGCGGCCGCCGAGGCGGCGCGTCACCTCCTCGTCGGAAGCGTCGATCAGCAGCACGGCCGTCAGCGCCCGGCCGAGCTGCTCGAGCTTCGCCGCCAGCGCCTCGGCCTGGGGCGCCGTGCGCGGAAAGCCGTCGAGGATGAACCCGTCGGCCGCCTCCTCGGAGTCGATCCGCTCGGCGATCGCGCCGACGATGACCGTGTCTGGGACGAGGTCGCCACGGTCCATGTACTCCTTCGCCGTTTTGCCCAGCTCCGTTTCGTCGCGAACGGCGGCGCGCAGGATGTCGCCGGTGGCCCAGTAGGGAAGCCGCAGGTCTTCCTGCAGCCGCTCCCCCTGCGTGCCCTTCCCGCTGCCGGGAGGGCCAAGAAGGACGAGGTTGAGCTCTATTTGAGGAACCCCTCGTAGTTGCGCATCATCAGCTGCGCCTCGAGCTGCTTGACCGTATCCAATGCAACGCCGATCACGATCAGGATCGAGGTGCCGCCAAAGAAGAAGTTGGCCGAGGTCTGGCTGATCAGGATCGTCGGCAGGGCCGCTACGGCGCCGAGGTAGAGCGCGCCGGGGAAGGTCAGCCGGGAGAGGATGCGGTCGAGGTACTCGGCGGTCGGCCGGCCCGGGCGCACGCCGGGGATGAAGCCGCCGTATTTCTTCAGGTTGTCGGCCTGGTCGACCGGGTTGAAGGTGACCGCGGTGTAGAAGTAGGTGAAGATGATGATGAAGAAGACCTCGCCCACCACGTAGGCCCAGCCGTTGGGGCTGAAAAAGGCGGCGAAGTCGAGTGCGGCGGGGGTGTTGAGCAACTGGCCGATCGTCGGCGGGAAGGCCATGATCGAGGCGGCGAAGATGACCGGGATCACACCCGCCATGTTGACCCGCAGGGGCAGGTAGGTCGAGCCCCCGGAGGTCATTTTGCGGCCGACCATCCGTTTCGCGTACTGGACCGGGATCCGCCTCTGACCCTCCTGGACGAAGACGATCGCGACGATCACGGCGAGCGCGACGAAGGGCATCATCACGACGAAGACCTGATCGGGATTGGTCCACCAGGCCTGGATCCCGCCGGGCAGCCCGGAGACGATCGAGGCGAAGATCATCAGCGAGATGCCGTTGCCGATGCCGCGCTGGGTGATCAACTCGCCCAGCCACATCAGCAGCGTGCAGCCGGCGGTCAGGCAGATCACGATCAGGAGGATTTTCGGGCCGGCCAGTTCGCTCAGCGAGTTGCCGCCGGCCTGGTTGCCGAAGGAGCGGAAGAGGAAGACGAAGCCGAAGGACTGACCGAAGGCGAGCCCGACGGTGAGGTAGCGCGTGTACTGGGTGATTTTCTGCTGGCCGACCTCGCCCTCTTTTTGCAGTTTCTCCAGCGAGGGCACGACCACGGTCAACAGCTGCAGGATGATCGAGGCCGTGATGTAGGGCATGATCCCCAGCGCGAACAGCGAGAAGCGTTCGAGCGCGCCGCCCGAGAACAAGCTGAGGAAGCCGAGCACGTTGCTGCCGGCGAAGTTCGAGGAGAGTTCCTTGACCGCTTCGGCATCGACCCCCGGGGCGGGGATGTAGGCGCCGAGCCGGTACAGCAGCAGCATCGCCGCGGTGAACGCGAGCTTCTTGCGGATGTCCGCGACGCTGAAAGCGTTCGCAATAGTCCTGAGCATTACGGCTCCAGAGTGTGACAGGAACCGCCGGCAGCCTCGATCTTCTCTTTGGCGGCCGCGCTGAAGGCGTGCGCGTGGACGTCGAGCTTGGTCGAGATCTCGCCGCGGGCGAGGATCTTCACGGGGTCGGAGCGCGTCGCCAGCCCCTTCTCCTTGAGCGTCTCGGGATTGACCTCGGCGCCGGCGTCGAAGCGCTCGTCGAGGTCGGCGACGTTGACCGGCTGGGTCGCGGTGCGGAAGTTCTCAAAGGGCATCGACTGCTTTTTGTGCGGGCCGCGAAGCTTTCGCATCCGCATGTGGATCGGGTTCTGGCCGCCCTCGTAGCCGACCTTGCGCTTCGAGCCCGAGCGCGAGCCGTAACCCTTGTGGCCGCGGCCCGAGGTCTTCCCCAGCCCGCTGCCCTCGCCGCGCCCGATCCGCTTGCGCGGCCGTTTCGAGCCCGGCTTCGGCTTCAGGTTGTGCAGCCCGATCTCGAGCGTGCGCTCGCTCGGCGCGTCCTCTTTGGCCTTTGCAGCTTTCTCAGCCACCGTCGACCTCCACCAGGTGCGAGACGACCTTCAGCTGCCCCTGCAGCTGCGGAGAGTCCTTGCGCTCAGCCGAGTTCCCGATCTTGCCCAGCCCCAACGCATAAAGCGTCGCTTTCTGAGCGGGATTCGTCCCGTTAGAAGACTTGACCTGTTGAATCTTCACCGCACTCACGACTCCTCAGCTTTCGGCTCCTCAGCGGGAGCCACAGGCGTCTCTGTTGCGGGTGGCGCGGTAGGGGGAACCTCCCCTGAGGACGCTTTAGCGACCGGAGGGGGAGGTGGGTCCCCTGCCGCGACAGGACCCGCAGCCTGAGGGCTGAGTCCCTCACCCGAATTGCCATTGCTCTTGGCCACCCCAAGTACCTGGGCGACGGTCAACCCCCGCAGCTCCGCAACCTCCTCGGGCCGGCGCAGACGGACGAGCCCGTCCATCGTCGCCTTGACCAGGTTGATCGGGTTCTGCGTGCCGATGCTCTTGGTCAGCACGTCGCGCACCCCGCCGAGCTCGAGCACGGCGCGTACGCCGCCACCGGCGATCACCCCGGTACCGGGGCTGGCCGGGCGCAGGACCACGTGCCCGGCGCCATAGCGACCGATGATTTTGTGGGTCAGCGTCTGCCCGTATTTGGGCACGCGGATCAAGCTCTTGCGGGCGTTCTCGACCGCCTTCTGGATCGCCAGCGGGACCTCGCGGGCCTTGCCGTAGCCGATCCCGACGACACCCTCTTCGTCGCCGACGGCGACCAGCGCGGTGAAGGAGAAGCGGCGGCCGCCCTTGACCACCTTGGCGACGCGGTTGATCTCGATCACGCGCTCCTGAAGATCCAGCCCCCGGGGGGAGACGGTCTCCACATTGGTCATGTCCATGCCCTTCATCGGACCGGACACCGTAGCTGAATGGACGTCCCCTGGCGGGCCATCAGAATTTGAGCCCTCCCTCGCGCGCCCCTTCGGCCAGCGCCTTGACGCGGCCGTGGAACTTGTAGCCGCCGCGGTCGAAGACGCAGGTCTCGATCTTGGCCGCCTTGGCGCGCTCGGCGAGCAGCTCGCCGGCCCGCTTGGCCTGCTCGCTGGCGGAGATCTTGCGCAGCTCCGGCTCGGTCCAGTTGACGGCTGCCAGGGTGCGCCCGGCGCCATCGTCGACGAGCTGGGCGAAGACGCCGCGGTTGGAGCGGTAGACGGAGAGGCGCGGCCGCTCGGCGCTGCCGACGATGCGGGCGCGCACGCGGCGGCGCCGGCGCAGGCGCTGCTGGCGCTTGGTCATAACGGTCATATCAGGCCCTCTTTCCGACCTTGCGGGTCACGTGCTCGTCGCGGTAGCGGATTCCCTTGCCCTTGTAGGGCTCCGGCGGGCGGCGCTTGCGGATGTCCGCCGCGACCTGGCCGACCAGCTGCTTGTCGATCCCGCGCACGATCACCTCGGTCGGCTGCGGGACCTCGAACTCGATCCCCTCCGGCGGCTCGATCGAAACCGGGTGCGAGTAGCCGAGCGCCATCTCCAGGGTCTTGCCTTTGAGCGCGGCGCGGTAGCCGACGCCCTGGATCTCCAGCCGCTTCTCGAAGCCGTCGACGACGCCCTCGACCATGTTCGCGATCAGGCTGCGGGTGAGGCCGTGCAGGGCGCGGTGCTCACCGCGGTCGGTCGGGCGCGCCACGGTCACCGCGCCGTCGCTCTGCTCGACCTTCATATCGGCGGCGAGCGTCTGCGCGAGCTCGCCCTTCGGGCCCTTGACGGCGACCCGCCCGGGGGCGAGCTCGACCGTGACGGACTCGGGGACTGAAATTGGTTTTCTTCCGATTCGGCTCATCAGTTGCTCCTCGCTACCAGACGTAGGCGACTACCTCGCCGCCGACCCCTCGCTGCTTCGCCTCGTGGCCGGTCATCACGCCGACCGAGGTGCTGACGATCGCCGTGCCGGTGCCGCCGTCGACGCGCGGCACTTCGGTGCGGTCGACGTAGCGACGCCGCCCCGGCCGTGAGATCCGCTCCATCCCCAGGATCACCGGGCGGCGGTCCTCGGTGTACTTGAGTTGGATCTCGATCGCCTCGCCGACCGTGGCCGGCTTGCGGCGGTAGTCGCGGATGTAGCCCTGCTCCTTGAGGATGCGGGTCATCTCCTCCTTGAGCCGGGAGGCGGGAATCTGCACGTCGTCGTGGCCGGAGCCGAGCGCGTTGCGGATCCGGGTCAGGTAATCGGCTATCGGGTCGTTGAGCATCTCGTGATCCTGTCTACCAGCTCGACTTGGTCATCCCGGGCACGTAGCCCTCGTGTGCGGCCTCGCGCAGGCAGATCCGGCAGAGGCCGAACTTGCGGTAGTAGCCGCGCGGCCGCCCGCAGCGGCGACAGCGGTTGTACTCGCGCGACTTGAACTTGGCCTTGCGGCCCTGCTTCACCTTCATCGAAGTCTTAGCCATCGTCAGAACCTTCTTTCTCGTCCTTTGAGGAGGCGTCTCCGGCGGGTGGCGTGGATGAGGGGTCCTCGCCCGCAGCCTGCGAGGACGAGGGCTCCTCATCCGCGACAGGACCCGCCGGCTGTGGCTTCTCATAAGCCTCCGGGTTCTCCTCTTTAAGTTGTTCCAGCGCGGCCTGCTCGGCCTCGGCCCGCTGGCGGGCCTCCTCCTTGCGCTGCTCCTCTTCGGCCTCCGCTTCGGCTTCGCCGGCGGCGCCGGGGCGCCCCTCTTTGGCGAACGGCATCCCCAGTCCGAGCAGCAACTCGAAGGCCTCGGCGTCGCTCGCCGCGGAAGTCGCGATCGTCACGTCGAGGCCGCGGACCTCGTCGATCGAGTCGTAATCGATTTCCGGAAAGATCAGCTGCTCCTTGACGCCCATCGAGTAGTTGCCGCGGCCGTCGAAGGAGCGTGGGTTGAGCCCGCGGAAGTCGCGGATGCGCGGAATCGCGATCGAGGTGAGGCGGTCGAGGAACTCCCACATCCGCGCCCGGCGCAGGGTGACGGAGAGCCCGACCGGCATCCCCTCGCGCACCTTGAAGGAAGCGATCGACTTGCGCGCCCGGCGCACGTTCGGATGCTGGCCGGCGATCGTCGCCAGCTGCTCCTGCGCGGCCTCGAGCATCTTCGCGTTCTGTTTCGCCTCGCCGGTACCCATGTTGAGCACGATCTTCTGCAGGCGCGGGACCTGCATCGCCGAGGAGTAGCCGAATTTTTTCGTCAGCGCCGGGACCACGTCCTGCTCGTAGCGCTCGCGCAGGCGCGGCGGCGGCGTGGCCTGGGACTGGGGGGTCGTTGCGGCCTCCATCAGAGACCCACCCCGCTCCGCTTGGCGTAGCGCTCGCGCTTGCCGCCTTTGTCGCGACGGATGCCGACCCGGGTCGGCTTGTTGTCTTTGGGATCGAGCAGCATCACGTTGGAGACGTGGATCGGGCCCTCCTTGTCGACGATCCCGCCGAGCTGGTCGCCGGCTTTTTTGACGTCTTGGGTCGGGCGCGATTTTTCGTGCCGCTTGGCCATGCTGAGGCCCTCGACGTAGACGAATTCCCGTTTCGGGTTGGTGCGCAGCACGCGGCCGGTCTTGCCCGAGTCCTTGCCGCCGATCACCTTGACCATGTCGTCGGTTCTGATCCGCATCGACTTGGCCATCAGAGCACCTCCGGCGCCAAGGAGACGATTTTCATGAAGTTGCGATCGCGCAGCTCGCGGGCGACGGGACCGAAGATGCGGGTGCCGCGCGGGTTGTTGCTGGCGGGGTCGATCAGCACAGCGGCGTTTTCGTCGAAGGAGATGTAGGTGCCGTCGGAGCGGCCGAGCTGCTTCTTGGTCCGCACGACGACCGCCTGGACGACCTCGCCCTTGCGCACGCCGCCCTGCGGGCTGGCCTGTTTGACCGTCGCCGTGATCACGTCGCCGACGCCGGCGTAGCGGCGGTGGGAGCCGCCTTTGACCCGGATGCAGAGGATCTCCCTCGCGCCCGAGTTGTCGGCGACCTTCAGTCTGGACTCCTGCTGGATCACGGCAGTCCTCTACTTCGCCTTCTCGAGGATCTCGACCAGGCGCCAGCGCTTGGTCTTGGACAGGGGCCGGGTCTCGACTATGCGGACGGTGTCGCCCTCGCCGGCCTCGTTGCGCTCGTCGTGCGCGTGCAGGGTGTGCGAGCGGCGCACGACCTTCTCGTAGGTCGGGTGGCGGCGCGCCGTGTCGATCCGCACAGTGATCGATTTCTGCCCTTTGTCGGAGATGACGATCCCCTGCCGCAGCTTGGCGGCGTTGGCGTCCTTCTCGGCCGGCGGCGTGCCGGTCCCGGGGGTCTTCTTGGCTTTGGCGGCGGCCCGTTCCTTGCGCCGTTCCGCCCCCCGCCGCTTGCGCTCGGCGACCCGGGCAGCCTTGCGCTCCTCCGGAGTCTGCTGCGGCTTCGCCTTATGCGGCTTACGCGACTTGACCAGCCGCCGCTTCTCCTTCCAAGGAAGATCGTCCTCCGGATCCGGCTCGGACTCAGCCGCAGGCGCCGCAGCTTTCTCCTCCTCAGGCGCAGGAGCATCCTCCGTCTCAGCCGGCTCCTCTGCCGCGGGTGGCGGCGTAGGGGGGACCTCCTCCGAGGAAGCTTCAGCTACCGCAGGAGGAGGTGGGTCCCCTGCGCCGACAGGACCCGCGGCCTGACCAGTCTCGTCCTGAGTCTCGTCCTTCTCGGTGCTCTCGTCTTTTTTCTGCTCGTCCTCGGTCATTTCCTAAGCTCTCTCTCGACGTCGATCCCGCGCTCCTTGGCCACCGTCAGCAGGCGCGCGATGTCCCGCTTGGCCTGGCCCAGCCGGGCCGTGTTCTCGAGCTCGCCGGTTGCGTGGCGGAAGCGCAGGTTGAACGACTCTTCCTTGGCTTCGCCCAGCTTGGCGACGAGCTCGTCGTCTTTCAGGTTGTGGGCCTCGGCCGCCTTCATCACTGCTCAGCCCCCTCGCGCCTGACAAATTTGGTCCGGATCGGAAGCTTGTGGCCGGCCAGGCGCAGCGCCTCGCGAGCGAGCTCCTCCGGAACCCCGGCCAGCTCGAACATGACCTTGCCCGGCTTGACCACGGCGACCCAGCCCTCCGGGTTGCCCTTGCCCGAGCCCATCCGCGTCTCGGCCGGCTTCTTGGTGTAGGGCTTGTCGGGGAAGATGTTGATCCAGACCTTGCCGCCGCGTTTGATCTTGCGGGTCATCGCCACGCGGGCGGCCTCGATCTGGCGGTTGGTGATCCAGCCGCGGTCGATCGCCTTGAGGCCGTACTCGCCGAAGGCGACGTGGCTGCCGCCCTTGGTGTAGCCGCGCATCCGGCCGCGCATCTGTTTGCGGTGCTTGACCCGTTTCGGCATCAACATCAGCGACCGCCTCCCCCACGCCCACCCCGGCTGCGGTCACCGGGCCGGTTGCCGCGCTGGCCGCCCTGCGGCTCGCCGTCGGCGGGGACCTGGTCGGAGCGGAAGCCCTCGGGCATGACCTCGCCCTTGTTGATCCAGCATTTGACGCCGATCCGGCCGGCGGTCGTGCGCGCCTCGAAGAAGCCGTAATCGATGTTCGCGCGCAGCGTGTGCAGCGGCACGCGGCCGTCGGAGTAGCTTTCGGTCCGCGCCATCTCCGAACCGCCGAGGCGGCCGGACACCTGCAGCTTCACGCCCTTGGCGCCGGAGCGCATCGCCGAGGTCAGGGCGCGTTTCATCGCGCGCCGGAAGGCGACCCGGTTCTGCAGCTGCTCGGCGATCGATTGGGCGACCAGTTTGGCGTCGAGCTCGGGCCGCTTGACCTCGCGGATGTTGACCTTGACCGGGCTGCCGGTGAGCTTGTGCAGCTCCTTACGCAGGGCGTCGACTTCGCTGCCCGATTTGCCGATCACGATGCCGGGGCGGGCGGTGTGGATGTCGACCGCAACCTCACCGCGGCGCTCGATCGTGATGTCCGAGAGACCGGCGTGAGCGAGTTTGCCCTCGATGTGAGCGCGGATCTTGAGATCCTCCTCAAGCAGATCGGCGAAGCCCTTCTCGTCGAACCAGTTCGATTTCCAGTCCTGGATGTAGCCGACGCGGAAGCCGGTGGGGTGGATCTTCTGTCCCATTACAGGTCCCCTTCCGGGCTCAAGGCCACGGCGATGTGGCTGGTTCGCTTGTTGATCGGGGTCGCCCGGCCCAGCGCCCGCGGGCGGAAGCGGCGCAGCGTCGGGCCTTCGTCGACGGTGATCTCGGCGACGCGCATCTCATCGGCGATCAGGTCGTGATTGTTCTCGGCGTTGGCGGCCGCGGACTCGATCAGCTTGCCGATGTCCTGGGCGGCGCTGCGCGGCGAGAATTGCAGCAGCGCTCGCGCCCGGTCGATCTGCAGGCCGCGGACCTGGTCGGCGATGAGCCGCGCCTTGCGCGGTGCGACGCGCACGTAGCGTGAGCTGGCGCGGACGACGATCGGGGCCGGCTTCGCTTTCGGCGCGGCTTGGGCGCCTCTTTCTTCGCGGCCGCTTTTTCGGCGGCCTCTTTTTTGACGGTTGCGCCTTTTTTGGCGCGGCTTTTTTGCGGCTTTTTTGCCGCCGCTTTTTTCGCCGGGGTTTTTTGGCTTTTTTGTCTTTCTTCTCGTCCGCCATCGCTAATCGCCGCCCTTGCCGGTGCCGGAGTGGGCGCGGAAGGTCCGCGTCGGCGCGAACTCGCCGAGCTTGTGGCCGACCATCGACTCGGAGATGAAGACGGGCACGTGCTTCTTGCCGTCGTGGACGGCGATCGTGTGGCCGACCATGTCGGGGAAGACCGTCGAGGTCCGCGACCAGGTTTTGACCATCTGCTTCTGGCCGGACTCGTTCATCGCGTTGATTCGCTTCATCAGCGCCGCTTCCACCCACGGACCCTTTTTGGTCGAGCGTCCCATCGCTAGCGTCCCTTCTTCTTGCCGCGCTTGCGACCGCGCACGATGTAGCGGTCGGACTGCTTGCCCTTCTTGCGGGTGCGATAGCCGAGCGTCGGCTTGCCCCAGGGGGTGACCGGGTGGCCGCCGGGCGTGTGGTGGGCCTCGCCGCCGCCGTGCGGGTGGTCGACAGGGTTCATCGCCACGCCGCGCGACTGCGGGCGCTTGCCCTTGTGGCGGCTGCGGCCGGCCTTGCCGATCGTCATGTTCTGGTGCTCGGCGTTGGAGAGCTGGCCGACCGTGGCGCGGCACTCGGCCCGCACCATGCGCATCTCCGAGGAGGGCAGGCGCAGCGTCACCATCTCACCCTCCTTGGCGATCAGCTGGATCGCGGTGCCGGCGGCGCGGCCCATCTTGCCGCCCTGGCCGGCCGTCAGCTCGACGTTGTGGACGATCGTGCCGGTCGGCATCTCGCCGAGGCTCAGCGCGTGGCCCGGTTTGATGTCGGCGCCCTCGCCGGACTGGACCGTGTCGCCCGCCTTCAGCGCCGCCGGGGCGAGGATGTAGCTCTTCTCGCCGTCGGCGTAGTGGACAAGGGCGATGTAGCAGCTGCGGTTCGGGTCGTACTCGATGCTGGCCACCTTGGCCGGCACGCCGTCCTTGAGCCGTTTGAAGTCGATCTTGCGGTAGCGCCGCTTGGCGCCGCCGCCGCGATGGCGCGCGGTGACGCGGCCGTTGACGTTGCGGCCGCCGCTCTTGCGCAGGCCTTCGGTCAGCTTCGCCTCGGGCTCGGAGGCGGTCAGCTGCTCGCGCAACGGGTAGGTCGCGAAGCGGCGCCCGGGGCTGGTCGGTTTGGTTTTGCGGTTCGGCATCTCTCTCCCTACGCGGTCTCGGCGCCTTCGAACAGCTCGATCCGCTCGCCCGGCAGCAGCTGGACGATCGCCTTCTTCCAGCCGCGCGTGCGACCTTTGCTGAGGTTGCGGCGCTTCGGCTTCGGCCGCACCTTCGAGGTGCGGACCTGGGCGACGCCGACGCCGAAGATCTCTTCGACCGCGGCGGCGATCTGGGTCTTGTGAGCGCGGTCGTTTACCCGGAAGGTGTACTTGCCTTCGCCGATCAGGGCGTAGCTCTTCTCGGAGACGACGGGGCGGATGATGATGTTGCGCGCGTCCATCAGCCGAGCCTCCCCTTCAGGGTCTCCAGCGCCGTTTCGGAGATCGCCAGCGAGGCGGCGCCGATCACGTCGGCGACTCCGATCGCCCCGACCTCGACGACGCTGACCCGGGCGATGTTGCGAAAGCTCTTCAGCGCGCCCGTCTCCTCGGCCCCGAGCACGATCAGGGTCGGCTGCTTGGCGCCCCATTTCCGCAACGCCTGGGCGGCGGCTTTGGTCGAGGGCGTCTCGAAGGCGGCCGGGTCGAGCACGGCGACGCTGCCACGCTCGGCGTGGACCGAGAGCGCCGCGCGCATCGCCTTGCGGCGCGCCTTGCGGTTGACCTTGACGGTGTAGTGGCGCGGCTTGGGCCCGAAGGTGACGCCACCGCCGAAACGGCTGGAGACGCCGAGCGTGCCAGCGCGGGCGCGGCCGGTGCCCTTCTGCCGCCAGGCCTTGGCGGTGGTGAAGGCGACCTCGCCGCGGGTCAAGGTCGAAGCGGTGCCGCGACGGCGGGAGTTGAGGTCCGCCCGCGCCGCCTCGTGCACAAGCGAGTGGTGGAAGGGCTCGGCGAAGAGCTCTTTGGGCAGGTCGGCTTTCGTCGTCTTGCCGAGCACGGCGGCTTTAGCCTCAGCCATCGGTCCTCACCTCGATCAGCGCGTTGCGCGAGCCGGGGACCGAGCCCCGCAGCAGCAGCAGGTTGCGCTCGGCGTCGACCTCGGCGACTTCGAGGCCGCGCTGGGTGGTGCGCTTGTTGCCCATCTGGCCGGGCATCTTCTGCCCTTTGAAGACGCGGCCGGGGAAGGCGCTGGCGCCGATCGAGCCCGGCGCCCGCACGTTGTGCGAGCCGTGGCTGACCGGGCCACGACTGAAGTTGTGGCGCTTGATCCCGCCCTGGAAGCCCTTGCCGATCGAGATCCCCGAGACTTTCACCCGCTGGCCCGGCTCGAAGGCATCGACGGTGACGTCGTCGCCGACCTTGGGACCCTCCTCGGCGCCGAGGTCCTCGTCGCGGAACTCGCAGAGGTGGCGCGAGGGCGGCGCGCCGGCCTTCTTCAGGTGGCCCAGCTCAGCCTTGCTCAGCTTGCCCTCCTTGACCTCGTCGAAAGCGAGCTGGACGGCGGCATAGCCGTCGCGCTCGGCGTCGCGGACAGCGGTCACCTTGCAGGGGCCGGCCGCGATCACGGTCACGGGGACGACTTCGCCGTCCTCGCGGAAGACCTGCGTCATGCCGAGCTTCTTGCCGAGGATCGCCGCCATCGTGAACCCTAGAGGCGGATCTCGATGTCGACGCCGGCAGGCAGCGAGTCCAGCCGCTGCAGCGAGTCGACCGTTTTCGGCGAAGGCTGAAGGATGTCGATCAGCCGCTTGTGGGTACGGATCTCGAAGTGCTCGCGCGAGTCCTTGTCCTTGAACGGGGACTTGATCACGCAGTAGACGTTTTTCTCGGTCGGCAGCGGCACCGGGCCGGAGACGCTGGCGCCGGTGCGCTCCGCCGTCTCGACGATCTCGCGCGCAGCCCGATCTATGGCGTCGTGGTCGTACGCCTTCAGTCGGATTCGGATTTTCTGGGCCGCGATGGTCGCCACGGTTTTTCTCGTCTCTGTTCTTCCTGCGCGGTCTTCACCGCGCCGAAAGGGCGCCGCCCCTTGGTGCTGGGGCGCCGCCCCTGGTCGTATGTCTTTTCAGTTTTCTCGCCGCCGGAGCGGCGAGGGGCGGGCTGGCGCCCACCCCCGATGCTCGCTGCTACTCGATGACGTCCGCGACAACCCCGGAGCCGACCGTCCGGCCACCCTCGCGGATGGCAAAGCGCAGGCCCGGGTCCATCGCGATCGGCTGGATCAACTCGATCGTCATCTCGACGTTGTCACCCGGCATCACCATCTCCGTCCCCTCGGGGAGGTTGGCGATCCCGGTCACGTCGGTCGTGCGGAAGTAGAACTGAGGCCGGTAGCCGGAGAAGAACGGCGTGTGACGGCCGCCCTCCTCCTTCTTCAGGCAGTAGACCTCGGCTTTGAACTTGGTGTGCGGGGTGATCGAGCCGGGCTTGCAGAGCACCTGGCCGCGCTCGATCTCCTCGCGCTTGGTGCCGCGCAGCAGGGCGCCGATGTTGTCGCCGGCCTGGCCCTGGTCGAGCAGCTTGCGGAACATCTCGACCCCGGTCACGGTCGTCGTCGTGGTGTCGGTGATGCCGACGATCTCAACCTCGTCGCCGGTGTTGACGATCCCCTGCTCGACGCGGCCGGTGGCGACGGTGCCGCGGCCGGTGATCGAGAAGATGTCCTCGATCGGCATCAGGAAGGGTTTGTCGAGGTCGCGGACCGGCTCCGGGATGTAGGAGTCGAGCGCATCGGCGAGTTCGAAGATCGCCTTCTGGGCCTCTTCGTCGCCCTCCAGCGCCTTCAGCGCCGAGCCTTTGACGATCGGCGTGTCCTCGCCGGGGAAGTCGTACTCGTCGAGCAGTTCCTTGACCTCCTCCTCGACCAGCTCGATCAGTTCGTCGTCATCGACCTGGTCGACCTTGTTGAGGAAGACGACCACGTGCGGGACGTTGACCTGGCGCGCGAGCAGGATGTGCTCGCGCGTCTGCGGCATCACGCCGTCGGCGGCCGAGACGACGAGGATCGCGCCGTCCATCTGGGCCGCGCCGGTGATCATGTTCTTGACGTAGTCGGCGTGGCCGGGGCAGTCGACGTGGGCGTAGTGGCGGTTCTCGGTTTCGTACTCGACGTGCGAGGTCGCGATCGTGATCCCGCGCTCCTTCTCCTCCGGGGCGTTGTCGATCTCGGCGAAGCTCTTCGCCTCGGTCTCGCCTTTGCCGGAGAGCGTGGTGGTGATCGCGGCCGTCAGCGTCGTCTTTCCGTGGTCGATGTGACCAATCGTTCCGACATTTACGTGCGGCTTATCGCGCTCGAACTTCTCCTTTGACATCTGCTCTCCGTTCTACCTTTCTAAGTTGGGAATCTGTTTCTTCTGTCTGCGGGCGAACCTGGGAAATATAGCCAGATTTACGAGCCGGCCCCTACCGGCTCTCCCGAGCGGTGCTCGACGATCTCCTCGGCGATGTTGTTCGGGACCTCCTCGTAACGCTCGAACTGCATCGTGTAGGTGGCCCGGCCTTGGGTCGAAGAACGTAGATCGGTCGCGTAGCCGAACATCTCGCCGAGCGGCACAAAGGCCTGCACCGCGAGGGCGTTGCCGCGCTGCTCCTGGCCCTGGACTTTGCCCCGCCGGCGCGAGAGGTCACCGATCACGTCGCCGAGGAAGTCCTCGGGCGTGACCACCTCGACCGCCATCACCGGCTCGAGCAGGACCGGGTCGGCCTTGCGGGCTGCCTCCTGGATCGCCATCGAGCCGGCGATTTTGAAGGCCATCTCGGAGGAGTCGACGTCATGGAAAGAGCCGTCGATCAGTTCGACCTTGACGTCGACCATCGGGTAACCGGCCTTGACGCCGTTCTCGAGCGCCTCGCGCATGCCCTGTTCGGCGGGGCCGATGAATTCGCCCGGGATCGCGCCACCCTTGATCTTGTTGATGAACTCGAAGCCCTCGCCGGGGGCCGGCTCGGCGTTGATCACGACGTGGCCGAACTGGCCGCGGCCGCCGGTCTGGCGGACGAAGCGCGCATCGACCTTCTTCACGTCCTTGCGGATCGTCTCGCGGTAGGCGACCTGGGGCTTGCCGACATTGGCGTCGACTTTGAACTCGCGCAGCATGCGGTCGACGATCACCTCGAGGTGGAGCTCGCCCATGCCGTGGATCAGGGTCTGGCCGGTCTCCTCGTCGGATTCGATCTGGAAGGTCGGGTCCTCCTCGCCGAGCCGCTGCAGGGCGGTGCCCATCTTCTCCTGGTCGGCTTTCGTCTTCGGCTCGATCGCGACCGCGATCACCGGCTCGGGGAAGACGATGTTCTCGAGCTGGACCGGCGCGTCGGGGGCGGCAAGGGTGTCACCGGTGCCGGTTTCCTTGAGGCCGACGCCGGCGCAGATGTCGCCCGAGTAGCACTCCTCGATCTCCTCGCGGCTGTTGGCGTGCATCATCAGCAGGCGACCGATCCGCTCGGTCTTGCCGGTGGTGGCGTTGAGCACCCGACCGCCCGCTGTGAGCTTGCCCGAGTAGACGCGGAAGTAGGTCAGCTTGCCGACGTAGGGGTCGGTCATCACCTTGAAGGCCAGCGCGGCGAAGGGGCCGTCGTCGTCGGCCGGGCGGGTCGCCTCGGTCGGCTCGCTCTCGCCCTTGGCGGGCGGCTCGAGGCCGGTCACGGGTGGGACCTCGAGCGGCGAGGGCAGCAGCTCGACGATCGCGTCGAGCAGCGGCTGCACGCCCTTGTTCTTGAACGAGGAGCCGCAGAGCACCGGCGTAACTTTGGTGTCGAGGCAGGCGCGGTTGAGCGACGCGGCGATGCGCTCGTGGGGAATCTCTTCCTCGCCCAGGTAGGCCTCCATCAACTCGTCGTCGTAATCGGCGCAGGCCTCGATCAGCTGGGTGCGGTATTCGTCGGCCTGCTCCCGCAGATCGGCGGGGATCTCCTCGACCTCGAACTCGGTGCCGAGTTCGTCCTTCCAGACCAGCGCCTTCATCTCGACCAGGTCGATGACCCCGAGGAAGTCGCCCTCGGCGCCGATCGGCAGCTGGATCGGCAGCGGGTTGGCGCCGAGCCGGTCCTTCATCGTCTCGACCGCGTTGAAGAAGTCGGCCCCGGTGCGGTCCATCTTGTTGATGTAGGCGAAGCGCGGGACTTTGTACTTGTCGGCCTGGCGCCAGACCGTCTCCGACTGCGGCTCGACCCCGGCGACGGCGTCGAAGACGGCGATCGCGCCGTCGAGCACGCGCAGGCTGCGCTCGACCTCGACCGTGAAGTCGACATGGCCGGGCGTGTCGATGATGTTGATCCGGTGGTCCTGCCACTCGCAGGCGGTCGCGGCGGAGGTGATCGTGATCCCGCGCTCCTGCTCCTGTTCCATCCAGTCCATCACCGCGGCGCCCTCGTGGACCTCGCCCATTTTGTGGGTGCGGCCCGTGTAGTAGAGGATGCGCTCGGTCGTCGTCGTCTTACCGGCGTCGATGTGCGCCATGATCCCGATGTTGCGCGTTTTCTCTAGGGGGAAGGTGCGTGCCATGGTCTTAAGGTAAGGGTTGCCTTTATGAAGTGGGGACGAACGAAATCTGGGAAATCCGAGCCTTCCGGCAAGAGCCGCCGGAATCGGCGCATGAAAAAGGCCCTCGCGGGCCCGGCGAAACGAGCAGCAAAGAAGAAGCCTGAGCGACGCGCGATGATAGCAGCGCTCGGGCGGCGCATACGGGCGGCTTCGACGAAACTCGACCGCGCCGCCGACCGCCGGCTCAGGCGCGCCTGGCCACACCTGGTCAAGGCGGGCGCTGCGCTGCGCCTGCGCGCCGTCCGCGGCGGGCGCTGGCTGTCCCGCCGGGCGCGGCCGCTCGCGGCGCTGCTCTTCCGCGGCCTTTCCCGGCTCGAACGGCTGCTGCTGCGGCTCGCCGCCCGGGCGCGGCGCGGCGCGATCGCGGCAAGCGCGTTGCTGACGCCGCAGCGGGCGATCTGCCTGGCGATCCTCGCCGCCGCCGGCTGCCTCGTCGCCGCCCAGTTCGTCGAGTACCGCGCGGTCGAAGTCGGCCAGCCGGGCTACGCCGGGCTGGTGGCGGCGAGCGCCCCGACCGTGGGCGGAGAGAGCGCCGGGGAGGCGAGCGCCTACGCCCTCGTCCCGCTCGGCCTGCTCGCGGCCCTGCTCGGGCTCGTTGCGCTGCGCAACGAGCGCCGCCGCGGCGTCGGCCGGGTCGTCTTCGTGCTCGGCCTGATCGGCCTCGCCGTGATCTTGCTCGTCGACCTGCCGGCCGGGCTCGACAACGGCGCCGAGGCGGCGCGCTTCGCCGGCGCCGAGGCGGTCCTGCGCGACGGCTTCTACGCCCAGCTCGCCGCCGCGGTCGGGCTGATGCTGGGCGGCGCCCTGCTCGTCGTGGCTCCGAAAGCGACCGCCCGCTACTATGCGCGGCCGTGCCTAACACGAACCAACTTATTAGGAAGGGTCGCAAGCGGCCTAAAAAGAAGACGACGACGCCGGGCCTCAAGTCGGGGCAAGGGCGCAAGAAGGGGGTCGCGGCGCCGCAACGGCGCGGTGTCTGCACCCGCGTCGCCACGGTAACGCCGAAGAAGCCGAACTCGGCTCTGCGCAAGATCGCGCGTGTGCGGCTGACCAACGGGATGGAGGTCACCACCTACATCCCCGGTGAGGGCCACAACCTTCAGGAGCACTCGGTCGTGCTCGTCCGCGGCGGCCGGGTCAAGGATCTGCCGGGCGTCCGCTACAAGGTCGTCCGCGGCACGCTCGACGCGGCCGGCGTCTCCGACCGCAAGCAGGCGCGCTCCCTCTACGGGGTCAAGGCCTCTTAGCCATGCCGCGCCGCTCCGCAGCCACGATCCGTCCGGTCGAACCCGACGCCCGCTTCCGCAACCGACTCGTTCAGCAGCTGATCAACAAGGTGATGAGCGACGGCAAGAAGTCGCTCGCCGAGCGGATTGTCTACGACGCCCTTGCGATCGTCGGCGAGCGCTCCAACGAGGACGCGGTCGAGACGCTCGAGGCGGCGATCAAACAGCTCACGCCGGTGCTCGAGGTCCGCTCCCGCCGGGTCGGCGGCGCCACCTACCAGGTGCCGGTCGAGGTTCCCGCCCGCCGCGCCCGCACCCTCGCCGTGCGCTGGCTCGTCGACTTCGCCCGCAACCGCCGCGAGTACTCGATGTCGGAGCGCCTCGCCGGCGAAATCCTCGACTCGATCGCGGCAGCAGGGCGGCGCCTGGAAGCGCAAAGACGACATCTACCGCATGGCTCAAGCCAATAAGGCGTTTGCGCATTACCGTTGGTAGTTAGCCTGGCTCCATGAGTCGGCCCGATCCTCGCCGTTGATGTCGACGGGGTTATTTCCCTGTTCGGGTTCGATGAGCCGCCCGCCAGGAACGAGGCGCGGTTCGAGCTGGTCGACGGGATGGTGCACTGCATCTCGCTGGTGGCCGGCGAGCGATTGGGGCGGCTGGCGCGAGCATTTCGACCTGGTCTGGGCGACCGGCTGGGAGGAGAAAGCGAACGACTACCTGCCCAACATGCTCGGCATGGCGAGCTGCCCGTGACCTCACCTTCGACGGCGCCGCCCGCTTCGGCTCGGCCCACTGGAAGCTGGGGCCGCTCGACGAGTACGGCAGGGGCCGCGCGCTGGCCTGGGTCGACGACAACTTCGACGAGAGCTGTTACGAGTGGGCGCGCGGCCGCGAGCGAGCCGACCCTGCTCGTCCCGACCGAGCCCCACCTCGGCCTCGAGGAGGTCCAGGTCGAAGCGCTGACCGCCTGGGCCGCGGGCTATCTCGGCCCGGGCGCCGTCTACACTGACGCGATGGACGGGTTCCTGCCGATCTTCTTCCTGCTCGTCGTCCTGAAGATCCCGGTCCTCGGCGCCCTCTGGCTGTCTGGTGGGCGAGCAAAGCCCCGGAGACCGAGAGCTCCCAGGACGACTCAGGCGGCGGCTTCAACCGCTGGCGCCCATGCCCCGCGCCCCGTGGCCCTCAGCACGAGCCAGCGGCGGCGTCGCGAGGAGGGGGCGGGGTGTCCCTCCCGGGCAGCGGCGTCCGCGAGCGTCCGGCCCGTCCGACGGAACTCGTCAGCGACCGAAGCGGAGCGGGTTCCGCGGATGGCCGCGCGACCCTCTCAGCAGCCGCTTCCGCTCCTTGCGGATCTCCCGCAGGTAGGGGTGGAAGTCGACCTCGATCGTATGGCGCTTCGAGCTGACGAAGCGCTTGTGCAGCCAGCTTCGTAGTCGGCGATCTCCTCCCGCATCTCCGCCGCCGACGGTAGCGCCGCCTCGCCCGCGAGCAGGTCGGCGATCCATTCCGCCTGCGCCTCGGCGAGCGGCATGATCGGCCCGAGCGGCTGGATGAAGCCGACGAAGTAGAGGCCCGGGCTCTCGACCGAGACGACCCGCTTGTAGAGCGGCATGCGGTTGTCGCGGGCGGCGAAGACCGCGCTGGTCGAGGAACGGGAAACTCGATCCGGTAGCCGGTGCAGTAGACGACCAGGTCGATCTCCTCCTCGCTGCCGTCGGCGAAGCGCACGCGTGCGGCCGCCGGCGAAGCGGTCGATGTTGGGCTTGACCGCGATGTCGCCGTGGCCGATCCGCGGCAGCAGCTCCGAGGAGACGGTCGGGTGCGCCTCGAGCAGCTTGTGGTCGGGCTCGGGCAGGCCGTAGTCGGTCATCTCGCCGACCGCGATCTTCAGCATCCGGTTGAAGAAGAAGCGCTGCACGGGGATCGGCAGGCGGCTGGCGATCGGCGGCGCGGCTTCGTCGATCGGCTTGCCGCCGAGGAACTTGGGCAGGACGCAGGCGCCGCGGCGCATCGCGAGGAAGGTCTTCTCGGCGATCCGCGAGGACTCGACCGCGACGTCGACGGCCGAGTTGCCGATCCCGAGCACCAGCACCCGCTTGCCGACCAGCACGTCCGGCTCGCGGTAGTGGTGGACGTGCATCTGCTCGCCCTCGTAGTCCTCGGCGCCGGGGAAGGCCGGTTCGGGCCAGCGCGGCTTCCAGTGGTGGCCGTTGGCGACGATCACGGCGCCGGTAGCGCTCGCTCGCGCCGCCCGTCCGGCCCCTCGACCGTCACCTCCCACTCGCCATTTCCGCGTAGCGGTCTTCGTGCGACCTGGCTCGACCGATCGCTCGACGCCACGACCTCGGTGTTGAAGGCGATCCTCTCCTTCAGCCCGAAGCGCTCGGCGTAGTCGTCGAAGTACTTGGCGACCTGCCAGTGGCTCGGGTAGTCCGGGTAGTCCGCCGGCATCGGGAAGGCAGGTGTAGGACATCAGCTTGCGAGCGCTGTTGATGTGCAGCGAGCGGTAGGCGGACGAGGTCCCGTTGTCGTTCTCATAGCGCCAGTTGCCGCCGATCATCGACCCCTTCTCGAAGCAGTCGAAGGGATGCCGCGGG
>CAWBLE010000005.1:0-64761 GCA_963789505.1 uncultured Solirubrobacterales bacterium
AGGCGCTCGTCACCTACATCGAGTCGATGAAGAAGACCAGGGAGATGCCGGCCGAGATCGTCCTCTCCGGCCACGGCGAGCCGATCGTCGACCACGTCGCGCTGATCGACGACCGCCTCGCCAAGCACGAGCGGCGCAAGGAGAAGATCTACGACCTGATCGCCGAGCGCCCCCGCACCGGCTACGAGATCGCCCAGGCGATCTGGGGCAACGTCGCCGTCACCCAGGCCTTCCTCACCCTCTCCGAGGTGATCGGCCACGCCGACCTGCTGCTCAACGAGGGCCGCGTGCGCGAAGCCCGCGACGACGACGTGGTGAGGTATGAGACGACCGGGTAGGCGCGGCACGAAGAAGCGGATGCTGCTGATCGTCAACCCCTACGCGACGACGGTCTCCGACCGGCTGAAGAACCTCGTCGTCTACGCGCTGCAGGGGCGCTACGAGGTCGAGACGGTGGCGACCGAGGCGCAGAACCACGCCACCGAGATCGGCCGCGAGGTGCGCGACCACGGCTACGACGTCGTCGTCGCCTTCGGCGGCGACGGGACGCTGAACGAGGTCGCCAACGGGCTCGCCGGGACCGACGTGCCGGTCTCCGTCCTGCCCGGCGGCTCGACCAACGTCGTCAGCCGCACGCTCGGCATCCCCAACGACGTCGTCGACGCGACCGAGCACCTGCTGGCGCTGCGTCGACGAGTGGCAGCCGCGGCGGATCGACCTCGGCCGGGTCGACGAGCGCCACTTCGTCTTCTCCTGCGGCGCCGGGATCGACGCGACCGTGGTCAAGCGGGTCGACGCCCACCCGCGGCTCAAGTCCGCGCGCCGGGCCCTACTACTTCACCTGGGCGGCGATCTCGGCCCTCTACCGCCAGTACATCGTCAATCCCGTGCGGCTGCGGGTCGACGTCGACGGGAAGACGAGCGAGGGCGTCACCGCGCTGGCCCAGAACTCCGACCCCTTCACCTACTTCGCCAGCCGCCCGATCCGCGTCTGCGAGGGCGTCGCGATCGACGACGGCAGCCTCTCGCTGGGCGTGCTCAAGCGGGCCGCGCAGCGCGACATGCCGACCCTGATCCCGCGCCTGTTCAGCGAGCAGCGCCCCGCCGCCCGCCACCGCCAGGTCGAGCACTTCGAAGACGTGGCCGCGGCGACCGTCGCCTCGGTCTCCGAGACCAAGGACGGGATAGCCCGCCCCTTCCCGATCCAGGTCGACGGCGACTACATCGGCGAGCGCACGCGGATCGAGCTCAGCGTCGCCCCGGGCGCGCTGACGATCGTCGCCTGATCAGCTGCCGCTGCCGCCGGCCGGGGTGATGCGGTAGGCGTCGAAGACGCTCTCGACGTTGCGCAGGCGGGAGATGCACTGCTTGAGCTGCTCGGTGTCGCCGACCTCGACCACGAAGCGGTTCTTCACCATCGGGTGCTTGGTCATGCAGCTGGCGCCGAGGATGTTGATCCCCGCCTCCGAGAAGGTGCGCGAGAGGTCCTCGAGCAGGCGGGTGCGATCGTAGGCGTCGATCTGCAGCTCGACCCGGTAGGAGGACTCGTTCTCGCCCTCCCAGGCGACCTCGACGAAGCGTTCGGGCGACTTCATCAGCGCCTTGACGTTCTTGCAGTCGGCGCGGTGGATCGTGATCCCGCGGCCGAGCGAGACGTAGCCGGCGATCGTGTCGCCCGGCACCGGCCGGCAGCACTTGGCGAGCCGCACGGCGACGTTGTCGGCGCCCTTCACCCGGATGCCGTAGTTGGAGGCGTCCTTGGTCCGCCGCGCCGCGTCCTCGCGCGGGGCCTCGAGCCCGATCGGCGGCTGCTCCTCGACCGACTCGCCCTCCTTGAGCCGCTGCATCAGCTTGTTGGCGACCGCCTTGGTGGCGATCTTGCCCTGGCCGAGCGCGATGTAGAACTCGGTCGCCTTGTGGAAGCCCATCTCGCGGATCACCTGCGCGAGCAGCGGCGACATCACCAGCTTCTGCATCGGCAGGCCGCGCTTGCGCAGCGCCTCCTCGAGCGCGTCGCGGCCCTTCTTCTCGGCGTCCTCGCGCCGTTCCTGTTTGAAGAAGGCGCGGATCTTGTTGCGGGCGCGGCTCGTCCGCACGAGCTTCAGCCAGTCGCGCGAGGGGCCGCGGTTCTGCTTCGCCGTCAGCACCTCGACGATGTCGCCGGAGCGCAGCTGGTAGTGCAGCGGCACGATGTTGCCGTTGACCTTGGCGCCGACGCAGCGGTGGCCGACGTCGGTGTGCACCGCGTAGGCGAAGTCGAGCGGGGTCGAGCCCGCCGAGAGGTTCTTCACCTCGCCCTTCGGGGTGAAGACGAAGACCTCGTCCTCGAACAGGTCGACCTTCAGCGACTCGAGGAACTCGGCCGGGTCCTGCTCGCCCTCGGCCTCGACCAGCTGGCGCAGCCAGGTCATCTTCTCGCGCCGCGGGTCGGCCGCGCCGCCCTCTTTGTAGGCGACGTGGGCGGCGATCCCGTACTCGGCCAGGTCGTGCATCTCACGCGTCCGGATCTGGATCTCCAGCGGCTTGCCCTCGGGCCCGATCACCGTCGTGTGCAGCGCCTGGTACATGTTGGCCTTCGGCATCGCGACGAAGTCCTTGAAGCGGCCGGGCAGCGGCTTCCAGAGCGAGTGGATGACGCCGATCGCGCCGTAGCAGTCCTTGACCGAGCCGACGATCACCCGCATCGCGGTGAGGTCGAAGATCTCGTTGAACTCGCGCCCCTTCTTGGTCATCTTCGTGTAGATCGAGTAGAAGTGCTTGGCGCGGCCGGAGATCTCGGCCTCGATGCCGACCTCGCCGCAGCTCGCGCGAGAGGAAGTCGCCCGCCTGGTTGACGAAGGCCTCGCGCTCGTCGCGCTGCTGGGCGACGAGCTGTTTGATCTCCTTGTACTTGCGCGGGTGCAGGGTCGCGAAGGCGAGGTCCTCGAGCTCCCATTTGATCGCGTGGATCCCCAGCCGGTGGGCGAGCGGGGCGTAGATCTCGATCGTCTCGCGCGCCTTCGCCATCTGCTTCTGCTTGGGCAGCGCGCCGAGCGTGCGCATGTTGTGCAGGCGATCGGCCAGCTTGATCAGGATCACCCTGACGTCGGTGGCCATCGCCACCATCATCTTGCGGTAGTTCTCGGCCTGCCGCTCGTCGCGGCTCTCGAAGGTCATCCCGGTCAGCTTGGTGACGCCGTCGACCAGCTGGGCGACCTCCTCGCCGAACTCCGCCCGGATCTCCTCGAGGCTGGCGCTGGTGTCCTCGACCGTGTCGTGCAGCAGCGCCGCGCAGAGCGTCTCGGTGTCGAGCCGCATGCCGGCGCAGATCTGGGCGACGCCGACCGGGTGGGTGATGAACTCGTCGCCGGAGTGGCGCAGCTGGTCGGCGTGGCGCTCGCAGGCGAACTCGAAGGCATGCGTCAGCGCGGCGCGGTCGACGTCGGCGCCCGAGTCGAACTCCTCGACCACCGCGAAGAGGTCGGCGAGGAGCCCGTGCTGCTCTAGGGATTCTTTCGTCGTTCGAGGTATCGCAGGGCCTCCTGGTGACGGGCGCCGTAGGCGCGGTACGCCGGCGAGCGCTCGAGTTCTGTCCCCTCTGAGGATACGACGCCGACGCGACCGCCTCCTCCATCGGCCGTTCCCCGCACCAGCTCGAGCTCGCCCAGGACCCGCAGGCAGCGGGCGGCGGTCACGGGAGAGCGGGGAAGCGGCCGCTGCCGCGCAGCGCCGCGAGCAGCTCCTCGCCGCTCGCCTCGCCGGCGTCGCGCAGGTCGCGGAAGGTCGCGATCAGCGTCTCGCGCCGGGCCAGCTGCTCGTCGAGCATCGCGCAGGCGAAGCGGTGCTCGGCCTCGCCCCAGGCCAGGTGGACATAACCCTCCCCCGCCGTGGCCAGCTGCTCGACGTGCGGCGAACTGCGGCGGGTCGACGAAGACCACGTGCTCGAAGCGCTCCGCCAGCCCCGGCTCCGCCTCGAGAACCGCGGCGTCGGCAAGCATCACGCGCTCGCCCGCGAGCGCCACCCGCCGCTCCGCGCAGGCGACCACCGCCAGCACCTCCCCGCCCCCGGCCGAGGCCAGCTCCCCCACCACAGCCGCCGGCCGAGCTGCGCGGCCGCACCACCTCGCGCGCCGACGCGGCCGATTTTGCGCCGCTATGCGGTCGAAGGCTCGTCCGCGCTCGGGGTCGGCGGCGAGCTCGGCCTCGAAGCGCTGCCACCAGGCCTCGTCGGCGGCCTCGGCCGCGGCCTCGCGCGGGTAGAGCTCGCGCAGCACGAGGCGGGGCTCGACCGAGCCGTTCCAGCGGTTGACCTCGAGCCGCACCGCGGCGTCGACCGGGTCGTCCTCGCCGACGCCGAGGCTGGCGCGGCCGAAGGCGACGCCGAGCGCCCGGTGGGCGCCGCTGTGCAGGCTGAAGCGCGCGTGCTTGCCTTCGCCCATCGTGCGCACGTCGCGCACCCGCGCCGAGGGGACCAGCAGCCGCACGCCCGGATTGCCCATCCCGAACGGCGCCAGCTGCTGCAGCTCTTCGGCCAGGTCGAGGCCGAGCCCGGCCCCGCCGACCATCGCGTCGATCCGCTCCGTCCGCCGCAGCTCCTCGGACCCGAGCACCGCGGTCGCGTGGGCGGCGAACGCCGCCTGGAACGCCTCCAGGTTCTCGGCCCGCAGCTGCAAGCCCGGCGGCCGCCTTATGCCCGCCGAATCCCTCCAGATGCTCGGCGCAGGCCTCGAGCCCGGCCAGCAGGTCGAACCCGGGGATGCTCCGCCCCGACCCCCGCCCCCCGCCCTCGCCGTCGAGCGAGACGACGACCACCGGCCGGTGGTGCCGCTCGACCAGCCGCGAGGCGACGATCCCGATCACGCCCGGGATGCCACCCCTCCCCCGCCAGCACAAATCCGGGCGCCTCGCGCAGCTCCTCGGGCAGCTCCCGCCGCGCCGCCTCGGCGGCCGCATCGACCTCGCGCTCGGTAGCCCGCCGCTCGCTGTTCGCCCTGCTCAGCTCCGCCGCGATCTCCTTCGCCCGCTCCTCGTCGTCGGTCAGGAACAACTCCACCCCGGCATCGGCCCGGTACAGCCGCCCCGCCGCGTTGATCCTGTGGCGCCAACCGAAACGCCAGATCCCCCTCGTCCAACTGCGTCGGCTCACATTTCGCCGCCTCCAGGAGAGCCCGGATCCCCGGCCTTCGCGCCCGCCGCACCTCCTCCAGGCCTCGCCGCACCAGCGACCTGTTCTCCCCCACCAGCGGCACGACGTCGGCGACGGTGGCCAGAGCGACGAGATCCAGGTCTCAGTCGGAGGCAGTCCCGCAGGGCGCAGCTCAGCTTCCAGGCAACGGCGGTTCCGCAAAGCTCGGCAAAGGGATAGCCGTCGAAGGTCGGATGCAGGATCGGGCAGTCCGGCAAGTCGTCCCCGGGCTGGTGGTGGTCCGTCACGACCACCTCCATCCCGAGCTGACTTGCCAGCTTCACCTCCGCTACCGAGGTAATGCCGCAGTCGACGGTGATCAGGAGCTCGGTCCCTCGCTCTGCGAGCTTCTCGACATTCTCCGCGCAGAGCCCGTACCCGTCCTCGATCCGGTCGGGGATCAGCCAGTCGCACTCCGCGCCGAGCTCACGCAGGGTGCTGACCAGGATCGTCGTCGCGCAGACGCCGTCGACGTCGAAGTCGCCATGCACGGTGATCCGCCTGCCCGCCGCGAATCGCGGCCGAGACCAGCTCAACGACGGCCGCCATCGACCGGAAGCTCGCCGGGCGGGTACGACTCATCGGCGGCGAGGAACTCGCGCGCCGCCTCCGGCGTCCGGTAGCCGCGCCGCACCAGCGTCACCGCGACCGGCTCGCTCAGCCCGAGCTCGTCGGCGAGCGCCCTCGCCTCCGCGTAGGAGTAGGGCTCGGCCTCGTATGCATGCAGGGCTTCCGCCATGCGTTCAAGCTAGGCGGCGGCACCGGCGGCAAAGAGCCGCTCCGGGCGCGCAAAATGCGGGGCTAAGAGTCGATCGCCTGTTCGGAGCGGACGCCGATCGCCCAGACCACGCCGAGGCCGATCGCGACGCCGGGGATCGCGGTCAGCGCGGTCGCCACGTCGGTCGTGCCGAGGCCGCGGCCGGAGGCGACCTCGACGATCGCGCCGAAGACGATCGCGCCGATCACCGAGCCGAGGAAGGCGCCGACGATGCCCTGCCAGAAGCGGTCGGGCAGGAAGACGGTGAAGTGCCAGAGGGCGATCCCCATCGTGAACCAGACGAGCAGGGCCATCTCTACTTCCTCCTCCCGTGTTTGCGGCGTTGCTTGCGGCGTTCGCGGCGGCGCTCGCTGCGCTCGCGGCGCTCGGCCTCGGCCGGGTCGGGAGCCGGAGCCGCCTCGGAGGGCTCCTCGGCGACGACCGGGTCGCCGCCGTTGCCGGCTGCCGGCGGATCGGCGACCGCGACCGCGGCGACCTCCTCCTCGATCTCGGCTTCGGACTCGCTGTCGTCGCTGAGCCGCGCCATCGCGACCTCGTCGGCGAAGGCCGGCACGGTGCCGTCGGCCTCGGCGATCCGCGCCCGGCGGCGGGCGTAGCCGGGCTCGCGCTCCTTCCAGGCGGTCAGCACGGGCGAGGCGATGAAGATCGAGGAGTACGTCCCCGAGATGATCCCGACGAACATCGCGAAGGCGAAGTCCTGCAGGGTCGCGCCGCCGAAGACCAGCAGCGAGACGACCGCGAGCAGGGTCGAGAAGCTGGTCGCCAGCGAGCGGGTCAGCACCTCGCTCATCGAGCGGTTGACGATCTGTGAGAACGCCGCCCGCGGCATCCGCGGCACGTTCTCGCGTATTCGGTCGAAGACGATGATCGTGTCGTAGAGCGAGTAGCCCAGGATGGTGAGGAATGCGGCGACCGTTCCGCTCGTCACCTCCCGGCCGGTGAGCGAGTAGACGCCCGCGGTGATCAGGATGTCGTGGAAGATCGCGATCAGGACCGGCACCGCGAACTTCGGGTCGAAGCGGAAGGCGACGTAGGCGCAGATCACCAGCAGCGAGAAGATCAGCGCCTTGAGCGCGCTGTCGGCGACCTGCTGGCCGAAGGTCGGGCCGACGCTGGTGCTGTCGAAGCCGTTGGCGACGACCCCGTATTCGCTCTCCAGCGCCCCCTGCGCCTTGGCCACCTGGTTGGGGCCGAGCTGACGGGCCTGGATCTGGAAGACGTTGTCGCCGAATTCGGGGTCGGAGACCTGCTGGATCTCCTCGCTGGAGATACCGGCCGCGTCGAGCGTGTCGCGGACGCCTTCCTCGTCGGTCGTCTTGGTCAGCGCGACCTTGATCCGCGTCCCCGACTCGAAGTCGATGCCGAAGTTGAGCTGTTGGGTGGCGAGCGCCAGCGCGCCGACAAGCAGGATCACGCCGGAGACCGAGAAGAACCAGCGGCTCGCGCCCATGAAGTCGAAGTGCCAGCGCATGCGCTGTTTCGAGGCGCCGAGCACACTCGGCGAGCGCAGCAACCGCGAGCGGCTCATGCTGAGCAGCAGCGCCTGGGTGAAGACAACCGCGGTCAGCAGCGAGACGATCGTGCCGACGCCGAGCGTGAAGGCGAAGCCCTTGACCCCCGCGGTGGCGAGCACGAAGAGGATGAAGGCGGTGAGCAGGGTGACGACGTTGGCGTCGACGATCGTGCCGATCCCGCGCCTGTAGCCGGCCGCGATCGCGGCGGCCATCGGCCGTCCGGCGCGCACCTCCTCCTTGATCCGCTCGAAGATGACGATGTTCGAGTCGGCGGCGACACCGATCGTCAGCACCAGGCCGGCGATGCCCGGCAGGGTCAGCGTGATCGGGATCAGTTTGATCAGGGCGAAGAAGATCACCCCGTAGGCGCCGAGCGCCAGGGTCGCGATCAGGCCGAGGAAGCGGTAGAAGATCAGCAGGAAGAGGATGACGAGGGCGAGGCCGATGATCCCGGCCTTGATCCCGGCGTCGAGCGCCTGGCTGCCCAGGGTCGCCGAGACCTGGGTCTGGCTGATCAGCTTGAGGTTGACCGGCAGCGAGCCGATCTGGAGGAAGGTCGCGATGTCCTGTGCTTCCTGGATGCTGGTGAAGCCGCCTGAGATCTGGGCGCCGGTGCGGCCGTCGATCCCGTCGGGGTTCTGCGAGAAGTCGATGATCGGGCGCGTCTTGACTTCGTTGTCGAGGACGACGGCGAAGTGGCCGGAGAGCTGCGCCGCCTGTTCGCCCGAGGCCGGCCCGATCGCCCGCGCCTGGCCGCGCTGGGCGATCTTGCGGGTGACGTCCTGGAACGCCTGGCGGCCCTTGTCGGTGAAGGTGAAGGTGACGTTGGGCTGGCCGAATTCGTCGGTTTCCTGCCTCGGGTTGGTGATGTCGGTGCCCGATAGCGCCGGGTCGTCCTTGAGCGCGTACCAGCCGGCGTTCTCGATCCCATCGACGACCTTGCCGTTGGGGTCGCTGGGCTGTTCGGAGACGACGATCGTCCCCGCCGGGACCTTTTTCACGGTGCCTTCGTGGGAGCGTTTCTGGCCGGTCGCCGAGATGAACAGGTCTTCTTCGGAGAACTCGGGCCCGGCGATCAGCTTGTGGGTGCTGTCCTTGGAGAACAGGTAGTAGCGCGGTTTCGTGGTCGAGCAGGTCGTGCAGTCCGCCACCGGCTTCTGTTCGGCGGCGAGGTTGACCGCGCCGTAGGCGTTGGGGTAGGCGCCGGCGAAGATCAGCTGCTGGTTCTCCTGTTTGGTGGTGCTGCGCCCGGCGGCTTTCCATTCGTCTTGGGCTTCTTTGAGGGCTCCCGCTGGCGGTTCGGCGGCGGGGGTGCCACCGATCGCCTTCTCGCGCCCGATCAGGTTCGGTTCCCAGTCGTAGAACTGCAACTGCGCCGTGCTGCCGACCTGTTCGATCGCCCGCTCTGCGTTGGTCACGTCGGGCAGGCTGACCGAGATCTCGGTGGTGCCGAGGCGCGAGACCTCGGGCTCGGAGACGCCGAGCTTGTCGATCCGTTCGCGGATGATTTCGATCGAGCGTTCGATGTCTTCGCCGGTCACTTCCTTGACCTGGCCGGTCGGGGTGCCCTGGTAGACCAGCTGCACGCCGCCCTTGAGGTCGAGGCCGAGTTTGGTGTCCTTGTTGGCGATGACCAGCCCCGAGAGCACGATCAGGGCCAGCACGAAGAGCAGGACGAAGAGGTTTCGGCGGCGTTTCACGCGCTCAACTTTCCGGCGTCAGGACGATCAGCAGGCCGCCGTCGTCGTCGTAGGCGGGGAACACGTCGGCGACCGCCTCGGCGGGCAGGTCGCCCTCGGCGTTGACGGATACTTTTTTGCCCAGCGAGCGCACGCCCCACTCGAGCGAGGTGTCGATCGGGTCGCCGTTGGTCTCGCTTGCCTGCCATTCGAGCCCGAGAACTTCTTTCACCGGACGCCCGATCACGTCCTCGTCGGTCAACCCGGTCAGCTCGAAGCTGCCGCGGCCGGCGTCGATCACCCGTGCCTGCTGGTCGCAGACGAAAAACGCCGCGTTGGGCGCCGGGTAGTAGTCGTCGAGCAGCTCGAAGACGAAGCCGAAGCCGCATTTCGAGCAGCCCTTCGGGCGCGTGCTGAAGCCCGCCGTGCGGTCGGCGCTCAGCTCTCTGTTCCCGCAGTTGGGGCAGATGAAGAAAGGCATCCCCCGGTCAGGTTACTGAGACTCTGCTCAGAACAGGCTGTGCGCTCGTTTTGGCATCGGCAGGCCGAGGTGTTCGTAGGCCCGCTCGGTCAGCACGCGACCGCGCGGAGTCCGCTTCAGCAAGCCCTGTTGGAGCAGATATGGCTCGAGCACGTCCTCGATCGTGTCCTGCTCCTCGCCGATCGCGACGGCCAGGGTCGAGAGCCCGACCGGGCCGCCGGAGAACTTGCCGGCGATCAGATCGAGCAGGTTGCGGTCGCTGCGGTCGAGCCCGCCGGCGTCGACCTCGAGCATCTCCAGGGCGGCGGCCGCGACGGCCCCGTCGACGCTGCCGCTGCCCTTGACCTCGGCGAAATCTCGCACCCGCTTGAGCAGCCGGTTGGCGACGCGCGGGGTGCCGCGCGAGCGCGAGGAAATCGTGCGCGCGCCCTCGGCGTCGATCTCGACCTCGAGGATCCCGGCCGAGCGCTCGATGATCTCGGCCAGGTGCTCGGGCGAGTAGTGCTCGAGCCGGTGGCTGACCCCGAAGCGGTCGCGCAGCGGCGTCGTCAGCAGACCGGCCCGGGTGGTCGCGCCGACCAGGGTGAAGGGCGGCAGCGGCAGGGTCACGGTGCGGGCGCCGGCGCCCTGGCCGAGCACGACCGGCAGCTCGCCGTCCTCCATCGCCGGGTAGAGCGTCTCCTCGACCGCGCGGCCGAGGCGATGGATCTCGTCGACGAAGAAGACGCTGCCCGGCTCGAGCGAGGTGAGGAACGAGGCGACGTCGGCCTTGCGCTCCAGCGCCGGGCCGGCGGTCTGGACCAGCGGCACCTCCATCTCGGCGGCGACGATGTGGGCGAGCGAGGTCTTGCCCAGCCCTGGTGGCCCGGCCAGCAGCACGTGGTCGAGCGGCTCGCCGCGCCGCTTCGCCGCCTCGATGAAGATCGCCAGCTGATCGGTGACCTGTGCCTGGTTGACGAAGTCGGCGAGGTTGGGTGGCCGCAGCGAGCGGTCGAGGTCTTCGTCGGGGATGTCGGCGCTGGCGTCGTGGATCCGGATCTCCGGCTCCTCGCCGTCGATCCCGGGGGTGCGGATGCGCTTCTCGTTCATGCCGCCTCCCTGCCGCCGCCGGCCTTGCGCAGCGCCGTCGCCAGCAGCTGCTCGGCGTCGTCGCCGTCGACCCCGTCGAGCAGCTGCTCGGCTTCCAGCGGCGCGTAACCGAGGTTGACCAGGCCGTCGCGGGCGAGCGAGCGCGGGTCGCCCTCCTCGGCGGCCGCCAGCGTCACCTCTTCCTCCAGCGCCCCGGCGACCTTCTCACGCAGCTCGACGATGATCCGCTCCGAGGTGCGCTTGCCGATCCCCGGCGCGGCCTGGAAGCGTTTGGCGTCGCCGCTGGCGATCGCCCGCAGCAGTTCCCGCGCCGGGCCGCCCGAGAGCACCGCGATCGCGACTTTCGGTCCGACGCCGCTGACCGAGACGAGCTGGCCGAAGAGGTCGCGCTCCTCCTCGGAGGCGAAGCCGAAGAGCGCCAGCGAGTCCTCGCGGGAAACCAGCTCGGAGTGCAGGAAGACGTTGTTGCCCGCCGCCGGCACGGCCTTCAGCGTCTCGGCCGAGACGGTCAGCCGGTAGCCAACGCCGCCGGCGTCGATCACGACGTGGTCGGGCCGGCGCACCATCACCTCGCCGCGGACGGCGGCGATCATCGCGCCGCCCCCTCGGCCAGGGCCGCGGCCTCGCGATGGCCGGCGCCGCCGCCGTGGCAGATCGCCACCGCGAGCGCGTCGGCGGCATGGTCGGGAGTCGGCAGCTCCGGCAGGCCGAGCAGCGTGCCGACCATGCGTTGCACCTGCTTCTTGCCGGCGGCGCCACTGCCGCAGACAGCCATCTTGATCGCCTGCGGGGTGTAGGTCGCGCACTCGACCCCGGCCTGGGCGGCGGCCAGCATCGCGACCCCGCTGGCCCGGCCGACGGTCATCGCCGTCTGCACGTTTTTGCCGAAGAAGACGTCCTCGAGCGCCATCGCGGCCGGCTCGTGCCAGGTGATCAGCTCAGCCAGCTCGGCATGGATCCGCTCCAGGCGGCGCTCCATCGGCAGCTCAGCGGTCGTTTCGACCACGCCGCCGTCGAGCGCGACCATGCGGTTGCCCTCGACCCGGACGATGCCGAAGCCGAGGTTGGCGGCCCCGGGGTCGATCCCCATCACTATTTGCATGGGGAGTGATTCTGGGAGGAAGGCCCGGATGCCTTTACGCGGCGAGCTCCTGGAGAACGTCGTCGGGGATGTCGAAGTTGGCGTGGACCTCGTTGACGTCGTCGTCCTCTTCGAGGTCTTCGATCAGCCCGAGCAGCGATTTGGCCTCGCTGCCCTTGACCTCGACCGTGCTCTTCGGCTCCATCGTCACGTCGGCGGACTGGATCTCGACCCCGCCGCCCTCTAGCGCCGTGCGCACCGCGCTCAGGTCGGCGGGCTCGCAGAGCACGCGGACCAGCTCACCCTCCTCGCTGACGTCCTCGGCACCGGCGTCGATCGCGGCGATCAGATCGTCCTCGCCATAGCGCGAGCCGTCGACCGAGAGCACGCCGCGTTTCTCGAAGATCCAGGCGACCGAGCCGGGCTCGCCGAGGCTGCCGTTGTGCTTGCTGAAGGCATGGCGCACTTCGGCGCTGGTGCGGTTGCGGTTGTCGGTCAGCGCCTCGACCAGGATCGCTGCGCCGCCCGGCCCGTAGCCCTCGAAGAGGACGCTTTCGATCGCCGCGGCGTCGCCGCCCTCGCCGGTGCCGCGGTCGATCGCGCGCTGGATGTTGTCCTTCGGCATCGAGGCGTCGCGGGCCTTCTGCACCGCCGTCGCCAGCGCCGGGCTGTTGTCGGGGTCGCCGCCGCCATCGCGCGCCGCGACCGTGATCGCGCGCGCCAGCTTGGTGAAGAGCTTGCCGCGTTTGGCGTCGGCGGCGCCCTTCTTGTGTTTGATCGAAGACCACTTGGAATGCCCGGACATCGTTTGTCATTCTATGAGCGTGAGGGGATTTGCCGCGAGCGCCATATTCGCCGTCATGCTGTTCACCGCCCTGGCGCTGTGGACGGCGATCCCGGTCGGCTGGCTCTGGATCGGCTCACAGGTGGCGACGACGCAGTTCCCGGCCGGGGGCCCCTACGCCGTCGTCGGCTTCGGGATCATCGTCACGATCGTCATCGACGCCTGGCTGATCGGCCGCCTCAACGCCCTCTACATGCAGGTCACCGGCACCAACAAACTGGCGCCGATGCGGCCCAACTGGCTGAAGAGCATGCGCGACAGCGGCGGCATGCAGGGCACGACCACCGTGGTCGAGGCCGTGATGATGGGCTCGGTCCTGCTCGCCGGCGTCGTCTTCGTCGGCTGGTTCTTCGTACTCGCCGGCTCGCCCTTGCCTAACCAGTAATCAGACGACGAACTTGCCGTCTTCCTGCATCACGATGCCGTCGACTTCGAGCTTGCCGCCGAGGCGGAGGTCGCAGACCAGGTCGGTGTGGACGGCGGAGTCGTTGACGCCGCCCGACTCCGGGTAGCTCTTGCCGACCGCCATGTGGACCGTTCCGCCGAGCTTCTCGTCGAGCAGCACCTCGCGGGTGCCGCGGTCGATCGCGTAGTTGGTGCCGATCCCGAGCTCACCGAGGCGGCGGGCGCCCTCGTCGGTGTCGAGCAGCTCGATCAGGAACTCCTCGCCGCGCTCGGCGCTCGCGTCGACGACCTTGCCGGCCTCGAAGCGCAGGTGGACGCCGGCGACCTCGCGGCCGCCGATCGTCGCCGGCAGGTGGAAGCTGACCTCGCCCTCGACCGAGTCCTCGACCGGGCCGGTGAAGAACTCGCCGTCGGGCATGTTGTGGCGGCCGTCGCAGGGGATGAACTTGCGCCCGGCGATGCCAAGCCTGATGTCGGTTCCGGGCGCCGTCACGCGGACCTCCTCGTGGCCCTCGATCCACTCGGCGAGGCGCACGCACTCCTCCGAGGCGCGCTGCCAGGCGGTCAGCGGGTCGCCGTCGTCGGCGAGGCAGGCGCCGTAGTAGAAGTCCTCGTAGTCGACCAGGCTCATCTCCGCCTCGGCGGCGTAGGCGTTGGTCGGGAAGAGCGTGTAGACCCAGCGGAACTCGCCCTTGGCGCTGCGCTCCATCGCCCGGCCGAGCAGCTCGCCGGTGGCGATCTGGCGACGCGACTGGCGCTCCGGCGGCACCCCGGAGAGCTCGCGGGTGTTGGTCGAGGCGCCGATCGCGATCCGCACGTCGACGTTGTCGAGCAGCCATTCGGAGGTTGGTGAGATCCACTCCAGCTGGGCGTCGGAGGCGTGCTTGTAATAGGCCGCGCCCTGGCCGCCGAGGGAGACGTTCATGATCGGGTTGGCGCCCGCCTTGAGCACCTCCTCGTAGACGGCGAGCAGCAACGGCTCGGCGGCGCTCTCGCCGTCGATCGCGACGACCTCGCCCGCTTTCACCTCGGTCGAGTAGCCGACCAGGATCTTCGCCAGACGTTCCGCTCTTGGATCCCTCACGTCTCCGCTCCCTCCCGCGCGTCGCCGCGCGCCCTCGTGGTTATCGCCATGAACAGCGCGTGCAGCCTCGAATCGTCGGTCAGCTCCGGATGGAAGGCGCAGGCGAGGACGTTGCCCTCGCGCACCGCCACCGGGTGATCCCCGTAGGAGGCGAGCACCTCGACCCCCGCACCGTAGCGCTCGACCCAGGGGGCGCGGATGAAGACCGCCCGCAGCGGCTCCTCGCCGAGCCCAGCCACAACCAGGTCGGCCTCGAAGCTCTGCAGTTGGCGGCCAAAGGCGTTGCGGCGCGCGGTCAGGTCAAGCAGACCGAGGTGGTCCGCGTCGCAGACGATCATCCCCGCGCAGGTGCCGAAGACCGGCCTTCCGGCCTCGTGGTGGGCGCGGATCGGCTCCGCCAGCCCCGCGGTTTCGATCCCCTTGAGGATCGTCGTGCTCTCGCCGCCGGGGATGACCAAGCCATCGAGCCCCTCCAGGTCGCCCGGGAGGCGCACCTCCGAGACCTCGGCGTCGAGCTCGCGCAGCAAGCGCAGGTGCGCTTCGAAGCCACCCTGGATCGCGAGGACGCCGACGCGCAAGGAGCGCTCAGGCACCGCGGTCCTGCAGCAGGGCGTCGGCGGCGGCCAGCTCGGAGATCTCCAACCCCGGCATCGCCTCGCCGAGGCCGATCGAGGCGGCGGCGACCCGCTCGGGGTCGTTGAAGTGCGTGGTCGCCTCGACGATCGCGCGGGCGCGGCGCTCGGGGTCGGCGCTCTTGAAGATGCCCGAGCCGACGAAGTTGCCCTCGGCGCCGAGCTGCATCATCAGCGCCGCGTCAGCCGGCGTCGCGATCCCGCCGGCGCAGAACAGCGGCACCGGCAGGCGGCCCTGGGCGGCGACCTCGTGGACGACTTCGAGCGGCGCCTGGTGCTCTTTGGCCGCGGCCGAGAGCTCCTCCGCGCCCATCTGGGCCAAACCCTTGATCCCGGCGACGATCTCACGCATGTGGCGCACCGCCTCGACCACGTTGCCGGTCCCGGCCTCGCCCTTGGAGCGGATCATCGCCGCGCCCTCGCCAATCCGCCGCAGCGCCTCGCCGAGGTTGGTCGCGCCGCAGACGAAGGGCGCCTCGAAGGCGAGCTTGTCGATGTGGTGGCGCTCGTCGGCCGGGGTCAGCACCTCGGACTCGTCGATGTAGTCGACCTCGAGCGCCTGCAGCACCTGGGCCTCGGCGAAGTGGCCGATCCGGGCCTTGGCCATGACCGGGATCGTCACCGCCGCCTGGATCCCCTTGATCATCGCCGGGTCGGACATGCGGGCGACGCCGCCGTCGCGGCGGATGTCGGCCGGAACGCGCTCCAGCGCCATCACCGCGCAGGCGCCCGCCGCCTCGGCGACGCTCGCCTCCTCGGGCGTGACCACGTCCATGATCACCCCGCCCTTCAACATCTCGGCGAGGCCGGTCTTTAAGCGAAAGGTTGCCCTGTCGGCCATGGGGGCATTATTACCGGAGCGCCCGAACGACCAATGAGCGAGCGTCACGATCTGATTCCTCGCAAGCGGCGCCGATAAGGCGCGTAGCCGCCACCCCCGGACGCGAAGCGGAGGAGGTGGCGGTATGTGTTACTTCAGTTTGTAGGCGCGAATGCGGTCTTTGTGCGCCGCTTCGTCGCGGGCGTAGAGACCGTGCGCCAAGCCCTGTACCAACGCCATCAGCGCCGTATTGGAGCGGGCGAAGGAGGGGCTGTTGGAGGAGAAGTAGAGGGTCTGCTCGGCGCCCTCGCCCACCTCGGACATCGAGGCGTCGGAGATCGCCAGCGTGCGCGCGTTGCGGTGCACGGCGAGTTTCATCGCCCGCAGCAGCAAGGGATGGGCGCGGCCGCAGGACATCACGATGACCAGCGTTTCCTCGTCGATCCGGCCGAGCCGTTGCAACGACTCGCCGCCGGTGCTGGCGACGATTTCGGCGCGGATATCGAGCAGGCTGAGGATGTGGCGCAGGTAGCTGGCGAAGAAGGCCATCTGGTCGACGCCGACGATCACGACGCGCTGCGCTTCGGCGAGCGCCGAGACGGCGCCCTCGATCTGCTCGCGGGTGAGGTTGCGCGCGGTTTCCTCGAGGTTGGCGTAGTCGGCGCTGAGCGAGCCCTCGAGCTCGGAGTGATCGAAGGAGAAGAGCGCGGCTCCGCCGGCGGAGGTGGTCTGGCCGGAGACGGTGGCGCTGCGGTACTCCTCGATCGCCGCCTGCTGAAGCTCGGGATAGCCCTCGAAGCCGAGGGCCTGGGAGAAGCGCACCACCGTCGATGAGGAGGTGCTCGCTCTCCGGGCCAGCTCCTCGGCGGTGAGGAAGGCTGCCTCGTCGAGATGGTCGACGATGTAGCGGGCGACGTCTTTCTGTGAGCGCGAAAACTCGTCGAAGCGCTCCTGGATGTACTCGGAAAGGCTTTTGAGCTGGGGGGATTTAGTTGCGGTCTTGGTCACGGCGGTCCATTTCGCCGATTCGCATGCTTTCCCTTCCGATCTGGTTGGATGGGAGTTGAAAATGACCCTTGAGCAGGCCCTTCGCCTCACCAACCGCAACATGATCGCCTTCGACCTGGCGCTCGGCACGGCCTCGATCGCGGCGCCCCGACAGATGCTGACGGGGTTCTTCGGCCACGAGGAGCCCTCGCCCGACGCGGTCCACCTGCTGCGCCGCTGCGGGCCGATCTGGCTCACCTTCGCCGCCGCCCACCTGGTCGCCGAGCGGCGCGGCGAGCAACGCGACTGGTGGGCGCTGGCCTGGCTGCGCGGCACGGAGATCGCCACCGACGCGCTCTGGGCCGAGTCGCCGGCGCTCAACCGCCCGGGAGCCAAGGCGGCGCTGCGCCTCGCCGGGGTCGCCAACGTGGCGATGGCCGCCGGCTTCGCCTGGCTCTCGAAGCGATGAGCGAGGCGGCCGGGCAGCCCAGCAAGCGCTGGAGCCTGCGCGGCAGCGACGAAGAAGGGAACGAGGTCTGGCTGATCCGCAGCTTCGGCCAGAAGCTCTACCGCTGCCCCGGTTGCCACGGCGACATCCCGATCGGCAGCGAGCACACCGTCGTCCAGTACGTCCTGCGGCTGGGCGGCACCGAACACCACCACTGGCACCGCCGCTGCGCGGAAGAACTGCTCCTGCCTGACCTGGGCGGCCTGAAGAAGGTCCCCGCCTCGGAGTCCTCGCGCGGCAAGCTCGAAGCGCGCGGCCGGCGTCCCTCCGGACGACGGCGCCGCTAAATGGCGGTGCTCTCGCTGTACGGTCGGATCTGGGGCGCCTACCGCGCCTGGGCGCGCTCGCTGATCCCACTCGCCTTCCTCGTCTTCGTCCCGCTCGGCCTGGTCCACGCCTTGCCGGTCCACTTCGATGCGACCAGGCTCGACCTCGGCGCCGGCGCCGAGCTCGCCGGCGCCGTGCTGGCGATCCTGCTGCTGGCGATCACCGGCCTGCTCGGCGAGGTCTTCTACACCGGCGCCGTCGCGATCGCGCTGACCCATTCCCACGGCGAGGACGGCCGCCCGCCGGGCCTGCTCGAGGTCGTGCGGATGGTCAACTACCCGGTGCTGATCGCGATCGACCTGATCTTCGGCGTCCTCGTCGCGCTCGGCTTCGTCGCCCTCGTCGTGCCGGGGGTGCTCGTCTTCGTCTACCTCGGGCTCGCGGCGCCGGTCGCCGAGATCGAGGGCCGCGGCGTGCGCGCCGCGCTCGCTCGCAGCATCCGCCTCGTGCGCGGCCACTTCTGGCTCGTCATCGCGGTGCTGGTCCCGATCGAGGTTCTCAGCGATGGGCTGACCCAGCTGGCGACGACAGGGGCGCACGCGTTGCTCGGCGACTCGCTCCTGGCCGAGTGGCTGACCGACACCGGCACGAACATCGTGCTGACGCCCTTCTACGCGGTCGCCGCCGTGCTGCTCACGATCGACCTGATCGCGGCCGCCGACGGCGAGGGCCCACGACTACACTCGGCGCCGAGCAGCCGATGATCGCCGCCTCGATACTCAGCGAATTCTGGAACGACCAGATCGTCGCCGACGAAAAACAGGGGCTCTTCCTCGTCCTCGTCGGCTTCATCCTCTCCTTCGCCTTCATCCGCATGAGCACGCGGCTGATGCGCAGCCCGCGGGTGCCCTGGTGGCCGGGCAGCGTGGTCAGCGACAGCGGCGTCCACGTCCACCACCTCGTCTTCGGGATCGTCACGATGATGATCGCCGGCACCCTCGGCCTGGCGGCGCTCGGCGACAGCCCCTACACCGAGATCTGCGCCTTCCTCTTCGGCATCGGCGCCGGCTTGACGATCGACGAGTTCGCGCTCTGGGTCTACCTCGACGACGTCTACTGGGCCGACGAGGGGCGCTCCTCGATCGACGCGATGGTGATCGCCGCCGCAGGGATGATGCTGGTCCTGCTCGGCTTCAGCCCGTTCAGCTTCGACACCAGCTCGGTGACGCAGACGATCGCCAGCATCGTCGGCGCCGCGCTCGTCTTCGCGCTCGTCGCGATCTGCTTCCTCAAGGGCCGGGTCATGCACGGCGCCGTCGGCTTCTTCGTCTTCCCCTTCGCGATCTACGGCGCCGCCCGGCTCGGCAAGCCCGGCTCGGGCTGGGCCCGCCGCC
Organism: uncultured Solirubrobacterales bacterium; assembly: GCA_963789505.1. Lineage (GTDB taxonomy): Bacteria > Actinomycetota > Thermoleophilia > Solirubrobacterales > 70-9 > VRUE01. Next base: position 18,728 of record CAWBLE010000005.1, read on the forward strand.
GCTACGGTGAGCGCAACCCGGCGAAGCAGGCGAAGTCGGCGGAGCGCTTCCCGCCCGACCGCCACACCGAGCGCTTCAAGAACGCCTTCCGCGACATCGTCGGCGGCAAGCCCAGCGCGGGCGTCAGCGCGGTCACCGAGGAGGCGATGGCGACCACCCGGGACGCGGTCAAAGAAGTCCGCCAGGGAGTCGAAAAGGTCACCCGCCCCGGCGGCGCCAAACGCGACTAATCGACTGCTGAGCGGCCCCGCGGAACCGCCTCGAGCCGCCCGCAATTTGCGGCTTTCGAGGCTCTCTCCTCTGTCCGAAGACAGACGTACTATCGAACATATGTTCGTAGAGGGAGGAGCGAAGGCAAAGGCGCGGAGTGAGATCGAGGCAGCGGCCTTCGATGAGGCGCCGACGGACTGGCTCGAGCGCGAGATCGGCGAGCTGGCAGCGCACATTGCCGCCGCGACCTGTCGCTGGCTTGAGCTGGTCGCCGAGTTCGACCGCAGGGCAGCGCATGAGGCCTGGGGGTTTCACTCCTGCGGAGCGTGGATTGCCTGGCGCTGCGCGATCGACCCCCGCTCCGCCAGGGAACACGTGCGGGTCGCCAGGGCCCTTGAGGACCTGCGTGCGGTCAGGGAGTGCTTCAGCCGCGGTGAGCTGAGCTACTCCAAGGTGCGGGCGATAACCAGGATCGCGACTCCGGAGATCGAGGATGAGCTGGTCGAGATGGCACGCTTTGCCACTGCGGCGCAGCTTGAGCGGCTCGTGCGCGGCTACCGCAGGTCGGTGTCGCTTGAGAGCGCCGAGGCTGCCCACCGGGACCGCTTCCTCTCCTGCGCATGGGATGAGGACGGCAGCCTGATGATCCGCGGGCGGCTCGCCCCCGAGGACGGCGCCCTGTTCATGCAGGCGATCGAGGCAGGACGGGAGGCGATCCACGAGCGAGAAGAGGCCGATCCGGCGCCCACCCAAGGCGGTTCCGCAGAACCGGAACCGGTCCGGGTAAACAACGCCGATGCCCTGATGGAGGTCGCCGATCTCTCCCTCGCAGGCGGCTCCTCAACACCGACGCGCCCCGCGGGAGAGCGCCACCAGGTGGTCGTGCATGCGGAGTTGGATGCGCTGGCGGGTGATGGCGCCGAGCCTGGCTGCCGGCTCGATGACGGTCCGGTGATCTGCGCGGAGTCGGCGCGGCGCCTGGCCTGCGATGCCTCGCTGCTGTCGGTGCTGCACGGGCCAAGCGGGGCGCTAGACGTCGGTCGCAAGACAAGGGCGATTCCACCTTCCATGCGCCGTGCCCTCGATCTCCGCGACGAAGGGCGCTGCCGCTTCCCGGGATGTGAGAACAAGCGCTGGGTCGATGCCCACCACATCGTCCACTGGGCGCGCGGTGGGGAGACGAAGCTCGACAACCTGGTCCTGCTCTGCGGGCGCCACCACCGGTTGCTGCACGAGGGTGGCTTCGGCCTTGCCCGTACGAGTGAGGGCTCGCTGGTCTTCCGCCGTCCCGACGGCAGGGTCGTTCCCGCTGTGCCCTCCCCCATCCCTGGCAGCGTCGTGAAGCTGCGCGATCGCAACCGCGCCGCCGGGGCCGATGTCGTGCCGGCGTCGTTGATCTCGCTCGGACAGGGCGAGCCTTTTGATCGCGAGCTGGCAGTCAGTGGGTTGTTGGCGCGGTCGGGCCGTAGCCTTAATTCCGATGAGTGATCGGGCAAGTGTCGCGGCGTGGATCGAGTTGTACGAGCGCGCCTGGCGGACGGCGGGGACCGGGTTGCTGGCGGAGCTGTTCAGCGAGGACGCTGCTTACCGGATGTCTCCGTACGAGCAGCCGGCGCGCGGGCTCGAGGCGATCGGGGCGCTCTGGGAGCGCGAGCGGGTCGCGCACAACGAGCGGTTCGAGCTGCGCAGCGAGATTCTCGCGGTCGAGGGCGAGACGGCGGTGGCGCGGATCGAGGTCGCCTACGCCACCGGCGCCGAGTACCGCGACCTCTGGGTCGTGCGCTTTGCCGCCGACGGCCGCTGCCATGAGTTCGAGGAGTGGCCCTTCCGGCCCGGCCAGCCGGTATCGGCCTCAGCGCCTTAACCGAACCTGCGCGGGCCGCTGCAGTGGCCCGCCTAGACTTTGACCAGGGGACGGATGAAGCGTTTTACGCTCATAGCGGTGCTCACGGCCACGGCGCTCTGCGGCGCCGCGATCGCCGATGCCGAGATCTTCGGCGGCAATGGCCTGCTGATCAAGTTCGGTGGCGGCTTCGCGCCCAACTCGCTCCCGCGGGACCGCGACGTCCCGGTCCGGGTCACCCTCGACACCGCGATCAAGACCACCGACGGCAGCCGCCCGCCCCAGCTGCGACGGATCTCCTTCGGGGTCAACCGCTACGGCCGGATCACGACCAAGGGACTGCCGGTCTGCCTGCCCGGCGAACTCGAGGCGACCAGCTCGGCGCTGGCGCTGGCGCGTTGTGGCGGCGCCCTGGTCGGGCGCGGCTCGTTTACCGCCAACGTCGCCTTCCCCGACAAAGTGCCTTTCCCAGCGCACGGCCGGATGCTCGCCTTCAACGGCCGCGCCCGCGGCCGGCCGGCGATCCTGCTGCACGTCAACGGCTCGAGCCCGGTCGAGATCACCGTCGTGCTCGCCTTCACCGTCCGCCACCCCAGGCGGGGCAAGTTCGGGACCGTGCTCTCGACCAGGATCCCGAAGCTCGCCGCCGACCTCGGCTACGTCACCAAGGTCTCGCTCGTCTTCAACCGCCGCTACAGCTACCGCGGGCGTCGCTACAGCTTCCTCAGCGCCCGTTGCGCCGCCCCCGCGGGGTTCCCGGGGGCGATCTTCTCGTTCACCCGTGGGACCTTCACCTTCGCCGGTGGCCGCAGGATCGGGACCAGCCTGACCCGCGACTGCACGGTGCGCTAAGGCGCGTATTCGTCGGCGTACTTTTCGGCTTCTTCGATCCCCTTCTGCGCTTCCTTCTTGCCTTCTTCGAGGCCCTTCTGCGCTTCTTCCTTGCCCTTCTTGATGCCCTGCTGCGCTTCCTCGGAGCCGTTGTCGACGCCCTGCTGGACTTCCTTTTCGGCCTTTTCAAAGCCCTGCTTCACTTCGTCCTTGCCCTTTTCGATGCCCTGCTTCGCTTCTTCGAGGCCCCGTTCGAGCCGCTCCTGGGCTTCATTGCTGCTGTCGTCGCCGCTGCCCCCGCCGCAGCCCGCCCAGGCGACTCCGGCGATGCCGATCGCCAGGGCCGCCAACAGCACAGGCAGGCGCCCTGCCTTGTTCGACTTCGGTCCTCGATCTGACACAACTGCTCCTCTCGTGAATGGGACGGACAGCGGCAGCCTAAGCTCCACCGAGTGACGACCCTGCACGTTCTGCGCGTCTTTGTCAATGAGAGCGGTGAATGGGGCAACCCGCTCGGCGTCTTCCTCGACGGCGCGAGCGTGCCCGAGGCGGAGCGGCAGGGCGTCGCGGCCGAGCTCGGCTTCAGCGAGACGGTCTTCGTCGAGGATCGCGCCGACGGGCGGATGCGGATCCACACGCCGCGGATCGAGCTGCCCTTCGCCGGCCACCCCACCGTCGGAACGGCATGGCTGCTGGCGCGCGAAGGGACGCCAGTGGAGACGCTGCGGCCACCGGCGGGCGAGGTCGGCGTGCGCCGGGCGGGTGAGGCGACCTACGTCGCCGCGCTGCCCGAGTGGGCCCCGGGGTTCGAGTACGTGCAGGTGCGCTCGCCGGCCGCGGTGCGGGCGCTCGACGCCGCCGAGGCGAGCACCGATACCTACGCCTGGGCCTGGATCGACGAGGCCGCCGGGACGATCCGGGCGCGCAGCTTTGTACCCGGCGCCGGGATCGCCGAGGACGAGGCGACCGGCTCGGCGGCGCTGGCGCTCTGCGCCCGCCTCGCCCGCCCGATCACGGTCCACCAGGGACACGGCTCGGTGCTGCGCTGTGGCCCGCGCGGAGACCGGATCGAGGTCGGCGGAATCGTACGACTGGTCGAATCCGATAGCTTTTCCCCTGCTCGCCGGCCTTGACGAGAGTCGCGTCGCCGGGCGTGGTTCGCGTCCGCCCCATGGCGTGGTACGCAAGTGAAGGGGTCGCCTCCGGCGACATAACGACACAAAAGGAGCGCATGTCCACGCTGTCAGAGGAAGACCTCAAGGTTCATCTCCCGAGCGCCGGCGCGTTTGGTCTCGACCAGGACGAGGAGTTCTTCGAGATCGAGGAGGACGGGGAGCGGCGGCGCATCCGCTGTCACGACTACGGCGAGATCTACGCCGTGCCGGGACTCTACGAGCGCATCTTCGCCGAGGTGCTGAGCTGCCGCTCGCCGCAAGTGGTCGTCGACCTGCTCGACCGGACCCTGGAGAGCGAGGCGACGGCCGTTGACAACCTGCGTGCGGTCGATCTCGGCGCCGGCAACGGCATGGTCGGCGAGGAGCTGGTGCGGATCGGCGCCGACTCGATCGTTGGCCTTGACCTGCTCGAGGAGGCCAAGGAGGCGGCCGAACGCGATCGCCCGGGCATCTACGACGCTTACCACGCGCTCAACCTGACCGACCTCGATCCGGCGGTGCGCGCCGAGCTCGAAGCGCGCGGCTTCAACTGCCTCACCTGCGTCGCCGCGCTCGGCTTCGGCGACATGCCGCCGGAGGCCTTCCGGGCCGCCTATGACCTGGTCGCCCCCGGCGGCTGGATCGCCTTCAACATCCGCGACCAGTTCGTCTCCGGCAACGATGCCAGCGGCTTCGCCCGGCTACTGGAGCTGATGTTCGCCGGCGGCGAGCTGACCGAGCACGCCCGCCACCGTTACCGCCACCGAGTGTCGGTCAGCGGCGAGCCGCTCCACTACGTCGCCGTAATCGCCCAGAAGGCGGTCTGAAGGAGCGCGATCCCGGCGAGAGGGGTCGCTACCCTGCTCTGCGCTAGTCGACTCGACTCGCGTCGAGCAGTTCATGCGGGAGTTCGGCCGAGTTCGGTGGAGTCGGAGACCAATTTCGGGACCAAGTTTCCGGGCGGCCTACGCCGTAGGAGCAACCCAAAGGTCGCTACCCTCACGGGAGTGACCAGCTTCAGCGCCCTAGACACCCTTCCCGGAGCCGACCTCGTCAAGCAGGGTGCTGAAGACCTGGACGGCGGACATGAATCGGCCGAGGCGCTGCTCGTGTCGATTGGCGCTCGGCGACTGCGGTCGGTGGGCGTTGAGTTGTCGTCGCCGATCTCCTTCCCCGAGCACAAGCTCTACCTGCTCCTTGCGCGCGAAAAGGGCGATGCCGCTCATTCCGCCTATAACGCCCTGCTTCGCCGGCTCGTCAGCTTCGAGCGAGCGGCAGCATGCGCGAGCTAGCCGACTCCGCTCGCATCGAGCAATTCATGCACGAGCTAGGGCGAGCCGTCTCGGTCGACGGCCGCGTCTATCTCACCGGTGGAGCGACCGCGGTTCTCCACGGCTGGCGGGAAACGACCATCGACGTCGACATCAAGCTCATCCCCGACCGCGATGAGATTCTGCGGGAGATTCCCCGACTCAAGGAGGCGCTGAACCTCAACGTCGAGCTGGCAGCGCCATCCGACTTCATCCCGCTGCCGTCGGGCTGGGAGGATCGAAGCCCCTTGATCCGCCAGGAGGGAAAGCTCTCGTTCCACCATTTCGACCCAGTAGCGCAGGCGCTCTCAAAGATCGAGCGCGGCCACGAGCAAGACATTCACGACATCGAAGAGATGATTGCCGCCGGCCTGGTCAATCCAGCGGAGGCCCTGGTCCAATTCAATGCGATCGAGCCCGAGCTCTACCGCTTCCCGGCCATCGATCCAGCCTCCTTCCGCAAAGCCGTAGAGGAGTTGTTCTCGGAGTAAGTGGGGCGGGAAGGACTCGAACCTTCGACCGACGGATTATGAGTCCGCTGCTCTAACCAACTGAGCTACCGCCCCGGGAGGGGCGAGGGTAGCGCGCGGTGGGCCGGATGGGGCTGGTCAGGACTCGTCGCTGGTCATGCCCTCGGCGATGCCGAGGAGCTTCTCGTCCGGGGTGTGGTTGAAGAGCTCGTTGCGGGCCCAGTAGAAGAGGGCGTTGGTGGGCATCATCATCTGCTCGTTGCGACGGCCGGTCTTCTCGATCTTGGCGACGTCGCCCTCGCGCTCGCGCTGGAAGGCGGCGAGGGCCTCGGGCACGGAGGCGGACTCCTCGAGCAGGCGGACCAGGTGGCCGACGTCCTCGATCGTCGAGCAGGCGCCCATGCCGGCGAAGGGCGAGAGCGTGTGGGCGGAGTCGCCGAGCAGCACGGTGCGGTCGCTGTGCCAGCGCTTCGGTGGGTAGCCGTGGCGGACCTCGGTGCGGACGATCTGGTCCTCGTCGGTCGCCTCGAGCACGGCGCCGACGATCTCCGGCAGGTCCTCGACCCGGGCCAGCAGCTCGTTCTTGGAGAGCGGCGGGTCGTCGACGAGGGCGATGCCGCGCCCGCCGAGGAACCAGCGCACGTTCTCGTCGCTGACCCAGCCGACGCCGCAGCGGGCCTTCGGCCCCCAGACCTGCTTGTGGTGTCCGCGTGGCAGGTGGCGCTGCTCGAACGGGGCGATGCCCTCGATCACCTCGTAGCGCGAGCGCTTCAGGTCGACGCTCTGCTCGAGCACGTCGTCGCGCACGATCGAGTGAATGCCGTCGCCGCCGAGCACGAGGTCGCCCTCGGCGCGCGTGCCGTCGGCGAGAACGAGCGCGGCGCCGTCGCCGGACTCCTCGACGCCGACGACCTCGGAGTCGAAGCGGTAGCGCTCGGCCCCGATCAGCTCGATCATCGCTTCCTGCAGCTTTCTCCGGTCGACGTCCATGCTGATCGCGCCGACCTCGCTCGAAGCCTCTCTGATCGGCAGGGTCAGCAGGGGGTTGTCGTCGCCGTCGACGATGTGCGACTCGACGATCTCACGGCCGAATGAGTCGAGCGCCTCGCGGTCGAAGCCCCATTCGGTCAGGCGCTTGATTGCGTATGCCCAGATCGAGAAGCCGGTCGCCCTGCCCTGCAGCTCACCGAACTTCTCGTGTATCTCGACCTCGACGCCGCGATCGCGCAGGGCCACGCCCGCCGCCAGCCCGGCAATCCCCCCTCCCGCTATCTGAACCTTCTCGACCAGCATCGCCGAGGCTAGGCGCTGAACAGCTGGGCGAGCGAGCGGCCTACGTCGGGGGGCTCTTCGGCGCCCTCGGCAGCGGCCTTGGCGCCTTCTGACAGGGCCTTGGCGGCGTCGGCGATCTGGTGCGAGCGGCCGCCCCGCAGCTCGCCGGACTTCTTCGCTTCCGCCAGGTCGGATTCCATCAGGCCGGCGAGCTCGGCGAGGCGGCGCAGGCCGACCGCTCCCGCGGTGCCCTTGAGCGCGTGCGCTTCGGCCCGCAGCGTCTCGAAGTCTTCGGTCTCGGTCGCGAGGCCGGCCGCGATCACGTCGCAGCGGCGGCGCGCCTCTTCGGCGAACGACTTGAGCAACTCGGGGTCGGGGGTGGTTTTCTCACTCATTCCGCAGTCACCGCTTCCACGACCTTAGTCATTTGGTCGACGCCGAAGGCGCCCTCGACCTCGGCCCGGATCACGCCGTGGCGGTCGATCGCGAAGAGCCACGGCTCGCTCGGCAGGCGGAACGCCCGCACCTGCGGCCGCACCCCTTTGCTCGGATCGTTGTCCTTGTAGATCTCCATGTGGATGAACGCGGCCTGGTCGCCGTACTGGTCTTTGACCTGCTCGGCCACATCGACGACCGGTCCGCATACCCGACTCTGGCAGAACTGGGGGGTCGCAAACAAGAGCAAAATCGGTTCCTTGCCGAGCGCGTCGGCATAATCGACCCGATTTTGCGTGTCCGGCGGCAGGCGCGTGGTGATCTTCGAGAGGTCGCCGCCGGTGTCCGCCGGGGTTGGCGAGTGGATCTTCGGCGCCTTCTGGCCGACCTTCGGCACCCCCTTGAACTCCCCCACCGTCGCGCTCGGCAGCAGCGTCGCCGCCGTTTCGTCCCCTTCGCGGATCACGGCCGCGATCCGCCACTCGCCGTCGCTGCTGAAATCAAGGTCGGTCGTGTAGACGATCGTCGCGGCATCGGGGTCGCTGGTCGTCGTCTGGGCGCGGTAGGCGGGCTTGGTCGCGAGGCTTTCGATCGCCGCCGGGAACGGGCCGATCGCGGGCTGTTCGAGCGCTTCCTTCCGCGCCCGCGCCACCGCCCCCGCCTTCTGCTTGCCGTTCTTCGCGACCCCTCCCCCGCCCGGCTTCGCTTTCGGCACCTTGGCGATGTAGAGGGCGATTTCGGCACCGTCGACCTGGCTGCGATCGGGGTGGAAGACGCCGAACGGGTAGCGGTTCACCCCCTTGTCGAAGGTGAGCGCGGCCGGCGAGACGACGAGTTCGGCGTGCGAGTCCTGGTCGTTGACCAGCTCTTTCAGGGTCTTGCCTTCGGTCTTGGGAAAGCGGCTCTTCGGCGGTGCGGGCTTGTTCGCCACGGCGCTGGCGGTGGACGTCGAGGAATCCGAGCCTCCCCCGCAACCGGCGGCGAGGACGGCGGCTGCGAGCAGGCAGACGGGAACGCTTGTGGCTTGGCGCCAAGACATGCAGGCGGCTCATGTTATTCGGCGACCGGGGGCGGACGGCGTATAGGGTGCGAGCCCGGCGAACGACGAGCATGAGGAGGGCGACGTGGCGGACCGAGCGGCACTGATCACTGGGGCTTCGAGCGGGATCGGGCTGGCCATCGCCCGGACCCTCGGTGGCGAGGGATACGCGCTGACGATCTCGGCGCGACGCCCGGAGAAGCTCGAGGGCGCCGCGGAGGAACTGCGCGCGGAGGGCCTCGAGGTGCAGAGCGTCGCCGCCAACATGGCCGACGAGGAGGACCTGCTCGGCGTCTTCGCCAAACACCGCGAGGCCTACGGCCGACTCGACGCCCTGGTCAACAACGCCGGGGTCGGGATCGGCGCGCCGATGGAGGAGATCCAGACCAAGTTCCTCGACATGCAGCTCGCGGTCAACCTGCGCGCCCTGGTGATCGGCACCCGCGAGGGCCTGCCGCTGCTGCGCGAGGCCGGCGCCGAGCACGGCAAGGCGCTGATCGTCAACACCGCCTCGATCGCCGGCAAAAGTGGCCAGGCCTGGCTATCCGTCTACGCCGCGACCAAGGGCGCGGTGATCAACTTCACCCAATCGACCCAGCGCGAGAACGGCAGCCACGGCATCCAGTGCACTGCACTGGCCCCCGGCTTCGTCGACACGGCGATGACCGAGTTCGCCAAGGGGCAGGTGCCGGCGGAGGAGATGATCCGCCCCGAGGACATCGGCGAGGCGGTCCGCTTCCTGCTCCACACCTCGCCCAACTGCCACGTCCCGGAGATTGTCTTCACCCGACCCAGCGAGGGCCTTGACACGCCCTAAGCCGATTCCTGGTCGCCGCCTTCGGCGACCCGGGGCATGTTTTCCCGGCGATCGCCCTCGGCAGGGCGCTGGCCGGTCGCGGCCACGAGGTCACGATCGAGACCTGGGAGCAGCGGCGGGCAGCGGTCGAGAGCGCCGGGCTGGGCTTCGCCGCCGCCGAGGAATACCGCATGTTCCCGCCGCCCGATCCCGACTCGGCGGAGGGATCGCACGCGGCCGAGGCCGCGCGGGGCCTGCTGCCGCTGCTCGAGGAGATGCGGCCGGAGGTCGTCGTCAGCGACATCCTCACCCTGGCGCCGACGCTCGCCGCCGAGCTGGCTGGGATACCGCGGGCGACGCTGATTCCCCACATCTACCCGGTGGTCGAGCCAGGGCTGCCGTTCTTCGCGATCGGTCTGCGGCCGCCGCGCACGCCGCTTGGGCGCGGCCTCTGGCGCGCCGGACAGCGGGCGCTGAATATCGGCCTGGCGCAGGGGCGCGACGACCTGAACAGGCAGCGCGCCCGCCTCGGCCTGGCCCCCACCGAACGCTTCCACGGCGGCATCAGCCCCGACCTGGCGCTGGTCGGCACCTTCCCGCAGCTCGAGTACCCGCGGCGCTGGCCCGCCGGGGTCGAGCTGACCGGGCCGATGAGCTTCGAGCTGCCCCACCCGGAGATCGAGCTGCCGCCCGGCGAGGATCCGCTGGTCCTGGTCGCGCCGAGCACCGCTCACGACTCGGGCAACGAGCTCGTGCGTACGGCGCTGGCGGCGCTGGCCGAAGAGCCGGTGCGGGTCGTGGCGACGACCAACAAAGTGGCGCCACAGAGCCCGATCGAGGTGCCGCGCAACGCGATCCTGGTCGAGTGGCTCAGCTACAGCCAGCTGATGCCGGCCGCCTCGCTGGTGATCGCCCATGGCGGCCACGGCACCGTCGCCCGCGCCCTCTCCGCCGGCACCCCGCTGCTGATCAGCCCCTTCATCGGCGACATGAGCGAGACCGCGATGCGCGTCGTCTGGTCCGGCGCCGGGCTCTCGATCCCATGGCGCCTCTGCCGCCCCGGCCCGCTGCGCTGGAGCGCGCGCCAGATCCTCGACGACCCGGCGTTCACCCGCCGCGCCGCCGAGCTGGCCGCCTGGGCGAAGCAGCACGACGGCGCCAAGCGCGGCGCCGAGCTGGTCGAGCGACTGGCCCGCAAAGACAAAGCCGCCGTCGCCTCGTAGAATGGCTTTCTCGCTCTGAAACCAGAGCGCAGCGGTCCCCCGTGATGTAGCGGCAGCATGACTGACTGTTAATCAGTTCGCGGTGGTTCGAATCCACCCGGGGGAGTTATCCAGACGTGTTAACCGTCAGGGTCGCAACCCCGTTCTCCACCTCGGCGTGACAGTTTGCACAGAGGAGTACGCACTTCGCGGCCTCCACTTTCAACTCGGCGAGCGCCCGGGTGCAGCCCCGCCGGGAAAGTGAAACGACTTCATCGATATGCGCCCCGGTTCTCAAGGACGAACCTCGTTCCGTGTGCTCAATCAATCAGGTGCGAACGGCATGACTTCGGCGAGACGCTGGAGGCTTGCCTCCCGTTCTTGACGCGCCCGTCCCTCGTTCTTCTCGGCCGTTGATTTTGGCTGTGAGTTGGAGTCGCTCGGCTTCTCCTCCACACGAATTTTCGGCGCCTTGGTTCGCGGCGGCATCAGGCCTTGAACGAGGTCGCGATAGAAGTCAGTGGCCTGTCGTCTGGTCTCGGCAACGAAGGAGCCATCGCTGCGCCCGCGTTTCTTGCCCATTGACTTGGTCTGAGCCAAGACAAATGAGCGTGGCTCTCTCTTGGGGTCGTCCGCCATGAGCAGTTTCTCCGGGGCGTCCCTGCAATCCCGCAGCAACTCCGATCGCGTCGCTCTCACGTTCGCGAAACTCGTCTCGATACGGAGATCGCCTGACGCGTCGCCCAACTGGCGCAACAGCCAGTTGACGCGAGTCTTGGGGCGGCCTTCTTTTGGCGCGGGGACTTCAACGGTCGTGGTGACACGCCGAGTCCGTAGGTCGACCTCGACCCCGAAAGGGCCAACGGCATCCGGCACCCGGATCGAGCAACCGAGCATCCCATCGCTCGCCAGCCTCTTCGTGACGGTCCCGATCCGCTCTTCGGGGCTCTTGCCTCGTGGCCGCTGGTGCTTGACGTCGACCCCCAGCTCCTGACTGAGATGCAGGCACAGGTACTCGACAAACTGTTCCCACCGGGTGGCGATCGCTTTGGCCTCCGGGTCGCTCGCCCTCAGGGTGTCGTTGCGGGCGCTCTCGCGAACCCGCACCCACTCCTGACCCATGCCTTCGAAACCGCTCGCGCCTGACTTCTCGTCATCGAGGTAGCGGATCAACTCGCCGAGGATCCAAGCCTGATCTGGATCTTCGATTCCCCGGAAGCGGTGCTGAACGATTGCCTCGGTGAGGACGCGCCACCAGGACAGGTGATAGACGATGAGGCCCCTCATCTTTCGCTTGTCGACGCTATATGGGAGGTTCGTGGGGTCGCTGCGGATCTGATTGGAAATCGTCAGAAGGCCATCGAATCCATGCTCCCGCGCCAGATCCAAGTAGCGCGAGATCTGGTCGGCCTCAAGTGATGCGCCGCTCGTCTTGATCTCAACCAGACAGCCCCAGCGTTTCTTGCCGCGTTCGACCAGCACGGCTCCATCCGGGATATGGACCTTGTTTTCGCCGTCTTTGAAGCGGAGCTCGGTGAAGGTGGAGATCGCGCCCTTGGGCGCCTTCATCCCCGACAGCAACGCATGACAGAAGTCGGGGACCGCGCCCATGACGGCCAGCAGGGCACTCGCGGCGCGGCGCTCCTGCTCGTTCTGGTTGCGAATCCCGGCCGTGGGCAACAACCGGGCCGATACCCAACCGTCCTGCTGCACCAGCTCCGCGTTGCCCATCGAACTCCTCCCGTACCAGTAGAGAACGGGAGACTATTCGGCGTTACGCAGTGTTCCCCCTTCAACCACCCACCCGCTCGGTGTGGGCTATGCGTTCGACCAGGGCGGCGCGCTCGCGGCTCAGGGTGGCGCGGCGCTCGTAGTCGTCGGCTTCGCCGGCGGTGGTGATCTCGGCCTCGAGGCGACGCTGCTCGAGCAGGAGGAAGTTGAGCTCCATCGCCTCGGCCGAGGCGGGCTCGTCGTGGGCGATGATCACCAGCTCGGCGATCAGGCTGGCCAGCTGCTCGTCGTCGTGGGGAAGGTTCGAGGCGGGGTCCTCGGGATGCTCGCGCAGCCAGGCGGCGGCGCGGGCGCCGTTGGGCGAGAGGTGCGCATCGGTGAGGCGGGCGAGGTAGCCCTTGCCCTCCTCCGGCAGGACGATGCACATCGCCAGCAGAGCGCGCTCGCGCCGTTCGCGCGAGGTCAGCTCGCCACCGCCGCGCACCGCCGGGCGAGCCGGCTGCGCCGGGCCCCGCCGTGGCGGTTCCGCGGAACCGCCGCCGCTCAGCGGCTGCGCCGCGGTGACCCGGCCCATCACCAGCGAGGGCTCGAGGTCGAGCCTGCCCGCGACCCGGCTCACCAGGTCGTCGCGGCTCGCCGTCTCCCCCATCCCGGCCAGGATCGGCGCGAGCTCGCCCAGCGCCCGGTCGCGCTCGGCCGGCGAGGAGACGTCGGTCGCGTCGAGGACCAGCCCGACCTGGAAGGCGGGCAAATCGACCGCCGCCTCGACCAGGCCGCGGAAGCGCTCGGCCCCGCCCTCGCCGGCGATCATCTCGGCCGGGTCCTCGCCGGCCGGCATCGCCGCCACCCGCAGCCGCATCTTGCGCCCCGCCGCAACCCGCTGCGCGCGCAGCATCGCCTCCTGCCCGGCCGAGTCGGCGTCGAGCGCCAGCACGACCTCGTCGACCATCCCCGAGAGCGCCGCGACCTGCTCCTCGGTGATCGCCGTGCCCATCACGCCGACGGCCTCGGCGATCCCCGCCTGGTGCAGGGCGAGAACGTCGGTGTAGCCCTCGACCACGACGACGCGACCGCTCTTCGCGACCGCCTCTTTGGCGAGGTCGATCCCGTAGAGCATCTGGCTCTTGTGGAAGAAGTCCGTCTCGGCCGTGTTGACGTACTTGGCCCCCTGGTCGGAGCGCATCGCCCGCCCGCCGAAGCCGAGCGTGCGGCCCCGCCGGTCGCGGATCGGGAACATGATCCGCTCGCGGAAGCGGTCGTACTCGCCGCCGCCGCGCCCGCGCTGGGCCAGCCCGACGGAGCGCAGCTCCTCGACCTTGAAGCCGGCCCGCTGGCCGCGCAGCAGCATCGTGTCCCAGGCGCTCGGCGCGTAGCCGACGGCGAAGGCGCGCAACGTCTCCTCGCCCAGGCCGCGCTCAGCCAGGTAGGCGCGCGCTTTGCCGGCCTCCTCGGAGTCCCAGAGGTAGTGCGCGTAAAAGCCGGCAGTGCGGTCGAGCAGCTCGCCGAGTCGGCGGCGCTGCTGGCGCCGCGCCTCCGCCCGCGGGTCCTCCTGCTCGCGCTGCAGCTCGACCCCGTAGCGGTCGGCGAGCAGCTCGACCGCCTCCGCGAAGCCCAGCCCCTCCTTCTCCTCGACGAACTTGATCGTGTCGCCGCCGACCCCGCAACCGAAGCAGTGGTAGAGCTTCTCCGCCGCATTGACCGAGAACGACGGCGTGCGCTCCTCGTGGAACGGGCAGAGGCCGACCCAGCGGGCGCCCTGGCGGCGCAGGTCGGTGTGGGCGGAGACGACCTCGACGATGTCGGCTGCCTGCTTGACCCGCTCGAGGCTCTCGTCGGAGATCAAGGCCATCAGAATCGCGCCGCCTCGGGGATCGTGAGCTCGGCGAAGCGGGCGATGCAGAAGCGGTCGGTCATCCCGGCGAGGTAGTCGGCGATCCGCTGGCACTCGCCCGCCCCCGGCTCGCCCTCGGGCACCTCGGCCGGATTCTCCATGTAGTGGTCGAAGAGGCCGCGGATCGCCCGCTGGGCCCGCTCGTGCTCGCCGCGCGCCTCCGCCCCCAGGTAGACGCGGTCGAACATGAACTTGCGCAGGCGCAGCATCGCCCCGCCGACCTCGTCGCTCTGGACGATGTCGCCGCACTCTGTCGAGCGCTCGACGATGTCGCGCACGAGCGTGTCGATCCGGGTCGAGCCGGTCGGTCCGAGCAGCTCGATCTCGGCGGCGGGCAGGTCGTCCGGGCGCAGGATCCCCGCCCGCAGCGCGTCGTCGATGTCGTGGTTGATGTAGGCGACGCGGTCGACCAGCTTGACGATCCGGCCCTCCAGCGTCGCCGGCCGGTTGGAGCCGGTGTGGTTGAGGATCCCGTCCCGCACCTGCTCGGTCAGGTTGAGGCCCTCGCCGTCGCGCTCGAGCACGTCGACCATCCGCAGCGAGTGGACGTTGTGCTTGAAGCCGCTGCCGCAGCGCTCGCGCAGCGCCGCGTCGAGCGCGTCCTCGCCGGTGTGGCCGAAGGGCGGGTGGCCGAGGTCGTGGCCGAGCCCGATCGCCTCGGTCAGGTCCTCGTTGAGGCCGAGCGCGCGGGCGACCGTGCGGGCGATCCCACAGGCCTCGAGCGTGTGCGTGAGCCGGGTCCGGTAGTGATCGCCCTCGGGCGCGATGAAGACCTGGGTCTTGTGCTTGAGCCGGCGGAATGCCTTTGAGTGGACGATCCGGTCGCGGTCGCGCTGAAACGGCGTGCGCAACGGGCTGTCGGCCTCCTCGGTCCGCCGCTTCGCCGGGTAAGACCGAGTCGCCCCAGAAGCAAGGAACTCCTCCTCCCAGGCGGTGACGCGTTCTTCAAAGCTGGCCGTGAGAGACACCCGCCGATCCTACGCCGCAGCGCGTAGCTGTACGTGCGCGTGGTGCTCGAGCGTCTCCGTCACAGCCCGCTCGACCTGGCGCAGCTCGCGCTCGCCGGCCTCGGGCGCCTCGGCCAGCGGCCGCGCGATCGCTTCGACCATGAACCGGTGCGCCGCCTCGGTCAGGACGAAGGCGCCCGCTTCGCAGCTCGCGCAGACGACCCCGCCGGCGGCCCCCGAGAAGCCGACCAGGTGCTCGGCCTCGCCGCAGCGAGCGCAGGAGCCGAGCTCGGGCGAGAAGCCGGCGACGAGCGCCAGCTTGAGGCGGAAGGAGAGTGCCGTCCGCAGCGAGGCCGCCTCCGGCGCAGCCGGGTCGTCGAGCAGCCCCAGGTAGCGGCAGAGCAGGTTGTAGGCGGGCGGGTTGGGCTCGGCCGAGTCGAGCAGGCGCAGGACCGCGTCGCAGCCCCGCGCCGCGGCGGTGAGCGCGCCCCCGGAGGCGCGCAGCCGCGGGTAGCCGTCGACGGTCGCGGCCTGGGTCACCGTGAGCAGCTCGCCGCGCCCTTCGTGCAGCAGCAGGTCGAGCCGGAAGAACGGCTCGAGGCGGCCGCCGAAGCGCGATTTGGTCCGCCGCGCGCCCTTCGCGATCGCCCCCACCCTGCCCCGCTGGGCGGTGTAGAGGTGGAGGATGCGATCGGCCTCGCCGTAGCGGATGCTGCGCAGGACGATCGCCTCCGTCTTCAGCGTCTTTCCGGCCATCAGCCGCCCTACGTTGAACGAGCGGCCGGACGGCGACGACGGCGCGGTTTGCGCCGCAGCCTCACCTGGCAGGCCGGGCAGAAGTAGGTCGAGCGGCCCGAGACGACGATCCGCTCGATCGTCCCGTCTCCCCGCGGGCAGGGCTCGCCCTCGCGCGTATGGACGAGGAACTCGTCCTGCATGCGGCCCTTCTCGCCGCGCCCGTCGCGGTAGTCGTCAATCGAGGCGCCGCCGCCGTCGATCCCCGCTTCGAGCGCGTCGACCACCGCTTCGCGCAGCGCCCCGAGCTGCTCGGGCTTCATCGAGCCCGCCGGCGAGAGCGGGTGCAGCCGCGCCCGGAACAACGCCTCGTCGGCGTAGATGTTGCCGACCCCGGCGACCCCCTTCTGGTCGAGCAGGAACGACTTCAGCGGCGCCGTGCGACCCGCCACCATCTCGCCCAGCGCCGCCGGCGTGAACTCGTCCGAGAGCGGCTCGACGCCGAGCCGCGGGGCGAAGTGGGCGTCGAGCGCTCCATCGCCGAGCAGCAGCGCCTCGCCGAAGCGGCGCGGATCGGTGAACCAGAGCTCGCGCCCGTCCTCGAGGACGAAGCGGGCGCGCAAGTGCCGCTCGGAGGCCGAGCGCTCGGCCTCGTACAGGCGCCGTCCCTCGGAGGGATCGAGCTTCTCCTCGCCTTCGACCAGGACGAGGTTGCCGGTCATGCGCAGATGCATGACCAGCGTGCGGCCGCCGTCGATCCCCAGCAACAGGTACTTGCCGCGCCGCCGCAGCCCCACGATCGTGCGTCCCGCCAGCGCCGCCTCGAGCTCGGCGGGCGGCAGCGGCCGGCACCAGCGCGGGTCGAGCACTTCCAGCGACTCGATCCGCCGCCCTTCCAGCTCGGGCTCGAGTTGGCGGCAGACGGTCTCGACCTCGGGCAGCTCGGGCACCGCCCGGTTCTATCACCCACCTGGCTCCTTTTGCGCCTATATGACGCAAAAAGAGCCAGGTGGTCGCCGTCAGACCTCCCTTGCGCGGGGGTGGGCGTCGAAGTAGACGTCCTTGAGGCGCTCGCCGGAGAGGTGCGTGTACATCTGCGTGGTCGCGATGTCGGCGTGGCCGAGCATCTCCTGCACGGCGCGCAGGTCGCAGCCGCCGGCGAGCAGATGGGTGGCGAAGCTGTGGCGCAGCGTGTGCGGGCTCATCTGGCCGGCCAGAGCCGGCCTCGCGCGCGTGGCGCTGGACGATCTTGTAGAGGCCCTGCCGGCTCAGCGGCCCGCCGCGGAAGTTGACGAAGAGCCGCGCCTCGTGGCGCTCGGCCGGGACCAGCTTCGGCCGGCCACCGCGCAGGTAGGCGGAGATCGCGGCGATCGCCTTGCGGCCGAGCGGCACGATCCGCTCCTTCGAGCCCTTGCCGCGCGCCCGCAGCAGGCCCTCATGCAGGTCGATGTCGGACAGCTCGAGCCCGATCGTCTCCGAGGCGCGCAGCCCGCAGGCGTACATCGCCTCGAGCAGCGCCCGATCGCGCAGGGCCGTCGGCTCGCTCCCCCGCGGCGCGGCCAGCAACCGCTGCACCTCGGCGTAGTTGAGCACCTGGGGCAGCTTCTTGGCCCGGCGCGGCGCGCTCAGCGCCGCGGTCGGATCGTCGCCGATCAGCTCGTCGCGGCGCAGGTGCTTGTAGAAGGAGCGCAGGCAGGCGGTCTTGCGGTGGACCGTTGCGGCGGAGCAGGCCGGGCGGCCGTTGCCGGTGGCGAGGTCGGCGAGGAAGTCGCCGATGTCGGCCGGGCGGGCTTTCAGCGGGTCGAGCTCGTGCTCGCCGAGGAACTCGCCGTACTGGAGCAGGTCGGTGCGGTAGGCGTTCAGCGTGTTGCGCGAGAGGCCGCGCTCGAGCTCGAGGTAGGAGAGGAAGTCGAGGACGAGGCCCTCGAAGCGGGCATCGACCTCGGGTGGGGACGCGACTGCGACGGCCATGGCGGGTGGTTCTCCCGCGCGGGCCTCACTCCTCGCGCCGCAAGAGAGCGCCCGCGGCCAGGGGGGCGGCGAAGAAGAGCCGGTCTTCCTCCAACGCCCGACCCATGGTCTTGATCGGGAGCCCGCTCGCGGAATAGCCCGCCAGGTCGGGGTGGGCCTCCTTAAGCTCGTGGCGATCGCTCGCGCTGGCCAGCTGCGAGGCGATGTCGGAGTTTCCCTCGGGGGTTGGCACCCTCACCCCGGCCAGCAGCATCGCCAGCACGGTCAGGGTGTGGTGGCTGACGCCGCGGTGGCGCTCGCGCGGATCGGATTCGGAGAGGCGGGGCGAGAGCAGGGTCGGCAGCCTCAGGGAGAGTGCGGCGTGGGCGTTGTCGAGCGCGGCCATGCCGCCGTGGCCGAGGCGGGTGTCGGAGCCGATGATGCCCGGGCCGGGCCCGACCAGGGCCGCGTCCCAGCCGAGCCCGTTTGCGGCGGCGTCGAGGGCGCCGGCGACGCTGAGCGCCTCCTGCTCGCCGCCGTAGGCCGGGGCGGCGGTGACGTGGCCCCGGAGCAGTCCGCGCTCGCGCAGCTCGGCGACGTCGCGGCTGAGCCCGCCCGGCAGCGCCCCCCCGCCCGACTGCACGTAGCCGAGCTTCAGCCCCGGCGTTGCCTGCGCCGCCGCCCAGGCCGCCGGCGCGAGGTGGCCATGCAAGGGCAGGACGAGCACCGGCATCGTCCGCTCCGGTGCGCCTTTCCCACCCTCAGCGTGGGAAAGGCGCACCGGAAGCTCGACCGGCTCGACCGGGTGCTGCAGGGACGTGTAGTTGAGCTTGATCACGTGCTCGCCGTCCGCGCCGCCGGCGCCGAGGCCGCGGGTGAGGTTGACGTGGACGACGTCGAAGCCGCCCGAGCCGAGCCCGAGGTCGAGCGCGGCGGTATTGACGACGACCTCGTCGCCCTCGCGCATCTCGCCGAGCAGCGCCTCGTCCGCCCAGGCGCGGCGGCGCTCACCCTCGATCTCGACCGTCAGCGGCGCCGCGCCGACGACGACGCCGCGGCGCAGCTTCAGCCGGCCGCTCACCCGGCCGGCGGCTCGGCGCCCGCGGCGGCGACGATGCCCTCGCAGACCGCGAGCATCGTGTCGAGGTCGGCGGCGGCGACGCACTCATTTTCCGTGTGCACGTCCTTGGTCCCGTTGGCGAGCAGGACGCAGTCGAAGCCGTCGAGGCGCAGGGCGTTGGCGTCGCTGCCGCCGCCGATCGCGGTGCGGACCGGCTCCTGGCCGGCGCCGCGCAGCCCCGCCTCGGCCAGTGTCAGCGCCGGTGAAGTTGTCGGCAACCGATAGCCGCGGAAGAGCTCTTCGAGACGCACGTCGACGTCGCAACCGTGCTCGCTCGCGCCCCAGGCGCAGGCCTCGGCCATCGCGCCCGCGACGGCGGCGACCCGCTCGGCGTCGAGGCTGCGCGCCTCGGCGTGGATGCCGCAGTGGCCGGGGACGACGTTGCCCGAGGTGCCGCCCTCGATCAGGCCGACGTTGGCGGTCGTCTCGGGATCGAGCCGGCCCAGCTCCATGCGGCCGATCGCGGCCGCGGCCGCGGCTATCGCGCTGCTGCCGTCGTCGGGTTCTATTCCGGCGTGGGCCTCGACCCCGGCGAAGTCGGCGCGGATCTTCTGCTGGGTCGGCGTCGCGACGATCACTTCACCGACCGGACCGGCATGGTCGAGGACGAAACCGACATCGGAACGCAGCGTGCTCGTGTCGAAGGCTTTCGCGCCGCGCAAGCCCTGCTCCTCGGCGACGGTCAGGACGAGCTCGATCCCGACCGGCGGCGGCTCTTCGGCCCCGCGCGCGACGAGCTCCATGAAGACCGCGACCGCGGCCTTGTTGTCGGCGCCGAGGATCGTCTCGCCGCGGCTGCGGAAGACGCCCTCGTCCTCGACCACCTCGACCTGGCCCCGGTGCGGGACGGTGTCGATGTGGGCGCAGAACATCGCCCAGCGCTCGGAGCGGCCCGGCAGCCGGGCGACGATGTTGCCGGCGCCCGCTTCGGCCGGCCCGGCGGCGTCGTCCTCGCTGACCTCGAGCCCGAGCGCGCGCAGCTCGGCGAGCAGCGTGTCGGCGACCTCGCGCTCCTCCCCGGTCGGGCTGCGAATCTCACACAGCCGGACGAAAGTCTCGTGCAGCCTCTCCACGCGGGACAGGCTAACTCTGCTGCGCCACGGAGGAGGAGTCCTCCGCTTCGATCTCGATCTCGCCGCCTTCGGCGGGGCGCTCGCCGGCGTGCCGCGAGGCGGCGCCGACGAACTCGCGGAAGAGCGGCTCGGGCCGGTTCGGCCGCGAGTTGAACTCGGGGTGGAACTGCGAGGCGACGAAGAACGGGTGGTCGGGCAACTCGATCATCTCGACCAAACGCTCGTCGGGCGAGGTGCCGCCGCAGACCAGGCCCTCGTCTTCGAGCCGGCGGCGCAGCTGGATGTTGACCTCGTAACGGTGGCGGTGGCGCTTGTAGATCACGGCCTCGTCGAAGATCTCACGCGCCCGCGTGCCCTCGTGCAGTTTCACCGGGTCGGCACCGAGCCGCATCGTGCCGCCCATGTCGGAGACTTCCTTCTGCTCGGGCAGCAGGTCGACCACCGGGAACGGCGTCTCGGGATCGAACTCGGCCGAGTTGGCGCCCTCCATGCCGGCGACCGCGCGGGCGAACTCGACCACGGCGATCTGCATCCCCAGGCAGATGCCCAGGTAGGGGATCGAGCGCTCGCGCGCGATCCGCGCCGCTTCGACCTTGCCCTCGATGCCGCGCTCGCCGAAGCCGCCGGGGATCAGCACGCCGTCGGCGCCCTCGAGCTTCTCGGGCTCGAAGTTCTCGGAGTCGATCAGCTCGACCTCGACCTCGACCCCGTGGTGGAAGCCGCCGTGCTCGAGCGCCTCGATCACCGACTTGTAGGCGTCGGCGAGCCGCACGTACTTGCCGACCAGGGCGATCCGCACCTTGCCGGTGGCGGCGTCGGCGCGGCGCACCATCGCCTCCCACTCGCTCAGGTCGGAGCCGGGCGCCTCCATGCCGAAGTGGTCGAGGACGAGGTCATCGACGCCTTCGGCGCGGAAGACGAGCGGCACCTTGTAGATGTTGTCGACGTCGTGGGCGGAGATGACCGCGTCGACGGGCAGGCTGGCGAAGAGCGCGATCTTGCTGCGGATCTCGCGGTCGAGGCGGCTCTCGGAGCGGCAGACCAGCGCGTGGGGCTGGATCCCGATGCGGCGCAGCTCGTTGACCGAGTGCTGCGTCGGCTTCGTCTTCAGTTCGCCCGCGTGGCCGACGTAGGGGACCAGGGTGAGGTGCATGAACATCGCCCGCTTGGGGCCGAGGTCGGTGTAGAGCTGGCGGATCGACTCGAGGAAGGGCAGCGACTCGATGTCGCCGACCGTGCCGCCGATCTCGGTCAGCACGAAATCGACCGACTGCGACTCGGCGACGATCAGGATGCGGTTCTTGATCTCGTCGGTGATGTGCGGGATCACCTGCACGGTCGCCCCGAGGTAATCGCCGCGGCGCTCGCGGTTGATCACCGTGTTGTAGACCGAGCCGGCGGTGACGTTGGACGCTCGCGAGGTGTTCTCGTCGGTGAAGCGCTCGTAGTGGCCGAGGTCGAGGTCGGTCTCGGCGCCGTCCTCGGTGACGAAGACCTCGCCGTGCTGGAACGGGCTCATCGTGCCGGGGTCGACATTGATGTAGGGGTCGAACTTCTGCAGCTGCACGCGGTAGCCGCGCGAAACCAGCAGGCGGCCGATCGAGGCCGCGGCGATGCCCTTGCCGAGGGCCGAGACGACACCGCCGGTGACGAAGATGAAGCGCGTGTCTCCTGGCTTGGCCCGATTCATTCTCTGCCGAGCGAGTCTAGCCAGCGCAGTGGCGGAACCGAGTCGACCGTCCGTGAGATCGAACGCAACTCGCCGAAAATGGTAAGTGCGAGCACCGCCGCGAGGGCGATCAGGCGGCCCGTCCCACCCAGCGTCGTCAGAAGCCAGACGCCGCCGATCGCGCCGACGAGGTTGGAGCCGGTGTCGCCGAGCATCGCCCGCTCGCGCAGGGTGAAGGCGGCGCCGACGAGGACCGGCCCGGCGAAGATCCCGAGCAGCTCGAGCGGGGCGAGCGTCCAGGCGCCGAGGCAGAGGCCGAGCCCGAGCAGCCCCAGCGCCTTCTCCGCCCGGCCGGGCCGCAGGTCGAGCAGGTTGAAGGCGTTGGTGGCGAGGATCAGCAGGGCGACGTCGGCGAGGTAGCGCCACGATTCGAGCCCGCGGCCGGAGACCACGTAGGCGGCGAGGGCGAGTGCGCCGAGCGCCTTGATCGCCCCGGTTGAGAGCCGCCCCTCGCGCAGCGCCCGGGCGTGGCCGCGCCAACCGCGCGGCGTGCCCGCCGCCTCGCCCTGGCCCAGCGAGTCGTCGAGGAAGCCGAGGAAGGCGACCCCGATCACGTAGGGCAGCCAGCGGCGCAGGTCCGGGTCGAGCAGTTCGAGCTCGCCGCGATCGTCGAGGAAGGCGAGCGGCGCCAGCGCGACCAGGGCCGCGGTCGCCAGCACCGCGCCGAGCGGGAAGGCGAGCCGGGCGCCGCGGAAGTTCTCGCGCACGAGGCCGGCATCGAGCAGGCCGCGGATGCCGGCGGGGACGACGAGCAGGGCGACGGCGATCCCCACCGGGAACCCGATCCAGGTCATCTGTGCGGGGCGAGCAGGTCGGGCAGCAGGCGGTCGGCGCTGCCCTTGACGCCGAAGCTGCCCTCGGCGCCGAGCAGGGCGAAGACCGTCGCCAGCCGCCCGGCGACGAGGTCGACGTCATCGACGCTGGAGAGGTCGTTGGAGGCGAAGAAGGAGACCGAGGACGGTTCGGCGCCGCTGCTCTCGACCCCGACCGCGGGCGTGTGGGTGGCGGTGATCCCCTGCGCGATCCCGGCCTCGATCCGGCCCGTGACTTCACGCTGGCGGGGGCCCATGTCCGCGGGCGGGTCGTGGACGACGATGACGCCGTCGAGCGCGCCGAAGTTGCCGCTGGCGCGCGAGAAGAGGTGGCCGCGGACCGGCTCGAGCAGGGTGCCGCCGCGGACCAGCTGCCGTCCCAGGCCGACGCCGAGCGCGGTCTGCGCGTCGGGGTCGCGGGCGAGCTTGGCGAAGCGGGTCTTGCTGAGGTCGGCGGCGAGCCCGCGCGTGTCGACCGCCTCGCGCACGACGCCGACGCCGACCAGGCGCGCCCCGGTCGGGGCGAGCGCGTCCTCGACCGAGCCGAAGACGTCGCCCGGCAGGTCGCCGAAGGCGATCAGGCCGATCCGCCGCCCGCGCAGCTGGTCGCGCACCAGCACCGGGTAGACGCGGCCGGAGAACTCGTTGGCGCGGCCCAGTTCGCGGCTCAGGTCGTCGGCGCGCCCGCGCGCGTCCTCGAGGTTGCCGGTGAGGCTGTGCTCGAGGTCCTTGCGGGTGTTGGTCAGCGTGTCGCCGCCGAACTCGGCGCCGATCAGGATCCCGATCGCGAGCGCGAGGAAGACCGCGATCAGCGACATGGCGTGGTACCGGGAGCTGTAACCCATCGGCTTAGAGGCCCAGCCAGATCTTGATCTTCAGCCAGAGCAGTTCGACCAGGTCGTTGAGCGCGGGCGAGCTGATCACGACGATCGCCAGCAGGATCGCGAAGGCGACGACGAAGAGCGCCGCGGGGGCGAAGGTCGAGGGCGGGTTGTAGAGGCGGCTGACGCCCTTCGCGTCGACCAGCTTCTCGCCGATCCGCAGCCGCGTGAGGAAGGTCGAGGACATGCCGCCGCGCTTGCGGTCGAGGAACTCGATCAGGTTGAAGTGGGCGCCGACGCTGACGATCAGGGCCGCGCCCTTCTCAAAGGCCATCAGCATCGCCACGTCCTCGCTGGTGCCGGCGGCGGGGACGAGGGTGTGGTCGAGGCCGAGCTCGAGCAGCCGCTCGCGGCCGGGGGCGCGGCCGTCGGGGTAGGCGTGGACGATCAGCTCCGCCCCGCAGCCGAGCGCCGCGTCGCCGGCCGAGTCCATGTCGCCGAGAATCACGTCGGGCTTCAGGCCCGCCTCGAGGCAGCCCTCGGCGCCGCCGTCGACGGCGACGACGATCGGGCGCACGTCGCGGATATAGGCGCGCAGCGCCTTCAGGTCGCGGCGGTGGCCCTCGCCGCGGACGACGATCAGCACGTGGCGGTCGCGGAAGACGGTCCGGGTCGGCGGCAGCTCGACCGCGCCGGTCAGCAGGTCGGCCTCCTGGCGCACGTGGGCGACCGTGTTCTCGGCGAACTCGGCGAGCGCCTCGTCGACCCGCTCGCTCTGTTCGGCGAGCCGGCTTTCAAGCTCCTCGACGCCGAGCACTACGCCATGCAGCACCTGCTCCCCGCCGCTGCTTACGGCGCCGCCGGCGATCGTCAGCTCGGCGCCGTCCGCGAGCAGCTCGAAGGGGTCGGCCTCGAGCGCGTCGATCAGGACGACGCCCTCGCGGGCGAGCAGCAGCGGCCCGGTGTTCGGGTAGCGGCCGTCGCTCGAGGGCGAAGCATTGATCACGGCGACGACGCCGGTCGCGATCAGCTCCTCGGCGGCGATGCGGTCGATGTTGAGGTGGTCGACGACGGCGACCTCGCCCGGGCGCAGGCGCTTGACCAGATCCTTGGTGCGGCGGCCGAGCCGGGCGCCGCCGACGATCGTCGCGCCGGCGGAGGCCCCGTTGCGGCGCGAGAGCAGCGCGGGGAAGCGACGACGACTGGCGGTGGCCATCCGTTGAGACTAGGCAAGTGATGACCGGGGGGCAAGGCCGCGTGACCGGTCAGGCCGCGGCGAGCAGCTC
Organism: uncultured Solirubrobacterales bacterium; assembly: GCA_963789505.1. Taxonomy (GTDB): domain Bacteria; phylum Actinomycetota; class Thermoleophilia; order Solirubrobacterales; family 70-9; genus VRUE01. The sequence goes on from CAWBLE010000005.1 coordinate 43,385, forward strand.
GCGAGCGTGGCGGTCCGCCGCCTCGTCGGAGCTCTCGCCGCCGAGCATGCGGCGGATCTCCTCGACCACCCCCTCGCCGTCGAGGCGCTGCACGCTCGCCGCGGCACGTTCGCCGTCGAGGTCCTTCTCGAGCCGGAAGTGGGTCGGCGCCAGCGCGGCGACCTGGGGCAGGTGGGTGATGCAGAGGACCTGACGCCCGTCGCCGAGGGCGCGCAGGCGCTCGCCGACGACTCGGGCGGTCTTGCCGCCGACCCCGGCGTCGATCTCATCGAAGATCAGCGTCGCCGCCCCGGCCTCGCTGAGGCCGCTCAGCGCCAGCATCACGCGCGAGAGCTCGCCGCCGGATGCGGCGTCGCGCAGCGGCGCCGGCGCGATCCCGGGGTTGGGTGAGATCCGCAGCTCGACCGTCTCGCGGCCGCCGGCGCCGAAGCCGTCGGGGTGCGGCTCGAGCTCGACCTCGAGCTTGGCGCCCGGCATCGCCAGGCCGTCGAGCGCGGCGGCGACCTTCGTCTGCAGCGGCCCGGCCGCGGCGGCGCGGCCCTTGCTGAGGCGCTTGCCGAGCTTCTCGCGCCGTGCCTCGGCCGCGGCGAGGGCGGCCTCGGTCTCGGCGCCGCGCGTCTCCGCCCCCTCGAGCCGCTCGATCTCAGAGCGGCAGCGCTCGGCGTGGGCGAGCACCGACTCGGTGCTGCCGCCATGCTTGCGCTGCAGCCGGTCGAGCGCGTCGAGCCGCTCCTCGACCGCGGCGAGGCGCTCGGGATCGGCCTCGATCCCGTCGAGGTATCCGCGCAGCCCGGCCGCGACGTCTCCGAGCTCGACCGCGAGCGAGCCGAGCCGCTCGGCCAGCCCGTCGAGCTCGGCGTCGAGCCCGCCGACGCCCTGCAGCAGCGATTCGGCCGCGGCGAGGGCGCTGGCCGCGCCGCCGCCGTCCTCGTCGGCCCCGGCGGCTCCGGCGAGAGCGCCGAGCGCCGCCTCGCGCAGCCCCTCGGCGTGGCGCAGGCGCTCACGCGCGGCCGCGAGCCCGGCCTCCTCGGCGGCGTCGGGACCCACCTCCTCGATCTCGGCGAGCTCGTAGCGGTGCAGGTCGAGCTCACGCTCGCGCGAGCCGTCGCGCTCGCGCAGCCCGGCCAGCTCGGCGGCGAGGCGCGTGCACTCGCGGTGTGCCTCCCGATAGCGCTCGCGCAGCGCCAGGTGGTCGCCGCCGGCGAAGCCGTCGAGCACCTCCATCTGGGCCGAGGAGATCGTCAGCCGGCGGTGCTCGTGCTGGCCGTAGAAGGCGAGCAGCCGCCCACCGAGCAGCTTCAGGTCGGCGGCGCCGGCGGCGCGGCCGGCGACGAAGGCGGCGGTGCGGCCGGAGGCCGAGACGCGGCGCCCGAGCACGACCTCCCCGGCGCCCTCGGGCAGGCGCTCGGCGATCTCCGCCAGCTCGGGCTCGGCGAGCAGCCCCGCGGGCAGGTCGACGACGCCCTCGACCCAGGCCTCCTCGGCGCCGGGCCGGACGATCCCCGAGCGCGCCTTGCCGCCCATCAGGAGATCGAGCGAGTGGGCGAGCACCGTCTTGCCGGCGCCCGTCTCCCCGGTGATCGCGTTCAGTCCCTCCCCCAGCCGCAGCTCCGCCCGCTCGATCAGCAGCAGGTTCTCGATCCGAAGCTCGCGCAGCACACGCCTCTTCTAGCACCCGGCGCGGCGGTGCTAAGCGGCTTCGGGCTCTGTTTGAGGCTGGACGAAGTCCGAGGAGCGGACCAGGGCGAAGCCGAGGGCGGCGCCGACGAAGGAGAGGATCGCGCCGATCAGGAGGATCTCGTTGAAGCCGCTGACGAAGGCGACTTTGGCGGCGTGGACGAGCTCGGGGCGCTGGGCGGGCGGCGCCGCGGCGGCGACGGCGTGCGAGCCGCCCGAGGCGACCGCTTCGGCCAGGCCGGGCGGCGCGTTCGGCGCCAGGGTGGAGAGCTTCGAGTCGACCTGGGACTGGAAGACGGCGCCGAGCGAGGCGACGCCGGTCGCGATCCCGACCTGGCGGAAGGTCGTGTTGATCCCCGAGCCCATCCCCGCTTTGGCGGCTGGGACGACGGCGATCGCGGCCTGGCCGAGAGGCCGAAGGCGACCGCCGAGACGCCGTTGAAGGCGGGCTTGCGGAAGAGGGCGAGGTCGAGCATCGGGTGGCCACTGCGGGCCTCGACCGCGAAGAAGGCGAGCAGCAGCGCCGCCGAGCCGGCCAGCGAGGCGACGATCGTCGCGCTCCCCCAGCCCTCGGGGTTACCGCGGATCAGGCCGAAGATCAGCAGGAAGAGGCCGCCGGAGAAGGTCGCCAGCCCGGGCAGGTCGATCCGCTGCGGGTCCTGGGCGGCGACGTTGACGAGGCGCAGCTCGGTCAGCGCGACGGCGAGCACGCCGATCGGGATGTTGACGAAGAAGATCCACTGCCAGCCGAGGTGCTCGGTGATCAAGCCGCCGACCAGCGGGCCGATCGCGACCGCGCCGCCCACCGTCGCCCCCCAGACGCCGAACGCCGTCGCCCGGTCGCGGCCGTGGAACTCCTGGCCGATCAGGGCGAGCGAGGTGGCGAACATCGCCGCGCCGCCGACGCCCTGCAGGCCGCGCGCCAGGTTGAGCAGGGTCGGATCGCCGGCGATCCCGCAGAGGAAGGAGGCGAAGGTGAAGATCACGAGGCCGAGCGAAAAGACGCGGCGGCGGCCGAGTCGGTCACCGAGCGAGCCCGCGGTCAGGAGGAAGACGGCGAGCAGCAGCGAGTAGGCGTCGACGACCCACTGCAGGCTGGAGAGGCTGGCGTCGAGGTCGCGCTGGATGTCGGGCAGGGCGACGTTGACGACCGTGATGTCCAGCAGCAGCATGAACGTCGCGAGCGAGCTGAGCAGCAGGGTCCACCATTTGCGCTCCATCGGCGCAAACCCTAGATAACGGCTCGCCTCGGCCCGCGAGGCTCAGACAGCCAGATGCCCGAACTTCTCCCGAATGCGCTGGTAGAAGCTCGTCCCGGGCAGCTGCGCGAGACGCCCGATCCCGTCGGCGAAGCGGAGCTCGAGCGCCGCGCCGGACTCCAGCGTGCCGGCCTGTTCGCCGTCGATCGCGACGTCGACCGGCTCGCGGCCGCCGGCGTTGCCGACGTGGAGGACGTCGCCGGGGGCGACGACGAGGGCGCGCGCCGTGAGCGAGTGCGGCGCGACGTAGGAGACGACGTAGCCCTTCACGCCCCAGGCGAGGATCGGGCCCTGGTTGGCGAGGTTGTAGCCGGTCGATCCCACCGGGGTCGCGGCGACGAGGCCGTCGCAGCGCACGTTGCCGACCTCCTCGCCGGCGATTTTGTAGGTCAGCTCGGCGACGCGCTCGTGCGGGCGGCGGATGAAGCTGACGTCGTTGAGGGCGACCCGGGGCCTGCCGTCGATCTCGATCTCGAGCCCCGGCAGGTCGATCAGCTCTGTCTCACCGGCGAAGGCGCGGCGCATGCCGTCCTCGGCCTCCTCGCGCTCAACCGCGGCGAGAAAGCCGACGGTGCCGAAGTTGACCCCGAAGACGGGCACGCCGCTGCGGGCGAAGTGGCGCAGCGCGTAGAGGATCGAGCCGTCGCCGCCGAGCACGAGGCAGAGGTCGGCCTGATGCGGCAGCGTCTCCACCGGCTCGATCGCGGCGGCGGCGTCGCCGTGCTTGGCCAGCTCGTTCTCGGTCGCGACGAAGCGCCAGCCGGCGTGCTCGGCGGCGGCGACCGCCATCCTGACCGCGTCGGTCGTGGCGGGCGGATGCCCGTGGGTGATCAGCGCGGCGAGACGGCTACTCATGGGTCGACCTCGGCTACGGCCGCCTCGAGCCCGGCGAGCGGCTCGCCTTCGCCACCGCACCAGACGAACGTCTCGCGGTTGCCCTTCGGCCCCGGCAGGCCCGAGGAGGCGAAGCCGCGCACCGGCAGGCCGATCTCGCTCGCCGCGTCGGCGACGGCGAGGATCGCCTCGTGGCGGTCGGCGGCGTCGCGGACGACGCCCTTGCGCACCCGCTCGCGGCCGAGCTCGAACTGGGGCTTGACCATCGCCAGCAGCTCGCCTCCCGGCCGCAGGCAGGCGGCGACGGCGGGTAGCACCTTGGCCAGCGAGATGAAGGAGACGTCGACCGTGGCCAGGTCCGGCTGGAACGGCAGGTCGGCGGGCTCGAGGGCGCGGGCGTTGAGTCGCTCGATCACAGTCACGCGCCGATCCTCGCGCATGCGGACGTCGATCTGCCCGTAGGCGACGTCGAGGGCGATCACGTGCGCGGCGCCACGCTGCAGCAGGCAGTCGGTGAAGCCGCCGGTCGAGGCGCCGACGTCGAGGCACTCGCGGCCGGTCACGTCGAGGCCAAGCGCCGTGAGCGCGTTGTCGAGCTTTTGACCGCCGCGAGAGACAAAGCCCGGCCCCTGGTCGAGCTGGAAGTCGGCATCGGGGTCGACCAGCTGGCTTGGCCGCAGGGCTACCGGGCCATCCTTGCCGACCCGCACCTCGCCCGCGCGCACGGCTGCGGCCGCCGCGGAGCGCGACGGATACAGGCCCCGCTCGGCCAGAACGGCGTCAATCCGCGCTTTGGAGCCATTCCGCACCATGCGGGGAAAGTATCGCCGGATGCGAGCAAATCCATAACTCGCCCTTGCCAGATGTTTATCGACACCTTAGAATTGGGTAGAAGAATCGCCCCAGCGAGTCAGTAGAGCCCTTCGGAAGGTCTCTGTGACTCGCCTCACACACAAATCGCACGTATGTTCGTATCTTGATTCAAGGATTCGCAAGAGAGGGTCGATAAAGGACTTACCAAAAACTTCCTGGTCGAGCCTGGCGTCGCCCATATAGCGGTTGACTCCCATCAACTCGCTCCGCGACACATAAAGGGCTCACCTACCTCCCACGGATCCACATATATAGAGATAAATATCTCTCCTCCCTGTAGTAACCCCAGAAACGCCCCGCCTCCCCGGCGGGGCGTTTTCTGTTGGGCTGGGCTCTGGCAAGCGGTTTGCGGCGCTGCCGGCGGGACTTGCGCGAGGTCCGCGCCAGCCCGAAACAGCTTTCGTGACGCAGTCGGTGACGCAGTCAGATAACGGCCGTGCACGTAAGCAGCGCCAGCTGGCACTTCCTCATCACGGCCATCGGCAGCCCCCACCGCCCGATCATGCGCCGGGCTCGCGATCATCGTCGCCGCGCAGGTAGGGCGTCCAACCGAGCCCGGACAGCGTCGTGGCTGCCGCCGACGCAGGGCTCGCGGACTGCCCGGTCACAGCGCTCGACCTCCAATGGGTTTCTCGGCACCGGGGTATCGGCGGCAAGGTGGATCTGCGGCCAGGCCTATCGACGAGCTTTCGTCCTGAGCAGACCTAGGAAGGTCGCGCTGGTTGCGATATCAACGACCAGACGCGATGGGATGCGCCGCATTGAGGTTCGTCCGACACGGGCGCAAGCTTCGACCTCCCATGTAGATCCACAGGTGCCCACTGTTGACTCGATGGTCATTCTCGACATCGAACCCCAAAGTGACTTGACCGGGCTCTCGTTTGCCTTCGACTAGCACTGCAACGCTTGCCTTCACCGCGTAGACGAAGTCGATCCAATGATGGGACTCAAAGGTCATCCTCTTCAATCGCTGGCGGCCGAGCACTTCGGCCACCTGTCCATCGATAGGTTGACACCGCTGTGGTTCATCGCCGGTGCTAGTGACGCTCACCCGAACGGATCTCACAAACGCCTTCGGGCTGTGCTTGCGCCTGTTCAGCACGAAGCCGGAGTGCGGCCTTCCCGGGAACACCCAAATGCCACTTCGGGGCGGATTGTTGTGGTTGACCTTGTCCCCGCCGGACGGGGACGGATTGCCTGCTGCCGCTACGGAATCGGCGGTGGTGGTCAATCCGGCAGCTTGGGTGCCTACGAGTGATAGAAGGACTACGAGGACCCAAAGAATTCTGACTTTATTGACCACAACTCTTCCATCCTGCGCGCGCCGTTCCAACCTCTCACCCTCTCTTTCAAGCAATTCGTCCGTAGCGGACGCGATCTGATTCACAAGCTCGCCCGCCGCAAAAATCTACCCTTTTCGTATGCCAGAAGCCGCTCACGACATTGTCGGTGATGTATCGGGCCGACTGGCGCATTCGGTCGTGGCCGGAACGCAAGTGATGCCGTTCAGGCTGTCGCCGGGATCGACCGTCTGCGTGAAGGTTTCGTGGTAGCCGACAGTGGCGGAAGCGACGTGGGTGCCGCCGAGGGTCGCCATCACGGCGACACCCAAAAGACAGATCCAGATGCGTGCTCGTCATCTCGCCACCCCGAAACCGAGACGAGAAGGCTAAAAAACGGAGACGCTTACGCTCCGCCAGTCCTGGCTTTGCCGCGCGGATTTGGCCGTCTCCCTTCATCCCGGTCACCGCCCGGCGACGCTGGCTCGCGGCCCGGTCGATTCTCGGACCCTGCCGCAGAGAGCTGCCGCATTCGGTCCCGTCGTAGTTCGTCGCCCTGTCCTGCCCGGCCACTGCAGGTGATCAGTCGGTCACCCGTCGACGTCGAGCAGGCCCCAGCGATTCTCGAATTCGGTCACGTCTTTCGTGCGGAGCTGTTCGCTGGTGATCAGGCGATTGGCCTCGCCTGCCGGGATGATCCAGTAGCGGGGAGCGTCCGACTCTCCCCCGAGATCCACGAGGACGACGAAGTCTCGCTCGCCGTCCATCGCGAAGCCCTTTCCGACGCGGTGGGCATAGGCGTAGGCGGGCGATCTCGTCTTGACCTGGATGCGGGCCTGCAAGTCGCCGAAGGGCCTGGCCGCGAGTACGTCGACGTGAGGCGTGTTCTTGGCCGTCAGGGTGGCGATCCAGCCGCGCTTGGAGAGCTCCCCAGCGACCAGGAACTCGCCGGCAATACCCGTCGTGATGCGTCTACCGGCACCTCGGTTTGGCTGGTCAGACACCTACCTTGCGCCTTCGCCGTCGCTGTCGTCAACGTCGTTCAGGTCGACCAAATGCCCCGCCTCACCGAGTACCTTGACCGCAACCAAGGCCGCGTTGTCGCGATACTGCTTCCGCTCCGCCGCAAGCCGCACGTTGCGCACGACCTCGCTCAGCCCGACGACTCCGATCTGGCCTGCGCCGACTCGCTGCGCCGCCGCCCACTCCCTGATGCGGCGCTCGTGCTCCCCCGCGCGCCGACCGGCGAACCTGCCTGCGTAGAGCCGCAGCTCGATCTCGCTGGTCTTGTAGCCGTAGCGCTTGCCCGCCGCTTTCACCACCCCAGTCGCGAATCACGGGATCGTTGAGCAGCCTGTACATGCCAGCTTTGCGCCTGTCGGCCGTCTTGCCCGTGACGGCCTCCGCGGCGACGCCTCTCGATCCGAAGAACGACTTCACGGTCGCGAGGACGAGACGGTCGGAGCGAGCCGCAACGAGATCGACCTCGTAGCCGTGCTCTTGGAACTCAGGACGCGACTTCTTGCGCACGCGCCTTCGCACGGAAAACTTGACGGAGGAGGACACGACGAAGCCCTCGGTCTCGAGGGCAAGAGCTACGAACGACTCGAACGCCTCCACGTACCACTTCTATCACGAGATCGGCTACGGCCCAGGCGGCCAAGTGAGGCAAAGCTCATCAGGTCAGGCCCGACTCTCCCACGGCGGCCAGCGCTTCTTCGAGCGCCGCCCGGATTGCCGGAGCGAAGACATCGCGCGAATCCAGATCTTTCGCCTCCGTCAAGTGCCAACGCCGGGCGAGCATGAGACCGGGCCGGGGGGTTGCAGTTTGCCGGTCGGTTTCAGTGAAGTCGCGCTCGAACTCGGGCCGATCCTCCTCTTTCGCGATTCCCCGCTCGATGAGCCAAGACCAATAGGTCGCCCACTCGTCGCGAGGAACGTTGCCGGCGGTGGCGATGCCCTCTTCCCAGAGTCGCAGATAGTCCTCGATCTGCGATCTCAGATGTCGTCCAACAGAAGCCCCTCTGCATGTGGCCGAAGTGGAAGTTCGGCGTGACCGTCCAACCGTCGCTGGAAGCGAGGGCACGCGCACCGTCGAGCGCCGCGCCACGTCCGTAGAACTCCCTTGCCTGGCTGAGCGTATCGGCGGGATAAAGGGCCAGCTGGATCACCTCATCGTCGACGAGGGTCAGGTAGGCATCGCGTCCGACCGTAATGCCCGCCGGCGTCGCGACCCGTGGCCCGTGCACGCTGCTTTCAGCCTCCGAGCCGGCCGCCTCGCCGAGAACCTGCCGCAGTCGTCGCTCGATCCGAGTTGGCACTCCGTCGCAAAGGGCCAGGTTGCGGAAGGGGCCAAGGTCAGGGAAATGATCCTCGACGTAGGTTAGGAAGTCATCGAGCAGAGCCGCCTCGGCCCCTGCTACAAGCTCGCGCTCTCGCAAGCCGCTGAGCGCCTCCAAGAGATCGCGCCAGAGGACGATCACGATCTCCTCACCACCAATGAGCTGGAGGCCCGAGCCCTTCAAGTTGATCTGGCGCGCCTGCAAATCGGCGGCGTCGAAGATCTTGTTCTCAACCACGACCACCAGTTCCTTGTAGTCGACAACCGCGTCGAGTACCTGGTCGCGGTCGGACTCGACGACATCGCCGCCACCCGACTGGGGCTGCTCGGGAGCGAGGAACACCGAGACGATCTTCGCCTCCTCGGCATCATCATCGGCGGCTCGAACTGCGCGCTTCTGCGTCTCGAACTCGGCTGACGGCAACTCGCGCAGCGAGTATTCCGGCGCCACCAGGCCAAGCCATTCGACATGCGCCAGCGGACTCATGCGCAGCAGGAGTAGGAGCGCGCGCGTCAGCTGGTTCTCGTGGCCAGCGGGCAGGCGCTCGTAGGGACTGTAGAAGTTGAGCGGATCGCGATCGGCCACTCGCGGCAATCTAGTCCAACAAATGAGAGACCTACGCGGCGGTACCTCTCGGTAGCGCCTTTGTGGGCGATATCATCGGTCTATGGCCCAAGCCACCAAGCTCAGCAGTTCGGAAGCGGAGCGTCGTCGGGCAGCAGCCAAGCGACTGCACGGGCTCTTTGCCGACGTGGCTCCCGATCGGAGCTTGGTCGATGAGCTAATCGCCGACCGGCGAGCCGAGGCGCGGGCGGAAGGCGGCGAGGCCGAAGCCAACCAGCGTCGTCGTGCCGGACGCTGAGCCGACGGCTGTACTCGACGCCTCGGCGTTGATGGCCGTCCTGCACGACGAGGACGGAGCAGAAGCCGTCATCGAGGCAATCACTCAGGGCGCAGCGATCAGCGTGGCCAACTGGGCCGAGGTGCTGAGCAAGCTCGCCGAACGCGGTCGAGACCCGGAGCAGGCCGCCAGGGAAGCGAGGAAAGCGGAGGGATCGAAGCGAGCGTTGACGATCGAGCCCTTGACGGCTGCCGACTGCATCGCCGTCGCCCGTCTGCGCCCGATCACAAAGGCACAGGGGCTCTCCCTTGCGGATCGAGCGTGCCTCGCCCTGGCAGCACGTCTTGAAGTTCCGGCGCTTACAGCAGACGGCGAATGGGCTAAGGCCGATGTCGACGCCGACGTGCTGCTGATCCGCTGACCTCGACCGGGCGTATCAAGGCCCGATCGAGCAAGTCCTCCCGCGAAGGCTGCCGCTTCGCCAAAGCCTCTGACCGGTTCGGTCAAAACTTTCGAGGCGCGCTACACACCAGAGACCGGCGATGGCGAAGGCGGAGTAGCGGAGCCGCTTCAAGCCGGACTTCCTAGCTTGGCCGCCGGTCAAGTGCTTGAGCTTGATCGTATCCACCGTGCCGCCGGGTCGCGTGGCTTGGACATAGGCGACACGCGGTGCGAAGACCATCGCCACGACGGTCATGGCTCCATCGGTGCGGGCTTCGCTCAGCTTGGAAGCCGTAACCCACAGTCCGCCCCAGCGCGGCGTGAGCTTCTGCGAAAAGACACACGCCGTCGCACCTTCGCCGCCGCCAACGCCTTGGGAGACGACTCCAATGCAAGGCCGTTCTTTTCCTCTCGGTCCTTCTCCTGCGGCCCCTTGCTCGCGGCGCAGCGAAGCGGACCAGGAGTCGGCACCGATTTCGCCGGAGCCGAGCGTCACCGAGTGGGTCGAAAAACCGGCTGCGTACGCGGAGCTTGCCGCGACGGCTGCCGCGACGACGACCAGCGCTGTAGTGAGTATCCCCCGCACGTCTGCATTATCGCAGCCGAACACCCGAACGGACGCATGGGCTTCATGCCGCAGTCGTGCCGTAGTCATGCACCGAAATAGCCGCTTAGAGCCGGAAACAACCGGAGTCGATTTGGCTCTACAGGCGGGCTTCCGCTCTGCCCTGCGGGCAGTCGCATGACTCTCCTCCCTGTTGTAGTAACCCCAGAAACGCCCCGCCTCCCCGGCGGGGCGTTTTCTGTTGCGCGCGGCCCCACTTATGATCTGGGCAGAGTATTACGTTATACTCGGTTGAATGACTCACAAGGTCGGGGCAAAAGGACAAGTGGTGATTCCGAAGGCGATCCGCGACGAGATCGGGATCGAGCCGGGCGACGAGGTCGTGTTTGAGCCGGACGGCAAGGAGGTGCGCATCCACCGCCTCGCCGACGACGCTGTCCAGCGCCGCAAGCGGATCGAAGCGCTGCAGGGTGCCTGGGTCGACATCCCGGGCCTCTCGACCGCCGATCTCGAAGCGGAGCGCCGCGCAGAGCGCGAGCGCGAGGAGCGCAAGGCGCAGGGGCTGCTTGGCGATCGTTCTTGACACCTGGGCGCTGCTCGCCCACCTTCGCTCCGAGCCCGCCGCCGAGTTGGTGCGCGAGCAGTGGATCGAGTCCGGCGCCGCGATGTGCTCGCTGAATCTGGGCGAGGCGCTCTACATGGAGATGCGAGCGCGCGGCGCCTCTGATGCCAGCGAGACGATCGAGGACGTGCGCCGCGAGCTGGTCGTGATCGATCCCGACTGGGAGCTGGTGGTCGCGGCGGCCAAGGTCAAGGCGCGCGGCGGCCTCTCCTACGCCGACGCCTTCTGTGTGGCCACTGCCCAGCGTCTCGGCGGCCCGCTTTGGACCGGCGACCCGGAGATCGTCGATCGGGCAGGACAGCTGCCCTGCGAGGTGCGCGACCTGCGCTCCGCCTCCGGCTGAGCCGCTCACACCCGCTTCCCCCCAACACCCGGCTCGCCTTCTACCGCTTTCCGGCACCCCACCCCCAGAAGCACCTCGCCCCCCCGGCGGGGCGTTTTTTGTTGTGGGAGCCTTGGCAGGCGGTTTGCGGCGCTGCTGGCGGGCCTTGCGCGAGGCTCGGGACGAGCAGCCGGTCCGTCACGGACGATGCGCCATCGGCCCTGCGAGACCGTAATCGGCGAGGGTGCGGCAGCACTCGAACACCACCTCCTCGTCTAGGTCGAGTCGGTCGACCAGCTCCATCGGGCTACCGGGTTCTTCCGCCAGAGCTGTGAGGCATTCTCGAAGCGGCCGATCCTGGAGCAGCTGGAGCGCGACGGTCAACCCATGGACACCGGCGCGGGGTCGCCGGCCATTTTCAGATGGCTCTGTCGACATGGATTAGCGCTCGTCCTCTGACCTGGTCGATGCAAGCACGGTTGGGTCTCGGTCTGCCCTCATCTCGCCGCCATCACCCCGGCCCCTCCTCATGGGAGGTGAAGAAAGGGCCGGGGTGATCGTGGCGTCGGCGTCTACCCGGCTTGAGTACGTAGGTGGTATTCGGCATTTCCGCGTTAGAGCATAAATGCACTAACGTCGAAGGCGTCTGGCGGGAAGGCTGCCCCTGGCAATGCCACCCCACCGCCGCGTGAAACCGAGATCGCCCGATCACGCCGCCCTGGGCCGTGCGATCCAGACACTGCGCCAGGAGGCCGGGCTGACCCAGGAGGATCTCGCCACGCGTATCGAACGCGACTCTCCGGCGGTGGGCAGCCTGGAGCGCGGCACGGCGAACCCGACGTATGACTCGCTGCTGGGCCTGGCGGCCGGCCTTGAAGCAGAGCTGAGCGAGCTGTTCAGGCGCGCCGAGGGGTTTCGCCGCGAGAAGGAAAGCTGAGGCGCGCAGACCGGCGTTCATCGCGTCAGCAGTTCATGCGCATTGACCGCGGCGTGGGTCAGTTCCACGAGGTCTCCGTTTTGGCGGATAAGGCCCGAGCAGCGCAGCCCCGCGAGCGCGTCATCCAACGCGATCCGCCCGAACCGGCTTCCCATCGACAATGCCAACTCGTCGGCTGTCAGCCGATCTGGGTGCAGGTCCGCGAGATGCTCGAGCACGGAGGCTTCCAGCATCGTCAGCCTGTCCTGGGGTGTCTGCTCGCCGCCCCGAGGCATTGGCTCAGGCACGAAGGGCCAGCCAATAGAGCAGGTCGAAGCGCTCATCGCGCAGCGAGGGTGCGAGCGGATCGCGCCGCCCGCGCCGCATCACGCCGAGCCTCACCAAGGCGTCGAGGTGGCCGCTTGCGTCCCACATCGTCAGGTCGCCTTCGAGCACGTCCACGACCATCACCGGCGAGAGCGGCTGGCCGATGCAGCGGAAGGCTTCGAGGATCAGCACACGGCGCGGATGCAGAGCCTTCGGCGGTATGGCCGCCCAGAACTCCTCGACCTCGGCGGTCATCGGTGTCGGCGGCCCTCGCAGATCGTCGTGGCCGAGCCCCTGGTCGGCGACCCGTCTGCTCGCCGCCCAGGGACCTCAGCCCGGCTCAGGGCCGTCGATGAGAGGTGCAACGCGTGCTGAGTGATCCCTTCGCCGTCGGCCATGCCGTGCACACTAAGTGTGCGGGTCTTTTCGAGCAATTTCGCTTCACGGCACTAAAACCGGTTGCACGCACAGACGGAGTCTGCTAACGGCGCTACCTCTCGATGCTCCCGATCAGCCTGACTTGCTGACGGACTGAACCGGTGCGGTTTGCGCGCTAGCGGTGAGCTTCACGAGCGATCACCTCCTCCCATTGCTAAGAAAAAATGGTGCTTAGATGAACGCCGACCACATTAGGAACTAGACTGGTTTCGTTTCGATAACCGCGTAAGCTCCTCGTGTTCAGCGAACCGAAGGGCATTCGAGGAGAACTGCGGTGTCACGGATCTGGCTCGGCAAAAGGGCGCTAAGGCGGTATCTCAAGCGCCTATCGATCGTCTACTCCTCGTCGCTCGATCTACGGATCGTGACCGAGACCCACATGGAGCCCCAGAGTGCGGCGCGGTTCTTCAAAAAACACGGGGGCGGCTCCTCGGCCCGCGTCGACCGGCATTTCAAGAAGCTTGCGCAGCACGGCTGGCTGAGGCTTGTGTACGTCGTCAAGCCCGGAGCGGGGCGCAAGGGCGGTGAAGAGCACATCTACCGCGCGACCGAGCTTGCCGTGATCGATGAAGAGACTTGGGCGCTCCTGCCGTACTCGCTGAAGGCCGCCTTTAGCTGGAGAATCGTTGGACAGCTTGCAGAGCGAATTCGAGAGGCGATGGAGGCGGGAACTTTCGACACCCGGCCCAACCGCCATCTCACGTGGACGCCGTTCGCGGTTGACCGGTTGGGCTGGGAACGGATTGTCGACGCGGCAAACTCTCTCTTCACCTTGCTCTTCGAGGAGCAGGAGGATGCCAAGCTGCGCATGCAGAAATCGGGCGCAGCGCCGCTCATCGCGACGGTCGGACTGCTCGCGTTTGAGTCGGCAGCCTCCCGTGCGACTACGGTGGTACGCAATCTTGTCACCCCCCGGCGGGAGTGCGGCATGCCCTTTGCGGAGCGCCTTGCCCGGGTCTTCGCCGACGAGCTTGCGTTGGCCATCCTGACCGAGCTGAACATGCGCGCGATGAGCGTGAAGGGCTTTCACGCTGAGTTCGGCGGTTCGGAAAGGAAGATCAGGCGCCTTTTCAAGCGCCTTGAGGAGGCTGGCTGGATCGAGAGGGTGGACGAAAAAACGGGCGGCAGCCGTCGAGGCGCGAGGGAGCACTTCTATCAGGCGACCGGCCTGGCGATCTTCGACAACGAGACCTGGGAGGAGGTGCCGTCGGAGGCCAAGCACGCGCATAGCTGGACGATTGCCAAACAACTGCTGGAGCACGTCAAAGAGGCGGTCGACGCCGGCACCTTGGACGCGCGGGACGATCGGCATCTCACCTGGTCGCTGCTCCGGCTTGACAAAGAGGGCTGGGACAAGGTCGCCGACGCTTGCGATGAACTGTTCGCTTTTGCCCTCAAGGAGCGCGACAGGGCGGCGGATCGTCTCGCCGAGTCAGGCGATTCGCCGCTCATGATGACGTTGGCAGTCGCAGCCTTCGAATCGCCCGCCGAATCGAGCAAGGAGTGGTAGGGGCGCCAGCCCCCGGTGGGGCGGTTTCTGTTGTGGGGGCCTTGGCAAGCGGTTTGCGGCGCTGCTGGCGGGCCTTGCGCGAGGCCCGCGACGAGCAGCCGGTCCGTCATGGACGATGTTCCATCCGCTCTGCGAGACCGCATTCGCCGAGGGTGCGGCAGCACTCGAACACCACGTCCTCGTCTAGGTCGAGTCGATCGACCAGCTCCATCGGGCTACCGGGTTCTTCCGCCAGAGCTGTGAGGCATTCTCGAAGCGGCCGATCCTGGAGCAGCTGGAGCGCGACGGTCAACCCATGGACACCGGCGCGGGGTCGCCGGCCATTTTCAGGTGGCTCTGTCGACATGGTTTAGCGCTCGTCCTCTGACCTGGTCGATGCGAGCAGGGCGATCACCTCTGGATCTTCGGCGGCCAGGGACTCGACCTGAAGCCCCGTGGGGCCCTCCGACTGTTTGACGGTCCGGCACCATGCAAGGACCTCAGCGTGGTAGCGAGCGTTACCGGGATCGAGGCTCAGCTGACGGGCGAGATCGTCGATCGAGTGACGGGAGAAATCCCTGTGCAGCCGGCGCAGGATGCGACGCCGCACGGGGTGGTCGAGCGGGACGGCTGGTTTCAGGCCCGGGCGCGGCATCGGCTGGCTGATGGGTGGCAACGGCGCATAGGGCACAAGAGTAGATGCAACGGGCGCTCCGAATACTGCGGATGTTGTGAACGTTATGCGTGTCAATCAATGGTTTCACGAGACGCACCAGACGGGCGGGCGCCGCACTCTCTGAAAGTCAAGAGCCAGCCCGCCCGCCCGGATATCTGGCTTGGTTAGCCGACCTTGAGGATGGAAACGGTCGGGGCCGCCGGTCGCGTAGACGCGATCTTCATACGAATCACCTCCTCCCAAAGGTTGCTCAAAAGTTTCGGATCAAAGCTATCGGAGGAAATGATCGGGAACGAGAGCGATTCGTTCTCGGTATGCGCTTAGACTTTGCGCAGCCCGATCTAGTCGAAAAGGGCCGGAGAAATCAGATGGGCAGAGTCTGGGTTGGCATCAAAGAGCGGGTGGAGCACCTGCGGCGCCTGGCCGTGGTCTTCGCGGTGCCGATCCGGCTGAAGATCGTCACCGAGCTATACCAGCGGCAAATGAGCCCGACTCAGTTCTATGAGGAGTTCGGCGGCGGTTCGCCCTCGCGTGTCTACAAGCACTTCGAGCGCCTCAGGGGAACCGGCTGGCTGCGTCTGATGTGGACGGAAATGCCCGGTGGCGCCCGCCGCGGCGGCAAGGAATCGATCTATCGGGCCACGGAACTCGCCTTCTGCGACCGTGAAACCTGGATCGAACTGCCTTATTCGCTTCGCCTCGTATTCAGCTGGAACTGCTTCAAGGAGATCGCCGAACAGCTGCGCGGGGCGCTGGAAGCACTCACCTTTCAGGCCCGGCCGGAGCGTCGTCTGACGACCACCAGACTCCTCCTGGATCGGGAGGGCTGGATCAACGTGGCCGACGCTTGGAGCGGGGAGTTCGCGGGACAGTTTGAGGAGCAGGAGGATGCGAGGCGTCGCGCTGAGCGGACGGGCGAGAAGCTATTTCGGATCGGCTCTCTGCTGCTCGCATTCGAGCTGCCGGTCGCAGAGGGCACCCGAGTGGGGCCCGAGCTGGTCCCCGGCAAGGCGCTGATGGTCCCCTTCACGGTGCGCCTCTCGAAAGTCTTCGAGGACGAGGCCTGCCTGCAGATCATGGACGAGGCGAACCGAGGGAAGGTGAGCATCCCGGCGTTCCACAGGATGCATGGCGAGAGGCTTGGCCTCACGAAGGCGGCGATACGACGCCGCTTCAAGAAGCTCGTGAAGTACGGCTGGCTAAAGATCGTCGGCCATAAAACCGGCGGCAGGCGGCACGGGGGAACCGAGCACTTCTATCGCGCCACCGGGCCGGCGATCTACGACGAAGATGCGAAGGGGCCGTGGGCGAACCTGCCGGATGCGGTTGCCGAAAGCGACGACTGGCGGGCCTTCACGGACCTCTCCGAATGCGTCAAAGCGGCGACGATGGCGGGCACCATGATCGCCCACGACGAGACCTGTCTGGCCTGGTCGATCCTCAATCTCGATCAGCAGGGCTGGCAAAGGCTGATGGCGTCTCTTGAGCGGTTGTACGCCTTCATGCTCAGGGAGCACGAGTTGGCGCAGGCGCGTTTGGCGAAGTCCGGCGAGGAGCCGATGGCGATTGTGATCGGCCTCGGGGCGTTCGAAACGCCGAAGCCGATCAAAGAACCGTGAGGAATCAGGCCCATAGGACGCGTAGAAGAAATGATCCGGCGCCTCTAACCGCCTAGGGTGGTGCTCGGCTGGAGCCTCTGCGGGAAACCTTGGCGGATTCACCTCCCATGATCCGACGAGGGCAGGCGCCTCCGGCTTCTGACACAGACGGGCTGGGGTGGGCAGGGACCGGATTCTGCCCACCCCTCCTGTTTCCGCGACACAGGAGCGGCTCCCTGTAGTAACCCCGGAAGCGCGCTGCTCTATTACGGCAAGCGCGACGCCTGACCGCTTGGGAGTGGGCCAATCAGGCGATAATGGCGTAGTGAGTCGCCGGCAGGGACTGATCGCAACCGCTGTGGCCACCGTTGCCCTGCTCTTGGCGATGTCGCCCGCGGATCAGCGGATGAAGGACACCGGTGGCCCGGGGATCGTGCCGTTTGAGTTGACCGGCGGTCAGGGCAAGGCCGACGAGATCCTCGCTGAATGGGGCGAGAAGGGGCAGGACGCGGCGCGGGAGTCGCTCTGGATCGACTTCGGCTTCATGCTCGCCTACGGCGCCTTTCTGACGCTTGCGCTGGCGGCCACGCGTGACCTCGCCGGGCGGCGGGGCTGGGGTCGGATGGCGACGCTCGGGGCCGTCGCGGTCTACTTCGGCGCGCTCGGAGCCGGCTTCGACGCGCTCGAGAACATCTGCCTGCTGTTCACGCTGGGCGGCTCCGGCGCCGCCTTTCCCCTCCTGGCGACGATCTTCGCCAGCTGCAAGTTCGTCCTGCTCGCGGCGGCGATCGCCTACATCGTCGCCGGCCTGGGACTACGGCTGCGCGGCCGCGCCGCTGGAGTTTGATCGCCATGCGGCCAGACTAGACGGCAAGGGCCCGCGCGGCAAGCGCTCCCGCCGCGAGCTAGGTTGCCGACATCGTCGACGTGCTGCCCGATCTCCTCTCCCCCGGCTTGCGGATCGTCTTCTGCGGCAGCGCCGCCGGCACGGCCTCGGCGCGGGCGAAGGCCTACTACGCCGGCCCCGGCAACCGCTTCTGGCCGACCCTGCGCGAGATCGGACTGACGCCGACTCAGCTCGAGCCGGGCGAGTTCGAGCGCCTGCCCGAGTTCGGGATCGGCCTGACCGACATCTGCAAGGTGCTGCACGGGTCTGACGCGGAGGTCGGCACTGTCGAGTTCGACGCCGCCGGGCTGCAGGCCCGGATCGCCGCGGTGGAACCGGAGCACCTCGCCTTCAACGGCAAGAACGCCGCCCGCGGCGCGCTCGAACGCGACGTCGCCTACGGGCCGCAGGAGGAGCGGCTCGGCGGCGCGGCGATCTGGGTCCTGCCCTCGACCTCGGGCGCGGCACGGCGTTTCTGGAAGATCGAGCCGTGGATGGAACTGGCGAACCGTTTTCGGGCATAGGCCCGCCTGCCCAACGGACCCTGCATATCGAGAGATACGCTCCTCCTCTCCCTGTAGTAACCCCAGAAACGAGACGTATCCGGTGCAACCGAGGAGGCCGCCGAGCAGGCTAACGGATTGAGCGCTTTGGTGCAAGCGCCGCCGGGAAGTTTCTCGCCCGCGCCCCCGCTACCGCAGGGCCGGCTCGCCGGAGCGCAGCGCCGCCAGCACCCGCTCGGCAACCGAGTCGCCGGTCAGCCCGACCTCCTCGCGCAGCAGCGCCGGCTTGCCGTGGGTGACGTAGCGGTCGGGCAGGCCGATCCGCATCACCCGCGCCCGCTCCTCGGGGCGGTCGGCGAAGGAGTCCTCGAGGTGCTCGAGCACGCCCGAGCCGAAGCCGCCGGGCAGCACGTTCTCCTCGATCGTCACGACCAGGTCGTGGCCGAGCGCCAGGCGCTCGAGCAGCTCGGCGTCGAGCGGCTTGGCGAAGCGGGCGTCGGCGACAGTCGGGCGCAGGTCGTGGTTGGCGAGGATCTCGGCCGCTTGCAGCGCGACCGGGACGCCGTAGCCGTAGCCGAGCAGCGCCACCCGCTCGCCGCTCGCCAGCAGCTCGCCGCTGCCGATCGGGATCTCGGCCGGCTCGGCCGGCAACTCGACCCCCTCGGCCGCGCCGCGCGGGTAGCGCAGCGCCGCCGGGCCATCGTGGGCGATCGCCGTGCGCAGCATGTTCACCAGCATCGCCTCGTCGCGCGGCGCCATCACGACGACGTTGGGCAGCGGCCGGAAGTAGGAGATGTCGAAGACGCCGTGGTGGGTCGGCCCGTCGTCGCCGACCAGCCCGGCGCGGTCCATCGCGAAGGTGACGTCGAGCTCCTGCAGGCAGATGTCGTGGATGATCTGGTCGTAGGCGCGCTGGAGGAAGGTCGAGTAGATCGCGCAGACCGGCTTCGCCCCCTGGATCGCGAGCCCTGAGGCGAGCAGGGCGGCGTTCTGCTCGGCGATGCCGACGTCGTAGTACTGCCCGGGGCGCTCGTCGGCGAGCTTCTGCAGTCCGGTCCCCCCCGCCATCGCCGCGGTGATCCCGATCACGCGCTCGTCGCGCTCGGCCTCGGCGACGATCGCCTCGGCGAAGACCTGCGTGTACTGCGGCGGGGCGCCGGCCGCGGGCGGCTTCTCGAGCCGCTCGGGCGCGATCGCCTCGGGCGCGTCGGACTCCTTGACCGGCACCGGCTTCGGTGTGGGCTCGCCGTTGACGATCGACTTCGGCTTCGCCGCGTGCCATTTCTCCATCCCCTCGAGGCCGCCCTCCTCGGCCGGCGCGAAGCCCTTGCCCTTGACCGTGTGGATGTGGACGACGACCGGCCGGTCGGCCTCGAAGGCCTCGCGCAGGGCCTCGCGCAGGGCGTGAACGTCGTGGCCGTCGATGACCCCCATGTAGGCGAGGTCGAGCTCCTCGAAGAAGAGGCCGGGCGCCCAGTAGGCCTTGATCGCCGACTTGATCTCCGGCCCGAGCCGTTCGATCCGCCCGCCGAGACCGAGCGGCAGCTTGGTCAGCCGGTCCTCGACCCCCTCGCGGGCGTGGTAGAGGCGCGGGTTGAGGCGGACCCGGTTGAAGTAGCGCGAGAGCGCGCCGACGTTGGGTGAGATCGACATCCCGTTGTCGTTGAGCACGATCACGACCGGCGTCTGCAGCCCGCCGGCGGCGTGCAGGGCCTCGTAGGCGACACCGCCGGTCAGGGCGCCGTCGCCGATCACGGCGGCGACTTTGCCGTCCGCGCCGATCCCCTTGCGCATCGCCTCCTTCAGCCCGACCGCGTAGCCGATCGAGGTCGAGGCGTGGCCGGCGCCCATGATGTCGTGCTCGGACTCGAAGATCGAGCAGAACGGGGCCAGCCCGTCGTACTGGCGGATCGTCGGCAGCCCCTCGCGGCGACCGGTGAGGATCTTGTGCGGGTAGGCCTGGTGGCCGACGTCCCAGAGCACCTTGTCGCGCGGCGAGTCGAGCAGGCTGTGCAGAGCGACGGCGAGCTCGCAGGTGCCGAGGTTGGCGCCGAAATGGCCGCCGATCTCACCGATCGTGTCGATGATGTAGGCGCGCATCTCCCCCGCGACCTGCTGCAGCTGCGCGTCGTCGAGCCCGCGCAGGTCGGCGGGCGAGTCGATCCCGGTGAGTAGTTGCTCTGCTCTGTCGCTCATTCGTTCCTGGTGAAGATGTACTCGGCGATCCCGCTCAGGCCGGCGGTGTCGCCCTCCGCCTCGGCCAGCGCGGCCGTCGCCTTGGCGTGGGACTCGGCGGCCAGCTCGCGGGCCCGGTCGAGGCCGAAGAGGCTGACGTAGGTGAGTTTGCCATGTCGCTCGTCGCTTCCTTGCGGCTTGCCGAGTTGCTCGTCGCTCCCGGTCACGTCGAGGATGTCGTCGACGATCTGGAAGAGCACGCCGAGCTCCTCGGCGAAACGCCTGTACGGGATTGTCTCAGGTTCGGGCAGGCCCTCGAGAATCAATACGACGGCGACGCCGGAAGCGATCAGCCGGCCCGTCTTCAGCCCATGCAGCGCACGCAGGGCCTCGGCGTCGGCCGCTTCGCCGACGACGTCGACGTACTGGCCACCGACCATCCCGTCGACCCCGGTTGCCGCCGCCAGCTCGGCCAGCGCCGCCAGCAGGCGGGCGGGCTCGCCGGGCTGCGTGCAGAAGAGCCGGATCGCCTCGGCGAAGAGCCCGTCGCCGGCGAGGATCGCGACGTCCTCGCCGTACTTGACGTGGGCCGTCGGCTGGCCCCGGCGCAGCTCGTCGTCGTCCATCGCGGGCAGGTCGTCGTGGATCAGCGAGTAGGTGTGGATCAGCTCGATCGCCGCCGCGACCGGCAGGTAGCGCTCGGGCGGGGCGCCGAGGGCGCGCGCCGTCGCCAGCGCCAGCACCGGGCGCACGCGCTTGCCGCCGGCCAGCAGCGAGTAGCGCATCGCCCCCTCGAGCCCGGCGGTGGCGGGGTCGGCGGCGAAGCGCAGGCGCCCGAGCTCGGCGTCGACCAGCTCGCGCAGGTCCTCGGGGTAGCTCGGACTCCTCGGACTCGCGGATGCGGCGGTTCGCCTCCTCGACGGCCTCGCCGGAGAGCTCGGCCGCCTCGTGGGCGAGCTCGGCGGCGCGCTCGTCGCTCGCCTCGGAGCCGTCGAGCTCGGCGGCGATCGCCTGCAGCCGGGCGGAGATCTCGCGCAGCCTCGACTCGCTCACGTCACCGCACCGTCCTGGCGCTCGCGCACGATCGCGCCGAGGATGCCGTTGACGAAGCCGGGCGCATCGGCGCCGCAGTACTCCTTGGCGATCTCGACCGCCTCGTCGATCGCGACCTCGGCCGGCACGTCCTCGCTGTGCTCGATCTCATACAGCGCGACCCGCATCACGTTCAGCTCCAGCGGCGCGATCCGTTTCAGCTCCCAGCCGCGGGCGCGAGCGGCGATCGCCGCGTCGAGCGCGTCGCGTTGCGCGTCGAC
>CAWBLE010000006.1:0-33194 GCA_963789505.1 uncultured Solirubrobacterales bacterium
GTGACCGTTCCGCGGCTCGAGGCGGCCGGCGGCGGCGACCGTCCAGAGCATCGCCAGCCATGTGGCGGTGGCGAGCGCCACGTGCAGCCAGACGATCTCCGAGGGCAGCTCCAGGGCCCACTGGAGACCGCCTACGGCGCCCTGGAGGGCGAGTAGGGCGATCACGGCCGTCAGCGGCCTCATGGCCCGTCTGTCGCCTCCACGGCGTCGCAGCAAGAACCAGACGCCGATCGCGGCGAGGCCGAAGACGGCGGCGATCGCGGAGTGGCGCTGGACGACCCATTCCAGCGTCCCGGTCCCTCGAAGGTGAAGCGGTGGACCAGCTGTCCCTCGTGGGCGCCCGCGTGGGGCCCGGAGGCGGTCGCGATCGTGCCGGCGAGGATCGTCAGCTGGCCGAGCGGGATCAGGGCGCGTACCGCCCAGACGCCGAGCCGGTCGTCGGAGCGGCGGCGCTCGCACGGCTCGTAGCGCGAGCACCAGGCGAGCGCGAAGGAGGCATCGAGCAGGAGCATCGAGAGGATGAAGTGGCTCATCACCAGGCCCGGCGCGAGGTGGTACTTGACCACCAGCCCGCCGAGGATCGCCTGGCCGACGACGCCCGAACGGCAGCAGCGCGCCGAATAGGGCCAGGTGCCAGCGGAAGGGCCGGCGGAACCAGGCGAGCACGCTGGCGGCGATCACGGCGATCCCGACGAAGCCGGTGAAGACGCGGTTGCCGTACTCGATCACCGCGTGGGTGTCGAGCGGCGGAACCGTGCCGCCGTAGCACTTGGGCCAGTCCGGGCAGCCGAGCCCGGAGCCGGTCAGGCGGACGCCGGCCCCGGTGAGCACGATCAGCGCGAGCGCCCCGAGGGCGACGAGGGCCACCTGCGCGTAGCGCCGGGCGAGATCTCGAGTCTGTAGGCGCTCACGCATCGCCACGGCATGATGTCAGCGGCGGGTCGCCGCAGTTGGCCGCCGGACTCGTGCGCCTACTTCGAGCCGCCGCCGGAGGTCGATTCGATCAGGTATTCGACCAGCTGTTCGATTTCCTTGGCGATGAGCGCGGAGCCGAAGTTCGCCGGCATCACGTTGGCCGGGTAGCCCTTGGCGATCTCGGCGTTCGGGTCGACGATCGATTCTTCGATCATCGCGGCGCTCTGCCCGGGCAGGACTTCGTCGAGGTTCGGGCCGGTCGACGCCGCCGGAATTCGCCGCGGCCAGCGTGTGGCAGCCGCCGCAGCCGTTGTTGGCGAAGACCTGGGCGCCGGGGCCGCCGGGCACCTTGGGCGGCGCCGCGCCGGGCACACCCGCGTAGCGGCCGACGTAGGCGGCGACGTCGTCGAGGTCCTGGCCGGTGACCAGGTCGGCCGGCATCGACACGGCGGGGTTGGCGTTGCTCGGGCCGCGGGTACTCGACCTGGGCCTTGACGACCCCTTCGATCGTGTCGCCGTCCTCGCCGGCCGCGCGCGCGGCGGCGAAGGCGTCGTCGAGGTTGGGGCCGACCTGCGCCGGTCGTGCCGGCCTGGGCCAGCGTGTGGCAGGTGCCGCAGCGCTGGACGAAGAGGACGCGGCCGCGCTCCACGTCGGCGTTGCGTCGTGCCGCAGCCCGAGGCTGCGAGCGCGACCGCGCGCGAGGGCGGCGAGGGCGAGCAGGGGGCGCGTTGGGTTCGGTGGCTTCGGCATGTGCATGCGGCGCGAAGCGCGCCGGAGTCTATAGTCGAGGCGGCTCCCGAAGCGGCTTGCCAGGCACAGGCGGTCGGGTAGGCTTGAGGCGATCCGCACTACTCCGATTGGAAGAGAGGACGGGCAGATGCAGGTACGGGATGGGATGTCGGAGGTGGTTCTGACCGTTGGGCCGTCGCACACGCTGCGCGAGGCGGCCGAGATGATGGTCGAGAAGGGAACCGGTGCGGCGCTGGTCAGACGACGAGGAGTGCCGGTGCCCTGCATCGTCACCGAGCGCGACCTGCTCGTCTCGATCGGGCGCGGCGAGGACCCCGACATCGAGCTGGTCGCCGATCACATGAGCGAGCAGCGTCATCACCGCGGCGCCCGATTGGAGCCTCGAGCGCGCCGCCTCGAGATGTCGAAGCGCGGCATCCGCCACCTGGTCGTCTTCGAGGACGGCGGAGCTGGTCGGCGTCCTCTCGATCCGCGACATAGTCCGGGTCTGGACCAGCGACGGGGCGACCTCCGGCATGACGCCCGGGCTGAGGCGGGGCTCAGCTCGCTCGGACTGGGCGGCGAGATCGTCTCGACCGGGAGCACGGCGCCGCGCGCCTGCTGCTTGCGCGGCAGGCGGAAGTAGTCGCGGGTCGCGCCCTTGACCATCGCTGCGAAAGGCGAAGAGGAGGACGACGCGCCGATGATCGAGTAGATCCAGCCGCGCACCATGAAGCCCTCGGCGAAGATTCCGCATACCGCGAGCGCGGCGGCGAAGGCGAAGAAGGCGGGCGCCCAGGAGGGGCGGGCCGGGTAGACGAGCTCGCCGGGCTCGGGGATGCTCGCGATGCTCGCTCATGCTCAGGAGGCGATGTAGAGCATCGCGGCGACGAAGCAGAGGGCGAAGACCGCCGCGGCGATGCCGCCGGCCAGCAGGCCGGCGAGCCATGTTGCGTCTTGCGGTTTCGCGATCCACGGGCGGAGTTTCTATCAGACGGGCGGGGCGTCCCAGGCGGCTAGACGAGATGGGCGTCGACGGCATCGCCAGGAAAAGCAGCGCCAGGTAGGCGAGCGAGAACAGGTAGGTGCGCAGCGCCCAGCGGCGGTCGGCGGCTGCGCAGCAGCCGCACGGCGAAGTAGATGAAGGCGGCGCCGAGCGTCATCGAGGCGACCAGGTAGGCGATCCCGAAGCCGCCGGCGCAGAAGGGCAGCTGGGTCACCGCGTAGAGCAGGACCGTGTAGAGGAGGATCTGGCGGCGCGTCTCGTCCTCGCCGCGGACCACCGGCAGCATCGGCACGCCGGCCTTCGCGTACTCGTCCTTCATCAGCAGCGAGAGCGCCCAGAAGTGGGGCGGCGTCCAGAAGAAGACGATCGCGAAGAGGTAGAGCGCGGTGCCGCTGAGGCCGCCGGTGACGGCCGCCCAGGCGACCAGCGGAGGCACCGCCCCGGCGGCGCCGCCGATCACGATGTTCTGCGGCGTCGAGCGCTTCAGCCAGAGCGTGTAGACGAAGACGTAGCCGAGCAGCCCGAGAGCGAGAGGGCCGCCGCCAGCGGGTTCACTGTCAGCGACAGCAGCGCGAAGGAGGAGCCCGAGCAGCGGCGCCAAAGCCGATCGCGCGCGCCGGCGAGATCCGGCCGCTCGCCACCGGGCGGTTGGCGGTGCGGGCCATCGTGCGGTCGATGTCGCGGTCGATCGCGTGGTTGATCGCGCCCGCCCCGCCGGCCGAGAGGGCGCCGCCGAGGCAGGTGAGGAAGACCAGGCCGATCGAGGGGTCGCCGGCGACGTACATCGTCGTCACCGTGGTGAAGAGCAGCAGCGACTGCACCTTCGGCTTGGTCAGCGTGAGCGTAGTCGCGCAGGACCGCGAACGCCGCGGCCGTCGCGCTGCGGGATTGCAGCCGTGCTGCCGTCGCCGGACCATCGCCGCTCAGGCTACCGGCTGCGACTCGCGGGCCGGCTGCGGTCGGCGCGCTCGCTGCGGTGGGCGATCGCCTCGCGGATGTCGCGCATCGGGCGGGCGCTGCGCACGTCGGGCAGGACGTCGAAGTTGTGCGGCGTCGGGCGGCGAGAGCGCGAACCACTCGAGCGAGTCGCCGCCCCACGGGTCGTGCCCGGCCGGGGCGCCGTTGTCGCGGCTGAGGATCGCGTTGACGACCGTGATCAGGATCCCGATCGCGAGCACGAAGGTCGCCGATCGACGCGATCAGGTTGTAGGCGTTGACGCCGGTGCCGTCGAAGAACTTGTAGGCGTCGATCACCTGCGCCCTCTTCGGCCGCCGGCGAAGAAGAGTGGCACGAAGGCGAGCAGGATGCCGAGCGTCATCGTCCAGAAGGAGAAGCGGGCGAGCGTCTCGCCCATCGTGCGGCCGGTCATCTTCGGGAACCACCAGTGCAGCGCGGCGAAGCCGCCGAAGACGGACGCCGCCGACCAGCGCGAAGTGGGTCGCGGCGGTGCGTCGGTGGTGTTCTTCAGGCTGCCAGGCGGCGCGACCAGCGAGTGCTAGATCTCGGCGGCGAGGCCGAGCGCGATCATCGCGATCGCGCCCGCGCGCGAAGAGCAGTGGCGCGCGCATCCGCACGGCGCCGCCGGCGAGCGTCGCGATCAGGTTGAAGGAGATCAGCCCGAAGGGGACGATCAGCGCCAGCGCCATCACCATCGCGAAGTACATCCAGCCGACCCCGATCGGCGCCGGTCACATGTTCTGTATCCAGGCGAGCGTGCCGAGCACGGCGATCGCGATCAGCGAGCCGATCACGGCGCCGCGGTTGAAGAGCGGCTTGCGGGCCGGGGCCGGGACGATCTCGGCGATCGCGCCGAGGGCGAAGATCAGGACCAGCATGTAGGCGCCGGTGTAGAAGATCCAGCTGAGGTGCTGCCAGAGCAGCGGCGAGCCGCCGGCGTCGCCGGCGAAGAAGATGCCGTCGAAGTTGCGGTCGATCAGCAGCATCGTGATCGCGGCCAGCATCACCGGGCCGATCGCGAGCAGCAGCGAGGACGAGATCGCGGCCGCCCAGGAGAAGACCGGGAGCCGGCGCCAGGCCATGCCCGGCGCGCGCAGGCGGCGCAGGGTCGCGATCAGGTCGACCGCGATCAGGACGAAGCCGAGCGTCACCAGCCCCATCGCCGCGGCCCAGGCGTCGACGCCGTTGTTGGGCAGGAAGGCAAGTCCCCGAGAGCGGCGGCAGCGGGTTGACGCCGGCCTCGCTGGGGGTGAAGAGGAAGCAGGTGTAGAGCACCGTCGCGCCGGCGACGAAGAGCCAGGTCCCCAGCTGCCCGAGGCGCGGCAGGGCCGTGCCGCGAGCGCCGATCTGCAGCGGCGTCACGTAGTAGAAGAAGCCGAGCGCCAGCGGCAGGGCGAAGAGGAAGATCGCCGTCGCGCCGTAGAGCGAGAGCATCCGGTTGAAGGCGACGGGGGTGAGGAAGGTGTTCTCCGGGATCGCCAGCTGCAGCCGCATCAGCAGCAGCTCGACCAGGGCGATGAAGAGGAAGCCGAGGGCGCCGGTGATCAGCACCCGGCCGAGGTCCTTGTGGTCGGCGCTGGTCGCGATCTCGATCCAGCGGGCGCGGCGCGGCGGGAAGCCGTCGACGACGAGCTCGGGATTCTTGGCGGTGGGGCTCATGGCACTTCTCCGTCTTCGATCAGGCCGACGACGCGGTCCTGGGCGTCCTGGATTGCGGTCTTCTGTTCATCGATGAAGGCTTGGTACTCGTCGGGTGAGACGACTTCGACCTCGGTCCGCATCGCCGCGTAGGCCTGGCCGGAGAGCGTCGCCGACTGGCCGCGATAGGTCCCTTCTTCGTCGGCGCTGAAGACGACGTGGTTGGTCTTGCCGGGCACGGCGTCGCGCTTGCCGGCGAGGTCGGGCACGTCCCAGGTGTGGACGACGTCGGTCGAGACGAGGTCGAGCTCGACCGCGGTGTCGACCGGGACGACGAGCTTGTAATAGGAGAAGGCTTCGTTGGGGTATTCGTAGCGCCACAGCCACTGCTGGCCGGTGGCCGCGATCTTCAGCGGCTCGGCGTGGGCGACCTTGAGCCCGGCGGCGCCGGTGGCGGGCGTCTCGCGGGCCTTGTCGGTGTAGACGATGCCGAGCACCAGGAGCACCGCGGCGAAGGCGCCGAGGGCGCCGCCGACGCGCAACTGGATGCCGCGGCCGCCGCTGACCTGGCGCGGCTCGGCGCCGCGCTCGTCGCGGTAGCGGCGCAGCGCGTAGAGCAGCCCGCCGACGACCGCGACGACGAGGATCGTCGCGGCGACGAAGCCGATCAAGAGCAGCGTGTCGATCTGGTCGGTGCCAGGACTGTGCGGAGCCAAAGCGCGGCCACAACACGGGCTGGCGTCCTATACTCGCCGCCCTGATGAAAGGGACCTCGCCATCTCCGCTGCTGCGCAACGCGGTTCGCGCCGGGGCGGCGGCGGCGATCGGCGCCGCGATCGCGGCGCCGCTGCTGCGCCGCCGGGCGCGCCTCCCGGCTCCGGTGACGGTCGCCGCCTGCGCCGCCGGCCCGCTCGGGCTCGCCGTCCTGCATCCCCGCTCTCACAAGCGCGACGTGGCGATGTACGCCCTGCAGATGTGGGCCTTCACGATGGTCCACGAGCTGCCCTACGACGACCCGGCGGCGCTCCGCGCCCGGCTCAAGGTCGGCTACCCGATCGCCGCCGACCGCGCGATCGGGCTCGGCGCGCTGCCCAACACACGCCTGCAGCGGCGCCTCGCCCGGCTCTCCCACGTCGACGCCCTCAACCGCTTCCTCACCTGGGCCCACTGGCTCTGGTTCCTCGAGCCCTACGTCGCGCTCGCCTTCATCCTCGTCCGCCATCCCGAGCGCTTCCCGCGCGCCGCGCGCCGCCTCGCGGCGGTCTTCGACAGCGGCTGCGCGGTCTACTTCGCGGCTCCGACCGCGCCCCCGTGGTGGGCCTCCGAGCAGGGCTACACGGGTGACGAGAAGGTGCGACGGATCATGGTCGAGGTCGGCGAGGAGACCTGGAAGTCGGCCTGGCCGAAGATGTACGCGGCGCTCGGCGGCAACCCCTGGGCGGCGATGCCCTCGCTGCACTTCGCGACCTCGCTCAGCGCCGCGATCTCGCTCGCCGAGACCGGCCGCGGGCCCGCCGTCGCGGGCTGGGGCTACGCGCTGACGCTTGGCTTCGCGCTGGTCTACCTCGGCGAGCATTACGTCACCGACCTGCTCGCCGGCGCCGGGCTCGTCACGGCGGTGCAGCACGGTGAGCGGCTCGCCGAACCGGCGGTACACGGGGTCACCCGGGGGCTGCAGCGCTTGGAGCGCCTCGCCAACGGGTAGCGTCCCTGGGGTGTCTCCCGAGCAGCCGGCGAACGGAAACGGCGGCTATGAACTGCCGCTTCTCACCCCGCGGCGGCTGGTTCAGACCCTGGTCGTAGTCGTCGTCCTGCTCGGCGGGATCTACTTCCTCTTCCCGAAGCTGGTCGGCCTGGGCAGCTCGCTCGATCGGATCGGCGAAGCGGACCCGATCTGGATCGCCATCGCGATCGGCTTCGAGATCGCCGCCGTAGGCACCTACATCGCGATGTTCAAGGCCGTCGTCGGCGGCGAGGCCCTGCGGCTCAGGTGGGGGGAGACCTACGACATCAACATGGCCGGCCTGGCGGCGACGCGGATCTTCTCGGCCGGCGGCGCCGGGGGCATCGCGCTGACCTACTGGGCGCTGCGCAAAGCGGGGATGGTCCGCCACGAGGTGGCGCGCCGGGTGGTCGCCTTCCTCACCCTGCAGTACGTCTTCTACCCGCTGGCGCTGATCGTCTGCGGGGTGCTGTTGCGCACCGGTGTCCTGCCCGGCGAGGACTCGGTCGAGCTGACCGTGATCCCGGCCTCGGTGGCGGGCCTGATCCTGCTGCTCGGCGTGCTGGCGTCGCTGATCCCGCCCGACTTCGGACCGCGCATGGCGGCGCACGTGCAGCGCCCGAAAGCGCGCGCGATCGCCGACAGTGTCGCCAAAGTCCCGGCGACGGCCGGCGAGGGCCTGCGCTTCGGCTTCAGCCTCGTGACCCACCCCAGTCGCGGCAGCCTGGCGGTGGTCGGCGCGGCCGGCTACTGGGCGGCCAACATCGGCATTCTCTGGGCCTCCTTCAAGGCCTTCGGAGTGCACGTGCCGCTCGCGGTGGTCATTCAGGGTTTCTTCCTCGGCATGGTCGGCAACCTCTTCCCCCTGGCGCCCGCCGGAGTGGGGGCGGTCGACGCCGGCATGATCGGCGCCTTCGTCCTCTTCGGCATCCCCGAGGAGACGGTCTTCCCGGCGATCCTGATCTACCGCCTGGTCGCCTTCTGGCTGCCGATCCCACCGGGCATCATCGCCTTCTTCGGCCTGCGCAAACGGGTCGCCGGCTGGGAAGAGGAGGGCCTGCCGGTGGACAGAGGGTAGTGGGTCAGTTTGATTCTGAGGCATAGAACGCCGGCTGTTCTGCGGTAATCGAGCCTGCGTTGCCGGACACCTTGATGGGTCGCACTCGGATGAGCATGCGCCCACCTCCTTTCTCTCTCTCGGAACCTGAGGCCCAAGATTGTGTGCGGAAATTGCATGATCTAGGTACAGGAGCGGTATCGAAGGCCCGTAGTCTCGGTCGCGATCACGCTTAAAGACCACAGAAAGGACCGAGATGGGTATCGACCAGTCCAAGCTTGGACAGCACATTCAGGAGCAAATGCAGGAGATCGAAAACGATTCAGAGATTCCCGACAACGCGCAGATTGGAAGGATCGTGACCATCGTCGAGATCGTCGGACCTGAGGGAGCGGGAGCCGAGTTCACCGGAGTTCGTGTTCGCGCAAGCGCAAGGCCCTACGTCGCGATTGGGCTGCTGGAAGTCGCGAAAAAGATTCAACTCAAAATGATGGGCCTCTGAGCCTCAATCCAGCAGCGCGGCGATCTCTTCCAGCGACCAGATGTGATCGGCGACCCCGGCAGCCATGGCCGGGGTCCGGGGATAGCGCTCTTTGAGCGAGCCGTGTGGCCGGGAGAAGTTGTAGTGCATGAAGTGCAGGCTGACCGCGTGCGCCAGGTTCTCAACTTTGCGACTGAATCCGTTGGTCAGCCGCGTGAAGCGCCGCATCCCCATGCGCATCGTCAGGTTCTGCCGCTCGACGTAGCTGGTTGAGATCCGGTCGGGATCGGGATCGCCCTTGAGGACCCGGCGCTTGGTCCCGGTGCAGACCGGCGGGCTGTATTTGCCGTTGCGCGGGGGCGCTCGCGTAGGGCTTCTGAATCTGCGCCCAATCGACATCGTGGGCAAAGGACTGGCCCCACGGTCCCTTCATAGATCCGGATGACCGTCCGTCGCTTAGCTGGATGCGCCCGCCCATCCGGTTGGCGAGATCGGTCGAGGAAGACCTCGGCATCGTCCATCGTCCGCTCCCCGACCAGCCAGGCCGGGACCAGCTTGGTATCCGCGCAGAGGGCGGTGAACGTCCAGACATCGCCGTAGCCCGGCGTCCCCTTGAACTGCTCGGGCACGTTCTTGTTCTTGGCGTAGCAATACGCCCAGATCTCGTCAGCCTCGACCACCTGTGCAGGGGAGGTGCGACCAGCACGCCGTCCTGATACTCGGCGCAGGCTTCCCCGAGATCAACAAGCAGCTTGACGATCGGTGTTCTTGGCCGCGCCGGTCATCCGGACCGTGGCGCGGATGCTGTTGCCCTCGACCAGGCAGCCGATGATGTGGGCGCGCTTTTCAGTAGATAGGCGGTTGATATGACCATTATGCTTGAGCGCTCGGACAGAAGGGTCAAATTGAAATCCTTCATAAAACGTAGCCTAAAATCCGAATCTGTGCTACTCTCGCTGCATGCTGATACAGGCACCTGGGGCGAAGGAGAAGATCGAGCGCGTCGAGGCCGCTTTGATCAACGCCCATAAGGAAAAGGTCGCGCTGTGGTTCGAGATGGTCACCGAGGCCCCCCAGTACGCGAAAGCGATGACGCCCACGACGCGGGCGGGCTGGATTCACGACCATCTTTGCCCCGAGGTCGAGGCGGCGGTCGCCGAAATACCCGGTGTCTTCGCCCATGAAGCATTGGGCTTCTTCGCGCTGACCATCGACAACGAGATTCTCCTGCGCCTGAAGTATGTCGGCCAGGGCGCTCCGAGCAACGTCGCTACCGACCAGCAGAAACTGCTAGCTCGCCAGGAGTACGACGAAGCGATGCTGGCGGCGCTCGGTGCAGATCCTGCTTTGGGCCTGCCGACCTTCCTGACTTGTGGCTACACGTTGGGCGATGGTGAGCTCGGTCGCCTCGAGATTCGGTGCGACTACAAGAGCAACACGCTTTGGAGCTTCGATTTCTACGGCGGAGAGGCTGTGTCGGCGCCCCTCCAGTTTCACGGGATGCCAGAAGAGGCTCTTCCTGCGCTCGTCAAATCCAACCGCAAGACGGGAGCGGAGAAGGGCCGAGACCTCGCGGAAGAGGCATGAACTCAGCACCTCTCAATCCCGAGGTGCTGATCGTGGCTCGTGAGAGCCGAGGATGCACCCAGAAAGATCTGGCAGACGCCGCAGGCGTGACGCAAGGGTTGATCTCCAAGGCTGAGCGTGGCGTCGCGACTCTCTCGGAGCGTCACATCGCCGCCATTGCGGACCTTCTGGGATACCCGGTGAGGCTGTTTTATGAGGCCGGTCGCGTCCGGGAGGTCGGTAGCGCTTGCCTCTATCACCGAAAGCGCAAGACCCTGCCGGCGAAGGTGCTCACGAAGCTCGACGCGCGGATGTATATCCGCAACCTGAACGTGATCAACCTCCTGGATGGTCTCGATATCGAAGGAGACCGGATTTTCCACACGATGGACCCCGACGAATACGGCGGCGATCCAGTGGAGATTGCGCGGGCGCTTCGGACTGCGTGGCGAGTGCCGGATGGGCCAATCCCCAATCTCACTGCTTTGATTGAGTCGGCGGGTGGGATTGTCCTATTCGAGGATTTCGGCCACCGAAAGCTGTTCGGTATGAGCTGCTGGACCAAGCGCGGCCACCCGCTGTTTTTCCTGAATTCTTCGGTCTCAACGGACGATCTGCGCTGGACGATGGCTCACGAGTTGGGGCATTTGACGATGCATGCCACCCCACCCGATGGTGATCCGGAGGATCAGGCCGACGCATTTGCAGGTGAGTTCCTTGCGCCCATAGCGCGCTTCACGCCCGACGCGCGGAAGCTTTCCTTCGATCGACTCCCCCAATTGAAGGCTTATTGGGGACTCTCGATGAAGGGCATCATCAAACGTGCCCGTGTCGTGGGCGCCATCGATGCCAAAGCGGCTACCAGGCTCTATAAGCAGCACAGTGCTCGTGGCTATAACGCGGCAGAGCCATACCCACTGAAATCAGAGCACTCAACTCTGGTCAATGCCGCTGTCAACGTCCATCTGCGGGAGCACGGCTACTCAAAAGCTCAACTGGCAGAGGCCGCTTTGCTCACGCCCCAAGAGTTCGTCCGCGACTTCCTGAAAGAAGCGCCGACGGCGGGGGAGATTCGTCACTCTGACGTGAAGCCTGACAACGTGATCAGCCTCGCGGATAAGCGACGATCTACCGATCTTTCCAGCGCGTAGCGGCTGCCTTTCTGGCGATCTCCGAGCGCTCTTTGGCGCTGAGTTTCTTCGCACGTGCCTTTCCGCCCTTCAAGCCACCTCGGCGTCCTAGCTCCACGGCGGCCGGGTCTTTACCCTCGTCAAGGTCCTTCTCAGGCTCTGTCGCCCGCTCTCCCGTCGCTTCGTCAACAATGCGACGGGCCAGCGAGTTCACATCACGCGACTTGCTTCGAGCGCTTAGGCATGGTCAGAGAGTAGCCGTCGCAGGCGATCTGACCGCAGAAGTCTCTCGGGGGCCGGAGCCTCCCTGCAACAGCGCCATAGCGGCGCAGGCTCCGACCCCCGAAACACTCCTGCGGATCGCATGGCCTCAGACGCCGCTTTCGATGATCTCGATGAAGCGCAGAGCCGACGCCGTGGGGCGCACCTGCCCGCCGTCGATCAAGACCAGCCCGACGCCGACCAGATCGCGGATCGCCCTCTCGACGGAATCAGCGCGCTTGAAGCGCCTCCGGTCCTCGTAGAGCGCACGGGCCAGTTGGGGGATCGTCAGGTGCTTGGGATGGAGCGTCAGGACGAACGTGAGCACGACCGCCTGGTCGCGGACATCGTCCCTGTGCTGCGGACGGCCGTGAGCCGTCGCGCCGTTGGCTTTGCCGTGCGAACTCACCACGCCTCCAACCGGTGCGCTTCACGTGCCGCCGCCGTCGGCCACAAGGACTGCGACTTGCGCCCGCCGATTTCGAGCAGGCCACAGGCCCGCAGAGAGAAGATCGCCCGCTCGACCGCCGCGCCGTCCCGAACTCTCGCGCGAGTTCGAGGAACGTGAGCGTCGATGGATGCCCGCCCAGACTCAGGGCGAGAACGGCGCGCTGGACTACGAAATGCCTGCGGGATTCGCCCCGCTTAGGATCTGGCTGCATCGGAAGGTTCCGCCTTTCGGTGCCGGGCGGGGGGTCGTTAGCGCGACGCTCCCGCCGTTTTGGTCTCTTGTCGCCAGCGAAGTTAGGGCAAATCGGCGGGTGAGGCTAGGGGCGATTCAAACTGACCCACTACCGGACAGAGGCGTTACTATACAAAGTGAAGTATTGGACACCGCGACGGCTGACTAGACTGGCGGTTCGAGATGGCTGAGGCGAAGAAAATCGAGAATGTGATCGTCGTCGGCGGTGGCCCGGCGGGCTACACCGCGGCGCTATATACGGCCCGCGCGAACCTCGAGCCGATCGTCTTCGAGGGCTTCCAGTGGGGCGGCCAGCTGCAGAACACGACCGACGTCGAGAACTATCCCGGCTACCCCGAGGGGATCATGGGGCCGGAGATGATGAACCAGTTCCGCGCCCAGGCCGAGCGCTTCGGGACGCGCTTCGTCACCGACGACGTCGACCGGGTCGAGCTCAGCGAGGACGGCGGCGTGCACCGGGTCTTCCTCGGTGAGGAGGAGCACCTGGCGAAGACCGTGATCCTGGCGATGGGCGCCGAGCCGCGCCGGCTCGGCATCCCCGGCGAGCTCGAGCTGAGCGGCTGCGGCGTCTCCACCTGCGGAGTCTGCGACGGCGCCTTCTTCAAAGGCAAAAAGGTGATCGTGATCGGCGGCGGTGATTCGGCGATGGAGGACGCGATCTTCGTCTCCAAGTTCGCCAGCGAGCTGACCATCGTCAACCGTCGCGACGAGTTCCGCGCCTCGAAGATCATGCAGGAGCGGGCGCGTGAACAGGCCAACATCGAGTTCAAGACGCCCTTCGTCCCCGAGCAGTTCGTCGCGGCCGAGGGCGAGGCGAAGCTCGATCACGTCCGCCTGCGCAACGCCGACACCGGCGAGACCGAGGACTTCGGCGCCGAAGGCGCCTTCGTGGCGATCGGGCACATCCCCAAATCGGAGGTCGTCGCCGACCAGATCGAGACCGACGAGGACGGCTACATCCGCACCCAGCCGGGCTCGACCAAGACCAACCTCGGCGGCGTCTTCGCCGTCGGCGACGTCGTCGACCGCACCTATCGCCAGGCGGTCACCGCCGCCGGCACCGGCTGCATGGGCGCCCTCGACGCCGAGTGGTACCTGCGCGACACCCCGCCCAGCCCCGAGGCGCACTGGCGTGCGGAGGGCGAGCCCGAGGCGACGGCGCCCAAGCTCAGCTGAGTCAGCCGAGCAGCTTCTGCACGACGAAGGTCTTGCTGCCGCGGGGGGTTTCGACCTCGACCGGCTTGCCGGGCTCGGCGTCCATCAGCGCTTGGCCGATCGGCGACTCGGCCGAGAGGCGGCCGGCGGCGAGGTCGGCTTCGGTCGAGCCGACCAGGGTCCAGGTGTTGACCGCGCCTTTCTCTTCGTCGAGCACCTCGGCCGTGCGGCCGAAGCTGAAGCGCTCTGAGCTCTCCTCGACCTCGACCACGACGGCGGTGCGCAGGCGCTCGCGCAGGCGCTTGATCTTGGTCTCGAGGTGCGCCTGATCCTCCTTGGCGATGTGGTACTCGGCGTTCTCCTTGAGGTCGCCTTCCTCGCGCGCGACCTTGATCCGCTTCGCCATCGCGATCCGCCCGGGCCCTTCCAGCTGCTCTATTTCCTCGCGCAGCGCGGTCAGCCCCTGCTCGGTGATCGGCTCCCCGCCGCCATCCGGTCCGTTCATCGCTCGCACCATTGCAGATGCGCGGCAGAGGCCACGATCGAGCGCTGAGGGCCGGGCTCGATCGGGCATGCTCTAGGGTCGGAGCGGTGCCGGCCTGCACGCACATCGACTCGATCGAGTACTTCGATCCACCGGACGAGATCGAGGGCTGCGAGGAGTGCCTGAAGCTGGGCATGACCTGGGTCCACCTGCGGATGTGCCAGAGCTGCGGCCGGATCGGCTGCTGCGACAACTCCGAGGGCAAACACGCGACCGCGCACCATGGTGAGACGGGCCATCCGTTGATCCGCTCGGCCGAGCCCGGCGAGGACTGGAGCTGGTGCTACGTCGACGAGGCGATGTTCCGCCTCAGACGCGGCTGAGCTACGACCGCGGGGTGACGATCGGGAAGCGCGGGTCCGGCTCGTCGAGCAGGCCGAGCAGCTCGCCCAGCTTCTCCCCGTCGCCCTCGACCCGCAGGCGTCCGCTCGCGCCGAGGGCGGCGATGTCGGCCGTTTTGAGCAGCAGCTCGTCGAGCGCCTCGCGGTCGATCAGCAGGGCTGCGTCGGCGGCCGGCGCGTGGCGCCCCGGGCGGTGGCGGAGGACGCCGTTGCGCAGGTTCAGCGCGTGCGCCTCGTCGGGGTCGGAGACGACCCAGTCGACGCGCAGCTCACGGTTCCAGGCGCGCGGCCCGTCGAGGCGGATCGCCATCGCGTCGAGCAGCTGGGCGACCGAGAGGTTGGCCACCACGTCGGCCGGCGCGGCCGCGGTCGGCGTGCCGTCGATGCCCTCGCGCAGCTCCTCGGCGCCGAGCAGGAAGAAGTTGCGCCAGCTCGCGTTGACGGCGCCGTGGCCGAGCCGCCCGAGCGTTTCGGCCTGCAGCTCGCGCGCCGCCTCGTTGCCGGGCTCGGCGAAGACCAGGTGATTGCCGACCTCGGCCGCCCAGCGATAGTCGCCCGCGCGAAGGCCTCGCGCGCCTTTTCCAGCAGCGCCTCGCCGCCACCGGCGAGCTCGACGTAGCGCCGCGCCCGCTCGACCGGGGGGTGCTCCCAGAGTGGGCCGGGTTGCCGTCGAACCAGCCCATGTAGCGCTGGTAGATCGCCTTCACGTTGTGGCTGATCGAGCCGTAGAACTCGCGGCAGTGCCACTCGCTCGCCAGGCTCGGCGGCAGCTCGATCGCCTCGGCGATCTCGGGGCCCGTATAGCCCTTGTTGAGCAGGCGCAGGGTCTGGTCGTGCAGGTAGGTGTAGAGGTCGCGCTGCTTGCCCAGCAGGTCGACGATCCGCTCGCTGCCCCAGCAGGCCCAGTGGTGGCCGCTGAACAGCACCTCGGAGTCCTCGCCGTAGAGCTCGATCGCCTCGTCCAGGTAGTGCGCCCAGACGCGCGGGTCGCGGACCAGGGCGCCGCGCGGGGTGAGGATGTTGTGCATCGAGCGGGCGATGTTGTCGGCGACGCAGAGCACCCGATCCCGCGGGAAGTGGATGTTCATCTCGGCCGGCGCCTCGGTGCCTGGGGTGAGCTGAAAGCTCATCTCGACCCCGTCGACGACCTCGACCTGGCCGGTCGCGGCGATCTCGACCGTGGGCGGTATCAGCGTGATCGTCCCCAGCGAGGTCGTCTGGCCGAGCCCGGCGCCGACCTGGCCCCCCGGCCCGCGCGCCAGCCGTGCCCCGTACATGTAGGCGGCCCGCCGTCCCATCGCCGTGCCGGCGAAGACGTTCTCGCTGACCGCGTGGTGGAGGAAGCCGGACGGGGCGAGGACGGGGATCCGGCCCGACTCGATGTCGGCCGGCGAGACGACGCCCTTGGCGCCGCCGAAATGGTCGACGTGGCTGTGCGTGTAGAGCAGCCCGGTGACGGGACGGTCGCCGCGGTGCTCGCGGTAGAGGGCGAGCGCGGCGGCCGCGGTCTCGGCCGAGATCAACGGGTCGATTACGACGATGCCCTCGTCACCCTCGACCACGTGCATGTTGGAGAGGTCGAAGCCGCGCAGCTGGTAGAAGCCGGGCGCGAGCTCGAAGAGGCCGGCGATCCTGGTCAGCTGCCCTTGCCGCCAGAGGTCGGGGTGGACGGTGTCCGGGCACTCGCCGTCGAGGAACCCGTAGGGGCGCAGATCCCAGACGACGCGGCCGCGCTCGTCCTCGACCACCGGCGGGTCGAAGCTCGCGACGAGGCCGCGGCGCGCCTGCTCGAGCTCGGTTTCGCTCACCGGCGTCCCGCCCCGGCGGCGTCGAGGCCCGGCGCGGGCGCGTAGGCCTCGCCGTGCTCCCGGCGCAGCTCGCCGAGCAGGCCCGCCGCTCGTTCGGCGCCGATCAGCGCGGTCAGCTCGAGCGGGCCGCGCGGCCAGTTGAAGCCGAGCCGCATCGCCGTGTCCATGTCGGCGGGCGAGCCGACCTCCTCTTCGAGCGCGAAGGCGGCCTCGTTGGCGATCTGGGCGAGGAGCCGGGTCAGGATCGTTTCGGCCGCGGGGTCGATCCGGGCCAGCTCGGCGGGGTCGAGAGCCGGCGCCTCGATCCCGAGCTCGGGGTCCGCGGGCCGGTGCGGGCCCTCTCCGTAGGCGTAGAAGCCGGCGCCGCTCTTGCGCCCCAGCTTGCCTTCCCCGACCATCCGCTCCTGGATCGCGCTCGGCCGCCAGCGCTCGGGCTCGCCGCCCTGGGCGTAGAAGGAGCGGGCGACGTTGAGGTTGACGTCAAGCCCGATCAGGTCGATCAACTCGAACGGGCCCATGCGGAAGCCGCCGCCGAGGCGGACGACACGGTCGATCGTCGCCGCGTCGGCGACGCCCTCGGCGAGCATCCGCAGTGACTCGAGGCTGAAGGGGCGGGCGAGCCGGTTGGCGATGAAGCCGGGGCTGTCGGTGGCCCGGATCGGGGTGCGGCCCATGCGCCGGCCAGCCTCGGTCGTCGCCTCGAGCGCGGCCGCGCTGGAGCGCTCGGTCGCGACCACCTCGACCAGCTTCATCAGCGCCGGCGGGTTGAAGAAGTGCATGCCGACGACGCGCTCGGGGCCGGGGACCTCGGCGGCGATCGCCGTGACCGGCAGCGAGGAGGTGTTGGTGGTGAGGATCGCGTCCGGGCCGCAGGCATCGGCCAGCGCGGCGAACAGCTTGCGCTTCAGCCCGAGATCCTCGGGGGCCGCCTCGATCACCAGGTCGCACTCGGCGAGCTCGTCGAGGCTCGCGGCGGCGCCGACCCGGGCGCTCGCGCCCTCCGCGTCGCGCTCGCTCCAACGGCCCTTCTGCGCCCCCTTCGAGAGCGCCCCGCGCAGACGCTCGATCCCCGCCTCCAAGGCCGACGGGACCGGGTCGTGCAGGCGCGTCTCGTAGCCGCCCAGCGCGGCGATCTGGGCGATCCCGGCGCCCATCGTGCCGGCGCCGACGACGCCGACCCGCTCGACGCCTGCGTTCACTTGCCCTCGAACTTAGGCTCTCGCTTCTCCAGGAAGGCCTGCATGCCCTCGATCCGGTCCTCGGTCGCCATCGCCAGCTCGTAGAAGCGGCGCTCGTTCTCGAGCCCGGCGGTGAGCGTCATCTCCTCAGCCGACAGCACCGCCTGTTTGGCCAGCCTCGAGGCGATCGGCGGGCGCTCGGCGACGGTTCGGGCCAGCTCCATCGCCTCCTCCAGCCAGCGCTTCTTTTTCGCCACCTTGTTGACCAGCCCCATCTCGCGCGCCATGTCGGCGTCGAACTGGCGGCCGGTGAGCACGTACTCCATCGCCAACTGCTTGCCCATCACCCGGGCGAGGCGCTGGGTGCCGCCGCCGCCGGGGAGGATGCCGAGGGTGATCTCCGGCTGGCCGA
Source organism: uncultured Solirubrobacterales bacterium (assembly GCA_963789505.1). Classification (GTDB taxonomy): domain Bacteria; phylum Actinomycetota; class Thermoleophilia; order Solirubrobacterales; family 70-9; genus VRUE01. The sequence continues at coordinate 17,607 of CAWBLE010000006.1, forward strand.
AGCGGGCCGTCTCGGAGGCGACGATCATGTCGCAGGCGAGCGCCAGCTCACAGCCGCCGCCGAGCGCGTAGCCGGACACCGCCGCGATCGTCGGGGTTTTCACCGCGGCGAGGCGTCGCCAGAACGCGGAGGAGGGGTGCGTCATCGCTTCGGCGAAGGTGCGTTCGCTCAAGGCCTTGATGTCGGCGCCGGCGGCGAACACCTCGTCGGAGCCGGCGATCACGACGCAACGGGTGTCGGGGCCCGGGTCGAGCCGTTCGAGCTCGCCGATCAGCTCGTCCATCATCTCCGGCGAGAGCGCGTTGCGGACCTCGGGCCGGTTGAGGCGCAGCACGGCGACGAGCCCGTCCTGTGAGGTCTCGATCAGCCCGGACATGGCCCTACTCCGCCTCCATCGGCGTCATCGCGTTGATTCCCGTCGCGGCCCGGCCGATGATCAGTTTCTGGATCTGGGAGGTGCCCTCGTAGAGGGTGGTCACGCGGGCGTCGCGCAGGTAGCGCTCGACCGGGTAGTCGTCGACGTAGCCGGCGCCGCCGTGCACCTGGATCGCCAGGTTGGCGCATTCGACCGCCGACTCGGTCGCGTAGAGCTTCGCCACCGAGGTCTCGGTCGTGTTCGGCTTGCCTTCGTCCTTGAGCGCGCCGGCGCGGTAGACGAGCATCCGCGCCGCGTCTCGCTTGACGATCATCTCGGCGATCATCTCCTGGACCAGCTGGAAGCGGGCCAGCGGCACGCCGAACTGCTTGCGCTCGGTCGAGTAGGCGACCGAGGCGTCGACGCAGCCGTCGCAGATCCCGACGCAGCCGGCGGCGACGCTGTAGCGGCCGTTGTCGAGCGCGCTCATCGCGACCTTGAAGCCGTCGCCGATCTCACCCAGCATCGCGTCCTCGCCGACCTCGACGCCGTCGAGCGAGAGCTCCGCCGTGTCGGAGGAGCGCAGGCCGAGCTTGCCGTGGATCTCCTGCGTGGCGAAGCCGTCGGCGGCGGTCGGCACGAGGAAGCAGGCGAGGCCGCGGTGCTTCTTCTCGGGGTCGGTCTGGGCGAAGATCAGCGCGACCTCGGAGAAGTTGCCGAGGCTGATCCACATCTTCTGGCCGCTGATCGACCAGCCCGAGTCGGTCCTGGTCGCGCGGGTGCGCAGGTTGGCGGCGTCGGAGCCGGTGTCGGGCTCGGTCAGGCCGAAGCAGCCGAGCGCCTCGCCCGAGCAGAGCCGCGGCAGCCACTTCTGCTTCTGCTCCTCCGTGCCCCATTTCTCGATCGAGCCGGCGACCAGCGAGGTCTGCACGGAGACGACGGTGCGCGCCGAGGAGTCGGCGCGGCCGACCTGCTCGACGATCAGCCCGTAACCCATGTAGTCGAGGCCGCGACCGCCGTACTGCTCGGCGACCGGGGCGCCGAGGTAGCCGACCTCGCCGAGCTTGCTCGCCAGCTCGCGGTCGAAGCGGCCGGCGCGGTCGTTGTCTTTGACCCGGGGGAGGATCTCGCGGTCGGCGAATTCGCGCGCCGCTTCGGAGATCAGGCGCTGCTCGTCGCTCAGCTGAAAGTCCATCTCACTCCTTCTCGGTTGCGCTCGTCAGGGTCAAAGCTCGCGTCCCAGGGTCTCGGCGAAGGCCACCTGGGCCTCGCTGGTGCGTGGGCCGGGGCACTCGGGCAGGGCCTTGCCGTCGATCGCGGCGACGGCTTGGATCTCGCGCGTGGTCGAGGCGAGGAAGGCCTCGCCGGCGGCGCGCAGGTCGGCGACGGGCCAGGCGCCCTCCTCCACATCGAGTGCCTTGACCAGGCGGTCGCGGGTGATCGACTCGAGCACGCCGTTGTCGAGCGCCGGCGTGCGCAGCGTTCCCTGCGGCGAAACCCAGAAGATCGCCGAGGTCGGCGGCTCGAGCACCGTGCCGTCGGGGGTGACCAGCACGGCCTCGTCGGCGCCCTGCGCCTTCGCCATCCGGGTCGCCTGCATGTTGGCCGCGTAGGAGAGCGACTTGACCCCGTTGAGGATCACCGTGGGGGAGTAGGTGACGGTCGCCAGGGAGAGGCTCTCGGCATGCGCCGGGATCGGCTCGACCGCGGCGATGCGGCGGCCGCCGCGGGTGACGATCAGACGCAGCTGCCCGTCGGGCCCGCCAGCCTCGCTCAGCAGCGCCGCAATCTCCCGCTCCAGCGCGGCGCGGTCGAAGGAGAGCTCGATCGCGGCGGCGGAGCGCTCGAGCCGGTCGAGGTGGTCCTCGAGGGCGAAGGGCCTCCCCTCGTAGAGCCGGATCACCTCGAAGGCGCCGTCGCCCCGGTAGAGGCCGTCGTCCTTCATCGGCACCGTCGCCTCGGCGGTCGGCGTCACCGTCCCGTCCACGCTCGCCAACTCTCTCGGCCCGTCGGTCATCGTCGCGCGAGGCTACTAGCCAATCGTTCCGGTGCGCCTTTCCCACCCATGGGGAGGGAAAGGCGCACCGGAAGCTCAGATGGCCTCGAAGATCGTCGCCAAGCCCTGGCCGACGCCGACGCACATCGTCGCGATCCCGTACTTGCCGCCGCGGCGGCGCAGCTCGCGGACCAGCGTCGTGGCGAGGCGGGCGCCGGAGCAGCCGAGTGGGTGGCCGAGGGCGATCGCGCCGCCGTTGACGTTGAGCCGCGCTTCGTCGATGCCGAGTTCGCGGACGCAGGCCAGCACCTGCGAGGCGAAGGCCTCGTTGAGCTCGATCAGGTCGATCTGGTCGAGCTCGAGCCCGGCGGCGGCGAGCGCGCGGGGCACGGCGACGGCGGGGCCGATCCCCATGTAAGCGGGGTCGACGCCGGCGACGCCGCTCGCGAGCACGCGGGCGAGCGGCTCGGCGCCGAGCTTCTCGACCCCGGCCTCGGAGGCGACCAGCAGGCAGGAGGCGCCGTCGTTGAGGGTCGAGGAGTTGCCGGCGGTGACGGTGCCGCCCGCGCGGAAGGCCGGCCGCAGGGCCGCCATCTTCTCCGGGTCGGCGTCGGGGCGGGGGCCCTCGTCGGCCTCGACCAGGACGGTTTCGCGGCGGCCCTTCGGCGACTCGATCGGGACGATCTCCTCGGCGAAGATCCCGGCCTCGGCGGCGGCGACGGCGCGGCGGTGGCTGCGCAGCGCGAAGGCGTCCTGGTCCTCACGGCTGACCGCGTAGCGTTCGGCGACGTTCTCGCCGGTCTCGCCCATCGCCTCGGTGGAGACGCCGAGGTCGGCCATGCGTGGGTTGACGAAGCGCCAGCCCAGGGTCGTGTCGTGCATCGTCTGCTCGCCCCGCGGCAGGCCGCGCTCGGGCTTGCCGACGACCCAGGGCGCGCGGCTCATCGACTCGACCCCGCCGGCCAGGTAGAAGTCGCCCTCGCCGAGCTTGACCGCGCGGGCGGCGCAGTTGACCGCCTCCAGACCGGAGGCGCAGAGCCGATTGACGGTGGCGCCGGGGACGCCCTCCGGGAGCCCGGCGAGCAGTGCCGCCATTCGCGCCACGTCGCGGTTGTCCTCGCCCGACTGGTTTGCGGCGCCGAAGTAGACGTCGGTGATCGCGGCCGGGTCGACGCCGCTGCGCTCGACCACGGCGCTGATCGTGTGGGCGGCGAGGTCGTCGGGCCGGACGCCGGAGAGTGCGCCGCGGTAGGCCCCAATCGGGGTGCGGATCGCATCGACTATGTAAGCGCCGGCCACGCGGGCATTAAAGGCGATGGCGGCCCGCGCCCGTATCCTGGGGACGCATGGGGTTCGTCCTGCTCACCTGCGGCATGCTGGCGGCGATCATCGGGGTGCTGCTCCTGATCGGCCACTTCTACCAGGGCAGCAGCGCCGACCTGGTCGACTGGAAGCCGACCCGCAGCCCCGAAGTCGAGGCGCAGAACGAGATCGACGATGTGCGTCAGATGATCGAGGCGCAGAACGAGAAGCGACGCCGGCGCGGCGCCGCTGAGGTCGACGAGGGCCAACTCCGGGCCGAGGTTGAAGCCGAGGAGCTGGAGCGACTGCGGCGGGGCGACCCGTTCGGGGGCTGAGGGTGGCATGGCGCGGGCGCTGATCGTCGGCTGCGGTTGCCGCGGGCGGGCGGTCGGCAAACAGCTGCTGGCCAAGGGCTGGCAGGTGCGCGGCACGAGCCGCCGCAAGGAAGGCCTGGCGGCGATCGAGGCGGCCGGGATCGAGCCGGCGCTCGCCGACCCCGCCGACCCGGGCTCGGTGCTCGAGCTGGTCGGCGATGTAGCCATGTTGTTCTGGCTGCTCGGCTCGGCGCGCGGGACCGACGAAGAGCTCGCCGCGATCCACGGCCCGCGGCTCGACCGGCTGATCGAGCGGGTGGTCGAAACGCCGGTGCGCAGCATCGTCTATGACGGCAGGGGCACCGTCGACCCGATCCTGCTGGCGCGCGGCAAGGAGTCGGTCGAGGCCGCGGCCGAAACCTGGGACATCCCTGTCTCGACGATCCTGGTCGACCCCGACGACGACGCGAAGTGGGGCGACGCGGAGCGGATCTGGGTGGAGACCGTGGTCGGCGCGGCGCAGCACCTATCCGAGTCCTAAAGCAGGTTCTGCGGGCCGGGTGGGGCATATCTCTAAACTCCGATGGGAATTAAGGTAAATCCGCTGAAAGCGAGATCCGAGAGGAGTGGGGCAGATGGCGTTGCAGCTTGGTGACGTAGCACCCGATTTCGAGGCTGAGACGACCGAGGGCCGGATCAAGTTCCACGACTGGATCGGCGACTCGTGGGCGGTGCTGTTCTCCCACCCGAAAGACTTCACCCCGGTCTGCACCACGGAGCTCGGCTACATGGCGAGCATCGAGCCCGAGTTCGCGAAGCGAGGCGTGAAGATCATCGGGCTCTCGGTCGATCCGCTCGACAAGCACGAGGAGTGGGCGAACGACATCGAGGCCACCCAGGGAACGGCGCCGAACTACCCGATCATCAGCGACGCCGACTTCGCGGTCGCGAAGCTCTACGGGATGCTGGCGGCGGACGTCTCCGGCGACGCCGCGGACCGTACCCCCGTCGACAACCAGACCGTCCGCAACGTCTTCGTCATCGGCCCCGACAAGAAGATCAAACTCATCCTCGTCTACCCGATGACGACCGGGCGCAACTTCGACGAGGTCCTGCGCGTGGTCGACTCGCTGCAGCTCACCGCCAAGCACAAAGTCGCGACCCCGGCCCAGTGGCAGCAGGGGGACGACGTGATCATCGGTGGCTCGGTTTCCAACGAGGAAGCGAAGGAGATTTACCCGGACGGCTGGGAAGAGCCGCGGCCCTACATCCGCATCGTCCCCCAGCCGTCTGAGGCGCCGTAACCGGCGCCTGGCGGCGTCCTCAGTCGGCTGCCTTCGCGTCACGCACAACAGTGCGCTCCCCATGTCAGCCTCCCTGCGTCCTGGCCAGGCTTGGTTACGCCGCCTCAGACCGCGCCAGTAGATCGCCAAGAATGCGGGCAGTGGCGCCCCAGATCAGGTGGCCCTCCACCTCGTAGGTGGGCGTGTGGATCGGGACGCCGCGGCGGACCAGGCGGCGCATCTCGTAGCCCTCGCGCAGCACTGCGAGCGAGAAGCTGAGCAGCGTCTCCACCTCGGCCGGGTTGGGCTCAAGGCCCAGCTCGGCGGGGTGGGGGATGCGGCCGACGAAGGGGTGGATGCGGTAGCCGGTGACGAAGGTGCCGGTGGTCGGCAGCTGCTCGCCGAGCTCGACCACGCCCGGGTCGAGGGCGATCTCCTCCTCGGCCTCGCGCAGCGCCGTGGCCGCGAGGTCGGCGTCGGCCTCGTCGCGGCGTCCGCCGGGGAAGGAGATCTCCCCGGCGTGGCGGCGCAGGTCGGCGCGCCGCTCGGTGAAGATCAGGCCCGGTTCGTCGGGCCAGCCGTAGAGCGGCAGCAGGACGGCCGCGTCGGTCACTGGCGCCTTTTGCGCCATATAGACGCATAAGGGGCCAGGTACTTCAGATGATCACCGCGACGGTGCCACCGTCCACCGACCAGGCGGCGCCGCTGACGTAGGAGGCGCGCTCGGAGCAGAGGAAGACGATCGCGGCGGCGATCTCGCTGACCTCGGCGAGTCGGCCGATCGGGCGCTTGCCGCCGGCGGTCTCCAGCGCCTGCTCGCGAGTCTCGGCCCCTGACATCCGCTGCGATTGGTCGAGCAGACCTTCCGGCTCCATCCACAGCTCCGCTTCGACCGGACCGGGGCAGATCGCGTTGACGAGCACGCCCTGCTTCGCGTAGCGGTCGGCGAAGAGTCGCGAGAGCGAGAGCTCGGCCGCCTTCGCCACCGAGTACTCCGGCATCGCCGCCGAGGGCCGCTTGCCCGCGGTTGAGCTGACGTTCACGATCCGGCCCCAGCCGCGCTCGGCCATCGCCGGCGCGGCGGCGCGCATCGCCCGCAGCGGCGCCATCACGTTGAGCTCGTACTGGGCGTACCAGTCCTCGTCCGGGACGTCCTCGAGCTGTCGCCACTGGGCGGCGCCGGCGTTGTTGACCAGCACGTCGATCGGGCCGAAGTGCTCGTTCGCGGTGCCCAACATGCGCTCGGCGGCGTCGGCGTCGGTGATGTCGAGGACCAGCCCGCGGGCGCCACCGCCCGCGGCGCCGCCGGCCTCGACCGCCTCGCCCTGCGCCTCGATCAGGCGCTCTTCGTTGCGGCCGACCAGCAACACCCTGGCGCCCTCGGCGCAGAGCAGCCGCGCCGTCTCGCGCCCGATCCCGCGGCTGGCGCCCGTGACCACGCAGGTCCGCCCTTTCAACCCGAGGTCCATCGCTAGCCCGCGCCCGTTCGCGCCGGGGCCTTACCGAGGATCAGGTCGGCGCCCCGCTCGGCGATCGCAATCGTCGGCGCGTTGGTGTTGCCGCTGACGATCGTCGGCATGATTGAGGCGTCGACGACGCGCAGCCCCTCGACCCCGCGCACGCGCAGCTCGGGGTCGACCACGGCGGCCTCGTCGCTGCCCATCTTGCAGGTGCCGACCGGGTGGTAGAGCAACTCGACCCGGCGGCGCAGGTCGGCGGCGAGGTCCTCGTCACTCTCGATCTCGGGGCCGGGGAAGATCTCGCGGCCGAGCACGGAGGCGAAGGGCTCGGCGGCGGCGACCTCGCGCGCGCGCCGCGTGCCCGCGACCAGCGCGGCGACGTCATCGGGCTCGGCCAGCGAGTTGGTCTGGATGCGCGGCTTGGCGGTCGGATCGGCGGAGCGCAGGCGCAGCCGGCCGCGGCTGCGCGGGCCGACCAGCGCCGGGCCCATCGTGATCGCGTGGCCGTCGTATTCACCGTCGCCGTTGTCGACGAAGTAGGCCGGGGCGAAGTGGAACTGCAGGTCCGGCTGGGCGAGTCCCGGCCGGCTGCGCACGAAGGCGAGCGCCTCGGCGACGGTGAGGTGAGCGGGCCGCTGCGCCGCAGCAGGTACTCGAACAGCGCCCTGGGCTTCTCGGCGTCGGCCAGCGAGCCGCCGCCGGGGACGTCCCAGACGGAGGTCAGGTAGGGATGGTCCTGGAGGTTCTCGCCGACGCCCGGCAGGTCGGTGACGACGCCGATCCCATGCTCGCGCAATTGCGCGGCCGGGCCGATCCCGGAGAGCAGCAGCAGCTGTGGCGAGCCGAGTGCGCCGGCGGCGAGGATCGTCTCCTGGCCCGCCGTGGCCACCCGGGTGCGGCGCCCCTTGCGGTAGCGCACGCCGGTGGCGCGGCCGCCGTCGATCTCGATGCCGAGCACCTGGGCGCCCGAAACGACGTCGAGGTTGTCGCGGCCGAGCGCCGGGCGCAGGTAGGCGTCGGCGGCGCTCCAGCGGCGGCCGCGCCGCTGGGTCACCTGGGCGAGCGCGGCGCCGTCCTGCTCGGGCCCGTTGTAGTCGGCGATGCGGGGGATCCCGGCCGCCGCGCATGACTCGAGGAACTGGCCGGTGAGCGGCCGCGGCGAGCGCTCGTCCTCGACCCGCAGCGGCCCGCCGACGGCGTGGTCGTCGGAGGCGCCGCGGGCGTTGTCCTCGGCGCGCAGGAAGTAGGGCTGGATCTCCTCCCAGCCCCAGCCGGGAGCGCCATTCGCCGCCCAGCCCTCGTAGTCGAGCGGGTGGCCGCGCACGTAGAGCATCGCGTTCATCGAGCTCGAGCCGCCGAGCCCTTTGCCGCGCGGCACGTAGAGCGAGCGCCCGTCGCAGTGCGGCTCGGGCTCGGTCGCGAAGTCCCAGTCGCGCTTGCTGTGGAACTGTTTGGCGAAGGCGGCGGGGATCTTGATGTTCGGGTGGCGGTCGCCGCCGCCGGCCTCGATCAGAGCACGCTGACCGAGGGGTCCTCGCTGAGCCGGGCCGGCGAGCGCGCAGCCGGCCGAGCCGGCGCCGACGATCACGTAGTCATGCATCGGGCAGCTCCTCGATCGCGTCGGCGATGGTGACCGCCGTCTCCCCGGCAAGCACCTTGTGGACCGGGCATTTGCGCGCGATCACCGCCAGCCGCTCCCTCTGCTCCTCGCTCAGCCCCGGCGGCAGGCGCAGCTTGACGGCGAAGGAGCGCGGCGCGAAGCGCTCGTACTCGACGTCGACCTCGACCTCGACCGGGCCGATCTCCCAGCCCTTGCGCGCCGCGTACATCTCCATCGTCACCGCGACGCAGCCGGCGAGGCCGGCGGCGACCAGCCGGGTGGGAGCGGGGCCGGCGTCGCTGCCGCCCTCGACGAAGGACGGCTCGTCGACCGTGATCGTGTGGCCGCCCTCGATCTCGATGTCGTGCACGTAGCCCTCGCGGCGACGGGCGACGACCTTCACCGTCGTCAGCCCTTTCGGCGGCCCTCGAACAGGGCCGGGTCGTCGATGTCGGCGAAGCGCGCCATCGCGTAGGCGAGGTCGGAGGCGCGGTTGACGAAGTGGATCACGGTCTCGCCGCTGAGCTCGCCCTGCCTCGTTGAGCTCGCTGATGCGGCGCTCGGCGCGGCGGATCGTCGTGCGGGCGACGTCGAGCTGGGCCGAGAGCTGGTTGCCGCCGGGGATGACGAACCGCGGCGGCAGCTCGACCCGCTCCATGTAGCGGTCGATCCCCTGCTCGAGCTCGGCGACCATCGCCTCGGTCGTGCGGCTGACGCCGTCTTCGAGCCGCTCGCTCGCCTCCGGTGCGGTCGCCAGCTCGGCCCCGGCGACGAAGATGTCGTCCTGGAGGCGGAGGAGTCGGCGGCCAGCTCGGCCTCGGCAGGGCCGCAGAGGGCGCGCGCGACGCCGAGCTGCGAGCAGGCTTCGTCGAGCGCGCCGTAGGCCTCGGTGCGGCCGTGGTGCTTGGGGACCCGGCCGCCGTACCAGAGCGAGGTCGTGCCGTCGTCGCCCTTCTTCGTGTAGATCTTCGTCAAACCGGGTTGAACACTAGGCCGGTCAGGACCTTGGGGAAGAAGTAGGTCGACTTGGGCGGCATGTTCTCGTCGCTTTCGCAGATCGCCTTGACCTGGTCGACGGGGATCGGGCGCAGGATGAAGGCGACGTCGTAGGTCGCCGGCCTCGAGCAGGGCGAGCGAGTCCTCGACGCTCTTCGAGTAGCCGAGCCCGCGCTTGGCGAGGATGTCGTCCTCGCTGATGCCGGCGACGCCCTTCAGCACCAGCGTCTCGAGGATCGCCGCGTCGAGGCGGCGGTAGGCCTCCGGCTTGCCGGCGAGCTGCTCGTCGAGCGCGGTGATCGCGCTGTCGTTGAGGCGCAGGCGGAAGGCCTTGCTTGTGGAAGGAGTCGTAGAGGCCGAAGACGCCGACGCCCTCCTCGCCGAGTGGGTCGAGCTGCTCGAGCGGCACCTCGGTCACCTCGAACAGCTCGCGCAGGCCCTCGCCGAGGCGGCGCTGGCGCTCGGGGTCGTCGCGCGAAGCCGGAGAGCAGGCGGTGGGTGGGGAAGACGGTGAGGCCCGGGGTCGTCGAGCCCGGTCAGCGCCATCAGCGTGTAGTTGTGGTCGCCCTCGCCGCCGATCTCGTCGCGGTAGGCGATCGCCGTCTCGTAGCGGTGGTGGCCGTCGGCGATCAGCAGCTGGGCGCCCGCGAGCAGCTCGGTGACCGCGGCGTGGATCGCTGGGTCGCCGACCCGCCAGACGCGGGTGACGGGCCGCCTTCGTCGGTCGCCTCGCCCCAGGGCTCGCTCGCCCTCGATCGCCGGCGCGACCAGCGGCCAGGCGTCCTCGGTGCTGAGCGAGAAGATCGGCGAGAGGTTGTGGCGGGTCGCCCGGGTGAGGTCGAGCCGGTCCTTCTTCGGCCCGGGCAGCGTGCGCTCGTGGGGCAGCACCTGGCCGGCGGCGAAGTCCTCGACGCGGACGCGGGCGAGGATGCCGTGGCGGGTGCGCGGCGTCCCGTCGGGGCCGGTGTAGTCCTGGGTCATCGCCCAGATCGCCGGCTCGGAGTCGCCGACCAGTGCCCCGCCTGGCGCCAGTCCTCGATCGTCGCCGCCGCACGCTCGTAGGGGTCGTCCTCGGTCTGCTGCGGCCCCGTCTCGCCGTACGGTTTCGGCAGGTCGATCGCGACCGCGTTGTAGGGCGAGCGGCCGAGCAGCTCGGCCCGCATCGCCGCGTCGATCACGTCATAGGGCGGCGCCGCAACGTCGTCGAGCGACCCGACCACGCCGAGGTCGTAATGCGTCGCGAAGATCGGTCGCACGTCGGCCATTCGGCGAGAAAGCTAACGGTTTCGCGGGCTCCGGCCGTCGAGCTTGCGCTTACCCGCCTATAGGGCTGGAAAGTGCAGTCTCGCCAGTCGTCTGATTCACCCCTACACTTGCTTGAGCGGGGCGTGGCGCAGCCTGGTAGCGCGCGGCCTTTGGGTGGCCGAGGTCCTCGGTTCGAATCCGGGCGCCCCGATTTAAAAAGACCTTAGGCGGTCGCCTGCGAGGCGCCCGGACGGTTCTCCATTCATGAAATCCGCCTTAAACGTCGATAAGCGGCGGGATGGAGAGGCAATCCGGAAGCCCTCGCCGCCACGAACGGGTCGTCTTCGAAACCGACCGGCAGATGGTCGTCGGCGACGTGACGCTGCCGCCCGAGGGCTACCAGAGCCGCTTCTCGGACGCGGTCAACCGCGGCGACGTCGCATTCATCCCGCTGATCAACGTCGAGATCTCGCCGCTCGGCGGGGGCGAGGCGGAGCGGCGCGATTCATCGTCCTCTCCAAGGCCCACGTGCGGATCGCCTACCCGCTCGACGGAGCTCTACCGCGCTGGCGCGCGTCGCCGGCCGCCGCCGGCGAAGGCGCCGAGGTCGAAGAGGAAGGCGAGCACGACGATGAACCACTCGAAGCCGTGGACGCCGTTCCGAGAGGCCCACATCGCCGCGTAGGCGAGCGTCGTCCAGGGCAGCAGGAAGAAGCCGATGAAGGGCACGATCCAGCTCTCGAAGGCGCGGCTGAGCAGGTCGCTGAAGAGCCACAGCACGAACAGCGCCAGGCGCGGCGAGATCAGGGCGAAGAGGATGACGAGGCAGCCGATGCCGCAACGCTACCCTCTTTGTGTGCTCTGGAACCGCCAGAAGGCGCAGATGCCCGCCGCCGAGGACGCGCTGCCCGGGCGTAGCGAGCCCGCCTTCGAGGTGCCCGAGCGCCACGCCGTGCTCGGCACGCCGCTGCAGCCGCCGTTCCCCGAGGGGATCGAGGTCGCCTACTTCGCGCTCGGCTGCTTCTGGGGCGCGGAGCGGCTGTTCTGGGACGCTCGACGGCGTCTACACGACGGCGGTCGGCTACATGAACGGGACCACGCCCGAACCCGACCTACGAGGAGGTCTGCCGGCGGCCGGACCGGGCACGCCGAGGCGGTGCTGGTCGCCTTCGACCCGGACGAAGATCTCCTACGCCGACCTGCTCAAGGTCTTCTTCGAGGAGCACGACCCGACCCAGGGGATGCGCCAGGGCAACGACGTCGGCACCCAGTACCGCTCCGGCATCTACTTCGCCAACGACGCCCAGAAGGCGACGGCGGAGATGGCGCGCGACGCCTACGACGAGGCGCTGCGCGCCGCCGGCCACGAGCCGATCACGACCGAGATCGAGCCCGCCGGGCCCTTCTACTACGCCGAGGACTACCACCAGCAGTACCTGCACAAGGTCCCGAACGGCTACTGCGGCCTGGCCGGCACCGGCGTCTCCTGCCGCATCCCGGCCGCCGCCTCCGACTGAGCGTCGCTCGCCCGGCGCGGCGAATAGCATCCCGCGCCCGTGACACCCTCCTTCGGCTCCTACATCGGCGGCTGCCTCGCGGTGATCGGCATCGTCTCCGCGCTCGGCCTCGGCGGCTACTGGCTGCGGCGCTGGATCGTGCCCGAGTTCTCCGGCGCGCTGGCGCGGCTCGCCGACGCGACGATCGCCGTCGCCCTGCTGGTCCTCTCGCTGGAGCTGCTCGGCACGCTGAGCATGCTCGACTCGGCTGGATCGTCGTCGTCTGCATCGGCGTCGGGCTCGGCGCGGCCTGGCTCGGCCGGCGCATGGCGCCCGGCGAGGGCGACGAAGTCGCCGCGCCGCAGGTGCAGACGGGTCGCCTTGCTGATCGCCCTCGGCGTCGCCTCCTTCACGGTCGCCGAGTGGACCTTCCCCTCCCAGCTCAGCCTCGACCTGGGCATGTTCGGCGGCGACACGACCTGGTACCACATGCCGTTCGCGGCGCGGATCGCCCAGGAAGCACTCGACCGTCCACCTGCACTTCACCGACCCGCTGCGGCTCGCCGCCTGGTTCTACCCGCAGAGCTCGGAGCTGATCCACGCCGCCGGGATCGTCCTCTTCAAGACCGACTGGCTCTCGCCGCTGATCAACCTCGTCTGGCTGGCGATCGCGCTGCTCGCCGCCTGGTGCGTCGGCCGCCCCTACAAGGTCGGCCCGGCGACGCTGGTCGCGGGGGCGATCGTCCTCGACGCCGGGGTGATGATCGAGACCCAGCCGGGGGAGGGGCGCAACGACATCATGGGCCTCGCCTTCCTGATCGCCTTCGCCGCCTTCCTGATCAACGGCCACCAGCGGCGGGCGCCGGAGCGAGGGGGCGGTGCAGGACGCGCCCGAGCGCGACGCGCCGCTGCTCGACAAGGGGCCGCTGGTGATGGCCGGCGATCGCCGCCGGCCTCGCCGCCTCGGTCAAGCTCACGTTCCTGGTCCCGGTCGTCGCGATCGCGCTCGGCGTCGTCGTCTTCAGCGGCCGGGGCCGGCGGCTGACGACCGCCTGGGTGCTCGGCCTCTCCGCCTTCGTCGTCGGCGGCTACTGGTACGTGCGGGCGGCGATCAAGACCGGCGGCAACCCGATCCCCGCGATCGGGTTCGGCCCGCTGCACCTGCCGCGGCCCGACCAGATGCCGCTCGACCCGCGGCCGCGCTTCGCCGTCGCCCACTACCTGACCGACCCGACGATCTACCGGCGCTGGTTCTTCCCCCAGCTCGACAACGCCTTCGGCCCGCTCTGGCCGCTGATCCTGATCGTCGCCGTCGCCGCCGCGGTCTTCATCGCCGTGCGCTCGCGCAACCGGATCCTGCGGGTGATCGCCGCCGCCGCGCTGCTGACCGCGGTCGTCTACGTCTTCACGCCGCTGACCGCGGCCGGCCAGGAGGGCTCGCCGACGGGCTTCTTCACCAACACCCGCTACCTGGTGCCGGGGCTGGTGCTGGCGCTGGCGCTGCTGCCGATCGCGCGGCCGCTGCGCGCGCCGGACTCGCGCGCCTGGCAGACGCTGCTCTTCCTCGCCGCCGTCTACGCGATCACGGTGCTGACCACGCCGCGCTGGTACCCGGACTACATCGTCGGCACGGTCTTCCTCACCCTGGCGCTGGTCTGGGCGCCGGCCGCGCTCGGGCTGCTGCGCGGCCGCGCGGCTGGTCAGCCGCGGCCTCGTCGCCGTGGCGGCGGCGCTGCGTGCTGCTGCTCGCGGTGGTGCTGGGCCGCGCCCAGGAGGTCCAGTACGCCGACCAGCACTACACGACGCACGACCCTGTTCCTGCAGGACGGCGGGCCGCAGGAAGCCTACGCGTTCGCCCACAACCTGCACGACAAGCGGATCGGGATCGCCGGCTCCGGCGAGATCTTCTTCGGCCAGTACGGCTTCTACGGCGCCAACCTCGACAACTACGTCCAGTACATCGGCGTGCCGGGCCCGGACGGCACCTACCGGCTGGCGACCACCTGCCGCCAGTTCCGCCGCCGGATCAACGCCGGCGACTACGACTACCTGATCATCAGCCAGTTCACCCAGGACTCCCCCGAGGCGCGACTACTGGTACCCGATCTACGCCTGGGTGAAGACCGACCCGGCGCTGAAGCTGGTCGTCGCCGAGCCCGACATCACCCCCCAGCCCGACTACGTCTTCAAGGTCAACGGCAAGCTCGACCCGCCGGCTGCCCGACGTCGGCGAGGCGGCCGACGCTCAGGCGCGCGAGGGCGTGCTCGCGGACCAGGTCCGCGGAGCGCTCGCGGCTGCTCCCACCAGAACATGTGGCCGACGCCCTCGAGCAGCTCCGGCCGAGCGCGGATCAGCGCGGCGATCTAGCGTGCCGTTGGCGACGCCGAGCAGGCGGTCGGCGGTGCCGTGGATGACCAGGGTCGGGGCCGCGATCTCGGCAGGCGGGCGCTGGTGTCGTGGGCGCCGAGCGCCTGCATCTGCTGCACGATCATCTGCGCGCGGCGCCGGCAGCGCCTCGCCATCTCGGTGAACTCGGCGTAGCGGCGCCTCGTCGGCGCGGAAGCCGGGGGAGAGGTTGATCTCCCACATCGCCCGGTAGACCCGCTCGCGGTCGCCGGAGGCCATCGCCGCGCCGAGCAGCTGCGACGTCCTCGCGGGCCATCAGCGCTGCCCTCGGGCCGCCGCAGTAGGTGCGCCGAGGGTGAGGCGTGCGGATCCGCTCGGGGTGGGCGAGCGCCAGCTCCTGGGCGATCATCCCGCCCATCGAGATGCCGACCACGTGGGCGCGCTCGATCTCCAGCGCGTCGAGCAGCGCCGCGCGCGTCGGCCGCCATGTCGGCGATCGTGAACGGCAGCGCCGCCGCGGCCCGAGAGCCCCATGCCGCGGTTGTCGAAGGCGATGCACGTCGAAGCTCGCGCTCGAGCTGCGAGAGGAACGGCCGCCCCCAGGCCAGGTGGGTGCGCGCTCATCCCCTGGATCAGCAGCAGCGGCTCGCCCGCTCCCGGCGCGCTCGTAGTTCAGCTCGGTCCCGCCAGCGTCGACGCTCGGCATCGGGGCGATCCTACGCCGAAGATCCCCGAGACAGGGCCTAATCTTGGCGCGCCAGCCCCCGTAGCTCAGTGGACAGAGCGCCGGCCTTCTAAGCCGGGGTCGCTGGTTCGAATCCAGCCGGGGGTATCTCACCAGCCGAGCGAATAGCTCCGTCTGGGCACGCACCACCGCCCATTCCTGCGATGTGGGGCGGGCAGACGGGGTGGTTCGCGGTGATTCGGGACGCAATCGTGACGCAGATCGCGCCGAGGGAGTGACGCAGATCGTTGTCTCGCGCACGGTGGCCCCGATCGACCACCTTCGCGTCGCCGCCGCAATGGCGACCAGGACGCCATCGCCGAGCCTTGTCGACGGGGGCCGTGTGCGAGGAGGCCGCATGACGCCCGAGGGACCCGGCACCAGGTAGCCGCGCCGCGAGGGGTTCCAATGCCCGCTGGACCGCGACGTGACCGGGGCGGAGCCAGCTTGCCAGTTGGGGTCGGGCCGAC
>CAWBLE010000007.1:0-204380 GCA_963789505.1 uncultured Solirubrobacterales bacterium
AACAGCCACAACGGGCGCCGCCGAGCAGCTGGCGGGGTTGATCCGCAAGTCCAGCTGCACGGTGGCGCTGACCGGGGCCGGGATCTCGGTGCCGTCCGGAATCCCGGACTTTCGCACGCCGGAGACGGGGCTCTGGGCGAACGTCGACCCGATCGAGGTCGCTCACATCGACGTCTTCGAGCGCGACCCCGAGCGCTTCTGGTCCTACTACCGGCCGCGCTTTCACTCGCTCGGCGACAAAGAGCCCAACGGGGCGCACCGAGCGCTGGCCGAGCTCGAGCGGCGCGGCCTGCTGGCGGGCGTGATCACGCAGAACATCGACCGCCTGCACCGCGCCGCCGGCTCGTGCAACGTGGTCGAGATGCACGGCACGATCGAAAGCTCGAGTTGCCGCAGCTGCGGCGCCTCCTACGGCATCGAGCAGCTCGACGCGCTCTTCGACGCCGACGGCGTCGCCGTCTGCGCCGCCTGCCAGGGCGCGGTCAAACCGGACGTCGTGCTCTTCGGCGAGATGCTGCCCGAGGCGGCGATGCGCCAGGCCCAGGAGCTTGCCGCGCGGGCCGAGTTGATGCTCTGCATCGGCAGCTCGCTCGTCGTCCACCCGGTCGCCGCGCTGCCCGGTGTGACGCTCGCGAGCGGCGGCCGGGTGGCGATCGTCACCCAGGGCCCGACGCCCTACGACGACGACGCCGTGCTCAAGCTCGACGGCGAGGTCGACGAGGAGCTGGGCGCACTGCTCGCGGCGTCGGCTCGATGAACGCCGCCGCGAACGGGGAGGCTCGGCTGCCGCCGGCGGTCGTCTTCGACAACGACGGCCTGCTGCTCGATACGGAGTCGGTCTGGACCCGCGCCGAGCAGGATCTCTTCCGGCGCCGCGGGCTCGCGTTTACGCCCGCGCACAAGCATGAGTTGGTCGGCACCTCCGCCGCGATCGCCGGCGCGATCCTCGAGCGCCGCCTCGGCGAGGCGGGCCGCGCGGCGGAGCTGATCGAGGAGTTGAACGAGCTCGTCGTCGCCGAGCTCGAGCACGGGGTGGAGGCGATGCTCGGGGCGCGGGAGCTGCTGCACGCGCTTAAGCAAAGGGGCACCCCGATCGGTCTCGTCTCCAACTCCCCGCTGATCTTCGTGCGCCGCTCGCTCGAGATCGCCGGCTTCGCCGATCGCTTTGACGTGGTCCTCAGCGCCCACGAAGTCGCCGCGCCGAAGCCGGCGCCAGACCCCTACCTTGAGGCCTGCCGCCGGCTCGGCGTGGAGCCCGGCCCGGATGTCGTTGCCCTGGAGGACTCGCCGACCGGCGTCGCCGCCGCCCGCGCCGCGGGCCTCACCGTGATCGGCATTCCGTCACTCGACGGCATCGTCCTCGACGAAGCCCACCACGTCGCCAGCTCCCTCCAAGACGCCGTCGTCGCTCGCCATCTGTTGAGGTGAGGAGGGGGATGCCCTCGAACGGGCGGATACTCAAAACGGCGGGCTAATTAGCCCGCCGTTTGTCCGGGCGAGGGCATCCCCCTCCTCATCCCCGCAAAACCCGGCGGCGACGCAAGACGCGCTCGCAAAGGTCGAGCAGGTCTCGGACTGAGTTGAGGTTGGAGGAGCTGAGGTCACCATTGAGAGCTTCGTTTGCTGCTGCGCCGGCCTCGCTGCGGCGGGCTTGCAGTTCACCCATGTCTTCCTCGTGGTCGGGGTCGTTGAGCGCGCCGTCGAGCTCGACCAGCATCGCCTCGAGGGCGACGCGGAGCTGTAGGGCGGCCTCGCGCTGGCGGCCTGCGTCGAGGTCGGCGCGGGCGCGCAGCAGCAGCAGCTCGCAGGCGTCGAAGCGCTCGCGGCCGCCGAAGACGGCGGCGAGCCGCTCCTGCGGGCGCAGCTCCTCGTCCTGCCGGTGGCGCCGCGAGCGGCCGCTCGCCCGCACGTCGACCTGGTGCGCCGCCGAAAAGCGCCCGGAGGCGACCTCCTTGCCGCTGCCGTGGCCGACCCGCACGGCGCTTGCGCCCTCGGCCCGCAGTTCGGCGCCGAGTGGGTCGGCGCCGGCGACCGCCTGGGCGTGCACGGCGCGGTTGAGCAGTCCGACCGCCTCGGCGACCAGCGCGTCGACCGCCTGCTCCTCGGCGACGGAGCTCGCCAGCCAGTCCTCGGCCGCCGCGCCAGAGCCGAACGGGGAGTGGGCGCGTATCGCCGTGACTCGGGTCAGCGCCAGCTCTGCCGGCCCCTGCTCGGGCTCGACCTGCTTGGGGCGGCGCCGCCGGCGGCGGGGTGGGGGCGGCGCCCCGATCGTCTCGACCACCAGCACCCGCTCGCCGTCGCCGTCGCGGGCCAGGTAGCGGCCGTCGGGGACGTTGAGCTCGCCCGCGAACTCGAACTGCACGAATCCGAACAGCTGCGTCAGTTGCCCTTGTGCTTGTCGGGGAGGGCGAACTCCGAGGGCGCGGTCGGCACCTTCGGGTTATCGATCCCCTCGAGCCGGTGGGTCAGCCGCTGCCACTGCTTCGGCTTGAGCAGGGCGTTGAACTGCTCGCCGAAGGCCCCGGCCAGCGGCTGGTAGCCGACGTGGACGTGGTCGTAGTGGTCGGGCAGCGGGAAGCTCGTTTCGCCGGGCAGGTCCTCGAGTGAGATCACCTGGTGGGGGTGCATCGTCCCCTGCAGCTGCAGGACGCTGCGGATCAACTCGTCGGTCATCGTGCCGGGCCCCTGGTGGCCGGTGACCGGGACGCCGTTGATCACCGGGATATCGACCGCGTCGCCGGTCGAGTGCTCGGAGACGTAGCCGGAGGCGGTCATGATGCTGTGCCCGCACTTGAGCGCGCTGATCGTCATCGAGAAGCCTTTCGAGACGAGGTACTCGAGCATCGCCAGAACGCGGCGGTCGATCTGGCCGGTGGCGATGTCGGTGCGGCCGCAGTCGTAGATCTCGAGCTGCTTGTCGGCGAGCACGCGGCGCTCGAGCGCCTCCTTGGAGAGCAGCAGCACACCGGCGCCGCTGAGGTCGGCGGTGAACGGGTTCTTGCCCCTGGCGCGGTAGATCGCCGTCGCCTCGAGCAGCTTCCAGCCGTCCAGGATCGGCTTCGGGTCGATCCGCGGCGCGCCCTTGCCGGCCGGCCGGATCGCGAAGTTGATGTGCGGGTCGACGCCCTCGGCCTCGGCCCCGATCGTCGCCAGCACGGTCCCGGCTATAACCTTCGACCCGACCTTGAGGGTTCCGTCGGCGCCCTTGGCGGCGGCGCTGTCGACGCTTTCGCTCGCCGCGGCCCGCTCGGCGTCGCCGGCGCGACCCGGCAGCGCGTAGAGGCGGGGGCGGATGTTCTCGCTGTCGACCGGGACCCGTTTCTCCTTGCCGGTCGGCATCACCACGCGGCGGTGCTTGCGCACGATCGACCCGAGCTTGGCGTAGATGTAGCGGTTGCCGTAGGCGTCGCTGAGGACGACGTAGCGGCCGAGCTTCTTCGACTTGCCCATCTTCACGATCACGCCGTCGTTGACGGCGACGACCGGGGCGCCTTCGCGGGCGAAGATGTTGATCCCGCGGCGGGTCGGCGAGGAAGAGACGACGCCTGAGGCGCGGGCTGAGATTTCGTCGGCGTAGCGGGCGTCGGCGGCGACCGGGAAGTGAGCGCCCTCGGTTAGCCCGGTCAGCGAGCCGACCAGGTCGGTCGGCAGCTTGCCGTAAGCGCGGGCGTAGAGCAGCACCTCCTGCACGTACCAGTCGGCGTGGTTATAGGCGAGGATCGCGTTGTAGAGGTCGCCGGCCCCGCCGCTCGCCTTGAGGTAGTTGGCGGCGCCGCAGATTGCGTCGACCGGGTTGTAGGGGTCCTTGCGGCCGTCGCCGTTGGCATCGACGCCGTAGCCCTCCCAGGTCGAGGGCAGGAACTGCATCCAGCCGACCGCGCCGGCCGAGGAGACGTTGAGGTTGGTGCCGAAGGCGGTCTCGATTTTGTTGATCGAGGCGAGCACCTCCCAGGGGATCCCGTACTCGGTCCCGCAGGCCTGGTAGATCGGCAGCAGGAAGGGCGGGATCTCGAAGGAGTCGATGACGAAGTTGGGGACGCCGATCGGCGCCGGGCCGAAGGGGGCGATCGTGGCGCTGCTGTTGGCGCCGGTCGGGGCGCCGCCGGCGTTGAACGGCGAGCCGCCGTCGGTGCTCTGCTTGGGCGGCTGGTCGCCGGCCGTTGCGCTCGGTGCGCCGACACCACCGTTGCCGGCCCCGCCGCCGATGCCCTGATTGCGGTGGGCGCCGCCGGTTTCCGCTTCTGGCGCCTTGCCGGCATCGAGGCCGGCTCCGCTATGCGGCTGGCCGCCGCTCTGCGGCTGGCCGGGCTGCTCCGGGCTCGCCGGGGGCTGCCCGGCCGCGCCCGGGGCCGGCTTTTCGGCTTCCTCGCTGGTGTCGGCGGGGGAGTCGCAGTCGGGGTCTTCGAGGTCGACCAGTTCGTCGCCGTCGTCGTCAAGTTCGTCGGCGCAGGCGGGCGCCTGGCTCTGGGACAGGGCGGGCGTCGTCGTCAGCCCGTTGACCGCCCTGCCGGCGTCGAGGCCGGTTGAGGGGTCGGCTCCGGCCATGCCGACGCCAAGCGCGGTGAGCGCCGCGAATCCGGCCAGAGCGATGATCAGTGCGAGCTTTTGTCTCATGCGTCAGCGCCTCTGTTCCCTGCGTGCACGAGCATTTCCCTACCCGTGTCCACCCTCTCCCCAAGCATGCAACACGCCCAAGCTACTGATTTGTGCGGAGGCACGCAATGCGTCGCGCCGCCCCCCAACACGCCCTTAATCAATGGCCGTCCCATGCCTGAGTCCAGGAGCATTTCAGGCCCCCCGGATGGGCCGGTGAAGAACTCGTTACGAGCCTGCCGGTGGAAGTCTCTAAGGTGTCGCCGATGAGCGTCGAGAACGAGTTCCAAGACGACCAGGACGGCCTCAAGGCGCGCAGCGAGCAGGCGATCGGCGAGCTCGCCCAGGCGCTGCTCGACAGCCAGGTTCTGGAGAACGCCGTCGCCGCCGCCTTCGGCGCCCGCGAGAAGGCGCTCGAGGCCCAGCACGCGGCGATGGCGGCGCTCAACCTGCCCTCTGCGGGTGACGTCGAGCGGCTCGAGCGGCGGCTGCGCTCGGTTTCGCAACGGCTCGACGAGGTCGAGGACGAGATCGACCGGGTTTCGCGCGAGGTCGGCGGGCTGCGCCGCCAGATCGCCGCAGTGAAGGACGAGTCTAACTCTCAGGTTGAGGGTTAGATCCGGGCCCTACCCGGATAGGGCCTTCACCGAAGCGTTGCCGGCTCTCCTCGCGGCGGCCTCCAGCGACTCTTGGTCCAAGCTCTGACGCTCATGTTCGCTGACGATGAGCACCGCGGCCGCCGGGATGCTCAGCTGGGCTGCAAGTGCGAGCACCGCTGCGGTTTGAAGGTCGATGGCTGCAACTCCTTCGGGAAGCCCCTCCGGCTCGATCGCATCCACGCTGGCGATCGTGCTGCCCCGCGCTTGGTTCTCGAGGGCATTTGCAAGCCCTGCACTCAGTGCCCGGCTGGGAGAAACGGAGTCTCCCCGCGAGAGGCCAAAGGCTGAGGAGCTCCCCCCGACTGCGAACACTGCTTCGGGAAGCAGTAGCTCTCCCAATGCGGCCCGATCGCCCACCGCGGAACAGGTGCCCACCCGGATGGCGCGACGGACGCCGAGCTCTGCCAGGTCCGCGAGCACGATCGCCGCGCTGGGCCCACCCATTCCGGTCGCCTGGATCGTCAGCTCCGCGCCGCCGGGGGTGCGACCGCTGTAGCCCCAGAGCCCGCGCGCGTGGTTGCTCATCTTCGGCTGCTCGAGCAACTCCTGGGCGAGCAGCAGCGCCCGGCCGGGATCGCCGACGAGGATCGCGTCGGCGGCAAACGGGGCGGTGGGGCGGAGGCGCGTGGGCACGGACGCGGCGCACCCTATCCGGCCGCCCGCCGCCGTTCGGCGCGCCGTGGCCGTCTCCTTCCACTCGTGAGAAACCCGCTTGCCGGATTTTCTCCACGCGTCTAAACACAGCTGCCCGCGCCATCCATACCTTCAACTCGCTGGTCTAAAACGCGATCGCCGGGGCGTGCTCCGGCGGGCTAGGAGGAAGTTCCGATGGGAAAGAAGCTTGGCGTCACCGCGCTTTTGGCGGTGTTCGCAGCCCTGTTGCTGCCAGGTGCGGCATCCGCCGCCAGCGTGGCCGAACTCGCAAGCACGGCTGAAACCACGGCCAGCGAACTGAACATGACCTGGGTCGCGGTGGGAACCGTGCTGGTGTTCCTGATGCAGGCCGGGTTCATGTTCCTCGAGATCGGGTTCTCGCGCCAGAAGAACGCCGGCACGGGGGTCGCCAAGATCCTCGTCAACCTGGCGATCTGCACGCTCGCCTGGTGGGCGATCGGCTACGGCGTCGCCGAAGGCGGCGGCAACGACTTCTTCGGCGACAGCGGCTTCTTCTTCCACTTCGGCCAGTCGGTCGCGGGAGAAGCTGTCAACGGCGAAACCGCGATGCTGATGCTCTACGGGCTCGCCTTCTGCGCCGTCTCGCTGGCGATCGTCTGGGGCACGACCCTGGAGCGGATCAAGTTCGGCGCCTACGTGATCTACGCGGTCGTCTTCGGCGCGATCGTCTACCCACTGGTCGCGCACGCGGTCTGGGGCGGCGGCCTGCTCGGCGACATCGGCGGCAAACCGGTGATGGACTTCGCGGGCTCCTCCGTGGTTCACCTCACCGGCGCTGTCGGCGCGTTTGCGGCGCTGCTGCTGCTCGGCCCGCGCAAGGGCAAGTACGACGCGAGCGGCAAACCGCGGGTCATCCCGGGGCACTCGATGCCGCTCGTCGGCCTCGGCGTGATCATCCTCTGGATCGGCTGGTTCGGCTTCAACGGAGGCTCGACCTTCGGAACCGCGGAAAACCTGTTCGGCGAGGTCATGCTGAACACCCAGCTGGCTGCCGCGGCAGGTGTGATCGGCGCCTCGATCGCGGTCTACCTGAAGAGCAAATCGCTCGACGTCGGCATGGCCGGCAACGGCGCGATCGCCGGCCTGGTCGCCATCACGGCGCCCTCGGGCTTCGTCGAGTACTGGGCGGCGCCGATCATCGGCCTGTTCGCCGGGCTGCTCGTCGTCTATGCGGTCCTGGCGATCGACAAGCTCCTCGACGACCCCGTCGGCGCCCTCTCGGCGCACGGCCTGGCCGGTATCTGGGGAACGCTCTCCGTCGGCATCTTCGCCTCTTCGCGTTTGATCAGCGAAGGCGCGTCGCCCGGCGTCTGGTACTCGATATTCGGCGACGAACCGCTCAGCTCGACCCTCGGACAGTTGGGGGTTCAGGGTCTGGCGGTCGCCTTCACCTTCGTCGTCGTCTTCGTGATCTCGATCGCGACGTTCGCCTTCATCAAAGGCACGATCGGGCTGCGGGTCGACGACGAGGAGGAGGAAGCCGGCCTCGACATCAGTTCGCACGGGATGTACGGGTACCCGGAGCAGTTCATTCCACAGCCGGAGTACTCGACCGGGATTCCCGGCTCGATGGGAGCCGCACCCGCACCCGTGCCCACGCCCGCCCAAATGACCGCGACCGAACAGTAAATAGGAGACCTCAGGATGAAAAAGATAGAAGCGTTCATTCGCCATGAGGCCTTCGAGCCGATCAGGACCGAGCTGCTCGACAGGGGATTCCCTTCCCTGTCGATCAGCGAGGCCAAGGGATCGGGCAGGCAGAAAGGGATAGTCGAGCGGTACCGCGGCTCGACCCTGACTGTCAACGTCCGACCCAAACTGAAGCTCGAGGTCGTGGTCGAGGACAAAGACAAACCGCTCGTCGTCGAGACGATCCTCAAGCACGCCCGCACGGGCGAGGTCGGCGACGGAAAGATCTTCGTCCTACCGGTGGAGGAAGCGATTCGCATCCGCACCGGCGAGGGTGGGGAGCCTGTGCTGCAGGCGCACTCCGAGGAGGAGGCCACCGCCTGATTGTTCTGGGGGAGCGGCGCACGCCGCTCCCCCTCTCTTTAGCCTCGAAGGCCGATGGCTGACGAGCGGATCTCTCTCGCTGAGGCTTCGCGCCGCTCTGGTGTGTCTTCCAGCACGCTGAAGCGCTGGGCCGAGGAGAAGGTCGTGCCGGTGCGGCGCGGCCGCTGGACCGCCGCCGCCGCGGCCCAGGCGCGGGTCGTCGCGCGGATGCGCGAGCGCGGCCACTCGCTGGAGGAGTTGAAGCGGGCCGGGCGCGAGGGCAGGCTCGCCTTCGGCTTCGTCGAGGACCTCTTTCCGACCCCGGACGAGCAGGTCACGGTCGAGGAGGTGGCCCGCGAGACGGGCCTCGAGCCGGAGCTGATCGAGCGCATCCTCGACATCCTCGGCACCCCGCTCGGCCGCGAGCGCCGCCTCGACCCCGACGACGTCAGGGCGCTGCGCCACTGCGCCCGCGTGCTGGCGGCGGGCTTCCCGCTGGTCGCCTTCCTGCAGATCGTCCGCGTCTACGTCCAGTCGCTGCGCCGGATCGCCGACGCCGAGGTGCGGCTCTTCCACCTCTACGTGCACGAACCGCTGATCCGCGACGCCCTGCCCGAGCTCGAGATCGCCGAGGAGATGGGCGAGCTGGCGGCCGACATCCTGCCGCTGGCGGCGCCGCTGACCGAGTACCTGCACACCCGCTACCTGCGCTACTTCATGGAACAGGACGTCGTCGGCCACATGGAGACCGACCTCGAGGCGCCGATCTCCGACCTCGGCCAGGTCCCGGTGACGCTCTGCTTCATCGACCTCACCGGCTTCACCCGCTACACCGAGGAGGAGGGCGACCAGGAGGCGCTCGACGTGGTCGAGACCTTCGTCGAGACGGTCGAGTCGACGCTGCCGCCGGAGGCGACGGTGGTGAAGACGATCGGCGACGAGGTGATGGTCGTCTCGCCCGACCCGGCCTCGCTGACCGAGTGGGCGATCGGGTTGCTCGACCGCTTCCCGCGGCGTCCCCGGCCACGGGTCGGGATCCACCACGGCGAGGCGGTCTACCGCGACGGCGACTACTTCGGCACCCACGTCAACCTCGCCCACCGCGTCGTCGGCCGCGCTCAGGCGGGCGAGGTTCTGGTCACCGACCGCGTCACCGGCGCGCTCGCCGAACGCGGGCTCAGCTGCGAGCCGATCGGCGAGGTCAACCTCAAGGGCTTCCCCGCGGCGACGCCGCTCTACATCGTGCGCCGGGCCGTCGCCTGATGGCGGGCGACGAGCTGCTCGAGGCGGTGCGCGAGGGAGGGGTGCTGCCGGCCGGGCAGCCGCTCGTCGCGATGCTTTCCGGCGGTCGCGACTCGGTCTGCCTGCTCGATCTGGCGACGCGGCTGCTCGGCGCCGAGCCGGTCACGGCGCTACACGTCAATTACGGCCTGCGCGACGACTCCGACGCCGACGAGGGGCACTGCGCGGCGCTCTGCGAGCGGCTCGGCGTGCGGCTCGAGGTCGAGCGGCCGCGACGCCCGGAGGGCCCCGGCAATCTGCAGGCCTGGGCTCGCGACAACCGTTACGCGGCGGCGGCGCGGCTGGCCGAGGAGGGCGACGCCGCGATCGCCACCGGCCACACCGCCGACGACCAGGTCGAGACGATCCTCTACCGGCTCGCCTCCTCGCCGAGCCGGCGGGCGCTGCTGGGGATGAAGCCGAGCGACGGGAGGCTGGTCCGCCCGCTGCTCGGCTTCACCCGCGAGCAGACCACCGCCTACTGCGAGGCGCGCGGCCTGCCATGGCGCGACGACCCGAGCAATGACGAGGGCGCCTACGCCCGCAACCGGGTGCGCCACGGCCTCGCCGCGGCGCTCGCCGAGGTCCACCCGGCGGCGGCCCAGAACGTCCTGCGCACGGCGGCGCTGCTGCGCGACGAGGCCGAGGTGCTCGACGCGCTCGTCGCCGCCGAGCTCGACGGCGAGGACGGCTCGCCGCGCAACACGATCGCGCTCGAGCGCCTCGCCGCGCTGCCCCCGGCGCTGCGCCGCCTCGTCGTCCAGCAGCTCGCCGACCGCGCCGCCGGCCGCCCCGTCGCCGGCGCCGCCCGCCACGCCGAGCAGGTCGCCGCACTGCGCCGCACCGGCACCGCGATGCTTGACCTCGGCGGCGGCGTCCGGGCGATCGCCGAAAGCGGAACCCTGCGCGCCGAGCGCCCCTGAAAGCCTTCCGGTGCGCCTTTCCCACGGCATCGGTGGGAAAGGCGCACCGGAAGGTGAGGCCCATAGACTGGCCCCGTGAGCATTCGATGAGCGAGGCGGCTGTCGGCGAGACGCTCGTCTCAGGCGAGGACCTGCGGCGGCGCGTGGGCGAACTGGGCAGGGAGATCAGCGCCGACTACGCGGGTCGCGACCTGTTCATGATCGGCGTGCTGAAGGGGGCTGTGATCTTCCTCGCCGACCTGATGCGCCACCTCGACGTGCCCTGCGAGATCGACTTCATGGCGGTCTCCAGTTACGGCTCGCAGACCGACTCCTCGGGCGTCGTGCGCATCCTCAAGGACCTCGACGCCCCGATCGAGGGCCGCGACGTGCTGATCGTCGAGGACATCATCGACTCCGGCCTCACCCTGCAGTACCTGATGCGCAACCTCAAGGCGCGCTCGCCGGCCTCGCTCGAGGCCTGCGCGCTGCTGACCAAGCCAGACCGCCTGCGGGTCGACCTCGAGCCCCGCTACGTCGGCTTCCGTATAGCCGACCGCTTCGCGATCGGCTACGGGCTCGACCACGCCCAGCGCCACCGCAACCTCGATTACGTCGCCGCGTTGGACGAGTAGATGCTCGAGTTCGCCGATCCAATGCGTCCAGGCGCGCAAACCGCCCTGGTACGCTGAATTTCCTCGTGAGGCGTTTTTTCAAAAGCGCGGCGTTCCCGATCCTTCTGGTGGTGATCCTCGCCTTCGTCGCCCAGCGCGTGATCAGCCCCGGCTCGAGCACCGAGCCGCCCTCCTACAGCCAGTTTCTGACCAAAGTCGAACATGGCCAGATCAAAGAAGTCGACGTCAACGTCAAGGACAACTCGCTCGACGTCAAGGAAAAGGGCCAGAACGGCGAAGACGGAGACAGCTTCTCGACCGGCTACCCGTCGGACACCGAGCAGAGCCTGATCAACCTACTGCGCGCGAACAACGTCAACACCGACGTGCACCCGATCGGCGGCTCGGGCCTGCTCTCGCTGCTCACCTACATCCTGCCCTTCGTGCTCTTCCTCGGCTTCTGGATCTTCCTGATGAACCAGATGCAAGGCGGCGGCTCGCGGGTGATGAACTTCGGCAAATCGAAAGCCAAGCGGATGTCGGTCGACGCGCCGAAAATCACCTTCCGCGACGTCGCCGGGGTCGACGAGGCCGTCCAGGAGTTGCAGGAGATCAAGGAATTCCTCGAGAACCCGAAGAAATTCCAGTCGCTCGGCGCCCGCATCCCCAAGGGAGTGCTGCTCTATGGCCCGCCGGGCACCGGCAAGACGCTGCTCGCCCGCGCCGTCGCCGGCGAGGCCGGCGTCCCCTTCTTCTCGATTTCCGGCTCTGATTTCGTCGAGATGTTCGTCGGCGTCGGCGCCAGCCGCGTCCGCGACCTCTTCGAGCAGGCCAAACAGAGCTCCCCCTGCATCATCTTCATGGACGAGATCGACGCCGTCGGCCGCCATCGCGGGGCCGGCATGGGCGGCGGCCACGACGAGCGCGAGCAGACGTTGAACCAGTTGCTGGTCGAGATGGACGGCTTCGAGATGAAAGACAACATCATCCTGATCGCCGCGACCAACCGCCCCGACATCCTCGACCCGGCGCTGCTGCGGCCCGGTCGCTTCGACCGCCAGGTGGTCGTCGACCGCCCCGACCGCAAGGGCCGCAAGAAGATCCTCGAGGTCCACACCCGCGGCAAGCCGCTGGGCAAGCAGATCGACCTCGATGCGCTGGCCGGCCAGACCCCCGGCTTCACCGGCGCCGACCTCGCCAACCTGATCAACGAGGCGGCGCTGCTGACCGCCCGCACCGGCAGCCGCGAGATCTCGATGAAGGAGCTCGAGGAGGGGATCATGCGCGTGATCGCCGGCCCCGAGAAGAAGACCCGGGTGATGAGCGAGAAGGAGCGCCTGATCACCGCCTACCACGAGCTCGGCCACGCGATCGTCGGCCACCTGCTGCCCAACTGCGACCCGGTCCACAAGATCTCGATCATCAGCCGTGGCCAGGCGCTCGGCTACACGATCAGCCTGCCGACCGAGGACAAGTTCTTGACTAGCCGCGCCGAGCTGACCGACACGATGGCGATGACCCTGGGCGGCCGCGGCGCCGAGGAGATCGTCTTCGGCGAGATCACCACCGGCGCCTCCAACGACCTCGAGAAGGTGACCGAGACGGCGAAGCAGATGGTGATGCGCTTCGGCATGTCCGAGCGGCTCGGCCCGCGCGTCTTCGGCCACGATCGTGGCCAGCCCTTCCTCGGCCGCGAATTCAGCGCCGAACCGGACTACTCGGACGAGATCGCCCGCGAGATCGATGACGAGATCCGCCGCATCGTTGAGTCCGCGCACCAGACCGCCAAGGACCTGCTCAACGAGAAACGCTCCGAGCTCGACACGCTCTCGAAGATCCTGCTCGCGCGCGAGACGATCGACGCCGAGCAGTTCGTCGCGCTGCTCGACGGCAAGCCGGAGGATGAGGTCTTCGTCGATGACGAGGAGCCCTCGGCCCCGGCCGAGCCGGCCCCCGAGCCGGAACGCGCCGCCCGCGAGGGCGCCCGCCCGAACCCGCGGCCACGTCCCGGGTTCGCCGGCGGCGACGCGAGCTAGCGGCGCGCGGGTCCCGTCGTCCCGGAGGGGGTGTCCGGGCGTTGCTGGGTTTTTCGCCAGAAGTGTCGGTGGCCGTCCGAGGTCGCGGGGTGGGCGAAAAAGAGGACGCCGCTGCCGCCCGGACACCCCCTCCGCGACGCCACCCGCGCGAGTTGTCCCAGCGATACTCCCCTCATGAACCCCAAGCTGATGGGTGTTGTGAACGTCACTCCCGACTCGTTTTCCGACGGGGGTCTCTTTCTTGACGCGGGAGCTGCTGTTGCTCACGGGGAAAAGCTCGTTCGAGACGGGGCGGAGATTTTGGATGTCGGGGGGGAATCGACTCGGCCTGGGGCGGAGGAAGTTGGGGCTGAGGAGGAGATGGAGCGGGTTGTGCCGGTTGTTCGTGGGTTGGCGGGGGTGGCGGCCGTTTCGATTGACACTTCGAAGGCGGAGGTGGCTCGCGCGGCGTTGGACGCCGGGGCGTCGATCGTCAACGACGTCACGGCATTGCGGCACGATCCCGAGATCGCTTCGCTCTGCGCCGAGCGCGGCGCGGTGCTGATCCTCATGCACATGCAGGGGGACCCGCGGACGATGCAGGATGACCCGGTTTACGACGACGTGGTCGACGACGTCAAGGCATTTCTTGCTGAGCGGCTGGCGGTGGCGGTGGATGCGGGTGTGGACGAGGAGCGGGTCTGGCTCGATCCTGGGATCGGGTTTGGCAAGACCCTGGAGCACAACCTCGAGTTGTTGCGGCGGCTCGGGGAGTTGCTGGAGTTGGGGCGGCCCTTGGTCGTGGGGACCTCGCGCAAGAGCTTCCTCGGCAAGATCGACGGCTCGGCGGTGAACGATCGGATTGGGGGAACGCTCTCCTCGTCGGTTCTTGCCGCCGCCGAGGGCGCGGAGGTGCTGCGCGTCCACGACGTCGCCGAGGTTGCCCAGGCGATCAAGGTCGCGAGCGCGATCCTCGGGTAGTTTGGGTTGGGCATGGATGAGCCGGACGGCAACGGGATCGAGTCGCGGGTCGAAGTCGACCTGCGCGGGATCTCGATCTACACCCATCACGGCGTCAGCGACGCCGAGCAGGAGGTCGGCCAGCGGCTCGAGTTCGACCTCTCCTTCGACGTGCCCGACTGCGATGCGGTACTCACCGATCGGATCGAGGACACGGTCGACTACAGCGAGGTCTGCGACCTCGTCGCCCTCGCCGCGACCGAGCGCAGCTACCGCACCCTGGAGCGCCTCGCCCAGGTCGTCGGCAGCCGCCTGATCGAGCGCTACGGCTGCGAGTCGGTCCGCGTCCGCGCCTCCAAGCCCGAGCCGCCGCTGCCGCTCTCGATCCAGGAGGTCGGCGTCGAGGTCACCCAGGAGCGCAGCGAACCCGAGGCCGACGACGCCGAGGACTCCTAGGGCTTGATGCGCGTCGGGTATCTGGGGCTGGGGTCGAACGTCGGCGATCGGGCCGGGCATCTGCGGGCGGCGGTCGAGCTGCTCGGCGGGCGTGGGGTCGAGGTCGAGGCGGTCTCCTCGGCCTATGAGACCGAGCCGGTCGGCGAGCTGCTCGACCAGCCCGACTTCCTCAATGCGGCGATCCGCATCCGCACCGAGTTGGAGCCGGAAGCGCTGCTCGACGTCTGCAAGGCGGTCGAGGCCGAGCGCGGCCGTGACTTCGCCACGCCGCGCCACAGCCCGCGCCCGCTCGACGTCGACCTGCTCCTGCTCGGCGAGCTCGAGCTCGCCGGCGAGCGCCTCACCCTGCCGCACCCCGAGGTGACCAGCCGCCGCTTCGTCCTCGCCCCGTTGCTCGAGCTCGACCCCGGGCTCGCGCTCCCGGACGGCAGGCGGCTCAGCGAGGCGCTGGCGGCGCTAGGCGGCGCTCAGCGAGCGCAGCGGCTGTAGCCAGGCGGGCGGCAGGATCGGCGGCGTCTTGCCGGGGTAGTGCGGGACGACGCGCTTGGCCAGTTCGCCCGCCGGGCGCGACTCGATCGCCGGGCGCAGGTCATCGAAGGTCATCGCCAGGCTGAGGCTGGGGGCGATCTGGTAGTCGCCGATGTTGGGCTGCTCGCCGCCGATCATGCCGGCGGCGATCCAATCGTCGATCCGCTCCAGCATCGCCGGCAGCGCCGCCAGGTCGCGGCGCACGTTCTCGTCGGTCGCCTCGTTGAAGTGGGCCGAAGCGGCGACGACCGGCCCAGCGGTTTTCAACGCCAGCCCGAGCGGGATCCCGAGCTTCGCCCCCTCCGAGTAGGAGCGCAGCGGCGCCCTGTCCTTGCGCAGCGCCCACCAGGAGATCTGGCGGATCGCGTGCTGCAACTCGACGTCGCCGAAGCGCTCGACCGCTTCGACCGCGGCGAGCTGGGCCGGATCGGTCGGGATCAGGGGCGGCTCGGGCCGCAGCCGGTCGAGCTCGCGGGCGATCGCGCCGGTGCCCTGGACCTTGCGGCCGTCGATCTTCAGCGCCGGCACGGTTTTGCCGGGGAAGCCGACCAGGCGCAGGGCGCCCTTGGAGATCACCGGCAGCAGGTCGGTGCGCTTGTAGGCGATGCCCTTGGACTCGAGCATCAGGCGCACCGCCATCGAGGGGTGGGAACCGGGGATGACGTAGAGCCGCGCCTCCATGCGCGCCATCATAGACTCGCGCCGATGAGCACGGAAGCCGCCTCCTCGCTGCTGCTGGCCGTAGACGTCGGCAACACCCAGACCCACCTCGGCGCCTTCGACGGCGAGCGCCTGGTCGAGCACTGGCGCTTCCAGACCCGTGCCGGGGCGACCGGCGACGAGCTCGCCGAGCGGATCGCCGGCATGCTGGCGCTCAGCGGCGTCAGCCTTGACGACCTCGGCTCCGTCTGCGTCTCCTCGGTCGTGCCGCCGCTCGGCGGCCAGTACGAGCAGCTGACGGCGCGCTACACCAGCGCATCCTGTCTCGCTGTCGGGCCGGGGGTGAAGACCGGGATGCCGATCCGGATCGACAACCCGCTCGAGGTCGGCGCCGACCGCCTGGTCAACGCGATCGCCGCCTACGAGCGCTTCAAGGGCGCCTGCGTCGTCGTCGACTTCGGCACCGGGATCAACTTCGACGCCGTCTCGGAGGCGGGCGAATACCTCGGCGGGGCGATCGCGCCCGGACTCGAGATCTCGCTGACCGCGCTGGTCGAACGGGCGGCGCGGATCGGCCGCATCGACCTCGAGGAGCCCGAGACGGCGATCGGCCGCTCGAGCCGGGCGGCGATCCAGTCCGGCGTCGTCTTCGGCTTCGCCGGCCTGATCGACGGCGTCGTCCGCCGCATCGAAGACGAGATGGGCGAGGTGCGGCTGCTCGCAACCGGCGGCCTCGCCGGCGTGATCGTCCCCTTCACCGAGACGATCGATGAGGTCGACGAGATGCTTACCCTGAAGGGCCTGCGTCTCATCCATGACCGCAACGCCTGAACAGAACCAGCCGCCGCTCACCGACCCCTTCGAGATCGGCGGCGTACGGCTGGAGAACCGCGTCCTGCTGGCGCCGCTGGCCGGGATCGGCAATTGGTTCGTGCGCCTGCAGGCGAAGCGGCACGGTGCCGGGCTCGCCGTCTCGGAGATGATCTCGAGCTTCGGCCTGCACTACCGCAACGAGCGCACGATGCGCGAGCTGATGCGGATCCACCCCGACGAGCATCCCGTCTCGGTGCAGCTCTTCGGCCACGACGCCGAGGTGATGCGCTCCGGCGCCGCCGTCGCCGCCGAGGCCGGCGCCGACCTGATCGACATCAACATGGGCTGCCCGGTGCGCAAGGTGCGCAAGACCGGCGCCGGGGTCGAGCTGCTCGCCGACCCGGAGTTGGCGCTCGCCCTGCTGCGCGGCGCGATCGAGGGCAGCGGCCTGCCGGTCACGGTGAAGCTGCGCTCTGGCTTGCGCCCCGGCGACCGCTCCGGCTTCGAGCTCGCCATCCGCCTCGCCGAGGAGGGCGGGGCGGCGGCGATCGGGTTCCACCCGCGGGCGGCGACGATCAAACACAAGGGCAGCCCCGACTACGCCCTGACCCGCGAGCTGGTCGAGCGGGTCGAGGTCCCGGTGATCGTCTCCGGCGGGCTCGACGACACCGACTCGGTGCGCCGCGCCTACCGCGAGTCCGGCGCCGCCGCGGTGATGCTCGCCCGCGGCGCGCTCGGCAACCCCTGGCTGTTCGAGCAGCTGACCGGGCGCCGCGCCGCGCCGCCCTCGCGCGAGGAGGTCGTCGCCGAGCTGCTCTGGACGGTCGACCGCGCCGAGGAGCATCTCGGCACCGAGCGGGCGACCCGCTACCTGCGCAAGTTCTACCCCTGGTACGTCGAGGCGCTGGGCGCTCCGGTCGAGGTCGCGCAGGAGCTGCAGCGCAGCGCCGACCTGCCCCGGGCGCGCGAGTTGATCGCCGCCCAAAATCCCTTGAGTGTCGGGTCGACGGCCTCGCTATAATCCCGCGACTTCTGGCCCAGGTGTGGCGTGGCGAAAGCCGTCGCACCCGGGCGTTTTTGGTCTTCAGGGCCGAACTCAAACGTCCCAGCAAGCAAAAAGCGAGGGCAGCGCAAAGTGACTCGTCAAGCCGTCATCACCCCAGAAGGTCTGGAGAAGCTGAAAGAGGAAATCGAGTACCTCTCGACTGCCAAACGGCGTGAGGTCGCGGAACGGATCAAGGAGGCGCGCGAGTTCGGCGACATCTCCGAGAACGCCGAGTACGACGACGCCAAGAACGAGCAGGCCCTGGTCGAGGGGCGGATCGCCCAGCTCGAAGAGCGGCTGCGCCGGGCGCTGGTGATCGACGAGAAGGACGTCGACACCGACGAGGTCAGCTTCGGCTCGGTCGTCCACGTCAAAGACCAGAAAACGGGCGACTCGCAGAAATTCCAGATCGTCGGCTCGACCGAGGCCAACCCGGCCGAGCACAAGCTCTCCAACGAGTCGCCGATCGGCAAAGCGCTGCTCGGCCACAAGCGCAACGACGTGGTCGCCGTCGAGGTGCCGCGCGGGCCGAAGAAGAAACTCAAAATCACGAAGATTGAGTCGGTCTGAGGTCGAATAGGCTCGCGGGATGAGCGAGCCGAAGCAGCAGCCGGAGCTCTCTGACGTTCTTCGCGACCGGCGCGAGAAGCTGGAGCGGTTGCGGGAGGCGGGGATCGACCCTTTTCCCCACTCCTTTGACGAACGCGAGGAGATCGGCGAGGTGCGGGCGGCGCACGAGGGGCTGGCCGCGGGGATGGAGACCGAGTCGCGCCACCGGGTCGCCGGGCGGATCGTCGCCCGCCGCGGCCACGGCAAGGCCGCCTTCCTCGACCTGCGCGACGGCAGCGGCCGGATCCAGCTGCACGCGACCGCGGACAAGCTCGGCGAGGAGGCCTTCGAGCAACTGGTCGAGCTCGACCTCGGCGACTTCGTCGGGGTTGAGGGCACGGCGCTGGCGACGCGCCGGGGTGGCGAGCTCTCGCTGGCGATCGACCACTGGCGGCTGCTGGCCAAGAGCCTGCGCCCGCCGCCCGACAAGTTCCACGGCCTCGAGGACGTCGAAACCCGCTACCGCCAGCGCGAGCTCGACCTGCTCGCCAACGAGGAGAGCCGCCGCGCCTTTGCGATCCGCGCCCGGGCGGTCTCCGAGGTGCGCCGCCGGCTCGACGAGCTGGGCTTCGTCGAGGTCGAGACGCCGGTCCTGCAACCGCTCTACGGCGGCGCCCTGGCGCGCCCCTTCACCACCCACCACAATGCGCTCGACCGCGACTTCTACCTGCGGATCGCGACCGAGCTCTATCTCAAGCGGCTCGTCGTCGGCGGCATCGACAAGGTCTACGAGCTCGGCAAGGACTTCCGCAACGAGGGCGTCTCGCACAAGCACAATCCTGAGTTCACGATGCTCGAGTGGTACGAGGCCTACGCCGATTACGGCAAGACCGCCCACGACCTCGAGCTGCTCGTCGCCGAGGTCGCCGAGCGGGTGCTGGGCACGACCGTGGTCGAGCGCGACGGGGTAGAGATCGACCTGGCGCCGCCCTGGCGCCGGCTGAGCCTGCGCGATGCGGTCCGGGACGCGACCGGGATCGACCTCGCCGAGCACCCGACCCGCGAGGCGCTCGCCGCCGCGATCGGCAGCGAGCCGGACCCGGCCGAGGGCTGGGGCAAGCTGGTCGACGGCCTGCTCTCGAAGTCGGTCGAGCCGGGGCTGATCCAGCCGACCTTCATCGTCGACTACCCGGTCGAGCTCTCGCCGTTCGCCAAGGCGCACCGCTCTGAGCCGGGCCTGGTCGAGCGCTGGGAGGCGTTCATCGGCGGAATTGAGATCGCCAACTCGTTCAGCGAGCTCAACGACCCGGACGAGCAGCGGCGCCGCTTCGAGCAGCAGGCGGCCGAGCTCGAGCGCGGCGACGAGGAGGCGCAGCCCTACGACGAGGCGTTCGTCGAGGCGCTCGAGCATGGGATGCCGCCGACCGGCGGCGTCGGGCTCGGCATTGACCGGCTTGTCATGATGTTGACCGGGGCGCGCAGCCTGCGAGAGGTAGTGCTTTTCCCGGCGATGCGCTCCTGAGACGCCCGTCGAGTGCGGTCGAGGTTTGAGTCGTATCGCGGTCAAAACGTCGGCCGCGATGCCCAGACGGGGCCGAAAAACCCGCTATGAGCGGCAATAGGGGTCCCAAGGCCGGGTCGGCACTCTCGGTATCGTTAAAGCGGCACATAGGCGCTTCCCGATATACGAAGGGTGCCCCGGTACTTCCGACCGCAAATCGCGTTTGACCTTTAGAGGGTCAAGAGAGGAAGCCTTTGTTCGAGAGATTCACTGAGCGAGCACGTCAGGTGGTTGTCCTGGCCCAGGAAGAGGCTCGCACGCTGAAACACAACTACATCGGCACCGAGCACATCCTGCTCGGGCTGCTGCGCGAGGAGGAGGGCCTGGCCGCCCGCGTCCTCGAGTCTCTCGACATCACGACCGAGCGCGTGCGCTCCCAGGTCGTGCGGATCGTCGGTTCTGGCGAGGAGGTCACCTCCGGCCAGATCCCCTTCACCCCCCGCGCCAAGAAGGTGCTCGAGCTGGCGCTGCGCGAGGCGCTCTCGCTCGGCCACAACTACATCGGCACCGAGCACATCCTGCTCGGCCTGGTGCGTGAGAACGAGGGTGTCGCCGCCCGCATCCTGCTCGACTTCGATGCCGACTCGGACAAGATCCGCAACGAGGTGATCCGCATGCTCTCCGGCCCCGGCGGCCGGCGCCAGGGCGGTGGCGGCGGCAGCCAGGCTGAGGGTGCCGGTGGCAAAAAGTCTTCGAAACTGCTCGACCAGTTCGGCCGCAACCTGACCAAGCTGGCCGAGGAGGGCAAACTCGACCCGGTCATCGGCCGCGAAACCGAGATCGAGCGGATCATGCAGATCCTCTCCCGCCGCACCAAGAACAACCCGGTGCTGCTCGGCGAGCCCGGCGTCGGCAAGACCGCCGTGGTCGAGGGGCTGGCAGCGCGGATCAACAACGGCGAGGTGCCGGAGTTGCTGCGCAACAAACAGATCTACACGCTCGACCTGGCCGCCCTGGTCGCGGGCTCGAAGTACCGCGGCGAGTTCGAGGAGCGGCTGAAGAAGGTGATGAAGGAGATCACCCAACGCGGCGACATCATCCTCTTCATCGACGAGCTCCACAATCTGGTCGGCGCCGGCGCCGCCGAGGGCGCGATCGACGCCGCCTCGATTCTCAAGCCGGCCCTGGCCCGCGGCGAGCTGCAGACGATCGGCGCGACGACGCTCGACGAGTACCGCAAATACCTCGAGCGCGATTCGGCGCTGGAGCGCCGCTTCGCCCAGATCAAAGTCGACCAGCCCTCGGTCTCGGACACGGTCAAGATCCTCGAGGGCCTGCGCGAACGCTACGAGCAGCACCACCGGGTCAACATCACCGACGACGCCCTCGCCGCCGCCGCCGAGCTGGCCGACCGCTACATCTCCGACCGCTTTCTGCCCGACAAGGCGATCGACCTGATCGACGAGGCCGCCTCGCGGATGCGCATCAAGAGCATGTCGGCGCCGCCGGTCTACCGCGACCTCGAGGAGGAAGTGGAAAAGACGCGGCGCGAAAAGGAGTCGGCGATCGAGGCCCAGGAGTTCGAGAAAGCCGCCAACCTGCGCGACACGGAGCGCCAGCTGACGACCCGCAAGCGACAGCTCGAAGACGAGTGGTCGGAGGGCGACACGTCCGAGCGTCCCGATGTCGGCGAAGAGGAGATCGCCGACATCGTCTCGATGTGGACCGGCATCCCGGTCTTCAAACTGACCGAGGCCGAGACGAAGAAACTGATCCGCATGGAGGAGGAGCTGCACAAGCGGGTGATCGGCCAGGAGGTCGCGATCACCGCCGTCTCGAAAGCGATCCGCCGCTCGCGCGCCGGGATCAAGGACCCCAAGCGCCCGGCCGGCTCGTTCATCTTCCTCGGCCCCTCGGGGGTCGGCAAGACCGAGCTGGCGCGCACCCTCGCCGAGTTCCTCTTCGGCGACGAGGAGGCGCTGGTGCGGATCGACATGTCCGAGTACATGGAGAAGCACGCCGTCAGCCGCCTGGTCGGCTCGCCGCCGGGCTACATCGGCTACGACGAGGGTGGTCAGCTGACCGAGGCCGTGCGGCGCAAGCCCTACAGCGTGCTGCTGCTCGACGAGATCGAGAAGGCCCACCCGGACGTCTTCAACATCCTCCTGCAGATCCTCGAGGACGGACGGCTCACCGATGCCCAGGGGCGCACGGTCGACTTCCGCAACGCGATCGTGATCATGACCTCGAACATCGGCGCCTCGGAGATCGCCAAGAACACGTCGATCGGCTTCACCGTCGCCGACGAGACCGGGATGTCCTACGGCGACATGAAAAACCGCATCATGGGCGACCTCAAAAAAGTCTTCCGGCCCGAGTTCCTCAACCGGATCGACGAGGTGATCGTCTTCCACAAGCTCGCCAAGGAAGAGGTCAAAGAGATCATCGATCTGATGATCAACCGCGTCCGCGTCCAGGTCGCCGAGCACGAGCTGCAACTGGAGTTGGACGACGCCGCGAAGGACCTGCTGGTCGATAAAGGCTGGGACCCCTCGATGGGCGCCCGGCCACTACGCCGCGCGATCCAGCGCTACATCGAGGATCCGCTCGCCGACGAAGTGCTGCGCCGGGGCGAGATGGTGCCCGGCTCGACCGTGCTGGTCGAGCGCGACGCCTCCGGCGACGAGGAGGACAAGCCGCTGAAGCTGACGATCGTCGCGCCGAAGAAGCCGGCGAAGAAGCCGGCGAAGAAGAAAGCCGAGCCCGAGCTGGAGGAGCCGGAGCCCGAGAAGGTCGGCGACAGCTCGACCAAATGAGCGCCCCCGGACGGGTGGCGCTCGGCGCCTGGAGCGGCGGGCGGTTCCTGCGCTTCGGCGAGAAGATCGACGAGCAGCGGCTGCAGGCGCTGCTGCGGCCCGGCGAGGGAATCGACACCGTGCTCACCGCCGACACCTACGGCCAGGGCGAGGCGGACCGGGTCGTCGGCCGCGCGCTCGCCGGCCTGCCCCGCGAGGGCTACTCGCTCGTCGGCGCGGTCGGCCATGACTTCTATGCGGGCGAGCGTGACGGCCCGCGCGGCTTCCCGCGCTTCACCGACCCGAGCCTGCGCGGCCCGGACGAGTACGGCGACTACCTGCGGATGGCGGCCGAGCGCAGCCTCGAGCGGCTCGGGGTCGAGCGCTTCGATCTGCTGCTGCTGCACAACCCCGATCGGGTCGGTTACACGAGCGAGGCGGTTTGGGACGGGATGGCGGCGCTGCGCGAGGCCGGCCTGGCGAGCCAGATCGGGGTCGCGCCCGGGCCCGCCAACGGCTTCACGCTCGACCTGATCGCCTGCATCGAGCGCTTCGGCGCGCTGATCGACTGGGCGATGATCATCCTCAACCCGTTCGAGCCCTGGCCGGGCGAGCTCTGCCTCGACGCCGCCGCCCGCCACGATGTCAGCCTGATCACCCGCGTGGTCGACTACGGCGGCCTCTTCTGGGGTGACCTGCGACCGGGGATCGAGCTCGCCGAGGGCGACCACCGGGCGTTCCGCCCCGACGGCTGGATCGAGGCCGGTCTCGAGAAGCTGGAGCGGGTGCTGCCGATCGCCGAACGGGCCCGGCTGACGCCGATCCAGCTCGCCTGCCAGTGGAACCTCGCCCACCCGGCGGTCGAGTGCGTGGCGCCGACGCTGATCCAGGAGACCGGCCCCGAGGCCTGTCCGATCGAGGCCAAGCGGGTCGAGCTGGGCAGGATGCCGGCTGAGCAACGGCTCAGCGAGGAGGATGTCGCCACGATCCGCGCGATCGGCGAGAACGGCGGTTGCATGGCGCTGAAGGGCGCCAGCCCCGCCCACGAGGGCGAGGAGCGCCCCGACCGCTGGGCGCTCGACGGCGAGCTCGCCGCGGTCGGCGAGCGCTGGGGGATCGACCCCGAGCGCGATCTCAGCGCCACCCCGGCCTGAAGGACGCCGCCCGGACCGCTGCAAATGGGTGAGGGCCCGTGTTGCGGGTAGTGCAGTCCAGGTAGCCAGGGATTCTGAAAATCCTCGATCCAAGGGGGGATCGACTTTGTTTTCCATGCCCACACGCGGTTCAAGGGCACTCGTCTCCATGCTCGCGGCGCTGTTTGCCGCCTTGCTCACGTCTACCGCCGCACAGGCGGCGTTTCCCGGCGGCAACGGCCGGATCGCCTTCGACAGCGACAACGGCGGCGACTACGACGTCTACACGCTCGGCGCCGGCGGCGCCACCAACATCACCGGCGGCTCGCCCGCCGACGATCGCGCCCCCGCCTACTCGCCCGACGGCGAGCGGATCGCGTTCCAGAGCGACCGCGACGGCAACGCCGAGATCTACGTCATGGGCCGCGACGGCAGCGACGCCAAGCGGCTCACGGACGAGGCGGCCGCCGACACCGAACCGAGCTTCTCGCCCGACGGCGCCAGGATCGCCTTCGTCAGCGAGCGCGATGGCAACGCCGAGATCTACGCGATGAAGGCTGATGGCAGCGGACAGAAGCGCCTGACCGACGCCGCCGGTCGCGACGCCGAACCGGTCTTCGACCAGAGCGGCAAGCGGATCTACTTCGTCAGCGAGCGCGACGGCAATCCGGAGCTCTACGCGATGAATGCCGACGGCGGTGGGGAGCAGCGACTGACCGACGACCCGGCCGTCGACAGCGGGCCCTCGGTTGCCCCCGCCGGCGAATGGCTCGCCTTCAGCAGCGAGCGCGACGGCAACGCCGAGATCTACGCCAAGTCGACGACGAACCTCGGCCTGGCGCCGGTCCGCCTGACCGACGACCCGGCGGCGGACATCGCGCCCGCCTACTCTCCCGACGGCAAGGGGATCGCCTTCCAGCGCCAGTCTCCCGGCGGCAGCGCCGACGTCTGGGCGATGGGCAACGACGGCGGCGCCGCCGTGTTGATGTTCGCCACCGCGGCCTTCGACGGCGACCCCGAATGGGGGCGCTCGACGATCATGTGCGGTCACGAGCAGGTGACCGTGCTCGGCACGCGCGAGAACGACAAGCTGGTCGGCACGCCGGGCGATGACGTGATCGTCGGACTCGACGGGACCGACCGGATCATCGGCGGCGCCGGCGACGACATCGTCTGCGCGGGCAAGGGCGACGACGCGATCACCGCCGGCTCCGGAAACGACCTGATCATCGCCCGAGCCGGCGACGACCTGGTGCGTGGCCGCAACGGCGACGACCGCGTCTACGGCGGCTCCGGCAACGACGTGCTCGACGGCGGTCGCGGCAACGACCGCGTCTGGGGCATCGCCGGCGGCGACGTGTTGTTCGGACGCAGCGGCGAGGACTTCCTCAACGGCGGCCCAAGCCACGATTTCTGCAACGGCGCCCGCGGCGTCGACAGCGGCAGGCTCTGCGAGCGCGCCGTCTCGATCCCCTGAAATGCCCCGCCGATGGGCCGATTTGTCGTCCTGAGGACGACAAATCGGCCCATCGGCATCCGGGCGCGGGGGTAGCTTCGCGTCCGGATGTGGCGGATCGACGAGAGGACGCGACCGTGGTGGACGCTGGCGGGCGCCTGCTTCGGGCTCTTCATCCTGATGCTCGACTCGACCGTGGTCGCGCTGGCGCTGCCCAACATCCGGCACGACGTCGACGCCAGCTCCGCCGGCCTGCAGTGGGTGATGAACGGCTACCTGCTGGTCATCACCGCGTTCGTCGTCACCGGCGGCAGGCTCGGCGACATGTTCGGCCGCAAGCGCTTCTTCCTGATCGGCATGGTCCTCTTCGCGCTCGGCTCGGTCGTCGCGGCGCTCGCCGCCGACCAGCTGACGCTGCTCGGCGGCCGCCTCCTGCAAGCTCTCGGCGCGGCGCCGATGCTGCCGCTCTCGCTGGCGCTCGTCTGCCACGCCTTCCCGGCTGAGGCCCAGGCCCGCGCGCTGGGGGTCTGGGCGGGGATCTCCGCCATCGCGCTCGGCATCGGCCCGCTCCTCGGCGGCGCTCTTGTCGACCTCGAGTGGCGGCTGATCTTCTGGATCAACCTGCCGATTGCGCTGGCCGGGATCGCGATCGTCTGGCGGGCAGCGCCGGAGTCCACCGATCCGGGTTCGGGCACCCGGATCGACTTCGCCGGCCTCGCCGCGCTCGCCGTCGGCCTGACCGCGGTCGTGCTGGCGCTGATCCAGGCGGAAACCTGGGACGGCGGCGCGATCGCCGCCCTGGCCCTGCTCGGCCTTGCCTCGCTGTACGCCTTCTGGCGGATCGAGCACCGCGTCGGCGAGCCGATCGTCGACTTCTCGCTCTTCCGCAACGGTCCCTACCTCGGCGCCAGCGCCGCCGCCTTTGCCCTCGTCGGCGCCTACTGGGCGGTGATGTTCTTCCAGTCGCAGTACCTGCAGGACGTACGCGGCCACTCGGCTGTGCTCAGCGGGCTGATGATCATGCCGATCACGGTGCCGATGATCTTCGTCTCGCCCTTCTCGGGGCGATTGATCGCCCGCTTCGGAGCGCGGGCGCTGATGACGGTTGGCATGGCCCTCGGCCTGGTCGGCCTGCTCGCCCTAACCCAGATCGGCCCGCACAGCTCCTACGCCCTGCTGCTCGCCGGCTACCTGCCCTTCGGGGTCGCGCTCGGCCTGGTCTACGCGCCGATGTCGACCGCGGCGATGGCGGCGATGCCGGCGGGGAAGGTCGGAATCGCATCCGGCGTACTGGCGATGGACCGGGTGATGGCGGGGACGATCGCGCTTGCTGTCGTCGGCGCCGTCTTTCACGCTCTGCTCGGCGACAACGGCTCGTTCGCCGATGCGGTGGGGGGTTCTACCTGGGTATTAGTTGCTCTGGTCGCGGTCGGCGCTGTCCTGACCTGGGTTTTCGTGCCTGATTCGCGCCGCCCGGCGCCGCGGACGCGGCATCATGATCATCGTTTTCACCTCTGAGCCCGGCAATTACGGCATAAAGGGCCCTTAGGTGATCGATTCGCTTGACAATGTCTTTTCCGACCTTTCCACTATGGATTAGCCAGACCGCATTCCAGAGCGGAATTTGCCATCCTAGACGGGATGTCTTTACCGCCAGGGGATGAGCTTCACGAGTTAGCGGAACGACAGGATCCCCGGCTACTGCGGGCCCTGGATGTCGTCGCCCCCGGCGGCTCGCTGCGCGAGGGTATCGACAACATCGTCCACGCCCGCACCGGCGGCCTGATCGTCGTCGGCGACCCGGGCGACATCTCGCACCTGCTCTCGGGTGGGATCCGGCTCGACATCGACTACACGCCGGCGATGCTCTACCAGGTCGCGAAGATGGACGGCGCGATCGTGATCAACGCCGAGGCGACCAAGATCGTCTGGGCCAACGTGCAGCTGATGCCCGACCCGACGATCCTCTCCTCGGAGACGGGCACCCGCCACCGCACCGCCGAGCGTGTCTCCAAACAGACCAGCGCTCTGGTCGTGGCGATCTCGCAGCGCCGCGACGTCGTCTCGCTCTATGTCGAGGGCACCAAGTACATCCTGCAGGAGATCCCCGCCGTGCTGGCCAAGGCCAATCAGGGCCTGGCGACGCTGGAGAAGTATCGCGAGCGGCTCGAACAGGTCTCCTCGCGGCTGACCGTGCTCGAGTTCGAGGGCGGCGGTGTCCTCCACGACGCGCTGACCGTGCTGCAACGGGCCGAGCTGACGACGCGGATGGCGGTCGAGGTCGAGCGCTACATCGTCGAGCTCGGCACTGAGGGGCGGCTGATCGAGATGCAGCTCGAGGAGACGATGCTCGGCGTCGCCGCCGATAAGCTGGCGCTGATCCGCGACTACAGCGTCGAGGATTCCGAGCAGAACCTGGCGACCGTGCAGCAGTCGCTGGCGCGGCTGCCGCACGAGGACGTGCTCGATTTCGGCCGCCTCGGCGAGCTGCTCGGCTACGACCGCAAGCTCAACACGCTCGATTTCCCGGTCGCCCCGCGCGGCTACCGGGTTATGGGCCGCATTCCAAGACTTCCCAAGCTCGTCGTCCAGAAGATCGTCCGGGAGCTCGGCGGCCTCGAGGAGGTCCTGGCGGCCTCCGACGCCGACCTGGAGGCGGTCGAGGACGTGGGAGAGGCCAGAGCCAAGGACATCCGCGAGGGCCTGCGACGGCTCCAGGAGGTCGATCTGGTCGACCGGTACTTACAGAGTTGACGGCCATGGAGGCCGTCGCAAATCGAAAGGAGCAAGCGATTCCCCAGCTAGAGGAGGCCACCGAGGTAAGCGTCGAGGAAGTCGAGTACATCTGCGACTTCGAGGAGGGCGACAAGGTCGTCTACCCGCATCACGGCGCCGGCTTGGTGATGAAGAAAGAGGCGCGGGAGCTGATGGGCGAGGAGCGCGAATACCTCACCATCAAGATCCTTCACAACGAACTCACCGTGATGGTTCCTTGTGAAAACGCCGGCAAAGCCGGCTTGCGGCGCGTTATCGACGAGGTCGAAATCAAAAAGGTCACATCGGTGCTGACCGACGACGTCTCGGAGATGCCGAAGAACTGGAACCGGCGCTTCAAGTACAACCGCGAGAAGATCAAGACCGGCGACGTGTTCGAGCTCGCCGAGGTCGTCCGCAACCTCGCCCTGCGCGAGATGGAGAAGGGCCTCTCCACCGGCGAGAAGCAGATGTACACGCGGGCGAAGAAGATCCTCGCCTCGGAGTTCATGTACGCGCTCGACAAGGACGAGGAAGGCGCGGAGAACTACCTCGACGGGCTGCTGGAGGAGCGCTTCGCCGCCACCGTCGCCTAGCAGTTCGGCGCCAGCATCCGTCACCGCGGTCGTTGCGGCCGCCGGCTCCGGGGAGCGCCTCGGAGCCGGCGGCCCGAAGGCCTTCGTGCCGCTGGCCGGCAGGCCGCTGGTCGAGTGGTCGATCGCGGCGCTGCGCGCCGCTGCCGGCGTGCGCTCGATTGTTGTCGCCTGCCCGCCCGGCCACGTCCACGAGCTCGGCGGCGGCGACCTCGGCGTGGTCGACGGCGGCGCCACCCGGGCGCAGTCGGTCGCCAACGCCCTGGCGGCGGTCGGGACCGAGCTGGTCGCGATCCACGATGCGGCGCGGCCGTTGCTGACGCCGGAACTGGTCGAGGGCGTCATCGCGACCCTCCTCGCCGACCCGGAGGCCGACGGCGCGATCGCCGCGACCCCGATCACCGACACGATCAAGCGCGCCCCCCGACGCAAGATGGACGATTCGGGCCCCCCTGAGGGCCACAATGCTCCATTAGCGATTGAGGCGACGGTCGACCGTGAAAGGCTTTGGGCGGCGCAGACGCCGCAGGTGTTCCGGGTCGAGGCGCTGCGACGGGCGCTGGCCGCCGATCCCGACCAGGTTGAGTCGGCGACCGACGAG
Organism: uncultured Solirubrobacterales bacterium; assembly: GCA_963789505.1. GTDB lineage: Bacteria > Actinomycetota > Thermoleophilia > Solirubrobacterales > 70-9 > VRUE01. Next base: position 28,576 of record CAWBLE010000007.1, read on the forward strand.
GCGATGCTGGTCGAGGCCGCGGGGGGGCGGGTGCTGATCCATCCCGCCCCGGCGGAGAACCTCAAGGTGACGACGCCGCTCGACCTACGCGTCGCCGAGCTCCTACTACTTGAAAGGCAGGCCGGCGGCGGCGCGTGAGCGGTCGCCGCGGTGCTTGCTGCGCCGTCGCTCGTAGACCCCGTTCTGGACCAGCAGGGTGGAGACGCCGGCGATCACGATCGCGCCCAGGTTGAGCACCAATTGGCCGATCGCGCCGCGCCAGTCGGGCCAGTCGCCGAAGGCGGCGGCGACGCCGATCGCGGCCGCGGCGGGGATCGTCGTCACCGAGATCAGCACGCCGACCAGCGCGCCCGACTTGGCCGAGGTCAGTGAGAGCACGCCCGCCGCGCCGGCGAAGAGGGCGACGAGGAAGGAGAAGACGCTCGGTTCAGAGATGAAGGCGGTCAGCGCCCGTTCGCCGAGCAGGAAGTCGGCGCCGATCAGGCCGGTCGCCTTCGCAAAGAGGCCGAAGAGGAAGGCGGCGCTGATCCCGATCGGGAAACCGACGGCAAGCGCCGCCAGCGAGCGCAGGCCGAGGTCCGGGCGGCGCTGGACCAGCGCCACGCAGAGCCCGGCCAGCGGGCCGAACTCGGGCCCGACGACCATCGCGCCGACGATCAGGATCGGCTGGCCGAGCATCACTCCGGCCGAGGCGATCAGGCAGGCGATCACCATGAAGGCGAGGAAGTTGGCGTTGAGCTCGATGTTCTCGGAGGTGCGCGCCTCGACCTCCTCCCAGACGACGGCGTCGCCGGGCGAGCCGCGGGCGGCGCGCTCGGCCAGCTCCGCCGCGCGCGAGAGCTGCGAGTCGATCTCTTCGATCGAGATCGAGCCGTCGGACGGGACGCCGAGCTCGCGCAGGTCGTCGATCACGACGCTGGCGTCCTCGCGGGCGATGTCACAGAGCACCAGGTCGCCCCGCGGCTTGCGCGAGGCGCCCTCGATCCGGGCCAGGCTGGACACTGAGTCGCTCGCTTCGAGCAGGTCGACGACGCGCTCTGATTTGGGGCCGGGGACGACGATCCGCAGGTGGACCATGCCCGCGCGAGGGTAACGTGGTGCCCCGATGCTGACCGACTACCACCTGCACCTGCGCCCCGACGAGCCCGAAACGACGGCGGAGCGCTACTTCACCGCCGCCAACGTCGAGCGCTACCGCGAGGCCGCCGCCGCGGCCGGGGTCGAGGAGCTGGGCGTCTCCGAGCACGTCTACCGCTTCACCCAGGCGCTCGATCTCTGGCGCCATCCCTTCTGGGAGGAACAGGCTCGTGACGACCTCGACGCCTACTGCGAGTTCGTGCGCGGCGCCAGCTTGAAGCTGGGCATCGAGTGCGACTTCGTCCCCGGGGCCGAGGACCGCACCGCCAACCTGCTCGAGGCGCGCGAGTTCGACTACGTCGTCGGCTCGGTCCACTTCGTCGGCGAGCGGGCGGTCGACCACGAGGGCTGGGACGTCTGGCAAGGACGGGGTGACGCCGACGAGGTCTGGCGGCGCTACTTCGAGGCCCTCGCCGAGTGCGCCCGCTCGGGACTCTTCGACATACTCGCCCACCCAGACCTGGTCAAGGTATGGGGCCGCGGGCGGCCGCTGCCCGAGCGTGACCCGCGCCACTACTACGAGCCCGCGGTCGAGGCGATCGCGGCGAGCGGCGCCGCGGTCGAGCTCTCGACCGCCGGGCTGCGCAAGCCCGTCGGCGAGGTCTATCCGGCCCCCGCCTTCGCCGCGATGTGCGCCGAGGCCGGCCTGCCCTTCGCGCTCTCCTCCGACGCCCACCTGCCCGAGCAGGTCGGCTTCGAATACGAGCGGGCGATCGAGCTCCTCGACAGCCTCGGCGTCGGCGAGATCGCCGTCTTCGAGCGGCGCTCGCGACGGCTCGAGCCGCTGCCGGCCGCGGTGGGGGAGGAGCGGTAGCCCGATGAGCGTCGGTATCGGCTACGACAGCCACCGCTTCGCCGACGACCGCCCGCTGATCCTCGGCGGGGTCGAGATCGAGCACGAGCGTGGCCTCAGCGGCCATTCCGACGCCGACGTGCTCACCCACGCCGTGATCGACGCCCTACTCGGCGCCGCCGGGCGGGGGGACATCGGCACCCTCTTTCCCGACGACGAGGAGCGCTGGCGCGACGCCGACTCGATCGACCTGCTTCGCACCGCGGTCGGCACGATCGGCGGCCGGATCGAAAACATCGACGCGACGCTGATCTGCGAGGCGCCGCGACTCGGTCCCTACAAGGCCGAGATGGAGAGTGTCCTCGCCGCCGCGACCTCGGCCCGGGTCAGCGTCAAGGCGACGACCAACGAGGGCATGGGCTGGCTCGGCCGCGGCGAGGGAATCGCCTGCATCGCGGTCGCTTCGGTCGATAGCGAATAGGCTTCCGAGCCCGATGGGCAAGCTCGGATCGATCGCGGCGCAGGTGCGCCAGAAGGCCTCGGACAAAACGTTCGAGCTGCGCGTGCTGCACGAGGCCGGCATCCTCGGCGTGCACCGCCCCGACGAGACGGCGAAGGTGGTCGCCGCCTTCCTGCGCTGGGGCGCCTCGCCGGCGCTCGGAATCACCACCGCGGCGATCCACCATCCGCACGAGACCGCCTTGATCGATGAGCGCGGCTCGCTCAGCTTCGAAGCGCTGCAGCGCCGCACCAACGCCCTCGCCCGCGCCTTTGCGGCGATGGGGATCCGGCACGGCGACGGGATCGGGGTGATGTGCCGCAACCACCGTGGCTTCATCGAGACGACCCTCGCGGCGGCCAAGCTCGGCGCGAGCGCGCTCTACCTCAACACGATGTTCGCGGGCCCGCAGCTGGTCGAGGTGACCCGCCGCGAGTCGCCCAAGGCGCTGGTCTACGACGAAGAGTTCGCCGAGCTCCTCGCCGATGTCGACCCGAACGTTCGGCGGGTCGTCGGCTGGTCTGAGGCGGAGGGGGAGGAGCCGACCCTCGACTCGCTGATCGCCTCGGCCGAGGACTCCGATCTGAAGCCGCCGCCCGACAAGCCGCGCTTCGTCATCCTCACCTCCGGCACGACCGGGACCCCGAAGGGCGCCCAGCGCTCGAGCCCCGACGGGTTGATGGCGATCGCGGCGCTGATCGACCGCATCCCCTACCGCAGCCGCGAGACGATGATGGTCGCCGCGCCGCTCTTCCACTCCTGGGGCTTCTTCCATTTCGTGATGAGCCTGCCGACGGCGTCGACGTTGGTGCTGCGGCGGCGCTTCGACCCGGAGGCGACCTTGCAGGCGGTCGAGGAGCACGGCGCGCATGTGCTCGGAGCGGTGCCGGTGATGGTGCAACGCATCCTCCAGCTGCCCGCTGAGACGCTCGACAAGTACGACCTGGCCTCGCTGCGGATCACCTCGCTCTCGGGCTCCTCGCTGCCCGGCGAGCTGGCGATCGAGTGGATGGACCGTTTCGGCGACAACATCTACAACCTCTACGGCTCGACCGAGGTTGCCTACGCGACCGTCGCCACGCCGGGCGAACTGCGCACGGCGCCGGGCACGGCGGGGCGGCCGCCGCGGGGGACCGTGGTGCGGCTCTACGACGAGGCCGGGCATGAGGTGCCGCGCGGTCAGGTCGGGCGGATCTTCGTCGGCAACGAGATGTCCTTCGAGGGCTACACCGGCGGCGGTGGCAAGGACGAGGTCGACGGGCTGCTCTCCAGCGGCGACGTCGGCCACCTCGACCCCGGCGGGCGGCTCTTCATCGACGGCCGCGACGACGAGATGATCGTCTCCGGCGGCGAGAACGTCTTCCCGCGCGAGGTCGAGGATCTGCTCGCCGACCACGAGGGCGTCGTCGAGGTGGCGGTGATCGGGGTCGAGGACGCGGAGTTCGGCCAGCGGCTGAAGGCGTTCGTCGTCGTCTCGGGCGATGCCGACGTCGCCGAGGACGAGCTGAAGGCCCACGTCAAGGCCCATCTGGCCGGCTACAAGGCGCCGCGTGAGGTTGAGTTCATGGACGAGCTGCCGCGCAACGCGACGGGCAAGATCCTCAAGCGGGATCTGGTCGCGCGCGAGGCCGAGAAGTCCGCTTAGCGTCGCGCACCGGGCCTCTCCGCTAATTGCGGACTTTCGAGCGGCGGTGGGGTGGCGTCGCTTCCGGGGCGGGTAGTAGGTTGCGACGAATGGCTGAGCCAGCGGTCAAGCTGAACGGAATCGCCGACGCGACCGGGGAGATGCACGGGGTCGCGAAGCAGGCGCTCGAGTGGGTGCGGCGGAGCGAGGAGCGGGTTGTCGCAGCCGAGAAGGCTCGCGACGAGGTCAAGGAGCGGGCCAGGGAGGCGCTGGCGAAGATCGGCGAGCAGGGGCGGGAGCGGATCGGCGCCGAGAAGACGGCGCGCCGGGCTGCCGAGGCGCAACTGGCGCGGGCCGAAGCGGCGCGCGACCGGGCCGAGAAGTCCTACGAGCGGGCGCGGAAGCGGGCTGAGGCCGATCGCGAGTCGTTCGCGACCGAGCTGACGGCGGGCAGGGCGCAAGCGGACCAGGCGGCGTCCCAGGCGGTCAAGCGGACCGAAGAAAAAGCTTCGAAGCGGACCGGCGAAGTGCTCGAAAAGGCCCAGGCCGAGGCCGATCGGCGGATCGCCGCCGCCGAGCAGCGGGCCGCCGAGGCCGAGGCGCGCGCCGAGGAGTCCCACCAGGTGGCCGTGCGGCTCGAGTCCGAGATCGAGGAGCGGGTGATGCAGGGCACCGTCGACGTCCGCCGCGAAGCCGAGGAGCGGGTGCAGAGGCTGATCGAGAAGGTCGAAGGCGAGGCCACCGAGAAGGCCCGGGTGCGGGCCGAGGAGCAGCTGCAGGCCGAGTCCGAGCGGATCCGCGGCCAGGCCGAACAGCGCGAGGAGCGCCTCCGCCACGCCGCCGAGGACGAGATCAAGGCGAGCGCCAAGAAGGCTCGCCGCGAGGTGCTCGCCGCGGCGAGCGAGACCGCCCCGAGCTGGACCCGCGACGAGTCCGGCGACTCCGGCGCCGGCTACAGAACCTTCTAGCCCCCTCTAGCATCCCGCCTCATGCGAGAGGTGCGGATCAAAGACACGCTGTCGGGCGAGTTGCGAACGCTCGACCCTGAGGACGAGGTGGGCATCTACGCCTGCGGCCCGACGGTCTACAGCCGCATCCACATTGGCAACGCTCGGCCTTTCGTCATTTTCTCGCTGCTTGCCCGATTCCTGAGGTCCGAGGGGTACCGGGCGAACCTCGTTGTCAACGTCACCGACATCAACGACAAGATCTACGACGCGGCGCGGGCGGCGGGGGAGCCCTCGGCCCAGTTCGCCGAACGGATGACCCGGGCCTACTTCGAGGACACCGATCGGCTCGGGTTGGGACGGCCCGATTCGGAGCCGCTTGCCACCGAGACGATCGCCGGGATCGTCGCTCTGATCGGCGATCTGATCAAGGCCGGCCACGCCTATGAGGCCGGCGGCGACGTCTACTTCCGCGTGCGGAGCTTCGCGGATTACGGGAAGCTCTCGAACCGACCGACTGAAGAGATGGATCAGGGGGAGGAGGCCGGTGCCGCCTCGCTGAAGGAGGATCCGCTCGACTTCGCGCTCTGGAAGTCGCACAAGCAGGGCGAGGACACGCATTGGAACTCTCCCTGGGGTCCTGGCAGGCCTGGATGGCACATCGAGTGCTCGGCGATGGCCGAGGCCGAGCTGGGCCCGTCATTCGCGATCCACGGTGGAGGCTCGGATCTTGTCTTCCCGCATCACGAGAACGAGATCGCGCAGTCGGAGGCCGCGGGACGCCCATTTGCTCGGGTCTGGATGCATAACGGGATGATCGAGAAAGGCAGCGAGAAGATGTCGAAGTCTGAAGGCAACATCTTCCAGCTGTCCGAGGCGCTCGATCGCTACGGGCGCGAGGCGGTGGTGGCCTACCTGATCTCGGGGCATTACCGGCAGCCGCTGGCGTTTGGCGAGGCGCAGATGGAGCAGGCCGTCGCTCGCGTAAGCAGGGTTCGCAATTTTTTCCGGGAGCACCCGGTGGGGGAGTCGGGGGAAGCCCCGCCGGAGCAACGGCGGGGAGGCTCCGTCGGGACTTCCCCCGACTCCCGGATCGCGGCGTTTCGCGCAGCTCTTGCCGATGACTTCAACACTCCGCGGGCGATGGCGGAGGCGTTTGAGCTGATGGCGGAAGCGAACCGTGGCGACGCACCGGGAGCTTCCGCGGCGCTATTGGAGATGCTTGAGCTGGTTGGGCTCGGGTCGCTGACTGAGGCTGAGCAGGGAGCCGGGGGCGAAGCGGAGGCTTTGCTCGCCGAGCGCGAGCAGGCGCGGGGAGCAAAGGACTTCGAGCGAGCGGACGCGATTCGGGACAGGTTGGCGGAGCTCGGCTGGGAAGTTCGGGATTCGGCCGACGGCGCGCAAGTCTGGTGCCGAAGTCGTGAGCGCGGCTGCTGGGGACGGGCAGATCATCTACGGCCGCCGGCCGGTCGAGGAGGCGGAGCGGGGGAAGCGGAGCGTGCGGCGGGTTTGGCGGGCGCCTCAGACCTCGGCCGAGGAGCTCGAGCGGATCTGCGGGTCGCCGGACCATCAGGGCGTCGTCGCCGAGGTCGATCCGTATCCGTACGCGGACCCGGGCGCCCTGCTGCGGCGCGAGGGGGCGCTGCTGGTCGCGCTCGACCAGGTTCAGGACCCGCGCAACTTCGGCGCCGTCTGCCGCTCCGCCGAGTTCGCCGGCGCCGCCGGGGTCGTAATTCCCGAACGCCGCGCGGTCGAAGTCACCGCGGTCGCCTGCAAGGCCTCCGCCGGAGCCGTCGAGCACCTCGAGATCGCCAGGGTCCGCAACCTCGCCGACTGGCTGGCCACGGCGAAGCAGGCGGGCTTCTGGGTTTGGGGAGCCGACGCCGCCGTGGGGCAGGCCCCCTGGCAGGCTGACCTCAACGGCCCGACCGTTCTGGTTCTCGGCAGCGAGGGCAAGGGCCTCCGCCCCCGTGTCGCATCGGCATGCGACGGCCTCCTTGCCCTTCCCGGGGAGGGCAAGCTCGACTCGCTGAACGTCTCCGCGGCGGCCGCCGCATTGCTTTTCGAGGCCAGCCGCCAGCGCTCCGGCCGCGGCTGAGGCTCCTACCAACTGCAGCGGCGTTTGCATTTTTTCGCAATTTGGGGTTGACAGAACTCCGCTGGGCGGTAAGAATGCGCCGCTAACAAGGGTGAAGCTCAGCTTGAGTCTGAGATTTGTCCAGTCAATAAGGGCGCCACCAGGGGAGGTACCGGCGCCACGACCCTTCATCTCAAAGGAGAAGGATCTGTGGCTCTATCGTCCCCTATTCAGGATTTGCGTCTCCCGAGCGGGCATTTCAACGGCTCGACCCGGCCCAGCATTAACCCTCAACCTGAGCTTGATGATCACTATCTGGTCGCCCTCGCGAAGGAGGGAAGGACCGACGCCTACGACACGATCGTGCGGCGCTACCGCGGATTCGTCCGCCTCAAGGCCTCTTCCTACTTCCTGCTCGGTGGGGAGAGCGACGACCTGATCCAAGAAGGCCTGCTCGGCCTCTACAAGGCGATTCGCGACTATCGCAGCGACCGCGAGTCGAGCTTCCGCAGCTTCGCCGAGCTCTGCATCACCCGCCAGATCATCACCGCGGTCAAGACCGCGACCCGCAACAAGCACACGCCCCTCAACCAGTACGTCTCGTTCAGCCAGACGCCGGCCGCGGCGGGCGATTCGGACACCACGCTCGACGAGATCCTGCCCGGCCCGACCGTCTCGGACCCGGTCAACCAGGTGATCGCCACCGAAGAGCTCGAGAGCCTCGTCTCCTGCCTCTCGGGCAGCTCGGGCGTCCTCTCCGACCTCGAGAGCCGCGTCCTCTCGCTCTACCTCGACGGCCACTCCTACGAGGCGACGGCGGAGCGGCTCGAGTGCGACACGAAGACGGTCGACAACGCCCTACAGCGTGTAAAGCGCAAGGTCGCGACCCACCTCGACTCGCGCGAGGTGCCCGCCTAGCCGCGTCGTTCAGGAATCAGCGCGAGCCCCAGCCGGGGGCGCCGAGGTAGGTGCCGTAGCCTTCTGCTTCGGTCCCGCCGTGGTCGAATTCCTTGGCGGAGCCGCGGCCGTCGGTGCGCATGACCTCGAGCACCGACTTGTAGCGGCCGGCGCCGAGGAAGGCGATGTGGCGGCCGTCGGGCGCCCAGGACGGATTGGTGTAACAGGTGCCGCGGAAGCAGTCGCCGCGGCTGCGGGTGAGGGCGCGGACATGGGTGCCGTCGATCCGCGCCACGAAGATGTTCGGGCCGCGGCGGCGGTTGCTGTCGAAGGCGATCGCGCGGCCGTTGGGCGAGACATCCGGGTCGAGCTCGTTGCGGGCGCCGCCGATCAGGAGGCGCACGCGGCTGCCGTTGGGCCGCATCGAGAAGATGTTGCCGCGGTCGGTGCGGGCGCTCGGGCGGCGATCGCTGACGAAGACGATCCGGCGGCCGTTCGGCGCGTAGACGGGGTCGGACTCATTGCTTTCACCGACGGTGAGCTGGCGCGGCGTGCCGCCGGCGAGCGGGACGCTGAACAGGTGGGTGGTGCGGTCGGCGAAGCCGCCGCGATCGAAGACCACGGTCCGACCGTCGGGGGAGAAGCTCGGGTTGGAGTCGATGAATTCGCCGCTGGTCAGCTGCCTGACGTCGTTGCCGTCACGACTCATCGCGTAGATATGGGTTCCGGCGGGGAGCAGGCCGGCGTCGCGGTTGCCGGAGAAGACGATCAGGCGGCCGTTCGGCGAGTAGGACGGGGTGGCGTCGCGGGTGCTGTCGGTGAGGCGGATCCGGCCGTCGCGCTTGCGCGGGCCGTGGGCGAAGATGCCGCCGGGGTCGCCGAGTTCGCTGACGACGGAGCGCGGGTAGGCGATTGGTCCGGGGACGCCCGGAAAGGCCGCCTGGGCGGTCGCCGCCGCGACCAGCAGGGCGACGGCGCAGACCAGGCTTAGGAGGCCGGTTGCTCGCATCTGTCCTAGGGTAGCGCCGGCCTGGACGTCTGATCTAGCGGTCCGCGGCGGCGGGCACGGGCTCGACCTCGACGGAGACGTCGAAATCGGCCAGGGCGGCGAGGAAAGAGGTGGGGTCGAAGGCTTGCGCCGGCGCGAGCGCGCCGCTGCGCTCGTAGCCGGGGTCCGCGCAGAGCATCGCGCCGTGGGCGAGGCTGGCGGCGGTCAAGCCGTAGACGTCCTTGCCGCGAATGGTTCCCCGGCGCACCCCGGCCTTTCCGCGCGCCTCGCAGCTGATCGTGAAGCGAGCCTTCGCCCGTGCGTCCTCGCTCGGCGCCGCCGGCAGCCGCCGCACCGCGGCGCCCATCGCCTTGCGCAGAGGCGTGCGCATCGCCAGCCCGAGCAGGGGGGAGCCAGCCGCCGCCAGGGGCATCAGCCGCGGCGGCACGACCATCCCGTTGAGCAGCGTGCGGACCCGCGCCGTCTCGACGTGCCGAGGCACCGTGATCTGCTCGCCGGCGGGGTAGCGCAGCATCCGCTGCTCGCCGATCGGCTCGGGAAAGCGCCAGCGCCCACCGTCGGCGCTGCGCGGCGCGGGCTTCCACCCACCCCCGGACCAGACCACGTCGCCGCCCCGCATGATCTCCAGCCCCGAGAGCGCAGTCCCGTGCGTAGGCGCAAACCCATGCACGCAGTAGGCAACGACGATCTCCTCCAACGGCCCCATTCCCTTGGCGGTGAGCGCCGCCAGCAAGTCGCCTGGCAGATAGTCGAACCCCATCCCCGAGACCAACGCAACGCCCTTCTCAGCCGCCCGAGCCCCATACCGCTCGAAGACCATCCGCATGAACGCCTGCTCCCCCGTCGTGTCCAGATAGTGCGTCCCCGTATCCGCCGCCGCAGCCACCAGAGCCTCCCCGTGCAGCGTGAACGGCCCCGCGCAGGCGATCGCCGCCGAACACCCCTCCAGCATCGCCCGCAGCCCGGCCGCGTCATCCGCCGCCACAGCACTAACGGGGACGCCCCCAAGCTCCTCCGAGAGCCGATCCAGCTTCCCCCGACTCCGCCCCGCGATCAGGAAGTCAGCTCCCGCCTCCCTCAGTCGCCGGGCGATCAACCCCCCGGTGAACCCGGTGGCCCCGTACACGGCAATCGGCCCGCTCTGATTTCCAACCCCCACCGAGTTGCCCGCAGCCATGCCAGAACGCTATCTCGTCGAAGCGGCCAACTTGCGGGCATGGCTGCGTCGGCTTCGCGCCTCTCGTGCCGAGCAGGGCTGTGTCCTGCTGTTAGGGCGAGCCATCGCTCTCTCCCCACAGGAGGGCCCCGACGTCCGGCCCGGACAGGGTGATCGCGTCGGCGTCGAGGTCCTTCAGGGCCGGGGGCCGGCGCTTCCTCAGCGTGGCGAGCTGATCTGTGGAGAGCTCCGCGATGCCGGCATGGTTCCCCGTCCAGCGCCTCACCCCTTCCGCCAGTTTGTCCAGCTGGCCCCGCCAGGCCGAGTCTTCCGCATCGACTCCCTCGGGGCGCACGACGAATAGGTCCACGTCGCTGGCCGCATCCCCGTCGCCGCGGGCCGCCGAGCCGAATAGGGACACGTGCGATGGGGTGATGCTCCACTCGGCGATCTCCTGCCGCAATCGATCGATGAGGGCAGGGCGAAGGCCGGCGAGGGCTTCGACCGCGGGCGCGGCCAGATGCTCCCGGTTCAGCGTGTAGACGTACGCCCTGCCTGCCCTCTCGCTGTCCACGAGCCCCTGCTCGGCGAGGCGGTCGAGAACGGGGCGGACGCCGCTTGGCGAACGGCCGGCGGCCAGCGCGACCTCGCGCCCGGTCTGGGCACGCGTCGTCCGAGCGAGGACGGCGAGGACCGCGCTGTCGAGCGTGGGCATCAAAGCCGTGAAAGGGTGAGAGACGTCCATGTCAATGAGCAGTCTAGCGTGCATATGCGCGAAATACCGGGCATATGCCCGAAAAATCGCGCACAGTAGGATCGCCGGGATCCGATCGTCGAGTTGGGAGGCGGGATGTCAGGACATGCGCACCATGGGCGACTGAGCGCATAGCCCATGCAGCTCCTCGACGACAAGCTGATCCTCTCCGCGAGCGATCTCAACAACTACCTTGCCTGTCCGCATCTGACGACGCTCGACCTGGCTCGGGCGCGGGGTGAGCTGGAGGTCGAGCCGGAGCGCGGCGCGGACGCCGAGCTGCTGGCCCGCAAGGGCGACGAGCACGAGGAGCGCTACCTCGCCTCGCTCAAGGCCGAAGGCAGGGAGGTCGTCGAGATCGCCCAGGGGGACGGCTCGCACGCCGCCCTGCTTGAGGCCGCCGCCCGCACCGAGGAGGCGATGCGCGCCGGCGCCGAGGTGATCTACCAGGCGACCTTCCTGCGCGAGGGGCTGCGCGGCCACGCCGACTTCCTCTTTCGCGTCGAGCGCCCCTCCGACCTCGGCGACCACAGCTACGAGGTCGCCGACACCAAGCTCGCCCGCCGCGCCAAGCCCTACTTCATCGTCCAGCTCTGCTTCTACAGCGAGCTGCTGGCGGCCGTGCAGGGCGTCGAGCCGGAGGGCATCCACGTCATCCTCGGCGACGGCGAGGAACATTCCTTCCGCCTCGCCGAGTTCTCCGCCTACTTCCGCCACATCTGCGACGCCTTCCTCGCCGCCCTCTCCGACGGGCTGCCCGACACCTACCCCGAGCCCGTCACCCATTGCCAGGTCTGCCGCTGGCGCGCCCACTGCGACGCGCGCCGCCTCGCCGACGACCACCTCAGCCTCGTCGCCAACATCAACCGCCGCCAGCGGGAGCTGCTGGCCGAGTCGGGGGTCGGCACCCTGGCGGCGCTGGGCGGCGCCGATCGGCTCGCGGTCGAGGGGATCGACCCCGGCGTCCTCGAGCGCCTGCGCTCGCAGGCCGCGCTTCAGCTCGCGGCGCGCCGCAGCGGCGAGCACAGCTACCTGCTGCGCGACCCCGAGCAGGGGAGGGGGTTCGCCCGCCTGCCCAGGCCGGCGCCCGGCGACGTCTTCTTCGACATGGAGGGGGACCCGTTCTTCGACAACGAGGGCCTCGAGTACCTGTTCGGCCTCGTCACCGCCGAGGACGGCGAGCCGCGGTTCACCCCGATCTGGGGACGCGACCGCGCCGAGGAGAGGGCCGCCCTGGAGCAGTTCATCGACCTCGTCGGCGAGCGGCGCCGGCGCTTCCCCGACCTCCACGTCTACCACTACGCGCCCTACGAGGTGACGGCGCTGAAGCGCCTCGCCGGCGCCCACGGCACACGCGAGGAGGAGCTCGACCAGCTGCTCCGTGAGGGGGTCTTCGTCGACCTCTACAAGGTCGTCAGGGAGTCGATGCTGATCTCCCAGCCCAGCTACTCGATCAAGAAGCTCGAGGCCTTCTACATGGAGCAGCGCGACACCGCGGTCAGCGACGGCGGCGACTCGATCGTCATGTTCGAGCAGTGGCTGGAGCGGGGCGAGGACTCGATCCTCGACGACATCGCCGCCTACAACCGCGACGACTGCCTCTCCACCCTGAAGCTGCGCGACTGGCTGCTGGAGCGCCGCGAGGAGGCCGGCACGACGGAGTGGTTCGAGCCCGAGCCCCGCGAGCGCAGCGAGGAGGTCGAGGAGCTCCTTGCCGAGAATCGCGCCGTCTGGGAGCGGCTGATGGAGGGAGTTCCCGACGACGTGGCCGATCGTGACGACGAGCAGCGGGCCCGGGCGCTAATGGCGAGCCTGCTCGAGTACCACCGGCGCGAGGACCGGCCCGTCTACTGGGCGATGTTTGCGCGGATGGAGGCCGAGCCCGGAGACCTCGTCGACGACTCCGACTGCGTCGACCGGCTCTCCCCCGATGGCTCGACTCCGGCCCGGCATGTGAAGCAATCAGTGGTCGAGCGCCTCCGGTTCCCGCCCCAGGAGACGAAGCTGCGCACCCGGTCCAAGGTCCTGGACCCTCGCGACGGCAAGAACCCGGGGACGGTGGTGGCACTCGACGCCGACGCGGGCTGGCTCGACTTGAAGCGGGGGGCGACGCTGGGGAAGCGGCCGCTTCCCGAGGCCCTGATCCCGCCCGGCCCGATCGAGGCCGGGCAGCAGCGGGCGGCGCTGCGGCGGCTGGCCGAGGCGCTGACGGCGGGCGAGGAGGGGCGCTACCCGGCGGCCCTGCGAATCCTGCGGCGCGACCCGCCCGCGCCGCACGGGAGCGGGGTGGGCGAGGCCGCGCTTTGCCTCGACGGCGGCTACCTCTTCGTCCAGGGCCCGCCGGGGGCGGGCAAGACCTACTCGGGCGCCCGCGCGATCGTCGATCTGCTCGCGGCGGGCATGCGCGTCGGCGTGACCGCGACCGCCCACAAGGTCATCCACAACATGCTCGAGGAGGTCGAGGACGTCGCGGCCGAGCGCGGCTTCGCCTTCAGGGGGCTGAAGAAGAGCGCGTCCGACAATCCCGAGTCGGAGTTCGACTCCGCCCACGGCCTGATCGAGTCGGTCGCCGACAACGGCGCCCTCAGCGACCCCGAGGTCGCGCTGAGCGCCGGCACCGCCTGGCACTACTGCCGCGAGGACACCAAGCCGCTCGACTACCTGTTCATCGACGAGGCGGGCCAGATCTCGCTGGCCGACGCCCTGGCGCTCGCCACCGCCGCCCGCAACGTCGTCCTGCTCGGCGACCCCCAGCAGCTGCCCCAGGTCTCCCAGGGGGCGCACCCGGAGGGGTCGTCGCTATCGGTGCTGGAGCACCTGCTGGGCGAGCGCCAGACGGTCGACCCGGAGCACGGCGTCTTCCTGGACAGGACCTGGCGCCTGCACCCGCGGATCGCCGCCTTCGTCTCGGAGCTGATGTACGACGGGCGGCTGGGCTCGGCAGAGGGGCGGGAGCGCCAGCGGATCGAGGCCGGGGGAGAGCTGAGCGGCGCCGGCCTGCGCTGGCTGGCGGTCGAGCACGAGGGCCGCTCCCAGTCCTCGCCCGAGGAGGCGGAGGCGATCGCGGCCGCGATCGAGCCCCTGCTCGCCGGCGCCACCTACACCGACGCCGAAGGCGCCGCCCACCCGCTGCGCCCCGAGGACATCCTCGTCCTCACCCCCTACAACGCCCAGGTCCGCTGCCTCCAGGACCACCTCCCCGACGGCGTCCGCATCGGCACCGTCGACAAGTTCCAGGGCCAGGAGGCCCAGGTCGCCTTCTTCTCCATGGCCACCTCCAGCGGCAACCAGATCCCCCGCAACGTCGAGTTCCTCTTCTCCCGCAACCGCCTCAACGTGGCGATCTCCCGCGCCCGCTGCCTCGCGGTCCTCGTCTGCAGCCCGAGGCTGCTCGACATCCACGCCAAGTCGATCGAGCAGATGCGGCTTGTCAACGCGCTCTGCCGGTTCGCGGAGGTGGCCGGTGAGATCCACCAAACTGTCTCTGCAAAATAACCTGTTTTCGGTATAGTTCGCAGCACTATGCGACCAATTCAGCGGCTGTCCGAGCTCGCGGAGGGTCAGTGGGGGCTGGTCACCCGGCGCCAGGCACAGGGGGCCGGAGTCGGACACACGTCACTAGCCCGCCTGGCGACAGACGGCCGGCTGGAACGGGTGGCGCATGGTGTTTACCGCATTCGCGGAGCCGGGGAGCCTGACCATCTGGGGCTGCGGGCAGCCTGGCTTCAGCTCGCTCCCGAGGCGCCCGCCTGGGCTCGCCTCGACGACCCCGACGACGCGGTTGTCTCGCACGCCTCGGCCGCGAGTCTCCACCGGGTCGGCGATCTTCGGGCAGACGTGCATGAGCTCACGCTTCCGGGACGCCGTCAGACGCGGCGCCGCGATCTCCGTCTGCATCGCGGCAAAGTCCCCGCTGCCGATCGGATCGTTCTCTCCGGGTTACCGGTGACCCGCCCTGCCCGCACGGTCGCCGACCTTCTCGCCGACCATGTCGAGCCGGGCTCTGTGGGCCGGATCGCCGCTGAGGTCCTCGACGGCGGGCTTGAGGCGGCCACCGACATCGCAGAGCGCATCGCCCCATACGCGGTGCGATACGACCTGCCTCGCGGCGATGGGCAGGCCGCCCTCGACCATCTGCTTACCCTCGCCGGCCCTCGGGATCAGGTGGGCAGAAGAGGTTCGGTGAGATGAGCGCCTTGCCCTACGACAATCCGCAAGCGCTTCGTCAGGCCCTTGCGGATCGTCTGCGTCCCATTGCCGAGGAAAGCGGCATGGAGCTCTCCGCGCTGCTGCGGCAGTTCGCCTACGACCGGCTCCTGTGTCGGGTGTTCAGTGCCGAACCCGAGCGCTGGGTACTGAAGGGGGCCACGGCGATGCTGGCGCGGTTAGAGGGGCAGGCCCGCCATACCCTCGATGTGGATCTCTACAGGCGCGACGGCAGCTTGGCTGACGCCGAGGGAGCGCTGCGCGAGGCGGCCGCAGTCGATCTCGGCGACTACTTCCGTTTCACGCTCGGTGCCCCGAGGCAGATGGTGCAGGGTGCCGACGCCGTGCGGATCTCTGTTGTCGCGCTTCTCGGCGCGGTCGACTTCGCACGCTTTCAGCGTCGCAGACAAGGTTTGCGCGCTGCTGCTGGAGTGTCACCCGCGTCCCGACGGGGGTATCGAGCAAAGCACTCGCTATCGGGATCTGGCCGATCTGGTCACCTTCGCGCATAACACGCCGGTTGATGCCGATGAGCTGCGCCGGGCTCTTCGCTCCGAGGCGAGGCGGCGTCAGCTCACGCTGCCCGATCATCTCGAAGTCCCTGCGTCCTCGGGTTGGGTGGGGGGCTATGCCCGGGTCGCCCGTGGCGCGCCTGGGCTCGAGGAGCGCGATCTGAAGTCCGCCGTGGCAAGCGCCAGGCAGTTCATCGATCCGCCGCTCGCGGGTACGGCTACGGGCTCCTGGAATCCCGCGGCAATGACGTGGATTCCGCGAGAGTGACCGGGCCGGGGGTTGCAACTCATTCGGCTTCGTTCCTCGGAGTTCCCACGGGTCGGTTGCGCATTGAGGCTCGAAGAGTGGGGTCTTGCTAAACGAGCGGGGGTGAGGCCTCCGCTCCGCGGTAGCCGCTTAGCCCGGATCGTTCACCAAGCACCTCGGAGTAACGGCAGCGGGCGGGAGACGGGTGTGTGCACCTGAGCGGGATCGGTTATTACCGAGGAAAGTCGTGACGGGGTTCGCGCAGGACCGGACAATGCTTTTTTCCCGCAGGCCGAGCTCGGGACCGCGACAGAAGATCGATCTGAGAGGAGAGGGGCGGTTCCGCAGAACCGCCCTGGCGGGGTCAGCCGGCCGGCGCCGGCAACTGGCTGAGCCGCGCGAAGGCGGCGGCGAGCTCTTCCGCCCAGGGCCAGCACCGCTCCAGCCGCAGGGTCGCCCGGCGAGCGTGGAACGCAAGGCGGCCGGCTGTATGTAGGGCGCGGTAGCGAAGCCGCTTGGGCTCCAAGCCCGACAGCTCGCCGCGCAGGACCAGTAGATCGGCCCAGGCGACCACCGCCCCGGCGATCAGCACCAGCTCCATCCAGACCGCGTTCATCTCGAAGTCGCCGAAGGGGAGCAGCTCGAGACCCATCGCTTTCGCGCAACGGATGCGGTCCTCGCAGCGGGCGCGGGCGCGGTGGTCGCGCTCGAGCCCCGCGGCATCGCCCGCACGGTCGGTGAGGATTGCCTGGAAGCGGTGACCGTCCGAGTCGGTGAAGGAGAGCTGCGCGCCGGGATGGGGCCGCTCCCTTCGGAGGATCAGGCGCGAGCCCTCCGGCCAGCCGGAGAGGTCGATCAGGTCGGTGGCCTCGGCGACTTCGCCGTTCCCCCGCGGGCTGCCGTCCTGGGCGAGGGCGGAAGCCCAGCGCCGATCGGGAATCCGGGCGATCGCCTCGCGTACAGGCGCGGTTAGGTCAAAGCCGACCGAGAAGCCGATCCGCCCCTCGCGCGCCCAGTCCAACAACCCGTGCGTGGCACCGGCGGAGTCAAAGCGCAGGACGACCTCGGAGTCGGCGGCGATGTCTGCGGGCAGTTGCTCGAGCGCCTCTTCTGCGACCTCGATCTGATCGGCCACCGTGTTGGCGCCGGCGTTGCCGGGCCGCAGCAACCCTGCCAGCGGCTCCCCGCCGCAGGCGTCGGCGGGGCGGTCGAGGAAGGCGAGCACCGGGTGGAAGCCGTAGCCGCCCTTGAAGGTGCCTGCCGCTCCCTGCTTCTCAGAGCCCGCCTCGATCAATGTCGGGTCGAGGTCGATGAACAGCGGACCCTCGGGCTCCGCGCCGGCCGCCCAGGCGCCCTCGCGTCCCTCCCGGCGGGCGCCTCGGAGCGCGCCGAGCAGCTCGGGATCGCGAGCGATCGCCTCGATGGTCCGCCAGGCGGTGGCATCGGAGGCGACCGCGCCGAAGAGCGGCTCCTGGTCGCGTACGGCGCGCAGGTCGGAGAGGTGCTCGCCCCCGGAGGCGAGCATCACCGCGAGGTCGCGCACCACCCGGCCGGGATCGTGGGCACCGCGGCGGCAGCGCATCGGCGCGAGGCCTCTCGAGAGCGCGTCCGTCAGCCCGACGCGGTCGCTCATACCGGCGAGCAGCGCCGCCCCGGCATGGGAGACCACGCCCTCTCCGTCCGCCGTGACTTCTACGGTGAATTCGCGGCCATTGCGCTGCACCTTCATGGTGATCCTCCTGAGCGGTGTTTGCGAGCTTCAGCACCCGCAGAATTTCGCTTCAGGCGGACGAAACCGCGCCCTGGATGACCCAGGGCGCGGTTTCTTCATGAACGATCCGGGTTAGCCCGGATCGTTCACCAAGCACCTCGGAGTAACGGCAGCGGGCGGGAGACGGGTGTGTGCACCTGAGCGGGATCGGTTATTACCGAGGAAAGTCGTGACGGGGTTCGCGCAGGACCGGACAATGCTTTTTTCCCGCAGGCCGAGCTCGGGACCGCGACAGAAGATCGATCTGAGAGGAGAGGGGCGGTTCCGCAGAACCGCCCTGGCGGGGTCAGCCGGCCGGCGCCGGCAACTGGCTGAGCCGCGCGAAGGCGGCGGCGAGCTCTTCCGCCCAGGGCCAGCACCGCTCCAGCCGCAGGGTCGCCCGGCGAGCGTGGAACGCAAGGCGGCCGGCTGTATGTAGGGCGCGGTAGCGAAGCCGCTTGGGCTCCAAGCCCGACAGCTCGCCGCGCAGGACCAGTAGATCGGCCCAGGCGACCACCGCCCCGGCGATCAGCACCAGCTCCATCCAGACCGCGTTCATCTCGAAGTCGCCGAAGGGGAGCAGCTCGAGACCCATCGCTTTCGCGCAACGGATGCGGTCCTCGCAGCGGGCGCGGGCGCGGTGGTCGCGCTCGAGCCCCGCGGCATCGCCCGCACGGTCGGTGAGGATTGCCTGGAAGCGGTGACCGTCCGAGTCGGTGAAGGAGAGCTGCGCGCCGGGATGGGGCCGCTCCCTTCGGAGGATCAGGCGCGAGCCCTCCGGCCAGCCGGAGAGGTCGATCAGGTCGGTGGCCTCGGCGACTTCGCCGTTCCCCCGCGGGCTGCCGTCCTGGGCGAGGGCGGAAGCCCAGCGCCGATCGGGAATCCGGGCGATCGCCTCGCGTACAGGCGCGGTTAGGTCAAAGCCGACCGAGAAGCCGATCCGCCCCTCGCGCGCCCAGTCCAACAACCCGTGCGTGGCACCGGCGGAGTCAAAGCGCAGGACGACCTCGGAGTCGGCGGCGATGTCTGCGGGCAGTTGCTCGAGCGCCTCTTCTGCGACCTCGATCTGATCGGCCACCGTGTTGGCGCCGGCGTTGCCGGGCCGCAGCAACCCTGCCAGCGGCTCCCCGCCGCAGGCGTCGGCGGGGCGGTCGAGGAAGGCGAGCACCGGGTGGAAGCCGTAGCCGCCCTTGAAGGTGCCTGCCGCTCCCTGCTTCTCAGAGCCCGCCTCGATCAATGTCGGGTCGAGGTCGATGAACAGCGGACCCTCGGGCTCCGCGCCGGCCGCCCAGGCGCCCTCGCGTCCCTCCCGGCGGGCGCCTCGGAGCGCGCCGAGCAGCTCGGGATCGCGAGCGATCGCCTCGATGGTCCGCCAGGCGGTGGCATCGGAGGCGACCGCGCCGAAGAGCGGCTCCTGGTCGCGTACGGCGCGCAGGTCGGAGAGGTGCTCGCCCCCGGAGGCGAGCATCACCGCGAGGTCGCGCACCACCCGGCCGGGATCGTGGGCACCGCGGCGGCAGCGCATCGGCGCGAGGCCTCTCGAGAGCGCGTCCGTCAGCCCGACGCGGTCGCTCATACCGGCGAGCAGCGCCGCCCCGGCATGGGAGACCACGCCCTCTCCGTCCGCCGTGACTTCTACGGTGAATTCGCGGCCATTGCGCTGCACCTTCATGGTGATCCTCCTGAGCGGTGTTTGCGAGCTTCAGCACCCGCAGAATTTCGCTTCAGGCGGACGAAACCGCGCCCTGGATGACCCAGGGCGCGGTTTCTTCATGAACGATCCGGGTTAGGCGGCTGGAAACATGCCGCCAAGCGTCTTCGCCAGCGCAAACGTCTCGTCGGCGCCGAGGTCGCCGGCACGGTTCAGCCGCTTCGCCAGCCTGCGCGGGGTAGTAGAGCGGGATGCCGTCGATGCTCAGCGTCCGCAGAAGCGGAATCGCACTTCCGCCGGACTGGCCCTTCGGGTTGACGAAGCAGAAGCAGCCGTGGACGGGAACCTGTGAGCCGGCAGAGTCGAGGGCGGTGCGCACAGCGTCGACCTGTCGCTTCAGTCCCTCCACCAACTTGGCCTTGTCGCGCCCGGCGATCAGCAGTCTTTCTTCGCCGAAGAGGGGCTTGCGAACTTCGATCTTGCCCTTGTAGCGCTTCGCGTCGATGACATAGACACCCGAGGACGCGATCGCCAGGTGGTCGATGTTGGCGCGGCTGCGCGGCATGCGCCGGTCGTGGAGGACCGGCACGTCGGGACAGCGCTTGTGCAGAAGCTGTGCAAGAA
This sequence comes from uncultured Solirubrobacterales bacterium, assembly GCA_963789505.1. Lineage (GTDB taxonomy): Bacteria > Actinomycetota > Thermoleophilia > Solirubrobacterales > 70-9 > VRUE01. Next base: position 48,459 of record CAWBLE010000007.1, read on the forward strand.
CCTCCTCTCCCGCGGCGCCGGTCGCCCAGGCCTTCTCGTGCTCGGGAGCGTCTTGGAGCTTCAGCAGGAGGCCGCCGATGCGGGGGTGGCGCTCCCGCGTCCGGTCTTCCCGTTTCGCCCGCCGCCGTTCGTGCTCGCGCCGCCCACTGGCCCCTGCGGTGCCGAGGTCGAGTCCGTCGTCCTCCATCGCGTCGTCCATCGGCAGGCGGCGATGAGGTCTTTACCAGCCCACCGGGGAGCCGCGCGGCTCGGCCCTAAAGGCCTGGGTGCCCTGCCGCGCTAGGCAGTCACCTCGCCATCCATCTGCTTCTCAAAGGATTGCCGAACCAGGCCCATGAGGTAGGGGATGTCGTCAACTGAGTCGAGATGGACCTCGACGTTACCGTTGCCCCAGCGACCTTTGTTGGTTACGTCGATGCAGAGCCCGCGCGGGTCGTAGATCTCGGGGAAGTCCATGTTGATGGCCACACGCAGGCGGCTGACCTGGGGCACGATGTCGACGAAGTTGGTCTCGGCCTTGTAGGCGACATACAGCTTCAGGAACTCCTCGGAGACCGCGGGGTCGAGATCGAGGATCTCCCTGCGAAAGGCATCAAAGACTTTCCGCATCGGTTTGCCGGCTGCGAGATTGGGGTGATCGTCGATCGTGTACGAAGTTGCGTCTGGCGTTGCGGGCAGGTATTCGGCGAGAACCTCTGCGGGGAGGTCGGGTGCCCGCCAGATCTCCCGGGCACGCTCGGACAGACGCTCGGCTCTGGCGATGATCGCCTCCTCGTTCCAGTTCTCGAGCTCCCCGAGTCCATCGTTTAGGTGCAAGGGACTCTGACGGAAGCCGCCTTCCATGTCTCGCTTGACCTGGAAGGGCTTATCGCTGTACTCGGAGTTGTAGCCGGTCAGGGTGAGATTGCCGAGAGTGTGAAGGCGTGTCTCTTGAATCCGTTTCCAGTCCGGTCCCAGAGCGGCCTGCCACTCGGCGGAGAGGTCGGGGTTTTGGGGCATGATGTGCTCGATCGTGAATTCGCCGACTGGGACCGGCTCCTTGCGGCCCTCGTTCTCAAGGCGTCGCAGCCAGTAGCTGCGCGAGCGCAGGTTGTAGAGGTCGCGCTGCTGCAGATCGCCGAGGAACTCGGAATCGTTGGGGAAGCGTTTGTAGCTCGAGAGCTGCTGAAAGTGCGCTTCGACGCTGGTCAGGTAGTCGTCCTTGCGAAGCGACTTTGCCGCGGTCGCGAACGTCTTGTTGAGCGAGTTCGTCGGGATTGCGCAGACGCTGCGGCGAAACACATAGGACTCGATCAGGCGAACCGCCGTCAGGAACTCGTCCCTCGGGAAGAGATCAGCCGCGTAGTCGTCGTAGAGCTCGAGTAGGAACGGATAGGCGACATCGACCCGCAGCTCGCCGAGGTCGGTGAAGGCAGCCTTCAGCTGGGGGTCGGGCTCGCTGTGTAGCGCCATCCGACCGTAATGGGAGGCGTAGCGGCTGATATCGGCGAGGAGGTCCTCGATTGACTGCTCGCGGTTGGAGCCACGAAACCGTTTGAAGGCCTCGTAGACCTCGCGGACGTTGGGGATCTCGCCGCTCTTCAGCGTCAGGTAGTGGCGCATGAAGGCATCGAAGTACTTGCCGTAGGCCTCCTGACCGAACTCGAGCTCCATCGGGCGCCAGCCGGCTTCGTAGACCGCGCGTTGGCGTTCGGGCGCAAGGTCCATGAGGACGAAATTGCGGATCAGGTCGGCCTGGCTCAGCTCTCGCCCGGTCGAGTTCATGCTCTCGAAGATCAACTGTGGGTTGTCCTCCCCGCGCTTGAGGGAGACGTCGACGACCATCAATTTCGCGAGCCCCGCGCAAAGCTGCGGCAAGTCCTCACCGCAAGCGGCGAGCTGTGACTCGAAGTAGTCGAAGTTGGCGAGGATCCGCTCGGAGGGCTCGGCGGGCATCGCCTTGTCGGAGTGGAGAAGTGCAAGGAGCGTGTCGCGATCGGCCTGGCCGAGTAGGAGCTTGTAGGCATCGTCTCCGTCCTCGAGCGGGTTGGAGAGGTAGTAGGAGCGAAGTTTCTTTGCCGAGAACCCCGACACGGGCTCGCCCTCGCCAATCTCCCGCGCGAGGGCCTCGAGCAAGAGCGTCACCGTGGTCAACCGCTGCTGGCCGTCGATCACCAGGAGCGGGGACTGCTGGGTCACCTGGTTCAGAGTCTCCTCGATGTAGACGACTGAGCCCATGAAGTGGGTGGGGATCTGCTCATCGGCGCCGGCCCGCAGCAGATCGCTCCACAGCTGCTCGCATTCGGCTTCTTCCCAGCTGTAGGGGCGCTGGAAGATCGGAATCACAAACTGAGGCGCTTTGCGCATGAACTCGAGCAGGTTGGCCTCGTTTGCCTTCATCTCCGCCCCCTCATCAGGTCGTGGTCAGACGGCCCGGAGCATATGTCCCCGCCGCCCGCTCGCGCCCTGTGCGCGCTGGCCTCGGGGTGGCGAGCTACCAGGAGCGAGGAGCGTCGCCGACCTCGACGGTGCCGATCTCAGCCATCCAGTCTTCGACAAGGGAGGCGATCTCTGAAATGTCGGACATCTCGAGTGCTTCCTCTCGGCTCCAGCTACGACGGACATGCAGGGCGAGCTTCTGGAGGCCGGAATCAATTTGGCTGGCAAGGGTCGAGAGACGCATCGTTATGTCGGACGGGGTTGTCTCGCTCAGGTTGAGCCTCTGCAGCTCCGCGCTTTCAGCTCCTTTCCACATCACTTTCCCGCCTTTTCCCTCTTGGGCCGTCCGAACGAAGATGACCAGGATGAGGTCCGGATGTGCTTTAAGGAAATGTCGACCAGACCGCGTCCGAATCCAGTCGCGTACCTTGCCGAATTGATCCTCGTAGAATCCAACGAGGTTCAGTGTGAGCTCCTCGGCGCTGAGCTCAAGGGTCAGATTGGCGGTGCTTTCGCTTTTTTCTGCGTGGGTTTGCGCCCAGGCGTGGTCGTAGTTCTTGTTGAATCTTTTGCCATGTCGGACAGTGCCAAGGGCTTTCTGGAAGCGCTCAGGCCCGATCTCCTGACGGACTTCTCCCCAGAGTTCTTCAAGCTTGCGGGAGCTCTCTAGGGCTCCGCCCTTGTTGGGTGGGTCGAAGCGTTCAAATGACGGGCGCAGGTCGATCACGTGAGGCCAAGGCTAACGAACGTCCGCGCACAGACAGGAGCGCGACCAGCAGCGTCCCGTGGGGCGGGGAGGGCGCTCCGCTGGCAACAACTGGCCTTCCCCAACGGGTGAGCCGGATTCGGGCTACAGATCCCCATAGTCGGTTTCAGGTGCCGCCGCTGCCGCGGCGCGAGCGGAAGGAATCAATCGATTCGCACGATCCAAGATCGCCTCCGACAGCAACTCAATCAGGCGAAAACCCTGGGGAGCGCTCGGGTCCTCGAGCAGATCAAGCGTGGATGAGTTCTCGGTGCAGGCGTAAGGGCCGGCATTGCTGGATAGGGCGACGAAGAACATCTCCCTGTCTCCGTGGAAGGTTCCGGAGATCCCCAGCAGGGCATGGGCCGGAAAGTCCTCAGGCCGGGCGACATGCGGGGAGATCCCAAGCAGGTAGGTCAACTGGGCCAGTAAGACAGTCGAGCTCGCCTGCAGGAAGCTGTCGTCATCTGACCAAGCAGCAATGAATGCCCGGGCAGGGACGGCCCGGCTGCCTTCTGGCTTCATGGAGTCCAGAAAGGAGGCGAGGCTCCTCGGGTTCAGTTCAAACAAGTCGCTCATCTACCGGTCCAGCCTATCCGGGCGCAGTCTTCTGCCTCGCGACTGCAGCAGAAGGTCGCTCAGGCTCGAGGCCTCGAAAAGAACAAAGCCCCGGCCGCATGCAAGCAGAGGCGAACCGAGGCATTCGCGAGCCAGCGTAGCAGCGTCCATGCCGTGCTGATCCTGAAGGACAACCTTTAGCTTTCGCCTTGTTAAATGCCTTGTTAGGCTCGGGCGCAATGAGGCGCTCTGGGTTCCTGGTTGCGGCGGTGACGATGCTCCTCCTTGGCGCGATCGCATCGGCCAGCAGCGCACGAGGAGCTCCGGCCTTCATGTCCTGTGGGTCACCCCCCACGGACGGTTCCCGGGTGGCGGCGGGGTTTGACTACCGTCAACATCCTTCGCGCTGCCTCTACAGCGAAGACGGCTCGGCCGTGAAGTTGATTATTCTGGTTGGAGTCCGCTGGACAGGATGGGGCGGGTCGCAGGCTACGGCGTCAGGTTGGCGGGTCGACACCCACGATCAAGACAACAATGGGTTCCAGCGCCACCCCGTCGAGATTGTGGTCAGTGGACTCCGCCCGGTGATGAGTGATCAGGGGGGAAGAAAGCTCTACTACACGCGGCTTCGGGTGCACTTCTCCGAGGACGAGGTCTACGTGATGCGGTTGCATTGGCCAAAGCCTCCGCCTCCGCTTAGGAAGGTCCCCTTCTCCGGGAGAGAGGCTCGCGTAGCTGTCACCAGATTCCTTTCGCGGCGGTACGGCGGATCGTGGGATTACCGGAACGGGGGACGGGTTACCTGCAATAAGCGCATCGCCTTTAACGCTCGAAAGTGCAAGATCGAGTTTCAGATTGGAGACGGCTTTTGGTCTGGAATCGTGAATATAGCTGCCCTCCAGAGGGGATCCTTCGAGAATCGACGGGTGCGGATTCGATTCAGAATTCATCGGTTGAACGAATACTGCGCCGACATATCGCCTGGAGCAAATTGCGTTCACACGGAACGCGGCGCCGCCCATTTTCAGTTCTGACCTTCTTCAACGGCTAGGAGTCTCGGCCGGCAACCCTGCGGTTCCAAGTAGCACCGCTCTACTTTCGGCATGACCGAAAGATCTGTCAGAGACCTATCCCCTAGGTTCGAAGCCTGCCTAACAGCCTCGCCCACACAGGACCGCTATCAGGCACTCAGAAGGAAGAGCTGGTCGCGACCACGACCCGTCTCGGAGCGGGAAGTCCGGTTTGAGCTGGGCTGAGGGAGGCTGCGGCCTTGAACACCTCCAGGAGGTCGGTGGTTCCAAATCACCTAACGCCACTCCACGCGTCTTACTCGAACTCTCGACATTGTGCATGAGTTTCGGGTGGGGCCCTCCCTTGTTCTCCGATTCAGCGGCCGGGAGCGCCTCCGCCAGCAGGGCGTTGACCTGCTCCGCCTGGACGTCGGCCGAACTCCTCGCCGTCGAGCGCGCGACGCAGCTCGGACATCAGGTGGCGGGCGAGCCTGTCCGGAGCCTCCGCCGGGTCCAGTGCGTCCTCGCTGATCAGCTCCGGATCGAGCCCCGCGATTGCCTCCCGCAGGGCGCGGGTCAGCAAATGATCTCGTGGTCCAGGATTCAGATCAGGCAAGTGCTGGCTCCCGTCGCCCTGCGTATGGCCGACACCCTATCCGCGACGACGCAGAGAATTGACGGAATTATTGTGAAGCAAGCTTAATTGACGTAATTAAGGCACTATCGCTATAGTTCCGTCCATGAGGACTTTGCTCTCGATTCCAGATGCCGCCCGGATTCTTGAACTTAGCCCGAGTCGGGTCAGAGCAATGGCGGTCCACGGCCAGCTTGGTGCGACGAAGATCGGCGATCGCTGGCTCGTGGAGCGTTCCGCAGCTGAGGCGCGTCGCCAAAAAGGGGGGCACAGCGGACGACCGTTTGCGGCGCACAACGCCTGGGCGCTGCTGCTTCTCGCATCGGGGAAAACCGTCGAAGGGATCGATCCGAGCGTCCGATCTCGGCTTCGCCGGGCTTTGAGGGTTGACGGCCTGGCGAAGCTGGCGCCTCGCTTGGCCCGACGCGCCGAGAGTCAGCACTTCGACGTTCATCCCGGTGAGCTCCGCTATCTGCTCGAGGACCCGGCCTTCCTCAGAACTGGGATCAGCGCGGCGGGTGAGCACGGGCTCGACCTGCTTTCAGGTCACGAGGCCGATGGCTACGTCGCGGCGAGCGGTCTCAAACAGCTGATCGCAAACCACGCCCTGTCAGCGGCTGACGCCGATTCGGGGAATGTCCGGGTCCGGCTGGTGCCGAACAAGGCTTGGCGCCATCTGGCCGACGCGAAGATTGCCCCGGCTGCGGCGGTTGCCATCGACTTGGCGGAAGACCCGGACCCCCGCTCTGCCTCGGCCGGCAAGCAACTGCTGCGTCGCCTGAAACGCCGCTAAGCTGGCCGTGTGTCCGGGCGGCACGCAGGCTTTGCTGAGGACCGAAAAGGTCTCGGTGTCCCTTGGCGGCAAGCAGCCTGTTGAGGTGAGGCGCCCGAGTCTTCTCGGGGCGATTCTGGTCAGGCCAGGCTAATTCGGTAGATCGGCGAGCACGTAATCGAGCAGCTCCCGCCCGTGATCCGAGGCCACAGCGATGTCATCCGCGTGAATCGTGGCCCGATGCAGGGACTGCATGCGGAGGACGTCGCCGTCGGTGCGGTTGTTGGGGAAGACGCCGGCGTAGGAGACGCCGAGTCGCTCCAGGTGGTCGGCGAGGAGGGCGGTGGCGGGGTTCTCCAGGGGGAGGTCCAGGTAGATCGCGTCGAGGTGGCGGCTGTGGAAGAGGTGGTGGCGCTCGGCGCGGACGACGGCCTCGAGGTCGGCGCCGGGCTCGTGGGCGGTCAGCAGGGCGAGGTTGTGGTCCTCGTTGACCTCTACGTGCAGGCCGGTGCGCTCGGGCACGGCGACACCGGCGGGGGGGTGGGCGAGGGTGCCGCGCAGCTCGCAGCGCTCGAGCGTCTTGCGGACGATGTCGTGGTGGCGCTCGGGTGCGTAGACCTCGCGCTCGTGGCCGTCGTTGAGCTTGGCGTAGAAGAGGGCGACCGACTGGCGGTTCGGGCGACGCTCGCCGGCGGCGTCGTTGGCGACCGAGGCGGGGATCCAGCCGAGCAGGAAGCCGGTCTCGTTGGCGCCGAGGTCGAGGTTCGCCTTCTGGCTGTAGGGGTGGGCCGCGGTCGCCTCGCTGAACATGCCGGCCATGCCGCGCTCGGCCGCCCACTCCATCAGGTGCCGCTTGGTGCGGGTGAAGAGGTGCTGGCCGCGGGCGACCGGCATCGTCACCGCCTGGCCCGAGTGGCCGACCGCGTCGCCCGCCGCCGCCAGGCTCATCCCCTCGTGGCAGAGCAGCTCGCCCTCCGCCGATTCGGCGACCCAGGAGACGTAGGCGCCGGCCGCCAGCCGCGCCTCGACCTCGCCCGGGTCATAGACCCAGCGCACGTCGTACGTCTCGCCGTAAGCGGCCCGGATCGCCTCGCTCAGCAAGCCCCCCTCGCCGGGCTCCAGATACCGAAAATTGACCGAGTCCGTTCCCACGCCGCCCATCACCCCCTTTATATTCGGCAAAGACACCGAAAGCATTGATCTGCACGCCCGCCTAGCTCAATTGGCAGAGCACGTTCCTTGTAAGAACGGTTGTCCCGGTTCAAGTCCGGGGGCGGGCTTTTCTATTTATCGCCGCCGCCGCCGAGGACGCGGGCCTTCTCGGCGGCGAACTCCTCGTCGGTCAGCGCGCCCTTTTCGTGCAGCTCGGCCAGCTGGGCGAGGCGGCGCAGGCGGGCGTCCTCGTCACTTGGGAGCGTCTCGGTGGGGGCCTCGTGGGACGCGTCCCCGGAGTCTCCCTCGCCCGGCTTGCGCACCTCCGGCAGGCGCAGCTTCGAGGCGCGCTCGCCCAGATTGGCGTTCTTCACCGCTCCCGCGAAGCGCTCCTTGGCGCCGCCGAAGTAGTCGCTGAACGTCGCGTCGGGGAATTCCTCTTCGGACTGGCGGCGCAGCTCGTGGATGCCGAAGGCGGCGAAGCCGGCGATCACCAGCGTGGTCAGGAAGGAGCGCAGGTTCTGAATCGAGGAGGAGAGGAAGTAGAAGCAGACGAGGATGACCAGGCCGGTGTAGACGTAGGGGACGTAGTCGCGCAGGGCCGGCGCGATGAAGCGGCGGCTGGCGCGGGCCGAGCCGGTCGGGGAGCCGAGCCAGCCGGCGATCCCGAGCAGCACGCCGAAGACGATCACCGTGGTCGCGATGCTGGTCATCAGCGAGGTGCCGATCGACCAGGTCGCTTCCGCCGCCGGCCTGACGCTTTCGTCGGTGACGAGCTGGTCGACGACGATCCCACCGGCGACCTCGCGGAAGACGATCACGGCGAAGCCAGCCGCGGCGAGGCCGATCCCGCAGAAGAGCACCGTCACCCAGCGCCCCTCGCGCGAGAGGTAGATCGCCAGCCCGAAGGCGAGCAGGGTGAGCAGCGAGAGCACCAGAGCCAGCCCCTTGATCCCGACCGCGATGTCCTGCGCGGTCTTCAGCTGGTCGGAATGCAGGATCGTGATCTGGCCCGCGTCGGGCGGCAGCTTTTCGGCCAGCTGACCGCCGATTCCGACCTGGTCGGCGAGGTTGGTGACGAGGCTGCCGAGGTTGAGCGTGACGTCGCCTTCCGCCGTCGAGACCGCCTCTTTCTTGTTTTCGAGCACGGCGAGAAGCTGTTCGTGAGCGGCCCGGTTGGCGTCCTTCCAGAGGCCTTCCGCGGTCGAGCTCTTCAGCACCTGTTCGGCGCCGCTGCCGGCCACCTGCCGCAGCCCACCGGACACCGGGCCGGCCAGCTGCTTCGTTTCGCCGGGCAGGATGTCCTCGAGTTCCTTTTCGACGTCGACGTTTTCGTAGAGCTGGTCGATCAGGAATTCGCCCACGGCCGCGCGCACCGTCTCGTTCTGGATCAGCCGGCCGCTGGTGTCGACCCAATCGTTCGTGTTGAGCGCCTGGCGCTCGGTCCAGATCGCGAGGACGCTGAGGAAGGCGAGCACGGAGCCGAGCACCACGAGGGCTTTGACAGTGCGTCGCTTTGCGCGGCTCATCGCCGGGGATGCTATACGTGGCCGGGTGAAGCTGGAGGGAATCCACCACATCACCGCGATCACGGCCGACGCTCAGAACAACGTCGACTTCTACGCCGGGGTGATGGGCCTGCGCTTGGTGAAGAAGACCGTCAACCAGGACAACCCCACCGTCTACCACCTCTTCTTCGCCGACGAGCAGGGCGACGCCGGCTCCGACCTGACCTTCTTCGAGTTCCCCGGCGTGCCGCCCGGCCGGGCCGGCAACGGCGACGTGCACCGCGTCGTCTGGCGGGTCGGCTCGACCGACGCGCTCGACTTCTGGGCCGAGCGGCTGGGCGCCAACGAGGTCGCGACGGAGCGGGCGGGGGAGAGCCTGCGCTTCTCCGATCCCGAGGGGCTCGACCACGAGCTGCTCGTCGCCACCGTTCCCGACGCGCCGCTGATCGCCGATCACCCCGAGGTCCCGGGCGAGCTGGCCCTGCAGGGCTTCCACGCCGTGCGCGCCTACAGCGGCGCCGCCGACACCAGCGCCGGCCTGCTCGAGGCGCTTGCGTTCGAGCGGGCGGGAGAGGGCTGGGAGGCTCGCGGCGCCGATCGCGGCGGCCTCTATATCTACGACGAGCCGCCCGAGGAGCGTTCGCAGCAGGGCGCCGGCAGCGTCCACCACGTCGCCTGGGCCTCGACCCCCGCCGACCACGAGTCCTGGCGCGAGAAGGCGATCTCCGCCGGTGCGCAGCCGACCCCCGTGATCGACCGCTTCTACTTCCGCTCGATCTACTTCCGCGAGCCCAGCGGCGTGCTCTTCGAGATCGCCACGCTGGGGCCGGGATTCACGGTCGACGAGCCGCTCGAGCAGCTCGGCGAGAAGCTCTCGCTGCCACCCGATTTCGAGCACATGCGGGGCGAGGTCGAGCCGAACCTGCGGCCGGTCGTCAACCCGCGCACGCCAAAGGCCGGGTGAACGGAGGCTTCATCTGGCGGGACGCGGGCCGGACCGTCGTCCTCCGCCACGGCGGCGTCGCCCAGGCGCCGCAACTGCTGCACCAGAGCGGCTTCGTCGAGTTTGAGCTGCTGACCACGCTGCGGGCGCTGCCGGGCGCACCTGAGCTCGAGGCCGCGGCGAAGGCGGTCCACGCTGTGCCGGCAGGACCTGTGCCCGAGGCGGCGGCGACACTGCTCGACCGGGCGCGGGCGCCGCAATTGGTCGCCTTCGGCGGCGGCCGGGTGATTGACAGCGCCAAGGCGGTCGCCGCGTTCAGCGGCGCCGCCGTCGCCGCGATCCCGACGACCCTCTCCGGCGCCGAGATGACCGGCATCCACCGGCTCGCCGCCGGATCGGAGAACCGCGTCCGGTCCTTGGTCCGACCGGAGCTCGTGCTCGCCGACCCGGAGGCGATGACCGGCCTCGCCGAGGGCGCACTCCGGGCCAGCGCGATGAACGCCCTGGCCCATGCCGCCGACTCGCTCTACACCCCCTTCGCCAACCCGGCCTCGGAAATGACCGCCCTGCGCGGCGCCGAACTGATCGCGACGGCCCTCGACCAGGAGCGCGAGGAACGCGACCGGGCGCTGCTCGCCCAGGGCGCGGTCCTCAGCGGCTACGCGATCGACTCCGGCTCCTTCTCCCTCCACCACGTGATCTGCCAAACGCTGGTCCGCATCTGTGGCACCCCGCACGCCGAGACCAACGCGCGAATTCTTCCTCCGGCCATGGCGTTCGTCGCTCCCCGGGCCCCCGATGGCCTCGCGCCCCTCGCCGAATCGCTCGCCACCGTCCCCGAGGAGATGGAGATCCGCATCCTCCAGCTCGGCGGCGATCCACCTGGCCTGGCCGACCTGGGGGCAGACCGCAGCAGGCTCGACGCGGCGCTCGACTCGATGCTCCTGCGCCCCGAGCTCGCCTTCACGCCGGAACCGCCGACCAAGGACGACCTCGCGGCGCTGATCGAGTCCGCCTGGTAACCGCGCCAGCCGCGCCGTGTAGCGCTGTGTAGTGACCGAAGAACGCCTTCAGCGCTACCACGACTACACCCGCGCCCACAGCGTCAACTGGCCCCTCTACCTCCTGGCCAGGTTCTTCATGACGCCGTTCTTCCTCGTCTACTTCCGACTCGGCCGCACCGGCCGGGAGTACGGCCGGGTCAGCGGCGGCCTGATCGTCGCCGCCAACCACCGCAGCTTCCTCGACCCTTTCGCGATCGGCGCGGCGCTGCCCTGGCGGCGGCCGATGAACTACGTCGCCAAGATCGAGCTCTTCGAGCGCCGCTGGCAGGGGTGGCTGCTCTCGCGGCTCGGCGCCTTCCCGATCCGCCGCGGCGAATCCGACGAGATGGCGATGGAGACGGCGCGCCTCGCGGTTGAGCGCGGCGGCACCGTCTGCATCTTCCCCGAGGGCACACGGATTCGCCGCGGCACGCTGGCGACGCCGAGGCGCGGCGTCGGCAGGCTGGCGTTGCAGACCGGCGCCGCGGTCGTCCCAACCGCCGTCTTCGGCTCCGAGCACGTGCGCCGCGGCTGGAGCATCCGCCCGCGCCAGGTGCGGGTGCGGCTCGGCAAGGCGATGACCTTCCCCCGGGTGGAGGAGCCCTCGCCGCCATTGGCGGAATCGGTGACGGCGCGGATCTGGCCCAACGTCCTGCTGCAGTGGGAAGAGATGGGCGGGCTGCCGCCGATGCGCCGCGCCGCTGTGATCGGCGCCGGCAGCTGGGGCACGGCGGTCGCCGTCCTACTCGCCCGCGGCGGCCTTGAGGTGCACCTCGGCGCCCGCACCGCCGAGCAGGCCGCGGAGATGGTCGAGGCGGGCGAGAACCACCGTTACCTGGAGGGGGTCGAGCTGCCCGGCTCGCTGCTCGTCCGTCCGGCGGCGGAGATCGAGTTGTCCGGGCTCGACCTCGTCTGCCTCGCGATCCCCTCCGGCTCGCTGCCGCAGGCGGTCGGGGCGATTGCCGACAGGGTCAGCGACCGCTGCTCGGTGCTGCTGTTGACCAAGGGCTTGATTGCCCCTCTGGGGCAGCTGCCGGCCGAGTACGTCGGCGAACGGATCCGCGCCCGCGCCATCGCCTCGCTCGGCGGTCCGGCCCACGCCCGCGAGGCCGTCTCCGGCTCGGCCGCGCTCGTGCTCGGCTCCGGCGACGCCGACCTACGCGACCAGCTCGGCGAGGTCTTCGACCGCGCCGGCCTCGTCTGCGAGCGCTCGCGCGACGTCACCGGGGTGGAGATGGCCGGCGCGGCGAAGAACGCCGCCGCGCTCGCCGCCGCCGCGACCGAGCCCTTCGGCCTCAACGCGGCCGGCATCGCAACCGCCCAGGTCTGGCGCGAGTGCATCGACTACGCGCTCGGACGCGGCGCCGAGCTGGAGACCTTCTCCGGCCTGGCCGGTGTCGGCGACCTGACCGCGACGGTGCTCGCCCCCTCGGGCCGCAACCGCCGCGCCGGCGAGTTGCTCGGCAAGGGCACCCCGGCGAAGGAGATCCCGGCCCTGATCGGCCAGGCCTCCGAGGGGCTCGACGCGGTGCCGTTGCTGGCCCAGGCGATCTCGGCCTCGGGCGCCCCGGCCGAGGCGCTGAACGGCCTCGCGGCGCTGATCGGCGGCGAGATCGACGCCGGGGAGTGGGTCGCGGGCCTGCGCCTGGTCGAGCGTTCGAGGAAGGCGGCGGCATGAGGCTGGAGGCCCTAGGCTTGGCCGGTGAGCGGCGCCGAGAAGAACGTCGAGCCGACCGCGCTCGACCCGGCCGCCAAGGCGGAGCTCGACCGCGCCTTCGAACAGCTCTACCGCGACCACCTCAAGGACGTCTACTCCTACTCCTACTACCGGGTCGGCAACCAGCACGACGCCGAGGACCTCACCGAGCAGGCCTTCCTGCAGGCCTACCGCCACTTCGACCGCGCCCGTCGCGAGTCCGACGGCAGGCCGCTGCGCCCGTGGCTGATCCGCATCGCCCACAACCTGGCGCTGAACTACTACCGCGATCGCTCGCGCCGCCCGCAGACGCCGCTGGAAAACGCCGACCCGATCCCCGCCCGGCACGGCACCGAGGCGATCGCCGAGGGCCGCGAGGAGTTGCGCCAGGTGATCGACAAGCTCGACAACCTGCCCGACGACCGCCGCGACGCGCTGATCATGCGCTTCGCGCTCGGCATGGACAACCGCGAGATCGCCCGCGCCCTGGGGCGCACCGACGGCGCCACCAAGGTGCTGATCCATCGCGCGATCAAGCAGCTCGAGGAGGAGATGAGCGATGAGTGAGGCGAGCGAGAACCTGAGCGGCAGCACCTGGGACGTCGAGCGCCTGCTCGGCGACGCGCTGCGGCCGATCGAGCCGCCCGAGCGCCTCTCGGGTCGCTTCGAGGACACTCTCTCCGCCGTCACCCAGGCCGCCGCCGAGGAGCTCTCCGACTGGGCCGAGGAGCTCTCCGAGAGCGAGCTGCGGGCGCTGCGCGACCCGCGCAATTGGGTCCGGCCGGTCGTCGCCGTCGGCGCCGGCGGGCTCGCCACCGGCGCCCTCGTCCTCTTCGAGATGCGCCGCCGCGGCCGCCAACGGGCGGGCGGCCTGCGCTCGTTGCCGGGCCGGATCAAGCCCTGACGAACTTGCGCTTTCCCGCCTTATGGGCGGGTAACCGCAGTCTCGGTCAGACCAGGGACCCGAAGACGGCGACGGCCGCGTAGACGGCGGTCAGCCAGATCGCGTAACGGCGCGAGGCGAAGCCCGCGACGAGCAGCCCGAGCGCGCCGGTCAGCATGTGGAAGCAGTTGGCCCAGCCGTTGATCGAGAGCAGGCCTAGCGCCTCGCGGGCGTCGTCGGGACGGGCGAAGGAGGAGTCGAAAAAGAAGCCGGCGATGCCGTAGGCGAACAGCGCCGCACCGACCAGCGTCGCGTACAGCCGTGCGGGACTCGCCTGCTCCATTGCGCGGCGATTGTAGGCTCCGCGTCCACGATGGCGCAGACCTGTTACCGACACCCGAACCGCGAGACGGCAGTCTCCTGCTCGAACTGCGGGCGGCCGATCTGCCCCGACTGCATGACCCCGACCCCGGTCGGGATGCGCTGCCCCGAGTGTTCGCGCGAGCGCACCAAGGTCACCCGGGGGGCTGCCGGGCCGGGTCGCTACGACACGCCCGCGACTTACATCCTGATCGCGCTCAACGTCGCCGCCTACCTGGCCGAGATCGCCGGCGGCAGCGGCGGGCTCAGTCCCGGCAACAGCTCGGTGATCTTCGACTTCGGCCTCTTCGGCCCCTCGGTCGCCGAAGGCGAGTGGTACCGCTTGCTGACCGGTGGCTTCCTGCACGCCAGCGTCATCCACATCGGCTTCAACATGTTCGCCCTCTACTTCCTCGGTCGCCTGCTCGAGCCGGGGATCGGCACGCCGCGCTTCGTCGCGCTCTACTTCGCCTCGCTCTTCGCCGGCGCCTTCGGGGCGATCCTGCTCGACCCCAACGCGCTCACGATCGGCGCCTCGGGCGCCGTCTTCGGGATCTTCGGCGCGACCTTCGTAATCGCCCGCCACCGCGGTGTCGACAACCTCGCGGCCTCGATCGGGGTCGTCCTCCTGCTCAACCTCGCGATCACCTTCGGCCGGCCCGAAATCAGCATCGGCGGACACCTGGGTGGGCTCGCCGGCGGCGTGCTCTGCGCCCTCGTCATCGTCGCCGGCGAGCGCGGCATGCTCGGCCCCCGCCGGCTCGCGACCGAGCTGCTGGCGATGGCCGCGATCGGATTTTTTGCCCTCGCCTCTGCCATCGCGGTCGCTTAGACCGCGAAAGTCAAGCAGCTCGGGGGACCGAGGATCCCGAGCTGCGCCGGTTTGCAGCGGTCTAAGCGCGTACCTCCGCGAAGCCGATGTTCCCCGGTGGATCGACCAGGTCGGGGTGGAGAACATGGCCGAGCAGCTCGACCCCGTCGACGAGGCGCGGCCCGGGCCGGGAGAAGGTCGAGGCGGCGTCGACGGCGAAGACCCGACCGGCGCCGAGCCTGGCGATCTGGCTCCAGTGCTGGACCGCCTGGGCATGCGATTCACCCACGTACCATCCGCAGGGCATCGCGATCACGACGTCGGGGTTGAGCCCGCCCAGCGCCCCCCAGTCGACTTCCGGCGACTTCAGCCCGGGCGGGCCGGCGACGTCCTCGCCGCCGGCGATCGAGATCATCTCGGGGATCCAGTGGCCGCCGACGAAGGGCGGGTCGAGCCACTCGAGCGCGACGACGCGCGGCTGACTGGCGCCGGAGACGGCTGCCCGCACGACCGCGAGGCGGCCCTCGAGCTCGCCCCGCATCTGGTGCGCCTCGGACGCGAGCTCGGTCGCCTCGCCGAGCCGGATCACGTCCTCGAGCATCTCGGCCAGCGTGCTCGGGTCCTGCTGCAGGACCCGCGGCCGGCTAGGCAGTCGCTCCGCGACCGCGGCGACGTCCTCGTAGGAGACGGCGCAGACGTCGCAGATCGCCTGGGTCACGATCAGGTCCGGGGCGACTTCGGCCAGCCGCTCCTCGTTCAGCTCGTACAGCGCCCGGCCGGCGCCGACCGTCTCCTTCACGGCGGCGTCGATCTGTCCCGCGTCGAGGCCGTCGTCGAGCACCGTGCGGGTCAGCTGCGGGAGTCGCTGCGCCGCTGCCGGGAAGTCGCACTCGTGGGTGACCGCGACGACGCTGTCGCCCAGCCCGAGGGCGAAGAGCATCTCGGTTGCCGATGGGACGAGGCTGGCGATACGCATCCGGGGCGCAATATGGCAGTCTCGGGTCGATGAGCGTCCTCTTGCTCGTCCTGCTGCTCCTGCTGGTGGCCATCAATGGCTTCTTCGTCGCGGCCGAGTTCGCGCTCGTGCGCACTCGTCGCGGCAAGATCGAACAGCTCGCCGAGGAAGGCGAAAGCGGCGCCGAGACCGTCGTGCGCCAACTCGACGAGATCGACGAATCGCTCTCCGCATGCCAGATCGGGATCACGATGGCCTCGATCGGGATCGGCTTCCTTGGCGAGCCCTCGCTGGCGGCGCTGCTCGAGCCCGTCTTCGGCGGCCTCTCGCACGGAGCGGCCGCCGCGCTCTCGCTGGCGATCGCCTTCACCCTGGTCACCGCGATCCACATCAGCATCGGCGAGCAGGTGCCGAAGATGCTGGCGATCAACCAGGCCGAGCGCACCGCGCGCCGCGTCGCCCGCCCGCTCAACTGGTTCCGCGTCGCCACGGCGCCGGTGACGATGGGCCTGAGCGCGATCTCGAACGCGATCGTCCGCCTCTTCGGCGTCGACCCGACCAACATCGACGAGAAGCACACGGCCGAGGACCTCAAGCAGATCATCGACAGCTCGCGCGTGGGGGGGACGCTCGACGCGGGCGAGGCGGGGATGCTCGGCGGCGTCTTCCATCTGCACGAGCAGCAGGCGCGCGAGGTGATGACCCCGATCCCGGCTGTGGTCACGGTCGACGCTTCCGAGACGGTCGAGACGGCGCTGCGCCGCTGTGTCACCTCCGGCCACACCCGCCTCGTCGTGATCGAGGAAGACAATCCCGACCGGGTCAAGGGGATCGTCCACAACAACAGCCTCGCTCGCCTCTACATGAGCGACGGGCCGGAGGCGCGGATCGAACCGGTCGTGCGCGAGGCCGTGATCGTGCCCGAGACGCGCCCCCTTGACGACCTCCTGCACGACCTGCAGGTGCAACGCACCTCGCTCTCGGTGATCGTCGACGAGTACGGCCGCACGGTCGGCATCGTCACCGTCGAGGACATCCTCGAGGAGGTCGTCGGCGAGATCGAGGACGAGACCGACCCGCGCGCCGCGGCGATGCGCCAACTCGCCGGGGGCGAGTGGTTCGTGCGCGGCCACGTCTCGCTCGGCGACCTATCCGACCGCGGGATCGAGCTGCCGGTCGACAGCGACGCATACAACTCGATCGGAGGCTATGTCTTCGGCGAGCTCGGGCGGCTGCCCAAGCGCGGCGACACGATCAAAGCCAACGGCTACACGATCCGGGTCGAGTCGGTGCGCGAGAATCGGGTCGAGGCGGTGCGGATCGGCAGCAGCGGGCACGATGGCGGGGGTTCCGTCCGCCCCGCGGCCTAGGTTTCCTGAGCAACCCGCGTATCGCCTAACCCTGGAGGTATCGCATGTGGGTTGTGCGCATGAGCGACAAACAGCTCGAGGTATTGAGGGCGTTGCTGCGCTCCGAGGAGCATCTCGGCCCGGCGCTCAAAGGGGCGGTTGAGGCCCTCGACCTGGCCCGCTGGGACGACCTGCCCGAAGCGGAGTTGCCCTGGGAGGAGATAGAGGCGACGGCCCGCACCCAAGGATGTTCCCCAGCCGATGTCATTTGGGATCGTGCTGGAAAGAGATAGCTGCGAATAGACCAAGCAGGTCAAGGACGCAGGGAGCGTGGCGTGCTCTGCACGCGAGCGACCGAGGACGCCGAGATGCGCCGGTCTAGTCGTAGCTATAGAAGCCGGCGCCGGACTTTCGGCCCAGCTTGCCTTCGCCGACCATCTCGACCATCAGGCCGGGGGGCTTGCTGGCGATCTCGCCGCTTTCCGCGTAGAGCGAGTCGCCGATCGCCTCGGAGACGTCGAGGCCGACGAAGTCGAGCAGGGCGAGCGGGCCCATCGGGTGACCGGCGCCGAGCTTCATGCAGGTGTCGACCTCACCGGCCTCCATGCCGGTGCGCTCGATCATCCGCACCGCTTCGAAGAGGTAGGGGAAGAGCAGCCGGTTGACGACGAAGCCGGCCTGGTCGGGGACCTCGACCGCGGTCTTGCCCAGCGCCGCGCACCAGGCGAGCGCCTTCTCGCGGGTCGCCTCGCCGTTGTCGGGGAAGCAGACCTCGACCAGCTTCATCCGCGGCACCGGGTTGAAGACGTGCAAGCCGAAGAGGCGGCCGTCGATGTCCGCCGCCTTGGCGATCTCGCCGATGCTGAGCGAGGAGGTGGTGGTGGCTAGATCGGCCCGCGGACACGCTGCGGCGACGGCGCTCAGCACCTCGCCCTTCGGCCCGACCTCCTCGATCACTGCCTCGACCACGATGTCGCAATCGGCCAGGTCGTTGGGGTCGGTGGTGACGCGCAGCCGCGACGGCTCCGCCCCCTCGATCTTCGCGCAGGCGGCCACGACTTTCTCCTCGGCGCGCCAGGCGGATGCCTCACTGCGCGCGAGCAAGATCACGTCAGCCGTGGTCGTCGCCACGGCCGCCAAGCCGGTGGCGATCGCCCCGCTGCCGGCGATCCCGGGCGCCTCGTATCCAGTCCCCGCGCTCATCGAGACGGGTTTCTAACAGTTCCCGCTCGCTAAGGTTGATTGACCGGTCAATCGAGAAGACGGAGGGGCTTCGATGTCTGAGAACGGGAACGGGAAGTTTGGCGGCCGCGAGGTCGTCATCGTCGAGGCGGTCCGCACGCCGATCGGCCGCGGCCATGCGGAGAAGGGCTACTACAAGGACATCCACCCCTCGAACCTGCTCGCCAAGGTCTACGGGGAGCTCTTCGAGCGCTCCGGCGTCGACCCCGCCGAGACCGGCGACGTGGTCACGGGCTGCGCCCAGCAGTTCGGCGAGCAGGGCGTCAACATCGGTCGCAACGCCTGGCTCGAGGCCGGCCTCCCGATCGAGACCCCGGCGACGACGATCGACCGCCAGTGCGGTTCGGCGCAGCAGGCGGTCAACTTCGCCGCCGCGCTGATCGCCAGCGGCGTCCACGACGTCGCCGTCGGCTCCGGCGTCGAGCACATGGGCCACATCTCCTTCGCCGACGGCTACGAGGTGATGAAAGAGCACGGCTCGCCCTTCTCGCCCGAGTTGATGGAGCGCTACAACCTGATCCCGCAGGGCCTCTCGGCGGAGATGATCGCCGACAAGTGGGAGATCCCCCGCTCGGAGCTCGACGAGATCGGCCTGCGCTCCCAGGAGCTGGCCGCCAAGGCGACCGAGGAGGGACGCTTCGAGCGCGAGGTCGTCCCCTTCGCCGTCAACGGCGACACCTACGTCGCCGACCAGGGCCTGCGCGATACGACCCTCGAGGGCCTCGCCAAGCTCAAGCCCGCCTTCAAGGAGGACGGCAAGATCACCGCCGGCAACTCCTCGCAGGTCTCCGACGGCGCCGCCGGCGTGCTGCTGATGGCGCGCGAGAAGGCCGACGCCCTGGGACTGAAGCCACGGGCGCGGATCTATGACCAGACCACGGTCGGGGTCGACCCCGTGATCATGCTGACCGGCCCGATCCCGGCGACCGAAAAGCTGCTCGAGCGCAACGGGATGAAGATGGACGACATCGACCTGGTCGAGATCAACGAGGCATTCGCCTCGGTGCTCGCCGCCTGGCGCCGCGAGCTCGACCCCGACATGGACCGGGTCAACGTCAACGGCGGCGCGATCGCGCTCGGTCACCCGCTCGGCTCGACCGGCGCCCGCCTGATCACCACCCTGCTGCACGAGATGGAGCGCAGCGACAAGCAGATGGGCCTGGTGACGATGTGCTGCGGCGGCGGCCTCGGAACCGGAACCCTGATCGAGCGGATCTAGGCGACTGGCCGGATAGCCAGTAGTCTCAGCGCCGTGGATCTGAGTCTGTCCCCCGCCGAGACCGAGTTCCGCGACGAGGTCCGCGCCTGGCTGGAAGAGAACCACCCGGGGCCCGAGCCGGAGGCCGGGCTCGAGCAGGTGATGGCCTTCCGCACCGAGTGGCAGGGCCGGCTGCACGCGGCGGGCTGGGCCGGGATCTCGTGGCCGAAGGAGTACGGCGGCCGCGGCGCGACCCTGATCGAGCAGGCGATCTTCGTCGGCGAGGCGGCGCGCCAGGAAGCGCCCAGCCCGGCCAACGTGCTCGGCCTGGCGATGGGCGGCCCGGTCGTGATCGCGCACGGCACCGACGAGCAGAAGCAGCGCTACCTGGAGCCGATCCTGACCGCCGAGGAGATCTGGTGCCAGGGGTTCTCCGAGCCCGAGTCGGGCTCCGACCTCGCCTCGCTGAAGACGAAGGCGGTCAAGGACGGCGACGAATGGGTTGTCACCGGGCAGAAGGTCTGGACGACCTTCGCCCAGTACGCGAAGTGGTGCATGCTGGTCGCCCGCACCGACCCCGACGCGCCCAAGCACAAGGGCCTCACCTACTTCCTGATGGACATGGACCAGGCCGGCGTTGAGGCCAAGCCGCTGGTCCAGATCACCGGTGAGGGCGAGTTCAACGAGGTCTTCATGGAGGAGGCACGGATTCCCGACGAGAACGTCGTCGGCGGCGTCGGCAACGGCTGGTCGGTGGCGATCACGACGCTGATGAACGAGCGCGCCGGGCTCGCCTTCGGCGCGATCTCGCAGATCGCCAACAGCCTCAAGAAGCTCGGCCAGCTGGCCAAGGACACGCGCGTCAACGGCCACAGCGCCGCCGAAGACCCGCTGATCCGCGACCGGCTCGCGCAGTTGCAGATCGAGGCCGAGACGATGCGGCTCAACGCCTACCGCGGCCTGACCAAGACGATGCAGTCGGGCATCCCCGGCCCGGAGGGCTCGCTCGGCAAGTGGCAGTGGGCCGACATCAACCAGCGCATCGCCGAGCTGGCGCTCGAGATCGAGGGCGCCTACGCGCCGCTCGAGCGCGGCTCCGAGCACGCCGTCGCCAACGGCGCCTGGCAGTACAGCTTCCTGCGCTCGCGCGCCAACTCGATCGAGGGCGGCACCACCGACATCCTCAAGAACATCATCGCCGAGCGCGTGCTCGGGTTGCCGAGGATGCGGTAGCCGTGTACTTCGATCTGACCGACGAGCAGCAGGCAATCAAGGCGACCGCGCGCGAGTTCCTCGCCGCCCGCTACAAATCGGAGCGGATCCGCGCCCTGGTCGAGAGCGAGCACGGCTTCGATCAGGCCGACTGGGTGGAGATGGCCGAGCTCGGCTGGCCCGGCCTGGCGTTGCCCGAGGAGTGGGGCGGGCAGGGGCTCGGGATCGTCGACCTCGCCGTCCTCTTCGAGGAGATGGGCTACGCGCTGGCGCCGTCGCCGCTGCTCTCGACCACCGTGACCGCGCTGGCACTCGCCACGAACGGGACCGACGACCAGCGTGAGCGCTGGCTGCGGCCGATGGCGAGCGGCGAGGTGCGCGGCACGCTCGCCCTTTTCGAGGCCGGCGGCAGCGCCGCGATCGGCTATTTCGGCATGGAGCCGAAGGAAGACGGCGATGGCCTGATCCTCGACGGCGAGAAGGTCCTGGTGATGGATGCGGCGAGCGCCGACTTCCTCCTCGTCGCCACCGCCGACGGGCGCAGGCACATCGTCGAGCGCGAGGCCGACGGCGTCACCGTCAGCGCCGAGAAATCGATCGACCCCACCCGCCGCCTCTACGCGGTCCGCTTCGAAGGCGTCCGCGTCGGGCCGGAGGCGACGTTGGCCGGCGCCCAGGCCGATTACCTGCCGGTGCTCTGGCGGGCCTGTACCGCGATCGCGTCCGAGTCGACCGGGATCGCCCAGCGCACGATGGAGATGGCGGTCTCCTACGCCAAAGACCGCCAGCAGTTCGGCCGCCCGATCGGCGCCTACCAGGCGGTCTCCCACCGCTGCGCGCAGATGCTGCTCGAGACCGAGAACTCGCGCTCGGCCGTCTACGGCGCCGCTTGGGCCGCCGACGCGGAGCCCGAATCGCTGCCGCTCGCTGCCTCGATGGCCAAGGCCTACGCCTCCGACGCCGGCTGGCGCGTCCCCGACGCCTCGATCCAGGTGCATGGCGGGATCGGCTTCACCTGGGAGCACGACCTGCACTTCTTCCTCAAGCGCGGCAAAGCCAACGCGGCGACCTTCGGCGACGCCCGCTGGCACCGCGAGCGCGTCGCCGATCTCGTCCTCGCCGCTTGAGCGCGCTCGACCGCATCTCGGTCGCCGCGATCGGCACCACCGTCGCCGACCTCGAGGCGGAGGCGAAGCGCGCCGAAGCCGCCGGGGTCGAATGCGTCTGGGCGCCGGAGTTGTTCCGCTCCTCGGTCACCCAGGCCGCCTACCTGGCCGGCCGCACAGAGAAGATCGGCGTCGCCACCGGGATCGCCTGGGCGTTCACCCGCAGCCCCTTCATCGTCGCGATCAGCGCCCTCGACATCGACGAGATGTCGGGCGGGCGCTTCCGGCTCGGGCTCGGCTCCGGCGTCAAGCGGCTGAACGAAACCTGGCACAACGCCGAGTACGGCAAGCCGGCGCCGCACCTGCGCGAGGCGATCGAGGCGACCCGCCTGATCATGCGCCAGGCGGGCGCGGGCGAGCCGATCCGCTACGAGGGCGAGTACTACGACATCGATATCAAGGGCTGGATCCGACCCCACCCGGCGCCGCGCGAGACGGTCCCGATCTACACCGCCGGCGTGCAGGGCGGCATGTGCCGGATGGCGGGCGACGTCGCCGACGGCCTGATCGGCCACCCGATCCAGAGCTTGCGCTGGATCGACGAGGTCGTCGTCTCCTCCTTCGAGCAGGGGTTGAAGCGCTCGGGCCGCGAGCGCACCGACTTCGACTACCTGCCGACGGTCTGCTGCGCGATCGACGACGACGAGGCGCAGGCGGTCGAGATGGCCCGCCGCACGATCTCCTTCTACGCCACGGTCAAGACCTACATGCCGCTCTGGGAGCTGCACGGCTTCGCCGACAACGCCGTCGCCGCCGGCGAGGCCTTCCGCCGCGGCGACCTCGCCGCCGTCCCGGCCGCGATCAGCGACGAGATGGTCGACACCTACTGCGCCGCCGGCCCGCTCGACAAGGTCCGCGCCCGGGTCGAGGCGACGGCCGAGCGCGCCGACGGCCTCTTCCTCACCCCGCCCACCTACTTCATCTCCCCCGAGGAGCTGAGCGAGTACCAGAACCGCCTGATCGACGCCTTCGGCCCCGGGGCCTGAGCCCGCTACTCGTCGCGCGGGGTGATGCGGAACACGGAGACGACCTCGGCGTTGTGGGCCTCGGGGTGGACGACGTAGGCGCTGGGGCCACCGCCGAACCAGCCGGAGGCTTCGTTGTTGCCGACGAAGATGCCGGGGTGGTGCTTGCCGTCACCGTCCTCGACCCAGACCTTGTCGCCCTCCTTGAAGCCGTGCTCGATCGCGTCGCTCATGAGGCGAGACTACCGACGAAGCGCTCGAAGGCGGCGATGTCGGTTACCGCCGGTCCGTGGCCGGGGAGGATCAGCGCCGGGTTGAGCTCGGCGAGCTTGCGGATCGAGCGGCGGTTCTCGGCCGGGTCGGAGGTGAATATCTCCGGCGGCTCGGCGAGCTTTGGCCGGTAGGTCGCGTAGCTGAGGTTGCGGATCACGTCGCCGCAGATCGCCACCCGGTCGGACTCGCGGAAGAAGATCAGCTCGCCGCGGGCGTGGCCGGGCGCGTGCACGACGCGGAAGCCGGCGACCTCGTCGCCCTCGTTCAGCACGCGCTCGACCTTGTACGGCGGTCCCTCCCAGAGAGCCTTGATCACGCGGTTGACCGGGTGGCCGCGGTGGGCCTCCTGCAGGGGCCGCCGCCCCTCCATCGCGTCGACGTCGTCGGCGTGGCAGGCGAGCGGGACGCCGCGCGCCTCGCAGACGTCCTTGGCGACGCCCTGATGGTCGGGGTGGGCGTGGGTGAGGGCGACCATCGAGATCTCGCGCCCCTCGAGCTCGGCGAAGACGCGGCGCCTGTCCCAGGTCCGGCCGGCGTCGATCAGCACGTCCTCCGCCAGGTAGATGTTGATCACCGGCAGCGGCCGCTCCTTGAGCCGCCAGACGCCGGGCGCCAGCTGCTTCATCGGTGGTGGCCGATGCCCATCGTGCCGCGGGGGTCGCCGCTGTGCCCGGCGAGCTCCTCCAGCGCGGCGATCTTGCGCTCGCCTTCGGCCCGCGCCGGGTGGCCCTCGGGCAGCGGCTCGATCAGGCGGCGGATCCGGTTGCGGACCTGCAGCGCGAAGTGCGGGGTGGAGGCGCCGGCGAGGGCGCGGACGTCCTCGACGGTGACCTCGTGGCCGCCGCCCAGCAGGTCGGGGCTCTCGGCCTCGCTCATTCTCCGCCGCCGATCTTGGTCAGCGCCGCCAGCTCGTCGATTTCGGCCTGCTCGCTCAGTTCGATCGCCTCCTGGTCGCCGATCAGCCAAACGTGGTTGTAGAAGGCGCGCGTCGGGTCATTCGTGTAGCCCGGCTTGACGTCGAGCAGATACCCGCGCAGCGCAGCCGCAAGGGTAGCGGCGCTGCCGGTGAGCAGCAGCGGCCCCCAGGTCCCCGCGGCCGAGAGCGGCGCCGCGGCCGCGGCGGCGAGCGGTTCGTCGCTGGGCGCGACGACGAAGCCGTGCCCGGGATCGTTGATGTTCCAGCCGAAGCCGCCGTCGTCGTAGCGGGCGAACGCGATCGCGTTGGCGACCGGGTCCTCGCCGGAGACGCGCCGCACCCGCGGCGCCAGCTTGCCGATTTCGCGCACGACCTCCGAGGAGATCGCCGCGGAGGGGCCGAGCACGTAGACCGGGGTGTCGGGATGCGCCTTCAGCGTGCGCGCCGTCGGCTTGCTGAGCTTCGCCCCCGCGGTGAAGAGGACCGGGTCGCCGGAGCGTGCAGCCCATGCCGCGGCCGGCATCGCGAAGCCGGGCTTTGCCGCCGCGGCGATGACGAAGTGCTTCGGCGGCGTTCCCGTCAGCTTCTCGCGCAGCGCCGCGACCGCCGCCGCGCCGGCCGCCCCACCGCCGGCGATGCGCTTGGCGTGGGCGTCGTCGGGGGCGTCGGCGGCGCCGAGGGCGAAGACCTGCGCCCCACCGGTCGCCTTGCTCCCCTGGGGGTCGAGCGCGTCGAGAGCTGCGGCCGTCGCGTCCGGCATCCCGCCGGATTCGGAGATCAGCGGCGGCGCTTCCAACGGCGCCGCCGTCAGCACGGCGGCGGCGATCGCGGTCCGCCAGTCGGCGGCGTCGAGGAGGGTGACAGCCGCCGGTCGCTGTGCGGGTTCGACCGAGGGGAAGACGGCGAGGGCGACGGCGGCCGCGTTGGAAGCGGCGTCGGCGCCGCCGACCCTGGTCGTGTTCGCGGTCGCGAATGCCGGGTAGCCGAGCCGTTCCGGCGCTTGGGAAGCGGGCGCATCGGCAGGGGTGCTGGGCGCTTCGCTGACCGGCGCCGGTCCTTCCCCGTCGCCATCCGAGCTGCTTCCCCCGCCGCCGCCGCCGAGGATCGCGGCGACGATGAAGACGATCGCGAGCACGAACAGCCCGGCAATCGCCTTCAGCGCACCCGGCACCGGCTTGCGCCTTCGCTTCGGCGGGGACGGCTTCGTTGCTGGCAAGTCGGCGTTGATCGGCCGCGTCATACGGCCAACCTAATGCCTCCTGGGCGTGCGTGGCCAAGCAGATCCAGGACGCAGGGAGGACGGCGAAGGGAGCGCACTGTTCGCGCGTGACCGGAGCCGGCTGACTGAGGACGCAGAGATGCGCCGTGTCACACGCGTCCAGACTGGCTGGTTGGTCAGCTAAACTGTTGATTGACAAGTCAGTCAACAACTGAAAGCGCGCCTACGAGGGGGATGGATGGACTTCGCACTGAACGACGAGCAGCAGGACTTCAAGGACCGCGCCAGGGCCTTCGCCCGCGACGTGATCCGCCCCGCGGCGCGCAAGCACGACGAAGACGAGAGCACCCCCTGGGAGGTCATCAAGGAGGCCCGCAAACAGGGCTTCCAGGGCCTCGAGGCGATCCAGCGCTCGGCCTCCGACGCCGACGGCCAGATGCAGGTGATCTCCGCCGAAGAGTTCCACTGGGGCTGCGCCGGCATCGCCCTGGCGATCTCCGGCTCCGGCCTCGCCGCCGCCGGCATCGCCTCCTCCGGTACCCCCGAGCAGATCGCCCAGTGGGTCCCCGAGTGCTTCGGCGCCGGCGATGAGGTCAAGCTCGGCGCCTACGCGGTGACCGAGCCGCAGGCCGGCTCCGACGTCAAGAGCCTGAAGACGACCGCGAAGCGCGACGGCGACGAGTGGGTCCTCAACGGCACCAAGGTCTTCATCACCAACGGCGGCATCGCCGACGTCCACGTCGTCGTCGCCACCGTCGATCCCGCTCTCGGCACCCGCGGCCAGGCCTCGTTCGTGATCGGCAAGGACACCCCCGGCCTGAGCCAGGGCAAAAAGGAGTCCAAGCTCGGCATCCGCGCTTCGCACACGGCCGAGATCGTGCTCGAGGACTGCCGCATCCCGGCCGAGAACCTGCTCGGCGGCGAGGAGAAGCTGGAGAAGAAGTTGCAGCGCGGGCGCGAAGGCAAGAAGTCGCGCGGCGCCGACGCGCTGGCGACCTTCGAGATCACCCGGCCGCTGGTCGGCGCCTCGGCGCTGGGCATCGCCCAGGCCGCCTACGAGGCGACGCTCGAATACCTCGACGGCCGCTCCGAGGGCGGCGTGGCGCTGCTGCAGACGCAGCGCGTCCAGCAGACCCTGGCCGACGTCGCGACCGAGATCGAAGCCGCCCGCCTGCTCGTCCAGCGGGCCGCCTGGATGGGCCGCAACGGGATCCCGATGCGTGGCGGCCAGGGCTCGATGTCGAAGCTCAAGGCCGGCGACGTGACGATGTGGGCGACGACGACGCTGATGGACCTGGTCGGCCCCGACGCCTGGAGCCCCGAGCTGCCGCTGGAGAAGTTCTTCCGCGACGCCAAGATCTACCAGTTGTTCGAGGGCACGGCGGAGATTCAGCGGATGGTCATCTCCCGCATGCAGGCGCGCGAATACGGCGAGCGCTTGGGTATGCGGCCGAAGTCGTCGCTGAGGCGGAGAAGGCCGCCGCCAAGGAGCCCGTGGCTGCATAGGCGTCTTTGTCAGGTCCATCCGGGAACCCGCGACCGGCCGGCGGCGGGGCTCGAGTCTTTGGCGAGCCTCCCAAGTTCCCGGAGAGGGACCCCGACGCCCCATCGCAAGCGGGGTTGCATGTCTTAGCCGCTCCTGCGTGGGGGGTAGCTGGGGTCGCTCGCCTCAACGCGATGCGGAGGACTTGCTCGGCCGTGGCTGTTGCTGCGGCTCTTTAATGTTGCTGTTCCCCGGGAGCGGCCCCTGCCAAGGATCTCGAATCGAAGCTGAGCGCTAAGGAAGCGAAGCTTGCCAAGGTTCGGGAACGCAAGGGCGTGCTGACGACGACGATCTCGCGTTACCGCAAGAAGATCGAGCGGCTGACCGGGGAGGTCGCGGCGTTGCGCGCCGAGGAGGCCGAAACGCGCGCCCGGCTCGCCGCCAAGCAGGCCGAGCTCGACAGCGCTGTGGCCGAGCTCGATGTCGCCAAGAAACACCTCGCCGTGGTCAAGGCACACCTCAAACGGGCGCTCTCCTCGCTGCGCGAGCGCCTCGTCGCGATCTACGAGTCCGGTACGCCCGGACATCCTCAGCGTCCTGGTCGAATCCGGCGGCTACGAAGAGCTGGTCGACCGCACCGAGTACCTCAACCGCATCCACGGGCTCGACGAAGCGGTCGTGACCCGGGTGCGGGACCTGCGCGACCAGGTCAAGGACACGGTTGCCCGCCTGCGCTCGGCCAAGGACCGGATCGAATCGGCCCGCGACGCGATCGCCGCCGAAGAGCAGGCCCTGGCGAACGCGCGCTCGGCCGTCCAGCAGCGCCAGTCGAGCCTGGTCGAAGCGCGCCGCAGCCGCGAGGCGGCCCTCGGCAAGATCACCAAGACCGAAGAAGACCTCGACGGCGACGTCGCCTCGATCCAGGCGGAGCTCGCCGCGACCCTGGCCAGCACCGGCTCGGCGCCGCTGCCCGCCGGGCCGATCCGCGCCGGCTCAGGCCAGTTCATCTGGCCCGTCGACGGCCCGGTCGTCTCCGGCTTCGGCATGCGCTGGGGGCGGATGCACGAGGGCATCGACATCGCCGTCCCGGCGGGGACGCCGATCCGCGCCGCGGCCTCGGGCTCGGTCGTGCTGCAGCAGGGCGAAGCCGAAAGCGGCGGCTACGGGAACTTCACCTGCCTCGACCACGGCGGCGGGCTGCAGACCTGTTACGCCCACCAGTCCTCGTTCGCGGTCAGCGCCGGCCAGAGCGTCTCGCAGGGCGACGTGATCGGCTACGTCGGCTGCACCGGCCACTGCTTCGGCGACCACCTGCACTTCGAGGTGCGGATCAACGGCGCGCCGACGGATCCGCTCGGCTACCTGTAGCCACGCCTGCCGGCACCGTCGGCATACCTAAAATTAGTACGAATTCCGGTTAGCGGTTGAGACCCGTGGGGCGCGAGTGGGAACCTGGGTAGGAGGCAGCTGATGATTCGCCAGGCGCAGACTTATCTGGTGGGAGCGGTATCGGGCACGACCCTGATCGTCGCGGCCGTGGTCGCCTTCGTCCTGCTGATCTCCTTTCAGGCTCTGCGCGACTGGCCGCTGGCCGCACTGGGAGGTGGCGACTCCGGCGGGGCCGTGGCGCCCGCGCGCCCACTCGGGCACGAGCGCCGCGGTCGGCGCAGCCGCGAACGGGTCGCGATCGGCGGGGGGATCGAAGCGAGGGGCGGATAACGGAGCCGGCGGCCGCCTCGGCGCCCGTTCGGCGCAGAACACTTCGTCGCCGGTCGCGAGCGTCCCAGCCGCGACCACCCCCGGAACCGCCCCGGGCCCACCCGGCGGCGGCGAAACGAACTCGGCATCCTCAGGCTCCTCGGGCGGCGGCCCCGCGAGCGGCGGCGGAGGCGGCGGTTCGACCAAGCCTTCCAGTGGGGGAGGAGGGAGTGGCGGCGGTGCTGGCGGCGGCGCCAACACCCCCTCGACCTCCGAAACCGTGACCGGCACGGTCGACAAAACCGTCTCCGGGGTCGACCAGGCGACCGGCGGGGCGCTCGGCAAAACCGGCGTCACCCAGACCACCGAAGAAGTCGTCGACGGCGCCGCCGGCCCCGAATCGGCGCTCGGCAAAACGGTCGACAAGACCAAGGAAACGGTCGGCGGCCTGCTCGGCGGCGGCCACTAGACCTGCATCGGACCCCTATTTGGGGTTCGATGCAGGTCGCGTCGCGCGTTGCACGGCGTCTTCCCGTCACAATGCCGTCTCATGGCCAAGCGCGGACAGGCAGGCGCGGTAATCGACCCGATCGCGAGCTCGCCGGTTTACCCGGCCGGCAGCCGCGTGAACGAGCGTGGCCGGCTTGAGCTGGGCGGCTGCGACGTGGTCGAGCTCGCCGCCGAGTTCGGCACCCCCGCCTACATCTATGCCGAGGAGGAGATGCGCGCCCGCGCCCGCGCTTACCGCGAAGCGTTCGAGCGGCGCGGCCAAGACTTCGAGTTGCTCTTCGCCAGCAAGTCCTTCCCCTGCACCGCCGCCTACCGGCTCTTCGCCGAAGAGGGGCTCTCGGTCGACGTCGCCTCCGGTGGCGAGCTGCACATCGCGCTGCGCGCCGGCTTCGACCCGGCGCGGATCCACATGCACGGCAACAACAAGAGCGACGAGGAGGTTCTCTTCGCCGCCCGTTCCGGCGTCGGCCACCTGATCCTCGACTCCTTCGACGAGATCGAGCGCTGCGAGCGCCTGCTCGACGAACCACAGGACGTGCTGATCCGGGTGACGCCGGGGATCAAGCCCTCGACCCATGACTACATCACCACCGGCCAGCTCGACTCGAAGTTCGGCTTCGGGCTAGAGGACGGGCTGGCGGCGCGGGCGATCGAGCGCGTGCTCGCCTCCGACACGCTCAACCTGGTCGGGCTGCACGCCCACATCGGCTCGCAGATCTTCGAGCTCGAGCCCTACCGGTTGGCGATCGCCGCGATCGGCGCCCTGGCCGGCGATTGGTGCCGCCTGGTCAACGTCGGCGGCGGCCTCGGCATCGCCTACACCGAGGAGGACGAGCCGCCTTCGATCGACGCCTACGTCGGGGTCAAGGTCGAGGCGGTCGCCGCGGTCTTCGGCAAGGGGGTGCGGATCCTGATCGAGCCAGGCCGCTCACTGGTCGGCAATGCCGGCGTCACCGCCTATCGGGTCGGCACGGTCAAGGAGATCCCCGGCGTGCGCACCTACGTCGCCGTCGACGGCGGCATGTCCGACAACATGCGGCCGATGCTCTACGGCTCGCGCTACGAGGCGACGATCGCCGACCGCGCCGGCGCCGTCCCGGACACCACCGCGACGATTGCCGGCATGCACTGCGAGTCGGGGGACGTGATCGTCCGCGACGCGATGCTCTCCGCGCCCGCCATCGGCGACGTCCTCGTCACCCCGGCGACCGGCGCCTACGGCCATGCGATGGCGAGCAACTACAACGGCGTCACCCGACCGCCGGTGATCTTCTGCCGCGACGGCGAGGCGCGGGTGGTCGTGCGCCGCGAGTCCTACGAGGACCTGACCTCGCGCGATGTCTGAGCCGGTTCGCATCGGGCTGCTCGGCCGCGGCACCGTCGGCGGCGCCTTCGCGACCTTGCTCGCCGAGCGGGCGGACGCGGTCGAGGCGGCGGCCGGGCGGCGGCCGGAGCTGAGCGGCACGCTGACCCGCGGCGAAGGCGAGTTCGGCGAGATCCTCGCCGGCTCGGACCTGATCGTCGAGCTGATCGGTGGCACCGACCCGGCCCGCGAGCACGTGCTCGCGGCGCTGCGCGCCGGCAAGCCGGTTGTCACCGCGAACAAGCAGCTGCTCGCCCAGCACGGCGACGAGCTCTTCGCCGCCGCCCGCGAG
The DNA here is from genome assembly GCA_963789505.1 of uncultured Solirubrobacterales bacterium. Lineage (GTDB taxonomy): Bacteria > Actinomycetota > Thermoleophilia > Solirubrobacterales > 70-9 > VRUE01. The sequence goes on from CAWBLE010000007.1 coordinate 78,833, forward strand.
GCCGGTGTGCAGTTGCGTTTCGAGGCCGCCGTCGCCGGGGTGATCCCGATCGTGCGCACGATCCAGGAGAGCTTCGGCGTGACCGAGGTCGACAAGGTCTTCGGGATCGTCAACGGGACGACCAACTTCATCCTCAGCGAGATGGCCTCCAGCGGCGCCGCTTACGAGCAGGTGCTGGCGCGGGCGCAGGAGCTCGGCTACGCCGAGGCCGACCCGAGCGACGACGTCAACGGCGCCGACGCGGCGGCAAAGATGGCGATCCTCGCCCGGCTCGCCTTCCACACCCCGGTCACGCTCGACCAGGTCGCCTACGAGGGGATCGAGGCGATCCAGCCCGACGACCTCGCCTACGCCAAGGAGCTCGACCTCTCGCTGAAGCTGCTCGGCGTCGCCGAGCGCATCGACGGCGGGATCAGCGTCCGCGTCTTCCCCTGCTTCCTCTACGGCGGCCACCCGCTGGCGCCGGTCGGCGGCCCCTTCAACGCGGTCATGGTCGAGGCCCCGGCGATCACCGAGGTGACGATGTCGGGGCCGGGGGCGGGCGGGATCGAGACCGCCTCGGCGGTGCTCGGCGACGTCGTCTCGATCCTCTCCGGCGACGCGCCCGTCCACGAGGCCCGCGAGCGGCTGCCGCTGGTGGCGGACGTCGCCTCTTCCTTCTACCTTCACCTCGAGGTCGCCGACGAGCCCGGCGTGCTGGCGCGGATCGCCCAGGTGCTGGGCGAGCAAGAGATCTCGGTGAAGAGCGTCGTTCAGCGCGGCAGCGGCGGCGACGCGCGCCTGGTGATGGTCGTCCACGAGTGCCTCGAGTCGCGCTTCGCCGCGGCGGTCTGGGAGATCGGCCGGCTCGATGAGATCCGCGCCGCTCCGCGTTACATCCGCGTGATCGAGGAGCAGTTCGTTTGACGGCCCCTGCAAACCGGCGCATCTCGGCGTCCTCGGTCGGTCGGATCGGGTCACGCACGAACAGTGCGCTCCCCTCACCGCCCTCCCTGCGTCCACCGACCTGCTTGGTTTTCGGGGTCGTCGGCAATGCCTAGGCCGCTCATAGAGCGTTTTCGCGACCGCCTGCCGCTGGAGGCCGACGATCCGATCGTCTCGCTCAACGAGGGGTCTACGCCTTTGATTGAGGCCGAGCGGCTGTCGGAGCGGTTGGGAGTTCGCGCCTACCTCAAGTTCGAAGGGGCGAACCCGACCGGGTCGTTCAAGGACCGTGGGATGACGGTCGCCGTCTCGCGGGCGAAGGGGCGTGGGGCGGAGGCGGTGATCTGCGCCTCGACCGGCAACACCGCCGCCAGCGCCGCCGCTTACGCGGCGCGGGCGGGGATGCGCGGCGCGGTGATCGTGCCCGAGGGCAAGATCGCGATCGGCAAGCTTGCCCAGGCGCTGATGCACGGCGCCCGCGTCGTCGCCCTGCAGGGCAACTTCGACGAGGCGCTGCGGATCGTCCGCGAGCTCGCCCAGAAGCACCCGATCGAGCTGGTCAACTCGGTCAACCCCTACCGGATCGAGGGCCAGAAGACGGCCGCCTTCGAGGTCGTCGAGGAGCTCGGCGGGGCGCCCGGGGCGCTGGCGATCCCGGTCGGCAACGCCGGCAATGTGACCGCCTGGTGGCGCGGCTTCGAGCAGCTCGGCGTCGCCCCGGTCGTCTACGGCTTCCAGGCCGAGGGCGCGGCGCCGCTGGTCGGCGGCGCGCCGGTCGCCGAGCCGGAGACGGTCGCCTCGGCGATCCGGATCGGCAACCCGGCCCGCTGGGAGGAGGCGATGGCGGCATTCACCGCCTCGCGCGGCCGTGTCGCCGCGGTCTCCGACGAGCAGATCCTCGACGCCTACCACTGGCTGGCCGCCAGCGAGGGGGTCTTCTGCGAGCCCGCCTCGGCGGCCTCGGTCGCTGGCCTGCTCGCCCACGGCCTACCGGTGGTCGAGGGCGCGGCCAAGCCCGAGTCGGTCGTCTGCGTGCTCACCGGCCACGGCCTCAAGGATCCCGACACGGCGCTCTCCAAGGCCCCCGCCGTGATCAACTGCGAAAACGACCTCAGCGCGGTTGAGCGCGCGGTGTTCGATTGACCGCTCGCCACCGGCTGGTCCGCGTGCCCGCCTCCTCGGCCAACCTCGGCCCTGGCTACGACGTGATGGCGGCGGCGCTCGACCTCTGGCTCGAGCTCGAGGTCGAGGAGACGGGCGAGTTCGGCTTCGACCCGGGGCCGCTGGATCTGCCGAGCGGGCGCGACAACCTGATCGTGCGTGCCTTCGAGAGCCTGCACTCCGCCGACGGGATCGCCTTCCGGCTGACGCAGGCGGTGCCGCTCGGCCGCGGGCTCGGCTCCAGCGCGGCGGCGATCGTCGCCGGGCTGACCGCCGCCGACCACCTCTATGAGCTGGCGCTCTCCAAAGAGGAGCTGCTGGCGCGGGCGAGCGCGATCGAGGGCCACCCCGACAACGTCGCCGCCGCGATCTACGGCGGCTTCGTCGTCTGCGCCACGGACGAGGGCGGCGGTCCCGTCGCCGCCCGTTTCGATCCGCCGGGCGGTCTCGAGGGAATCGTCGTGATCCCGCCCGAAGAAGTGCCGACCGAGCGCGCCCGCGAGGCGATCCCGGCCGAGGTGCCGCTCGCCGACGCCGTGGCCAACGTCGCCGCCGCCTCCCGGCTCGTGCTCGGCCTGCAGAGCGCCGACCTCGACCTTCTCGCCTCCGGCCTCGCCGACCGCATCCACCAAGAGCGCCGCCGCGAGCTCTACCCGCGCTCGATGGAGCTGGTCGACGAGGCCCGCGAGCTCGGCGCACTCGGCGCGACGATCTCCGGCGCCGGCCCGACCGTGCTCGTCTGGACCACCTGGCAGGACGCCGGCAAGGTCGCCGAACAGCTCGAGCGCCGCTGCGAGGGCTGGGCCGAGGTCCGCCGCCTCCCCTTCACCCCCCACGGCGCCGACGTCCCCGAGCTGTAGGGCGGCGTGGGCGCGCTTGTTAGGGCCGACGGGGGAACTACGATCAGGCCCATGAAGAGGTTGAGTTGGCTTCCGGTCTTGGTCTTCCTCGCGGCATTCGCTGGCGCGCCGGCGGTCGCGCAGGCGACGCTCGCATTCACGCGGCAGCCGCACAACCCGGTCGTCTGGGTGGCGGCCGACGACGGCTCGGGAGCGCACAAGCTGGTCGCCGGCTCCAACCCGCAGGTCTCGCCCGACGGACAGATCGTCGCCCTGCTGCACGAAGGAAGCGGCAGCAAGGCCCGGCCGGACCTGGTCCTCACGCCGGCCGACGGCAGCGCCCCGGCGAGCACCCTGGCAACCGGCTGGCGCAAAATTCCCGTCTTCGAGTGGTCGCCCGATTCGAAGTCCCTCGTCGCCGTGCTCGGCGGCGAACTGGGCGCGCAAGCGGCTCGTCCTGATCGACACCGCGACCGGCGCCCAGCGGACGATCGCCCGTGGCTTCTTCAACGGCGTCAGCTTCGACCCGCAGGGCGACTTCCTCGTCTTCGGCCGGGCGACGAGCGAAAAGTTCCCGCCGCGCAGCGACATCTACACGCTATCGACATCCGCCATCGGGCAGCCGTCTGACGCCGATCACCGCTGACCCGACCACAGCTCACTCAGCCCGCTCTGGGACCCGCACGAAGAGATCGTCTTCGTCAAGCAGCTCGGCGCGAAGAAGCGGCGCTACGGGCCGAAGAACGAGCTGTTCATGATGAGTCCGGCGGGCGAGCATGGTGCGGCGGCTCACCCACACGAAGGTCGGCCCGCTCGCGCCGGGCCTGTTCCCGACCGCGACTGTCGGCCGAACGGCTGTCCGCCTGCTCGCCCAGTTCGAGGGCCAGGACATCAGCTACGCGGTCACGGTCAACTCGAAGACGGCGCCCAGCACCCGCTGGTCGAAGGCGACCGAGCAGGGCTCGTCGGCTCGGGTCTCGCCAACGGGAACTCGTCCTCGCTACACCGGCGGTTTCGATCCGGCCCGGCACAACGTCGTCAGCATCCCCTGGCGCGGCGAGCCGACCGTGCTGGCCAAGAACGCCTCCGAACCCAGCTGGGGTGGATGGGCGAGATGGCCAACTTCACGATCAAGCACCGTGACGAGTTCGAGTCGATGGAGGGGTCGGGGGACTCGACCTGGAAGCTGGCGCGAAAGGCGCTCGGCACCTCTGCCTTCGGCTTCAACCTGGTCGAGATCGCGCCCGGCGGGCAGATCCCCGAGCACGACGAGGCGCAGAGCGGCCAGGTCGAGCTCTACGCGATCCTCGAAGGCGACGCGGTGCTGAAGATCGAGGGCGAGGAGCACCCGGCGCCGGCCGGCACCTTCGCCTCGATCGAGCCGCCCGCCACGCGCACGATCCTCAACCATTCCGACGCCCCGGTGACCGCCCTGCTGGTCGGCGTCCACCCCGAGGGCGGCTACGAGCCGATGGGCTGGGCCTAAATCGAGTTTGTCGTTTCCCGCGCATATGGCGGGTAAATGCAAGTTCGTTGGATCGGCGGCGTCTGCGCCCCTATAATCCGCCAACCTGTCAACCCGTCGCGCGCCCGCTCGGAGAAGGCGCGGAAACCGGGAGGTCATATGCCAGAGCACCAGTCACGTCGGGGGGCGACCGTGAAGCGCTACTCGCCCGAGTTGCCATACCGCCCACTCGTTTCGCCGCCGAGCGTCGAGGACAAGGACGCCTGCGCGATCTACGCCTCGGTCCGCAAGGACGCGACGCCGAGCCATGAACCGATCGAACGGGCGATCCCGGCCCTGCAGAAGATGCTCCACCGCGCCGGCAACGTCGACGGCGAGGGCGACGGCTGCGGCCTGCTGGTCGACATCCCGCGCAAGATCTGGGCCGAGGAGGTCCGCTCCGGCGGCCACGACCCCTCGCTGACCCTCGACGACGCCTTCGCCGTCGCCCACGTCTTCATCGACCGCTCGCAGGACCTCGAGAAGGTCCAGCACGACGCCCGCGAGCTGCTCGGCCAGGGGGGCTTCCGCATCCTCGCCGAGCGCATCGGCGTCGTCGATTCGCCCGCGCTCGGCCCGACCGCGCGCGAGGAGGAGCCGCACTTCTGGCAGATCGCCGGCCTCGTCGCCGACGCCAAGCACCGCGACCGCGTCCTCTTCGACCTGCTGATCGAGCTCGAGCGCGAGCTCGACGTCCACGTCCCCTCGATCTCGGCGACGATCTGCGTCTACAAGGTGATGGGCGCGCCGAACATCCTCGGCGAGTACTACCCGGATCTGCGCGACGAGCGCTTCGAGACGATCGGCGCCTTCGGCCACAACCGCTACTCGACCAACACCTGGCCCTCGTTCAAGCGCGTCCAGCCCTTCTCGGTGCTCGGTCACAACGGCGAGATCAACACGATCGCCCAGCTGCGCCAGGAGGCGCGCATGCTCGGCGTGCCGATCCGGCCCGGCTCCTCGGACTCGCAGGACCTCAACCGCACGATCGCGACCCTGGTCAACCGCGACGGGCTCAGCCTCGCCGAGGCGATGGAGATGGTCGTGCCGCCGATCGTCAACGAGATCCGCGCCCTGCCCGACGACCTGCACGCCTTCTACATGTACCTGCGCCAGGCGATGGGGCCGTTCTCGCAGGGCCCGGTGGCGCTGATCGCGCGCCACGGCGACGAGTGCGTCTTCTCCGCCGACGCGCTCGGCCTGCGGCCGCTCTGGCAGATCGAGACCGGCGAGGACTTCGTCTTCAGCTCCGAGCCCGGCGTCGTCTCGGTCAACGAGATGGTCTCCGAGCCGAAGCCGCTCGCCCCGGGCGAGAAGGCCCTGGTCGCGATCGACCGCGGGGGGCGCCGCTCGACCCTGCACGCGCACGACGCGATGCTGCGCATCGTCTGCGACCGCTGGCTGGCCCGCAACGGCGTCGAGGCGGCGGCGCCCTACGACCGCGCGCTCGAGACCGGCGGCCCGCTCGAGGGCGGCGAGGTGCCCGGTTACTCCGACGCCGGCCCGGAAGAGCCGGTCAAGGTCGAGGACCGCATCCTCGCCGGCTTCGGCTGGCAGCGAGACGACGTCAAACTGGTCCAGCAGATGGCCTCCAACGGGGCCGAGCCGGTCGGCTCGCTCGGCTACGACGGCCCGCTCGCGGCGCTCTCGCCCGAGCGCCAGAACCTCGCCGACTACTTCAAGGAGACGGTCGCCGTCGTCACCAACCCGGCGATCGACCGCGAGCGTGAGATGGAGCACTTCTCGACCCGCTCGGTCTTCGGCCGCCGCCCCTCGATCGACGCCGCCGGCGAGGACACCGGCACGGTCGAGACCTCGTTCCCGGTGATCCTCGGCGGCCACCACGGCCTGGCGCCGCTCTCCGACAAGAGCTACCGCGAGATCGCCCGCAAGAACCAGACCTACCTGCTCGAGGACCTCTGGGAGGAGTTCCGCGGCCGCGCCGACGCGGTCGACATCTCGCTGCTCGAGTCGGAGACGACCCGGGGCGCGATCGAGCGGATCAAGCAGGAGGCGGCGAAGAAGGTGCGCGACGGGGCCGAGCTGCTGGTGCTCACCGATCGCACCGTCTACGACGCCGAGCGCCGCTACCTCGACCCGCACCTCGCGACCTCGGCGGTCGACCAGGCGCTGAAGCAGTTCAGGGTCGAGCCCGGCGAGGAGAACCTGCGGCGGCGCTGCGGGATCGTCCTGCGCTCGGCCTCGATCCGCAACGTCCACGACGTGATGCTCGCGATCGGCCTCGGCGCCAACGGCGTCTGCCCGTACACGATGGTCGAGGTGATCTGCGTCGAGGACTACCGCAAGGACATCGGCAACCTCTGCGCGGCGCTGGCCAAGGGGATCGAGAAAGTGATCTCGACGATCGGGATCCACGAGGTGCGCGGCTACGCGCGCCAGTTCTCCTCGATCGGGGTCAAGCCCGAGCTCGCCGAGATCTTCCAGACCGAGGCCTTCGCCGCCTCGGAGAAGGGCGGCATCGGTTTCGCCGGGCTCGACGAGTCGAGCAACGAGCGGACCCGCATCCTCGGCAGCGACGAGCCGGCCAAACCGGCGAAGACGTTCCGCTTCTACCCGAAGGTCTACAAGGCCGCGATCGCGACCGCGAACGGCTCCGGCGACTACGCCGAATACAGCGAAAAAGTGCGCGACCTCGAGGCCCAGAGCCCGATCTCGATGCGCCACGTCATGGGCCTCAAAGGCGACCGCGAGCCGGTCGATCCGGCGACGGTCGACGCCGGCGTCGGCCACCACGACTACCCCGTGGTGATCTCCTCGATGAGCTTCGGGTCGCAGTCCGAGCCCGCCTTCCGCGCCTACGCCGAGGCGGCGAAAGCGATCAACGTGCTCTGCGTCAACGGCGAGGGCGGCGAGATCCGCGACATGTACGGGCACTACCGCAAGTGGCGCGGCCAGCAGGTCGCCTCGGGCCGCTTCGGCGTCTCGGCGGAGATGATCAACTCCTCCTATCTGGCCGAGATCAAGATCGGCCAGGGCGCCAAGCCCGGCGAGGGCGGCCACCTGCCCGGCAAGAAGGTCTCCGAGAAGGTCGCCGCGGCGCGTAACGCCGCCCCCGGCACCGACCTGATCTCGCCCTCCAACAACCACGACCTCTACTCGATCGAGGACCTGGCCGAGCTGATCGACGAGTTGAAGACGGTCAACCCCGACGTGCGCGTCTCGGTCAAGGTGCCCGTCGTGCCGAACATCGGCACGATCGGCCTCGGCATCGCCAAGGCGGGCGCCGACATCATCACCCTCTCGGGTTTCGAGGGCGGCACCGGCGCCGCCCGCCAGCACGCCCTGCGCCACGTCGGCCTGCCCTCGGACATCGGCACCCGCGCCGTGCACCGGGCGCTGATGGAGGCCGGCCTGCGCAACCGGGTCGAGATCTGGGCTGACGGCGGTTACCGCACCGGCCACGACGTCGTCAAGCTGCACTGCCTCGGCGCCAACCGGGTCGGCTTCGGCACCCTGGCGATGGTCAGCCTCGGCTGCACGATCTGCCGCGGCTGTCAGCTCGACACCTGCCACGTCGGCATCGCAACCCAGATCGAGACGGTCGAGCAGGCCCAGGACCACGGCCTGAAGAAGTTCACCCCGCAGGAGATCGACGTCGCCGCCGAGAGCTGCGCCCGCTTCTTCGGTGCGATGGGCGAGGAGGTCAAAGAGGTCGTCGCCTCGCTCGGCTACGACCGCGCCCAGGACCTGGTCGGCCGCTACGACCTGCTCGAGCAGGTTTCCCACCACGACCAGATCGACCTGACGCCGCTGATCACGCCGCTGGAGGAGTTCCTCGACCTTGAGCCGCTCGACCTGCCAGTTGCCGCCGAGATCGCCGAGGAGCGCGCCGAGGCCGGACTCGTCGTCGCCCGGCCGATCCGGATGGAGGCGAAGCAGGCCTCGGCCCAGCTCGGCTCGCTGGCCGGCGAAATCCGCTCCGGCAGCACCGTCACCAGCCGCTTCCCGCGCGCCACCGACGCCAACGACCGTGTGCTCGGCGCCGAGCTTTCCGGGGCGATCGCCCGCTCGCGGATCTTCGATCACGGGCCCGAATCCAACGACGACGTGCTCGCCGACCTCGAGTTCAACGGCGGTTCGGTCGCCGGCCAGGGCCTCGGCGCCTTCAACTCGTACGGCGTCTCAATCAGGGTTGAGGGCGGCGCCCAGGACGGTGTCGGCAAGGCGATGCTGGGCGGCACGATCGCCGTGCTCAAGGGCAAGGGCGCCAAGGGCACGCGGCTCAACGGCTCGGTAGGGAAGTCCTTCGCCTACGGCGCCCAGCGCGGCCGCCTCTTCGTCCAGGGCTCGGCCGACTCGCGCTTCTGCATCCGCCTCTCCGGCGCCGACGTCGTGCTCGGCGGCGAGCCCGAGGAGGCGCTCGACGACGGCCGCGGCTGCGTTGTCGACCGCGCCAACGCCAAGGGCTTCGCCTTCGAGTACATGACCTCGGGCCGCGCGATCGTGCTCGGCGACCTCGGCCCCTGGGCCTGCGCCGGGATGACCGGCGGGCGCGTCTACGTCCGCCACAACGCCTTCGGGATCGACCGCGAGGCGATCGAAGCGCGGCTCGGCGAGGGCGCCAAAGTCGAGCTCAAGGAGATCGACTCCGAGGGTCACCTCGATGTCGAAGACCTGCTCTCGCACTACGCCGAGGAACTGCGCGCGACCGGCCAGGACGACGAGGCGACGCGGATGGGCTCACTCGCCGCGAACGCCGAGGCGAACTTCCTGATGGTCGTCCCGCACAAGGTCCAGGCCGATCCCTCTATCTCGACCGAGTAGGTAGGCCTACCGCGTGCCTGACAGGAGGTCCGCTATGGCTCGCATCTCCGAGAGTAGCCCGTCCAGCATCTTCTCCGTGTTGGTGTGGATGCGCCACTCGGCGTGCTGGCGGTCGGTCTCGACCTGGTCGATGCGGCGTTCGAGCTTGCCGAGGCGCTTCTCTGTGCGGCGCTCGCTCTTGCGGATGCGCTTCTTCGTGTAGGTCTTGATCTCGGCAAGCTCGGCGCGGATCGCTGCGTTGTCGTCCTGCTCGGTGAGCATCTCCTCGACGCCACTGCGCACCCGCTCGATCTCTTCGTGCAGGCGCTGGCGGGCCTGCTCGGCGGCGGCGGAGGGATCCTGCATCGAGTCCATGGCCGCCCACTCTAGGGCCGCCGTAGGCCGGAATTTGCGACCAAGGCGCGCTCAGGCTTCGAGCGCGAAGAGGCGGAAGCTGCCGATCGCCAACTCGTCGCCGTCGCCGAGCCTGCCCCACTCGGTCTCCTCGCCATTGACGAAGACGCCGTTGAGGCTGCGGTCGTCGAGCACCCGCAGCGGCTCGCCCGCTTCGAAGACGATCAGGGCGTGGCGGCGCGAGACACTGGGATCGTCGAGGCGGACGTCGGCGATCACGCTGCGACCGATCCGGGTCCAGCCCTGGCTGATCTCGAAGTCGAGCAACTCGCCGTCCTCGTCGTCGCAGACGAGGTGACGGCTGCCGGGCTCGAGGCCCGCCCGCAGGCGGTCGAGCCGTCCCTCCGGGGGCGGTTCGGCGGGCAGTTCGAACTCCGCCGTCGTCTCGCTTTGCTCCTGCATCGACTCGAAGATCGAGTCGCGCCGGAAGCGGGTCGCATCGCAGCGGGGGCAGGCCGGGAGCTCGTCGTTCTCGTTCAGCGAGAGCCGCGAGCGGCAATCGAGGCAGAAGTAGGTCCCGGGACCAGGAAATGCCCCGGTGAGGAGGCTTTCGGATGCCGGCGTGGGGGTGAGGCTGGCGGTCATCTCGGCTCCTTCCGCTGCGTTCGAGTGACAATCCTATCGCCGTGAATCCGGACCGCCATCGGGGTTTTGCCGCAACGATCCCCGCCCCGGAAGGCGCGCCGAACACCGCGCCTCCGGCAGGAATAGAATCGCGCCCTCGCATGGGCCCGGTGAGCGCAGAGATCGAGATCGACGCCTCGCGCGAGCGGGTCTTCGCGGCGCTCGCCGACCTCGCCCGCCGTCCTTCCTTCACCGACCACTTTCTCAGCGGGCTCCACCTGACCCGGATCGAGTCGAGCGGAGTCGGCGCCGGCGCCCGCTTCCGCCTCGCCTCACCGCTGCGAGCGATCTGGATGGATACGGCGATCGCCGAGCTCGAACCGCCGCACAAGATCGTCGAGCAGGGGCGCGGCGGGCGGGTCAACCGCATCCCCACCAACACGATCTGGGAGCTGACCGATGGCACCGGCTCCCTGACCCGGGTGCGCGTCTCCTACTGGACCGAGCCCGCCAACCCGCTCGATCGGGCGCTGGAGGTGCTCGCCGCCAACTCGATCTCGGCGGAGCGCGGCTGGCGCCAGGCGCTTCGACGCCTGCGCGATCAACTCGAGGGCGAGGCGCCCGCTCCCGCCCCGATCGCGGTCGCCGGCGGCAACCCCCACGCGACCGGCATCCCGTAGGCGCGCTTAATACACTCTCGCCGCCGATGCTCCGCAACCGCAGAACCGCCCTCTCGCTGCTCGCCGCGCTCGCGCTCGCGCTGAGCGCCGTGGCCCTCGGGGCCTGCGGCTACTCGAGCGACTCCAAGGACGTCCCCGAGGGCGAACCGGTGAAGCTCGGCGACCTGCAGTACAACGTCGTCTTCTCGCGCTTCCTCAACCCCGCCGACAACGAGGACTCCGCCTACCTGGTCGGCCAGCCTGAACTGCCCGCCGACTCCGCCTACTTCGGCGTCTTCCTCGAAGTCCAGAACAAGAGCGAAGAGTCACATCCGCTGGCGGGCTCGCTGACGATCACCGACGCCGACCACCAGACCTACCGGGCGATCGAGAGCGAAAGCCTCTACGCCTTCCCCTTCGGCGAGAAGGTCGAGTCCCAAGAACCGGTGCCCCTGCTCGACTCGACTCCCCAGCAGGGACCGATCGAGGGCTCGCTGGCGCTCTTCGAGCTGCCCGACACGGCCTCCGAGAACCGGCCCCTGATCCTCTCCATCCCCGGGCCCGACGGCCCCGCCAAGGTCACGCTCGACCTCTAGGGGTCGGAATCGGCGTAGGATTGCCGACAAGGCATGCCCGTCCGTTTGAGATCTGCGATGCGCCAGCAGACGATCTCCCTGGCCCTCGCATGTGGCCTGGTGCTCGGAGCCGCCGCGCCGGCGGCGGCCGAGTACGGCTTTGTCACTAAGTGGGGCACGAGCGGCTCGGGTGACGGCCAGTTCCACGCGCCCTACGGCATCGCCACGGACAGCGCCGGCAATGTCTACGTCACCGACAACGGCAACGGGCTCGGCCAGAACGACCGGGTCGAGAAGTTCAACTCGACCGGCGCCTTCATCACCAAATGGGGCGGGCTGGGGTCTGGCGACACGGAGTTTCACGATCCGTGGGGGATCGCAACGGACAGCGCCGATCACGTCTACGTCGCCGACCTCTCCAACAAGTGGATCAAGAAGTTCGACTCGGACGGGGTCTTCATCAAGAAGTTCGGCGGGCCCGGGCCCGGCGACGGCCAGCTGAGCTTCCCGGCCGGCGTCGCGGTCGATGCTTCGGGCAAGGTCTACGTCACCGACCACGACGCCTCGACCCCGATCGACCGGGTCCAGAAGTTCGAAGAATCGACCGAACTGTCCAAGCCCTACGTCTACGACCTGCAGTGGGGCACCACCGGCTCGGGCGCGGGACAGTTCAGGGACCCCCACGACGTCGCTGTCGGCCCCGGTGGCGACGTCTACGTCGCCGACCGCACCAACAACCGGATTGAGAAGTTCGACTCCGACGGCTTCTTCCTCGCCCAGTGGGGCAAATCGGGCTCCGGCGACGGGGAATTCGTCTTCCCCGAGGGTGTCGCGACCGACGCCGCGGGCAATGTCTACGTCGCCGACCGCGGCAACAACCGGATCCAGAAATTCAGCTCGAGCGGCGCGTTCATCACCAAGTGGGGTGGCGCTGGCTCGGGCGACGGCCAGTTTCTGCAGCCCAACGACGTCACGGTGGATGCGGACGGCAACGTCTACGTCGTCGACACGGGCAACGACCGGATCCAGAAATTCGCCGGCGACGGCGTCCCGTCCGGCGGCGGCGCCGGATCTGCGGGCGGTGGCACCGGCACCGGCGAGGTCATCGACGTCAGCAACGTCTTCAAGATCGCCAACACGACCGTGCTCGCCAAGGACGGCAAGCTCAAGCTCGTGCTCAACCTGCCGGCGCCTGGAATCGTCGTAGCCACCGCGACCGTCAAGGCGCCACCGCGCCCGCCCTCGCTCGACCCCGCCCAGCGCAAGCACGAAGGCTATAAATCGACGGTCTCCAAGGCGAAGAAGAAGCCGCCGGTCGTCGTCGCGCGCGGTCGCGCGAGCGCCGCCGCCGCCGGCTCGCTGCCGCTCGTAGTCGCTTCGAACAAGCGCGGAAAGAAGTACCTCGGTTGGCGCGAAAAGCTGAAGGCTTCGCTGAAGATCACCTACACCCCGAGCGGCGGCGCACCTAGATCGCGCACCCTCTCGGTGACCTTCAAGCTCAGAGCCCGGTAGAGAGCACCTGGCCGGCGATCGGGGCGGCGACTTCGCCGCCCGCGGCTTCGGCTTCGACCAGCAGCACGCCGACCGCCAGCCGGGGCTTTTCGGCCGGGGCGAAGGCGGTGAACCAGGCGTCCTTGATCTGCTCCGGTTCTTCTTCGTCTTCGGAGTCGGGCCGCGGGCCGAGCTCGGCGGTGCCGGTCTTGCCCGCCACCTGGGCCTCCGGGATCGCCGCGGCGAAGCCGGTGCCGCCGGTGACGACGCCGATCATCAGCTCGGTCAGTTCGTTGGCGATCTTCGGCGACATCACCCGCACCGGTTTGGCATCGGGGCGCAGCTTGCGGTTGGCGACCAGCGAGGTGGGCAGGCGGACGCCGTCGTTGCCGATCGCCTGCGAGACGCTCGCCATCTGCAGGGGGGTGGCGAGGACTTCGCCCTGCCCGATCGCGCTCACCCCGAGGTCGAGTTCGTCGCCGACGTCGGTCGGGATCGTCGACTCGGGTGGGTCGAGCGCGGCGACGACCGCGGGTGCGTAGAGAGTCAGCGGGGCGTTGAAGCCGAAGCGTTCGGCGGCGCCGACGAGGTCGTCGTTGCCGATCTTCGGCCCGAGCGGGGCGAAGTCGGCGTTGCAGGACTCGGCGAAAGCTTCGCGGAAAGTCCCGCCGCAGACCTCGCCGTTGGCGTTGCTGATGAAGCGCCCGCCGACGTTGACCCCGTCGGTCAGTTCAAATTCGTCGTCAAGCGAGACGACGCCCTTCTGCAACGCGGCCGTCGTCGTGATCGTCTTGAAGGTCGAGCCCGGCGGCTGCGGCGCCGAGAAGGCCTGCCCGGCGAGCGCGCGGACGTCACCGCTGCGCACGTCGAGCACGGTGACGCCGCCGGCGCGCCCGGCGAGCGCCGAGACGGCCGCTTCCTGCAGGTCGGGGTCGATCGTCGTCTTCACCGGCGCCCCCGGCTTCGGCTCGGCCTGGGAGAGGATCCGCGCCGAGCCGGCTTCGCCGACCGCGAGCAGCGAGCCGCCCGGGCGCCCGGCGAGGCGCCGGTTGAAGGCCTGCTCGACGCCGCTGACGCCGACCGGGGCGCCGGCCGGGAAGCCCTGGCGGGCAAGCTCCGCGACGTCTTCTTCGGCCGCTTCGCCGACTTCGCCGGTGACGTCGATCGCAGCGCTGCCGAGCGGGTGTTCGCGCGCTTCGGCGGCGCCTTCGGCGAGCGGCGTCCCGTCACGGGCCAGGATCGCCGCGCGTGGCGCCAGGTCGATCCGGTTTTCGAGCCGCTCCCCTGGCTCGAGCCCGGGGAAGACGAGGCTTGGGTTCCACTCGACGCCGCCTTCGGCATAGGGGACCTCGAGCTCGGTGGCGACGTCCCCGAAGGCGACCGTGCCGGCGACCACCGGCACCGGCACGAGTTCCGCCCCGTCGCCGCTTTCGGGGTCGCCGGCGGACTCGACCGCGAGCGTGCGCAGGGTCGCCACCTCGGCCGCTTCGCGGTAGGCCCTGGCGAACTCGGCTGCGCTCAGCTTGGCGCGCGAGGATTCGTTCAGCTCCCGGTACATCGCCGGATAGTCCTTGCCCGCCCAGGCCGCGGCGAAGCGCTCCGCTGCTTCCTTTTCGGGTGAGCCGGGGGCGCCGGCCGAGGCGCCGAGGGCGAAGGCGACGATCGCGACGATGCTGAGCGGGAGGGCGCGGGTGACGAGCCGGCGTCGCCGCACCTCGATGGGCAGGTTGTTCACTGGCGAGAAATTTAGTGCTGAGGGAGGTCGATTACCAGCGCTAACCGGTGCATGCACCGGTATCGACGGAAGCCTGCGTCCGAGTGAGCGCCGCGCGGACGACGTCGTTCGGCACGGCGAAGCCGCCCGGCGGGCCCGACGTGGTCGCGGCGAAGACGGTCGCCATCACCCGGCCCCGGGAGTCGACCAGCGGGCCGCCGGAGTTGCCGCTGCGCACGCTGCCACGCAGGAAGGAGATCGAGCGCTGCAACGGGCCGTTGCCATAGGCGTCCTCGCTGACCACCGTGGTCGTGTCGCCGATCCGGGCGGCGGAGACCGCGTAGGGGCCGTTCTCCGGGTAGCCGAGCACGGCGCCCCCGGTTCCACGTCGCGGGTCGGCGGCGATCTCGAGCGCCGGGACCGAGGCGTCGACGCGGAGCAGCGCGAGGTCGTTGGCCGGGTCGTAGTGGACCGGGGTGGCGTCGAGCGAGGCGCCGTCGATCGTCGTCACCGAGGTGTCATCCTCGCCCGCGACGACGTGCGCGTTGGTGACCACCAGTCCCGGCCCGGCGAACCAGCCCGAGCCCTCGACGCCGAGCCCGCAGGCGGTGCCGAGCACGCGCACGACCGAGTGGCTCGCCGCGCGTACCTCGGGGTCGGCGGCGATCGACGGGTCGGGCGGGGGCACCGGCGTCGTCGGGCCGGTGATGGAGGGGGCCGGGTCGACCCGGTTGAGCGCGTTGATCACCGGCCCCGAGGGCGGCAGCAGATCGTTGAGCCGGCGCAGGATCAGCGACCGCTGCACGTCGCCGCGCAGCTGCGCGGTCCCCGGGGCGTGCAGGGCGACGGCGCCGAAAATCCAGATCAGCCCGAGCGCGACGGCGGCGATCAGGGCGGCGCCCCCGGCGCCGTCGGCGAGGTGCAGGGCGGGGCCGCGGACCAACCGCTCGCGCAGGCCCAAAGCGAGGCTCTCGACCGTGACCGCGACCACGGCGCCGAACAGCAGCGCCCCGACCGCCGCGAAGAGCGGCGCGTAGCCGGAGTTGGAGCCCTCGCTGAGCAGCAGCGGCCCGACCCGGCTCCCGGCCACCGCCCCGGCGGCGAAGCCGAGCAGCGTCAACACGCCGACGATCAACCCTTGTCGGTAGCCCCACATCGCGAAGGCGATCGTGAAGGCGACTATCGCCCAGTCGAGAACGGTCACGGGCGAATACAAGCAGGCGCGCCCGCCGGGCCCATCACTTACGTTCAGTAAGCTGGTTCGCGGTGGAGGTCACGTCCGCGCAAGAGCACTCCCTCGGCGTTTGCCCGCACTTTCACGACGCGATCGAGTTGATCGGCAAACGCTGGACCGGCGCGATCGTCTTCGCCCTCACCGAGGGGCCGCTCCGCTTCGGCGAGCTCGGTAGGGCCGTCCCCGGCCTCTCCGACCGGCTGCTCTCGCGGCGCCTGCGCGAGCTCGAGCACGAGGGCCTGGTCGAGCGCCGGGTCGAAGATGGCTCGCCGGTGCGGGTCACCTACTCGCTGACCGAGGCGGGCAGCGAGCTGCGCCCGGCGATCGCCGAGCTGAAGACGTGGGCCAAACGCTGGCGCGCATGACGCGCCTGGCGCTGCACGTCCTGCGCCGTGTCGATCGTTAGCCTCGCGGCATGAGTCTGCCCGGTCCGTTTCCGGTGGGTCGCTACGCGAAAACGCTTCGCGACGAGTTGCGCAAGCGCGCCCGGGTCCAGTTGGTTGGTGAGATCACCGGGGTGAGGCAGACGCAGAAACAGGCGTATTTCGAGCTGCGCGATGCTGACGGCGCCGTGCCGTGCACGATCTGGGCCAATGAGCTGGCCGGCCTCGAACTTCCCGACGGTGCCCTGCGCGACGGCGCTGAATTCGTCGCCTCCGGCGGGCCGGATTATTTCGTCGGCAGCGCGGCTTCGTCCCCCGCGTTTTCCTTCCGGGTCACCCACCTCCGTCTTGCCGGCGAGGGCGACCTGCTCGCCCGGCTCGATGCACTGCGCAAGCAGCTGCGCTCCGAGGGCCTGTTCGAGTTGCAGAAGCAACTGTCCCGCCCGCGCCTGCCGAAGACGATCGGTGTGGTCACGGCGGAGCGCGGCGCCGCCCGCCGCGACCTGCTCGCCGGGCTCGAGCGGCGGGGCTGGGCGGGGACCGTGATCTGGGGTTTCGCCCCGGTCCAGGACCGCCGCGCGGCGCCGGCGATAACCGCGGCGATCCAGGAGCTGGCCGCGACCCCGGCGGTCGAGGCGATTGTCGTCACCCGGGGCGGGGGCAGCCTCGCCGACCTCTGGGCCTTCTGCGACGAGACGCTCTGTCGCACGGTGGCGATGCTGCGGGTGCCGGTGATCAGCGCCGTCGGCCACGAGCGCGACTCGACCCTGATCGACGACGTCGCCGCGGTCTCCTGTTCGACCCCGACCCACGCCGCCGAGGCCGCCGTGCCACTCGACGTCGGCGCCGCCCGTGCCGGGCTCGAGCACGCCGCCTCCTCCCTGCGCCGCGCGGGCGAGAGCGCCGTGCGCAGCCGCAGCCGCCACCTCGTTTCGCTGGCCCGCGGCCCGGCCCGCGCCCTGCGGCGCGAGCGCAAGGCGCTGAACCAGAAAACGCGTGAGATCCGCGCCTCCTCCGAACGCGGCCTGGCCGAGCGCCGCGGCTTCCAGCGCCGGCTCGCCTCGGTCGTGCTCGCCCGCGCCGCCAAGCGGGCCGCCGGCCCGGAAGCCGCCGCTCGCCGCGAGGCGCTGCACCGGGCCCAGGTCGCCTTCCGCGCCCACGAACCGGAGCGCACGCTCGAACGCGGCTACGCGCTGGCCGAGGACGGCGAGGGCGAGCCGCTGACCAGCGCCGCCGCCGCGATCGCCGCCGGTCGCGTCAAACTGCGCTTTGCCGACGCTCGGGTCGGCGCCGAGATCGACCAGGATGGGAGCGGGAGATGAGCGAGAAGCCGGAGTCCTATGAGGCCGCCGTCGAGCGCCTCGAGCAGATCATCGACCGGCTCGACTCCGGCCAGGCCGGCCTGCGCGAAACGCTCGATCTCTGCCGCGAGGGCCGTGAGCTCGTCACCTACTGCTCCGCCGAGCTCGACGCCGTCAGCGAGGGCCTCGAGGAGCTAAACCTCGACGAGCTCGCGGCGAAGCTAGAGCAGGCTCCGGCCGATGCGCAGTAGCGTCGAGCGGCTACAGACTCAATAGCGATCCGGGTACGATCCCGCCGGTAAGTTGGGTACATTCCCTAAAGCAAAAAAAGTACAATCCCTATAGTAATTCGGGTACAATCCCTTTCTTAGAGCAAACGGGATGACCGAGTATCGCGATCGCATAATCGAGCAGTCCGTGGAGGCGCGCCTGCGCAGCCACGGGGCGGTGCTGATTGCCGGTCCAAAGACGGCGGGAAAGACGACCACGGCTCGAGGCTTCGCCGCGTCGGCCGTAAGATTGGATCGAGATCGCGCGGCACTCAAAACGGCTCAGGCAAATCCCGATCTCATTCTCGACGGAGACAACCCGCGCCTGATCGACGAGTACCAGCTGGCCCCCGGCGTGTGGAACGCGGTGCGAGGCCGGGTCGACGATCTCGGTGAAAAGGGCCTGTTCCTGCTCACCGGATCGGCGACGCCCGAGGAGGACGAGGCGCGACACACGGGTGCGGGCAGGATCGCTCCCCTGGCGATGCGGACCATGACGTTCTTCGAGCGCGGTCTGTCGAGCGGGGAAGTTTCCGTTGGGGGGCTGCTGAGCGGAGCTCAACAGCAGGGGACGATGACGAGGCTTGACATTGCCGAGGTCGTCGATGCGATGGTAATCGGGGGGTGGCCACAGAACATAGGACTTGCCGCCATCGACGCCATCGACGCCAACAATGGCTACCTCGATGTGATCGCCGAGATCGACATCCGGGAGGTCGACGGGGTGCGGCGCGATCCGGAAGGGGTTCGCCGCCTGCTTGCCTCGTACGCCAGAAACGTTGGCACCGACGCGTCGCTGCGGACGATCGGACGCGGCTCCCGGGAGTCGATCGGCGAGCCGACCCTGCATGACTACGTGCGTACGCTCAGGCGCTTGTTCCTGATCGAGGATCAACCAAGCTGGAAACCGAGTCTGCGCTCGCGTGTTCGACTGGCGGCAACTCCCAAGCGACACCTTGCGGATCCCTCGCTCGTGGCCGCTGCGCTGGGGGCCACGTCCGAGCGGCTGCTGGGGCCGGAGATTCAGCTGACCGGATTCCTCTTCGAGTCGCAGGTGGTCCACGATCTGCGGGTCTATGCCCAACCTCATCGGGGTACCGTCCACTTCTACCGGGACAACAAGGGCCTCGAGGTGGACGCAATCGTCGAGCGTCCCGATGGGCGATGGATCGGCGTCGAGGTCAAGCTCGGGCACAGTTGGGTGGAGGAAGGAGTTGAGACTCTCCTCCGTCTACGCAAGAAGCTGTCCGACGAGGAGAACGGAGCATGCGCCGGGCTGATGGTCATCGTCGCCGACAGCCCCAGTTACGTTCGCGACGACGGTGTGATCGTGGCCTCGATCGCCTCCCTTGGCCCCTGACTCGAGCGGGCTGCGCTACGCATCTGCGGATGGCCCTGAGCAGAGCCGGCCCAGGGCCGGGCAGCCGCGGCAGAGGTCCCAGTCGCGGCGCTGCGGGGGGGCGACCGGGAACTCGCCGGCGGCGATGCGGGCGATCGTCGCGGTGAGCTGTTCGCGGCCGGCGGCGATCGCCGCGGCGTCGAGCAGCTCGAGCACCGGCTCGTCGGGGCGCTCGAGGAAGACGTAGGCGACCTCGACTTCGCTCGCGCCGCGCGCCTCGGCGACGGCGAGGGCGTAGACCGCACGCTGCGTTGCGTACTTGCGGGCGCGCTCGGCCGGCGAGGCGCCGCCCAAGCGGTCGGTCTTGTAGTCGATCACCAGCGGCGGCTCGCCGTCGCGCTCGACCAACAGGTCGATCGAGCCGCGCAGCACGGCGCCCGGCTGCTCGCCGACCCGGAGCAGCAGCGGCGCCTCGGCCCGCGCCGTCGCGCCGGGTTCCTTCACCCGCTCGCGCAGCAGCGCCGAGCCGAGCCAGGCGCGCACGGGCGCCAGCAGCTCGGGGTCGACTTCGCCTTCCGGCTCGCGCCACCCGTTGGCGGCGCTCCACTCGAGCAGCTCGTGCACGGCGGCGCCCCGAGCCGCGGCTTCGTCCCGCCGTCCCGGGTCGACCTCAGCGCCACCGTTCGCTCCTTGTCGCGCTGAGGTCGACAAAGAGCGACCGCGCTCGCCGAGATCGAGCACGCGCTCGAGCTGGAAGCGGTAGGCGCACTCGTCATAGGCGGCGAGCGCGGTGTAGGAAAGGGGACGGTGGGGGACGGCGGGTGGGTGACGCTCGAGCAGCGGCGTCGCGTCCTCCTCGCGCGGGGCCGCCGTGGCCGGCTCGCTCCGCGTCGCGGTCAGCTCGGCGGCGCGCTCGGGCGAGGGCAGGCTGACCCGCACGGCGATCTCCGACGGCGCGAAGTCGGCCTCGAGCCCCTCGCGTGGCCGCGGCGCCGGGATCGCGATCGACGAGTCGTGCTCGCGCTCAACCTCGAAGCCGCCGAGGATGCGCTCGACCACCGGCGTCCCCGGCAGCATCGCCCGGGCCGGCTTCGGCGTCGCCACGCCGCTGAGGATCAGCCGCTCGCGTGCCCGCGTCGCGGCGACGTGGAAGAGGCGCAACTCCTCCGCCGCTTCGCGCTCCTGCGTCTCCGCGCAGAGCGCCGCCTGGGCGTAGAGGTTGATCGAGGCGGCGCCGAGCCGCCGCAGTTGCAGGCCGACCCGCGGCTGCTCGGCCTCGTGGCCGAGGGTCAGCGCCGGCAGCCGGCCGGCCAGCAGCCGCCGCGCGAGGTTGGGCACGGCGACGACGCCGAACTCGAGCCCCTTGGCGCTGTGCACGGTCATGATCCGCACCCCGTCGTGGCCCTCGACCGCGCTCGCCGCTTCGGCGTCGCCGTCGGCTTCGGCGCGGGCGACGAGGAAGTCGAGCAGACCGCGCAGGTCGCGCCCCTCGCGCGCCTCGAACTCGCCCGCGAGGCGCATCAGCTTGCGCACGTTGGCGAACCGGGCTTCCCCCGCGGGGCGCATCAGGACGGCGAGGTCGTAGCCCGTCTCGCCGACGACGGCGTCGATCAGGCCCGGCAGCGAGAGCCGCCCGCCGCGGCGGCGCAGCGCCGCGATCGTCGTCGCGAAGTCGCGCAGCAGCTCCAGCTCGCCGGCCGGGATCTCGGCGAGCCGCTCGGGCGCCTCCAACTCGCCCTCGCCCAGCCCGGCGGCCCGCTCCAGCGCCGGCCACACATGCCGCCTGCGGCCCGCCGCGGCGCGCAGCAGCCAGAGCGTGTCCGGCGCGGCCGCGCAGGCGGGCGAGGCGAGAGCGCCGAAGAGCGCCTGGTCGTCGAGTGGGTTGGCGATCGTCGCCAGCAGGGAGCAGACGTCGGCGACCTGCTGCTGGGACCAGTAGCCGCGGCCGCCGATCGTGTACGGGCGCAGGCCGGCGCGTTCGAGCGAGTCCTCGTAGGCGTCGAGATGGGTGAATGCGCGCAGCAGGACGACCATCTCGCCGCGCTCGACCCCGGCCTCGGCCAGCTCGCGCAGGCGCAGCGCGAGGAAACGCGCCTCGGCGAGCTGGGCGGGCGGCGTGTCGGCGTCGGTCGCCCGCGCCAGGTCGATCCCCTCGCCGTCCCAGCCGTCGCGGGCGGTGAGCAGCAGCTCGACCGCCGGCCCCTCGCCGGTTGGCCCGGCGGGGTCGGGAGCGGCGCCGACGCGCAGCGGGTGGAAGGCCTCGCCGAGCAGCTTCTCGCCGAGCGCGTTGACCGCGCCGACCAGCTCCGGGCGCGAGCGGAAGTTACCGCTCAGCTCGATCGCCTCCGCCCCTGCGCTCGCTTCGACCGCGCGGCGGCGCTCGCGGAAGACGTCGAGGTCGGCGTGGCGGAAGCCGTAGATCGATTGCAGCTCGTCGCCGACGACCATCAGCTCGGCCCGCGGCCCGCGCAGCGCCTCGATCAGCCGCAGCTGCAGCCGGTTGGTGTCCTGGAACTCGTCGACCAGCAGGTGTTTGAATCGCGTCCGGTAGGCGTTGCCGATCTCCTCGTGTTCCAGCAGGCGCACGGCGCGCAGCTGCAGGTCCTCGAAGTCGAGCCCGCCGCGGCGCTCCTTGGCCGCCTCGTAGTTGCGGGCGAAGAGCTCGACCAGGGCGGCGATGTGCGCGTAGGCCTCGCCACCCTCGCCGGCCTCGGCCGCACGGGCGACCGCGGCGTCGATCGCCTCCTTGTAGGCCGCTATCGATTTCGCCCTGCTGTCGGTCTGCAGGGCGGTGAGCTCGTCGAGGTCGGGTGGCCCGCCTCCGCCGGCGAGCGCCAGCGCCCGCTCGAGCAGCTCGCGGTTGGGATCCGCCGGCTTCAGCTCCTCCAGCGCCTCTGCCGCCACGGTGGCGAGGTAGCGCACGGCGGCGCCGAGGTCCGGCGCCGGCGGTTCGGGTAGGCGCGGCGCGGCGACCCCGCGGCTGCGCAGCTCGGCGTGGACCGCGCTGACGATCGCGTGTAGGCCGTTGATCTCAAAGGCGGCGAGGGTGCGCTCGCGCGCCGCGCCGTCCTCGGTGAGGAACTCGCCCAGGGCATCGTCAAAGGCCTCGGCGGCCACCCGTTCCGCCTCGGGCCCGTCGAGCACGCGGAAGCGGGGGTCGATCCCGGCGGCGACCGGGTGGCCGGCGAGCAGGCGGTTGCAGAATCCGTGGATCGTCGTCACCCAAGCGCCGCCGATGCTCGCCAGCAGCGCGGCCGCGCGCGCCGAGCCGGCCGCGGCGCGCAGTTCCAGGGCGGCGCGGATGCGCTGGCGCAGCTCGGTCGCCGCCTTGTCGGTGAAGGTGAAGGCGAGCACCGCGTCGGGGGGGACGCCGAGGTCGCAGACGAGGCGGCAGTAGCGGTCGACCATGACCCCGGTCTTGCCCGTCCCGGCTCCTGCCTCGACCAGGACATCGCGCCCGCTCGCCTCGATCGCCCGCTCCTGCTCGGGGGTTGGAGCGCGCCCGTTCATCGCTCCTCCCAGCGGTCGTCGTCTTCGGCCGGCGCCCGGTCGCGGCGGCAGATCGGCGCGAACTCGCAGAAGGCGGGGCAGACGTCATGGCCGCGCAGGCCGTGGCGCGGCCCGGGGTCGCGGCGGATCTCGCCGCTGCGCATGCGGGCGACGATCGCGCCCGCGCGCCGGCGCGCTTCGGCCAGCATCTGCTCAAAGCCCTCGCGGTCGACCACGTCGCGGTCGTAGAGCCGGTAGGAGGCGAGCGGCGTCGCGGCGTCCTCGCGCACGGCGCCGCGCGGGCGCCGCGACGAGGTTCCGCGCAGCGGGTGGTAGAGGCCGCCGGCCGCGTCCACGCCCCAGTGCTCGGCGACGGCGATCAGGTACAGCTGTAGCTGCAGCTTCGCCTGCTCCTCGAACTTCTCGCGTGGGGTGACGACGCGGGAGAGCTTGTAGTCGAGCACGAGCGCGCGGCCGCCGGGGTCGCGGTCGACCCGGTCGATCGCCCCGTGCAGCCCCCAGTCGTCGATCTCGAGCGCCGGCCGCTCGGCCTCCTCGCCCGCGCCGAAGCGCGCCTCGAGCAGCCAGGGCTCGAAGCCGCCGGTGTCGCGGCTCGCCTCGTCGGTGAGGAAGCGCGCCAGCAGCCCCTCGACCCGCCGCGTGATCGCCCGCTCAGCCGGGTGTACGCCGAGCTCGCGCTCGACCGCCAGCGCGGCGACGAGCTCCCGCCCCCGCGCGATCCAGGCGCCGAGCGAGGCGGGGCGGGGGAGGGGGTCGCCGCCCGGCCGCTCAGCGAAGAGCCGCTCGAGCACGGCGTGCATCAGGCCGCCCTGGAGCAGCGGGTCGGGCACGGGGTCGAGCGGCTGGGGGTCGAGCTCGTGCGAGACGAACCAGCGGTAGGAGCAGACGTCGAAGCCCTCCAGGGTCGTGCCGCCGTAGGCCGGGACGGCTGCGAGCGCGTCGAGCACGGCCGGGTTGGCGAGCGGCCCCGGGGCTCGGGCAGCCGCCTCGGCGGCCCGCGCCCGCGTCCGCTCAGCCTCGGTTGGCGCCAGCTGCCGCGGCAGCAGCACCCTGGTCAGGTCGCGGGCGACCGTCAGCTCCTCCTCGACCCTGTCTCCGCCCTCCTCGCCGGGCGGTGGGTCGAGCAGCCGGCGGACCTCATCGAGGAAGGGCGAGCGCGGTTCGGCCACCCCGTTTTCGTCGCTGTCGCGGTAGGAGAGGAAGAGCCGCCGGCGGGGCAGGGCGAGGCAGGAGTGGAAGAGGTAGCGCTCCTCGGCCTCTGGGTCGCGGCGCGGGTCGAGCCCGAGGCCGACCCGTTGCGCCTCGGAGAGGAAGGGGTCCTCGGCGCCGTCGCGGCGCGGGAACTCGCCGTCCTGGAGCGAGGCGACGAAGGCGTACTCGAAGCGCGAGGCGCGCAGGCGGTAGGGGCTGGCGATCCGCACGCGACCCTCGATCGGGCCGCTCCAGGCGGGGAAGCGCAGCGTGCGCAGGGTCGCCGCCAGGTCCGCGGGCGGCGGCGCCAGGGCCGGTAGCTCGGCGAGATCGCCGAGCGCGGTCGAGATCGCCGCCGCCGCGCGCAGCTCGAGCCCGTCGCGCCCCGGCGGCGGGCCGTCCTCGCCGTCGCGCAGCGGCCGCGAGGCCATCGTCGTGGCGAGTCGCCCCACCGTCGCTGCCAGCTGGGCAGGCCCCTCGGCCGCCGCCTCGCGAACCCGCTCGAGATCGCCGGGCAGGCGCTCGTGCAGCTCCCCCCAGAGCTCGATCGCGGCGGCGGCGCTCTGCGCGCGGCGGCGGCGGACAGCGCGCTCGAACCAGTCGACCCGCGCCGGCGGTTGGCCGGACGGGCCGCGCAGGAAGCGCAGCAGGTCGGTCGCGCGGCCGGCGCCGAACTCGGCCTCGAGCAGGGCGATCAGCGCCCCGCCGACGGAGCTGCCCGCGACCGGCACCTCGGCCTCGAGCGCGACGGCGATTCCGTAGCTCCCGAGCACCTCGGCGAGCAGCGGCCCGCGCCGCACCGGGTCGCGCACGGCGACCGCGATCGCGGTCGGGTCGGCGCCGGCGGCGAGCAGCTGCGCCAGCTCGGCCCCGATCGCCTCGGCCTCGCCGCGCGCCCCGGCCGAGCGCAGCAGCGTCAGCGCCCCGCCCGGCGGGCGCCGCCTCGGCTCGGGCCGGCCGAGCTCGCGCTGGAGGTGGACGAGCAGCGGGTCGATCCCGGTCGCCTCGCCAGGCTCGGGGCCGGCCAGGGTTTCGACCTCGATCGCGACCTCGTGCTCTCCGGCGAGCAGCGCGGAGCGCGCGGCGAGCGCCGCGTCGCCCTGCTCTTCTGGCAGCGCGACGGTGACCTCGGTCGTCGCGGCGAGCCCGCCGAGCAGCCGCCGCTGGTTCGGGTTGAGGTTGCCCGGCTCGTAGAGGAACACCGGCCGCTCGCGCCAGTCGTCGGGCGTCGCGAGCAGCGACTCGATCGCGCCGCGAGCGGCCGCGTGCACGTCGGACAGCCCGACCCTGTCCCTGATTTCGGCGTAGGCGGCGAACAGCGCGGTCAGGTCGCCCAGGTAGGCGGAGGACTCGAGCGTCCGCGCGCCCGAGCCCAGCGCGCCCGGCTCGAGCCCGGCGCTCTGCAGCTCGCCGAGCAGGCGCTCGAAGGGGATCGCGAAACCGGCCCGGGCGGCGGAGCGCCGCAGCGGCCCCAGCGAGTCGCGCCGCTCGCCGATCCCGGTCGCGACGGCGGCGAGGCGCTGGGCCGGCGTCAGCTCCTCGGCCTGGGGCGCGCCGGTGCGGCGGGCGACCTCGCGGAAGAGTTCGCCGAAGGTCATCACCGAGCCGCCGAGGGTGGCGCCGGAGCGGCAGAGCAGGCGCTCGAAGCGGAAGACGTCGTCGAGGGTCGGCAGGACGAGCACCGGGTCGCGGTCGAGCGCCTCGCGGAACAGGCTCTGGATCCGCTCGGCGCGGCCGGAGTTGGGGGGACCTTGGATCAGCTTCAGCGACATCGGCGGAAGCGACCCAGCATAGGTCGGCCTCCGGGCGTGCCCGCCGGCCCCGCGCAAGCCCCGCCGGGAAGCCGCAAATGGCGCATTTCCGGCCCCGGCTTTGCCGTCTTCCGCCCTCTCTAGATTGGGCGCAGCAGATGTCCCTTTGCTTCGTAGACCCAGCCGACGCGATCCGCGCCATCTCCGACTCGATCGGACGCGAGGCGCGTCGCCAGCTGCTCGGCGAGGCCGTTCGCTCCTGGGTCGACGAGATCCCCGACGAAGAGCTCGAGGTCCACTACGCGAAAGCGCTCTCCGAGCTCGACGAGCACGACCTCTCGATGCTCGCCGCCTGGCACGGCTCGCTGGAGATCGGCCAGCCGGTCCCCAACCGCGACTTCCTCATGGGCGCCTTCGGCTCGCTCGGCGAGAACCGCCGTGAGGCGCTCAAGCTCGCCGCCGGCTTCCGCGGCGAGGAGGCGGTCGACGCCGGCGTCACCGAAGACGACGCGCTCGAGCTGGTCCTCGGCCTGCTCTCCCAGCCCCGCCTGATGGAGCTCGCGGTAGAGGCCGTAGAGCTCTACATCTGGGACCGCGCCGGCAGCGACAACTAGCCAGCCAGCGAGCGAGCGAGGACGCCTGTCCGAAGGCGGGTAATGTCTGTCATACGTGGTAGCCTATCTGTATGACGATGCTTAGCTTTCGTGTTGCGGCCGAGGATGCCGCCGAAGTGCAGCGCTGGGCGGATGAACTGGAGGTTGATCGCTCGGAGCTCCTGCGAGACGCGCTCCATCGACACCTGGTCAAACTTCGCAGCGAGGTCGACGCCTTGACCTGGGAGCGGGTTCCGCTCACCGATGCCGAACAATCGCTGGCGCAGATTGCGGACTGGGGCCCGGCTGAGGACTGGGCGGATTGGGCTGATGCGACGGGGTGAGGTCTGGTTTGCCGCCACGCCGGGCGGCGATCGACCGGTGTTGGTTCTCACTCGGGATCCGGTCGCCGATCGCATTCAATCCGTCGTCGTCGCGGCCCTGACGAGAACGCGGCGCGAGCTGGTCTCCGAGCTGGCTCTCACGGCGTCCGACGATGGGGTTCCGACCGATTGCGTGGTCAACTTCGACAACGTCCACACGGTCCCCCGGGCGGCATTTCGTCGTCAGGTCACGTCACTCTCAGGCCTGCGCATGGCCCAGGCGTGTCGAATCCTGCGCGACGCCATGGGCTGCTGAAACGCGGAGCTTCCGCCGCCTGGGACTGTGTCTGGCTCTGACACTGATCAAGCAAAACAAAGACCCGCCGGAGCGGGCCTGGTTGCAGAGGTGGGAATCACCCACAAACGCCTGACAAGCTCCTTGAGGTTACCAAGAAGCAACGCAATCAACCAGACACCGCTCCGACAAGTCGATTCGGGACGGAGGGCGGGGGACTCGAACCCCTGCCGGCTGATTAGACCGGCCACACGCTTGTCAGGCGCACGCTGCGACCCCGCAGCCTCTGCCCTCCGCCCATGCAGCTTACGACATTCAGAGACTATTTGTCTGTTAGACAGTAGCGTCTTAAAGACGCGTCGTTGAAGAGCGCGGATTAACCCGCGGGTCGCGTCGCGATGCGGAAGACGGCCTTCTCGCCGTCGACGCTCAGCACCCGCAGGTAGGCTGTGTAGGGGCCATCGGGTCCGGTGAAGTGGCATTGAAACTTGACGCCGACCTCGGCTGATTCCCCGGATGGGCAGCGTACGTCGGTCGGGCGATAGCCGGTCTGCTTGGCGACGAAGCGGGTGACGGTCTGCTCCGTTGCGTCCGTCTTGATCGTGCTTTCGCCGCATCCCGCCAGCAGCACGAGAGAGCACCCGATCGTGACCCCGAACCGGCGCATCACAGGCCCAGTGCGCCGCGCACGTCCGCGATCGCCTGCTCGTTGTCCTCGAAGTGGACGGCGGCCATGCCGGCCTTTTCGGCGCCTTCGCAGTTGACCTTGACGTCGTCGACGAAGAGGCACGACTCGGCGGGGAGGGAGATGCGGTCGAGGGTGATCGCGTAGATCTTCGATTCGGGCTTGCGGCAGCCGACGAAGCCGGAGTCGACGACCGTCTCGAAGATCTCATCGACCGGCAGCATCGCGCGCCACAGCGGCTCCCACTCCTGGACGTTGTTGGTCAGCATCGCCATCCGGTAGCCGGCGCCCTTGAGCTCGCGCATCAGGTCGATCATCGGCGGGTTCGGCTGCAGCGCCTCGAAGTAGATCTCTTTGAAGCGGTGCATCTCGGGTCGGTGCCCGAGCAGCGGCTCGAGGCTGTCGGTGAGCAGCTCGAGGAAGGCGACCTCGGTGATCTCGCCCCGCTCCATTTCATACAGCGGGTTGTCGCCGTTGGCCTCGGTGGCCGCCTGCATCCCCTTGCCGAGCATCTCGGCGGTGATCCCGGTCTGGTCCTGGAAGGCCATGAAGGACTCGATCAGCGGCGTCGTCAGCACCCCGCCAAAGTCGGAGATCACCGCGACGATCCCCTCGCCGGGCTCAGCCATCCTCGCGCACCAGCTCGTAGTGGCCGAGCCCCTCGCGTCCCTCGACCGACCACCTGAAGAAGGCGATGTCGGACTCGAGGCCGGGCCGGCGGACCTTGGCGGCGCTGATCAGCGTTCCGGCGCCGCGCAGCGGCTGCCCCTCCTCGCCGTCCATCCACAGCTCCAGGGTCGCCCGCCGCTGCACGCCGTCGGCGCCGTACTCGGTCGAGAGCAAGGTCTCGGAGACCTCGACCGGCGCCCCGTCGGGGCCGCAGAGCACCGCCGCGACCTGCTCCTCGCCGTGCTCGCTCGCGCCCGCCGCCCGCACCGCGCTGAGCGCCAGCAGGCCCCCGTCGGAGAAGACGACGCCGATCGACCGCCGCAGCACCTGTCCGCCGTTCTTGCTCATCTGGCGCAGCCTATTGTTCTGGCGTGACCCGATGCCCGTGACGATCCGCAGCGCCGACCCCGACCGTGACGCTCCCGCCTGCGTCGCGATCTACGCCCCGTTCGTCGAGGCCGGGGCGACCTCCTTCGAGGAGGCGGCCCCCGAGCCCGCCGCCTTCGCCAGCCGCATCGAGGAGCTTGCCGCGACCTACCCCTGGCTGGTCGCCGAGCTCGACGGCGAGGTAGCCGGTTTCGCCTACGCCTGCCCGCACCGCTATCGACCGGCCTACCGCTGGTCGGTCGAGGTTTCCGTGTACGTGGGGGAGGGACGGCGGCGACGCGGCGTCGGCCGCGCCCTCTACGCCGAGCTGGCCGAGCGCCTGCGCGGGCAGCGCTTCCAGGTCGCCTGCGCCGGCATCACCCTGCCCAACGAGGCCAGCGTCGCCCTGCACGAGGGCGCCGGCTTCGTCCCCGTCGGCGTCTACCGCCGGATCGGCTGGAAGGACGGCGCCTGGCGTGACGTCGGCTGGTGGCAGCTGGAGCTGCAGCCGCTCGGCGAAGGCAAGCCCCCCGAGCCGCTGCCGCCTGACATCGCCGCTCTCACCGAGGTCGAGCGACAGGGACGCGGGTCCGAGCGGTAGGCCCGGCTACCATTGGGCGCATGCCTGAGAACCAGACTGAAGTGGTGACCGAAGACGACGTGATCGAGGCCCTCGAGGAGGTGATCGATCCCGAGCTGGGGCTGGACTTCGTCTCCCTCGGTCTCGTCTACAACGTCGAGATCGAGAAAGAGGACGTCTACGTGACCTTCACCCTGACGACCCCCGCCTGCCCGATCGGCCCCCAGGTCTCCGAACAGATGAAGGAGTTCGTCGGCGACCTCCCCGGCGTCAGCGCCGTCCACCCGAAGATGATCTTCGACCCCCCCTGGTCCCCGGAGATGATGACCGAGGACGCCAAGTTCGCGCTTGGCTTCTAGGCAGGGATTGCGGGGTCAGAGGGGGTCAATCGGGGTCAGTTCTGTCCCCATCCCGTCCCCACGGCTGTCCCCATGGATCCGACCTCAGACCGGGGAACTGAGTTCGGCATCATGACCGCCATGACTCTTGAGAGCGGCGAAAAGAGAACTCCCAAAGAGATCGAGGTTCTTCGGGGCCCGCACGGCTGGGTCAACTGGCAGTTGCTGAGTTCGAGCGTGCGTACAACGCCAACGAAGTTGACGACGCCGACCCTGCGGTAAGCGAGCTGGTCGCTCTCCTTCGTGCGTTCAGGTGGCAGTGAGCGCCGCGGTGAAATTGTTGCGCTTTAGCTCCTCCATGACTTCGTGATTGCTCCCAATATCGACCAGGATCACGGTGCGCGCGAGGCGATTCGTTGCCGCATCCAGACGAACGCGGCGCCAAGGAGAACCGCCCCCCACAGCAGCGCCGCCCATATTCCAAGGGCCCCGGCGAGGAATCCGGCAAAGCCAACTGCGGCGAGCGCTGCGACGTAGCTGAGGAACAGCCAAAGCGCCCGACGTGATAAGCGAGCCACGGCGAGAACTGTAGCCGCTCAGACTTGGGACTCGGCCCCTGCACCGATCCATCAGCGCCGGGGCGGCGCCTGCAACATCTGTGCGACCCAGTCGCTGCGCTCGTCGGGTTTGAGTTGGGCACCAATCCAGGCGGCAAACGCTCGGGTCGAGAGCTTGGCGTCCATCGCCTCGGGTGAGGTCGGCTTGTGGCCACCGTGGACGACGCGGTTGCGGAGGTCGTAGCAGTTGCGAAACCAGCGGCCCGGCTCGCTCTCCGCATCGTCCGGGTCGATCTCATCGATGACGAGGAGACGGGGGAGGTGCTCGACGAGTTGGTTCCTGAAGGGGGCGCCGAGGGCGCGTTCAAGTCGGTCGGGCTCGAGTTCGAGCAGCTGCCATAGCACTCGAAAAACGGTGTTGACGAGCACCTCCATTGCGGTTGCCGCGAAGATCACCGACTGTGCGTTTCGCCCGGAGCCGAGATGGTGCTCAGCGGCCTGGTAAAGCTCGATGAAGTCGAAAAGGGGCACCTCGCCGCGGCGGTAGCGGTGGATCAGCTCAAGTGCGGCGGCGACTTCCTCGTCGGGGCGCTCGTCAGGCAGGTCATCGCGAATCGTCGAGTGGACGTCGAGGGTGCCGTAGAGCGGCTCGCGGTCCTCATTGGCCGGGTAGACATTTAAACGCCAGGGAGCGGTGCGAGGCAGATCAATGCGCGAGATGGAGGAAATGTGCCACTCGTCGTTGAGGGCAGCCAGGACAACCAGGTACTGATTCAGGAATTCCAGGGCGTCATCGAAGCATCGGGAAGCCCATTCAACGACGTCACTCGTCCCGAGTTCCCCGCCGCCGGGGAACGGCAATTCTGCTTCCGGGGTGAAGACGGTGACCTGGGCACTGCTGCGCGGGATCTCACCGCTCCCTTGAAGGGAAGGGCGGGGCGGTGTCTCCTGCTCGAAGCCCTCCCAGTTGGGGAAGGCGAGCTCTGCGGCGAGTAGCTCGGGGGCGCGCTTAACTCGTACTTGGCGCAGGTCGATTCGGTAGACGGGAGCCAGTCCGTCAGGGATCGGGGCCATGTCAGCGATGTATCCGACCGCATGGCCATTCCAACCCGGCCAGCCACCGCCTCCATCGCTGACCAAAAAGCGTGCCTCAGCGATCCGAAGGGCGAAAGGAAGTTCGAGTAGGAAGGTTAAGGTGAGGATCGGTTCGGCGCCGGGACCGGGATCAATCAGCCCGGGGTCGAACTCTTCGGGGTCAAGCGGTTCCATTTCAGGGTCGTCTGCGCTCAATACCGGACCCGTTTTCGAGCATAGTGTCGACCATCGCGGTTACCTCCTCCTGGCTTGTCGGCTCGTCGCCCGGCACCGCCGCGTCAATCCCCCAGCGCTCGAAAAACCAGACGAGGTTTGCCCGCGCCAGCAGTGCCATGGGGCCGTATTGCGCTAGTGCAGCTGCCCAGTCGTGCTCGGCTTCATCCTGCTGTCCGTACTTCCAGCGGCAGACAGCTGCGTACGTGGTAGCGAACATCTCACGCTCGTCTTTTCGCCCGATGATCGCGATCCAGTCGTAAAAGGCCATCGCCCTCGCCCAGTTTTCCGCCCTAGTTGCTTTCCACGCTCGCTTCCAGAATTTCTTGCGGATTCGCTGGAAGCGCCACTCCAATGATCGCGCCCGTAGTTGGTTGCCGGCTACCCGATGGGCGTCTACAGCGTTTGCGTAGAGGATCGGCGAGAGGGGGGATCCAATGCAACCACCGCCATGGGGGTTGCCCAACGCGCTTCAGCTGTAGCCGCGGCCTCGCCCAGATTGTTCGTGAGTACCACTGGGCCGCGTCTTTGCCTGCGGCCTTTGCAGTCTCATCGTCCTGCTCCGCCCAAGCTTCCTCGACCCGGTGCCAAGACCGGAGCGCAACCGCCCGACGGACGTACCACTGCTTTCCGTATCGCGTCCGAGAGCGCAGGAGTTCTTCCAGGAGTTCGTCGGCCTCGCGATGCTCCTCCTCATCAGCCCCCCGAAATCAAGGGCGGCGAACAGGTTGTACGTGCTCTGGTCGCGGAGCGGATCCGCGACCTGCTCTCGCGCCAGTCGCAGCGCTGCGATCTGCTCATCACGATCGGCCAGGTCAGGTTCACCACCGACTGCCGCCACCCCGTTCGCGCGATCAAGGAGCAGGTGCGCAAAACCACGCAAGAGCTCGGGCGAGGGGCTCTTGTCTTTTACGCGAGCGCGCAGATAGTTGATTGCCTCGTCGATTTCGCCCTGGCCCGCCATCGCACGAGCAAGAGCCAGGCGCAGCGCGTCGATTTGCACATTCGTGCTTTCGCCAGCGATCTTGAGCGCCTCCTCGAGCGGCTTCACCGCCTCTTTGTAAGCTCCGAAGGCGACCGCCGCGCGCCCCAGGATGCCGCGCAGCAGAGCCTCAAGGTCGCGACAGAACTCCAGCGGGAACTCCTCATCGTGCACACCGACCTGCGGCGTAAGGCTGCTCACGAATGGCCCGAAGCGGGGATTCGCCGGCGTCTGGTCGTGCGTGAACCAGTCAATGTGTGTCGTCGCGTCGAACGCGGGCTCGAGGAGCCGCGGGTAGATTGACCAGTTCCCTTCGGGACGCGAGGCGATCCGCCCGTGCAGGACGAACGTGCCCTGAAGTCGCTTTCGGGTCCGCTCGGCGAGCGCTTGCTGGTCGGATCCGATCTCCAGCGCTAACGGCTGCACGAGGTCTCGGAGTTCCGTCGGTAGATGCGAGCGAAGAGTGTCGACCACGATTCGCTGTGCCTCCTCGGCCCGACCCTTCGCGTTGGGGCCCTCATAGAAGAGCGTCACGAGCAACGAATGTCGACAACGACGCTTTGCCGCAGTCCAGCGAATTCCCCCGGCGAGTGCAACAAGCGCCAGGACCGCCGCAGCCATCGAAACTTCGAACTTCGGCGCAAAAAGGGCCAATGCTGCCAATGCTAACCCCATCAACCACCAAACCAGGCAAGGTATGCGGAAATGGAATGTCCACATCCTCGTCCCGACTCGCTCAAGCGCGGCGATCATTGAGACGCACGCTAGCCAAACCGACCGGTCGGTTCGCCCTTAGAGGCACACCCGCACGTCCCCACGGCGTCCTTCTGGGGCGCTTCTGCAGCCAAGCCTATTTCCGTTTGACCGGAACTTTCTCCGCCAGGTCCTTCAGCCTGGGAGTGGACCGTAGCCGCTCCCCGAACCAATCGAAAAGGTCCCAGGTGGCCGACACCGCGCGCAGTGCCTCTGCTTGTGAGGGTCGATAGGCTTTGTGGACAGCACGTACGCGCAGCCCATAGGCATCGCGCCACCAGCCCGAATGGGCCGTGCCAGTAGCGCCGACTGAAACGCCGAGGGCTTCCGGCAGGTCGCGGTTGAAGATGTCCTTCCAGCGACACTCGTTCAGTCTCTCGATTTCGGATTTGCTCTCACCTCGACGCCCCTTTATCTCCCCGAGCAACCAGAAGACCATCATCTCGACTGCGGTGCCAGCGTCGATCACCGCTTGTCGGCTTCGACCGGCCCGAGCTTCAAGTTGCGCCCCAAAGAGGGTGCTGAGCGCTGGGAAGGTGGGAAAGCGCTCGGAGGTACCCATGATCACGGAGGCCTCGTTGGCAGCCTCTTGATTTCCGAATGCTCCGACGATGTCGGGGGTTCGTGCGTGCAAAGGCAGTAGGCCGGTGTCAAGAGCAAGTTGCCTGCCCGGGACTCTTACCTCGATCAGCCATGGGATTGCTGCAGGCAGGTCGTGCAAGGCAACCGATCCGATCTCGAACTCTCCCGCGATCATTCCGTATGCCCGAAGCCACAGATCCAGGTCCCCAAGGAGTTCATCGAACCCACCGCGCAGCTTCGCTTCGAAGCCGCTGGGGTCCGCGCCCGGCGGGTCCGGGATCTCCTCGCCTACATACCACTGCGTCATCTCGCAGACCGTTTTCCATTCCTTGACCCCCCGCCGAGACAAGCGCCGCAGCCCCAGCGCGTATCGGGTCTTCGCGAAGCCCCTCAATTGCCGTAGCTCACCAAAGGCACGATCCGTTGCCTCGGTCGGCATTCCAACTCTGACCCTCGCCCGCCTAAACCGAATCCGCCTCAGGGGCATGCCATGCCGTTCCCAGTCTGCGCGACCCGGGAGCTCATCCACGAATTTCTCCCACCTCGGAGGCGTTCCTGATCGCAGCATCACCGCGGCGGAGGTGTCCCTTCGCAGACCCAGATCCCTTGGAAGCTCCAAGATCCACGAAATGGATGCAATCGGTTCAGCGTCTTGGCGGGTCATGGTCGGGAAGAAGCTCCTCAAGGTGTCGACTGCCGCCGTTGAAGTAGCTCGAATGAGTCTGTTTGATCGTCTTCAGCGAGTCGGCGCTCAGGAGCACGATGTCGAGCTTTTCGTCGCTGGCGTTTGCCTGCTCCGCTGCGGCGTAGGCGGCCTGGGCGGCGTCGTAGTCGGTGCCGAATGACTCGACCTTCGTTTTGTCGGTGGCTAGGTCGTAGCTGACCAAGAAGTGCTTGATTTCATCTGGCCTCATCCAGAAGTCGCAGTAGGTTTCGCGTCAGGCAGAGACGAGCGCCTGGCATCCCTGAGCTCGAGTTGGTAGTCGGCGGGCAGCGGGATGGCGAGCTGGTTCTGCTTGGGTGCCCAGTGGCGGGTCAGCAGGCGCTCGACGAAGGCAAGCGGACCGCCGCGAGCCGTAGCGAAGATCTCGCGACCTTCGGGGTAGACGATCACGAGGGGCCGGTGTGCGGCCACTGCCCCGGCAATCAGCTTCGAGGCATCGGGAGCGTCGGCCGGGATGAGCACCGTTTCATTCGGGTAGTGCTTGTCCGTCTCGGGATCGGCGGCGATCCGCCCTAGAAGGTCGAAAGCGGCATCAGTACCGGGAGTGTTCTTGGTGTCGTCCGGGTTCTTCATGGCTTGATCAGCGGATTCGGCCCGCTTCCTCATCGGCCTCTCGGTCTTCGGCTCGCGCTTCAGCGCGCCGCTCTGCGACCAGCTCGTCAGAGAGATTGCGGTTCGGTGTCAGGTCAGCGAACAGGCCGCGCATACGCTCTGCGGCCTGCTGGCGTCGTTCTTTTTCCAGGCGAGCGAGTTTGGCCGTGTAGACCATGCACCTCATGGTATTGACCTTCGATCCGAAGCTGGAGCATGACCGCAGAACTCCAACGGGCGTCCCCATAAGGGGCGGACCAGCAACGGGCCACTCTGGTCTCGATGTGCAGTTAGGACAGTCTGTGCTACCTTGTTGCTCGATTCGGAGCAGCCAGACGATGAAGACGATCCACATAGACCCCGGTGAAGGCGACGCTAAACAGAAGCTCTCGACGGTCCAGGAGACGATCGAGGGCCTGCTCGACGCAGACAAGCCGATCGCGATTACGGTTGCCGAGGAGAACGCCATGCTCTCTCCCCAGGAGGCCGCCGAGCGGCTCGGCTTCTCCCGCCAGCATGTGCGGCGACTGATCGAGGCGGGGGAGTTGGAGGGCGCGCAGATGCCGAACTCAACTCACTGGAAGATTCCGTTGCGCTCGATCTTGGCCTTTGAGCAGCAGCGCGCCGAAGCCCAAAAACGCGCAGCGAAATGGTCGCGTGATCTCGACGCAATGGGCGCCCCGCCCGAGTGAGCCAAGCCACCCACCTGCCGCGCGCGGTCTTCGACGCCGACATCATCTTCTCGCGCGTCCTTCACGAGCTGATGGGCCGGGCGGCGGACGATCTGCGCCTGTTCGATCTCCTCTGGAGCGAGGAGCTGCTGGCCGAGGCGAGGCGATCACTGGTCGAGAATAAGGGGCTCTCGGAGGAAGTCGCGGCGCGCTGGGTTGGCTACCTCTCGCAGGCCTTCCCCGCGGGCCGCGTCGATATCTCGACAGTCCCTCCGGACCTTGACCTGCGGTCTCTGACTCGCGACCCCGAGGATGCTCACGTCTGCGCTCTGGCGATAGCCGGCAACGCCGATTACCTCTTCACCTTCGACCGCGCTTATCTGAAAGGCCCGCTGCGCCTGCACGGCGTCGAGGTTCCCGACCTCGACGAGTTTCTCGTCCGGCAGTGCGAAGAGCAACCGGAGGCCTTCCGCCAGATAGTCGAAGAACAGGCCGACAATTGGGGAGGTGGCCGCCCGGTCGACGATCTGCTTGCCGCGTTCGAGCGAGCAAGCGTCCCGAAGTTCGCGGCCGTTCTCAGGCCCTTGATCGACCAGTAGGTGGCCATGTCATCCCCACCGCTGTCCCCACGGACATCAGAAGCGGCCGATTTGCAGGGACGTTTTGACCCGTCTCCCGCGTGATGATGACCGAGGACGCCAAGTTCGCACTCGGCTTCTGAGCACGCTTCATTGCCGCCTCACCCCGCTCAGCATCCGTACTTCTGTGCGAGGAGGTTCACGACGCTGCCATGGGGTTCGCTCTGTTCGCAGACCGTGTAGTGAGAGGGGACCACGATGCCGAAAGTCGTATCGGTGTTTTCCGGATCAGTCGTGTATCCGGCTGCCGAGAGCGTCGATTCGGCTTCTGGAAGCCTCATACCGACGACATCCGGCACTTCTTCCGGTTCCGGGGCGGGCTCAGGTTCAGGAGCCGATCCTGACGCGGCCTTCTTCTTGGCTGCCGCTTTCTTGGCTGCTCTGACTTCCTTCTGGGCTTCAGCTTGTGCCAGCTTGGCTTCCTGTTCAGCGGTTTCCTTTTCGAGCCGCAGTTCTTCGAGCTTCGCTGCCTGGGCTTCTTTGGCGGCGGTATCGGTGCTGTCGCTGCTTCCACAGGCGACAAGCGCTGCGGCAAGGCAGAGCAGGACGAGAGCACTGGCTAGAGCCTTCAACGGTTTCTCCTCGGTAATGACTGGTGGCTCGACCCTAGATCAATTTCGATTGCCCGGTCAAGAAGTGCCTGGCTGCTGGCCAGCGAAGACGTTTTTGAGCCAGAGCCATTTCGTTGATCTTGCCCTCCAGGTGAAGAGGCGCTCTACTTCAACAGACGGAGAAATTCGTCGCGCGTGAGGCCGGAGCCACTGATGATCTGGTGCAGCGTGCCCCTTGCCAGGTCACGGCGATGCATCGGGACGACGACTCGGCCTGTCCGGTCCGGATGGCGGAAGATGTGATGGCTGCCCTTGATTCGGTCGAGTTTCCAGCCGCCGCGTTCAAGCGCCCGTCCGGCCTTCTGTGGCGAAACGCCCGGCAGTCGCGGCGTCACGCGCTGACGGTTATTCGCTCAATTTCAACCTGTGGAATCGGGTCGCCGTGGGCTTCTAGGGATTCCAGATAGCCCTCGATGGCCTCCTTGACCATCGCTAGCGCTTCCTCCCTGGTGTCGCCTTGGCTGGCGCAACCGGGAAGCTGCGGAACGAACACGCTGAAGCCGCCCTCTTGCTCGGGCTGCAGGACGACCTCGAACTCCTGAGCAGTTGCCATGTCCGTAGCTTACGCGAGCGGCCCGGGCGTGACGATGACCGAGGACGCCAAGTTCGCGCTTGGCTTCTAGGCGAGCAGCGCCACCGCGCGGATCGCGGCCGGGGTCAGCTCGACGATCTCGTCGTCTCTGGGGGAGATCAGGCCGTGCTCCTTGGGGTTCTGAATCGCGTGGGTGGCCGTGCCGACCTCCCTACTTTCCGTCATGGACGAGCATAAGGGAAAGCGGAAGAGTAGCCAAATACTTGTGAGATTTCCTATGGCCTATCTAGCCAGGAAAGCAGACGATCTCCTCGTGGCTGAGCTTGGGACCAACCTGCGTGAGGCGCGCAAGCGGCTGGGTCTGACGCAGGAACAGGTCGCCCACCGCAGCGGCGTCCACGCCACCGAGGTCAGCCGCATCGAGGCCGGCAAGCGCGATCCCCAGGTATCGACGGTTCGGCGCCTGGCGAAGGCGCTCGAGGTCAAGCCCGGGCGCCTGCTCGACTGACGCGCGCCTGTTTCGACGCAACGCGGCAGCTGCGGCTCGTCCGCGTCGATCTCCTCGGCCGTGCCCTCGTAGTCATAGGAGCGGCCTGCCGGGCCGGGGTCGTGGCCTCGGGGGCCGCCGCGCATGCCGCTCGACGCCGACGACGAGGAAGCGCCTGGCGACATACGCCTGCAGCAGGCGGCGGGCGAGCGCGCGGGTGGGGGGCAGAAGCAGCAGCAGGCCGACCGCGTCGGTGATGAAGCCGGGAGTGAGGAGGAGGACGCCGCCGACCGTGATCATCAGCCCGTCGGCGACCTCGCGGCCGGGGAAGCGTCGCGCGGCGAGCGCCGCGTTGAAGCGCTGCCAGGCGCCGCGGCCCTGGTGACGCAGCAGGGTCGCGCCGAGCACCGACATCGCGAAGAGCAGCACCAGGGTCGGCAGGACCCCGATCAGGCCGCCGACCTTGACGATCACGTACAGCTCGAGGATCGGGACAGCGATGAAAACAGCGATGAGCGCGAGCACTTCTAGACCGCGGCGGCGGCCGCGGCGGCCTGCTTCAGCTCGTCCAGCGACTCGTCGATGCCGTCGGCGATCGTTTCGACGTCCTCCATCGAGTCGTAGTCGGCGAGCAGGCCGAAGCAGACGCGGCCGTTGTAGCTCATGATCGCAACCGCGAGCGCATGGTTCTGCGGCAGGAAGGCGACCGGGAAGACCTCTTCGAGCTCGCGCCCGAGCACGTACAGCGGCATCTGCGGCCCGGGGACGTTGGTGACGATCAGGTTGAAGAGCCGGGTCGAGAAGTTGATCCGCGCCGCCTGGGCCAGCAGCGTCGGCGGGGCGAAGTCGTTGAAGCGCGAGATCACTTCCGCGCCCAACGCCTGCTTGGAGCGCTTCAGCCCCTCCATCTGCTCGCTGACCACGCGCAGCCGTCGCACCGGGTCCTCGACGTAGACCGGCAGGGGCCCGCGCATCGCCGCCAGTTTGTTGCCCAGCTCACCCCGCTCGTCGGCGCTGCGAATTGAGACCGGGACCAGGGCGCGCATCTCCAGCCCCTCGGTGCGGATGCTGCGCGAGTGCAGCCACTTGCGCAGGGCACCGGTGACGACGGCGAGGACGACGTCGTTGACCGTCCCACCCAGGGCGTCCTTGATCTGCTTGAACACGGCCAGCTCCGAGCGCGCCCAGGTGAAGCGCCGGTGCGGCCCGATTTCCTGGTTGAGCGGCACGTCGGGGGCCGGGTCGGCAAACGCCCCGGCAACCTCGCCGACGCCCTCCAGCGCCTCGACCGCGCGGCGAGCGGCGCTCTCGGGGTGGCGCACGACGCCGGCCGCGCGCTCGGCCAGCCGCACCGGCGCCGCGGCGAGCTCGCCGGCGCCGCGGGTGATCAGGTCGGTGGTGCTCGGCATCGCCCGGGGCTGCCAGCGGTCTTCGACCGGGGCCGGCTCGGCGATCGGCTCGAGGTCGAAGAGCACGGTCCCGATGTCGACCCCGGCGATCCCGTCGACGGCGGCGTGATGGGTCTTGGTCAGCAGCGCGAAGCGGTCGCGCTCGAGCCCCTGCACGAGCCACATCTCCCAGAGCGGCTTGGAGCGGTCGAGCTGCTGCGAGAAGACCCGTGAGGCGAGCCGTTGCAGCTGCGCCTCGCCGCCCGGCTCGGGCAGGGCCGTGTGGCGGACGTGGTAGCTGAGGTTGAAGTTGACGTCGTCGGCCCAGAGCGGCCGTCCCGCCTCCAGCGGCGGCACGACGAGGCGCTGGCGGAAGCGCGGGACCTGATCCAGCTTGCCGCGCACGTGCTCGACCAAGTCGACGTAGCGGGGCGGCGGCCCTTCGAAGATCAGGATGCCGCCGATGTGCATGTGGCTCGACGCGGTCTCGTTGCTGAGGAACGAGGCATCGGTCGAACTGAGGCGCTCCAGGTGGTCACCGGCGGTCTGCATTCTGCAAGGCTAGCCCCCCGGTACCCTGATGGGTATGTCCGCAACCGAAAACCCAGGGCCGAAGCGGGTCCTGCTCGCCGCCCCGCGCGGCTACTGCGCCGGCGTCGACCGCGCCGTACAGACGGTCGAGCGCGCGCTCGAGCACTACGGCGCCCCCGTCTACGTGCGCAAGGAGATCGTCCATAACAAACACGTGGTCGAGGAGCTCTCCAAGCGCGGCGCGATCTTCGTCGAGGAGGAGACGGAAGTGCCGGAGGGCAAGATGGTCGTCTTCTCCGCCCACGGCGTCGCTCCGTCGGTGCACGAGAACGCCGCCGCCCGCGACCTGCGCACGATCGACGCCACCTGCCCGCTGGTTACCAAGGTCCACGTCGAGGCGCGCCGCTTCGCCGCCGACGGCTACACGATCGTGATGATCGGCCACGAGGGCCACGAGGAGGTCGAAGGGACGACCGGCGAGGCGCCCGACAGCATCGTCCTCGTGCAAACCGCCGAGGAGGTTGCCGAGCTCGAGGTGAGCGACCCCGAGCGGGTCGCATTCATCACCCAGACGACGCTCTCGGTCGACGAGACG
The DNA here is from genome assembly GCA_963789505.1 of uncultured Solirubrobacterales bacterium. Classification (GTDB taxonomy): domain Bacteria; phylum Actinomycetota; class Thermoleophilia; order Solirubrobacterales; family 70-9; genus VRUE01. Next base: position 119,219 of record CAWBLE010000007.1, read on the forward strand.
GCCGAGATCATCGCCGCCCTGCGGGCCAAGTTCCCGGCGATAGTCAGCTCCAAAACCGATGACATCTGTTACGCGACGACCAACCGCCAGATCGCCGTCAAGCAGCTCGCCCGCGAGTGCGACCTGGTGCTCGTCATCGGCTCGACCAACTCCTCCAACTCCAACCGCCTGGTCGAGGTCGCGCGCGAACACGGCGCCGCCTCGCATCTGATCGACAACCACACCCAGGTCCGGGAGGAGTGGCTCGACCGGGTCGAGACGGTCGGCATCACCTCCGGCGCCAGCGCCCCCGAGGAGCTGGTCGAGAGCCTCGTCACCCTCTTCCGCGAACGCGGAGCCGACGACGTCTCAGAGCTGCGCACTGTCCATGAGGACGTCCGCTTCATGCTGCCCAAGAAGATCCGCGAAGTCGCCGCCGCCTGACGCATCTGGCCCGCGGGTCCTGTCGCGGCGGCCTCCCCATGTGCTCGGACGCGCTCCGCGCGCCCTCCGCTATGGGGAACCCCCGCCACCGCGCCACCCGCGGGGAGTTGCGTCTCAGGGGACGCCGGCGGCGAAGCTGATGGAATGGACTTGAAGATCGGGATGGGGTTCGAGGGCAAGGGTGTGGGACTCGTGCCGGGGATGCTCTGCCAGGGTGTAGAGGCTCGGGCCGTCGACGGTGATCGAGTCGGCGTCTGCGCCATCGAGTTCGACACTCAGTTCGCCCCTGCCTTCGATCGTCGCGTAGGCGCCGCCCGCCTCGTAGGAAACCTCGAGGCGCTCGCCGCTCGTTGAACCCTCCGGAAAGAACTCGGGGGTGGGGGGCATCACTTTGGCGCCCGGGGCGTCGGTGGGGCGTAGGGGATCCATTGGTTCCGGCAGCGCGCGCAGGGCGTCCTGCTCGCGCAGCTCGCCCTGGATCGCTTCCTCGCCGGCCCGGTACTCGCCCTCGCCGAAGTGGAACCAGGAGAGCGCGCCGCCGAGCTTCCAGAGGAAGAGGCTGGGCCAGCCTTCGCAGCCGTAGGCGTGCCAGAGGCGGCGATCGGCGTCGATCGCGACCGGGAACTCGACCCCGAGCCGCGCGAGCCCGGTAGCGACGGTGTCCCGATCGGCGCCGAAGGGGAAGCGCGGCGCCTGCACGCCAATCGTGGTCAGGCCGTGCTCGGCGTAGCGCCGCGCCCACTCGCGCACGTAGGGCAGCGTGCGCACGCTGTTGAGCTGGGCGAAGTCGATGAAGTGGACCAGTACCGGCCCGCCCGCCGTCGCCACCGGCATCGACTTCGGCGCCTCGCCGACCCACTCGATCCCCTCGGGCAGGTCGGGCGCGGCGATGTTGTCGCGTTCGGGTCGCATCGGGGCGGGCAACTTATCCGGCCTTGAGGTCGTGCGTTAGCGTGTCGGGCGATGGTCGAGGTCCTCATCGCCGCGATTCCGCTCCTCGCCCTGCTCTTAGCGCTGCTGCTCGGGCGCTATCCCGGCTGTGAGGCCGCGTTGCGGTTGGCCGAGCGGATCGCCTCTCGTGCCCGCGCGAGCGCCACAGCGGCGCGCAACTGGCGTCGCCCGAGGCCGCCCGCTCGCGGTTTTGCCAGCGGCGGCCTGCTGCTTGCCTGCGGCCTCTCCGGCCGAGCCCCGCCGGCTTAGCCGTCTCTCCACAACACCGGTTCACGTACCTCGCAATCGAGAGGAGATGGCTTTATGTCCAATGCAAAGAGGGTTCTTCCAGTTCTGTTTTCGCTGCTTGCGATCGGCGGCCTCGCCGCGTGCGGGAGCGGCGGCGACAACACCACTGCGGCTGACGGTGGCGGGGCGAGCTCCGAAGAGACGCAGGCCGCCAAGCCCAGCGCCCCGACGATCGTCGTCAAGAACGGCGAACCGGTCGGCGGCGTGCGGGAGCTCGAATACAACGCCGGCGATCAGATCGAGTTCACGGTCGACTCCGATGTCGCCGACGAGGTTCACATCCACGGCTACGACCTGATGAAGGACGTGCCCGCCGGCGGCTCGGTCGGCTTCGCCTTCCCGGCCGAAATCGAAGGCATCTTCGAGGTTGAGCTCGAGGGGCTCAAGGAACAGATCGCGGAGTTGCGCGTCAACCCGTGACCTGGATCCCGTTCGCGCACGCGCTGGTCGCCCGCCAGGACCTGCCGGTCCCGGCGTGGCTGTTCGCCTGGGGGGCGTCGATCGTCCTGATCGTCTCCTTCTTCGCGCTTTCGGTCGGCTGGCGCACGCCCCGCTTCGAGAAGGACCGCTGGCGTCCCCTCGGGGCGGGGCTCTCGCGAGCGCTGCTCTCGGCGCCGGCGCAGATCGCCTCCGGCCTGGTCGGGGTCTTCCTGCTCGGGTTGGCGATCTACGCCGGCCTGCGTGGCACCGAAGCGCCCGACCGCAACTTCGCCCTCACCTTCCTCTACGTCACCGCCTGGCTCGGCTTCCCCCTGTTCAGCGTCTTCCTCGGTGACGTTTTCCGCCCCTTCAACCCGTGGCGCGCGGTCGGGCGCGCGGTGGGGGGGATGGTCGGCGCGCTCGCGGGCCAGCCGCCGGCGCACCTGCGCTATCCCGAGCGGCTCGGCCGCTGGCCCGCCGCGATCGGGCTGGTCGCCGTCGTCTGGCTGGAGATCGTCTACGGGGCGAGCGGCGGCGTCGCCGTCGGTCTCGACCCGCATGCGGCCGCCGTCGCCGCGGCCCTCTACAGCACCTACACGCTGGCGATGATGGCGTTGTTCGGGGTCGAGCAGTGGTGCCGTACCGGGGAGATTTTCTCGGTCTATTTCGGCATGTTCGGCAGCCTCGGCTGCTTTGGGGTCGAGGACGGAAGGCTCGGCGTGCGGCGTGCCTTCAGCGCCGCGACCCGCTGGGCGACCGTGCCCGGCTCGGCCGCCGTCGTGATCGCCTCGATCGCGACGACCAGCTTCGACGGCGCCCAGGAGGGGGCGTTCAAGGGCGCCCTGGAAAGCACCTTCAACCACCTCGTCGACGCCGGCATCGGCCTCACCGCGGCGCTGCGGCTGACCGACACGATCTTCATCGCGCTCTGCTTCGCCGGTGTCGCCGCCGTCTACCTGATCGGCGTCCGCGGCATGGCCGGGGTGCCGGGGGCGCCGTCGTTCCGGAAGCTGCGCGACGGCTTTGCCCACACGCTGATCCCGATCGCGATGGCCTACCTGGTCGCCCACTACTTCAGCCTCTTCGTGTTCCAAGAGCAGGCTCAGTTCACCTATCTGCTCTCCGACCCGCTGGGCACCGGCACGACCGACCTCTTCGGCACGGCCTCCGCGGGGATCGACTTCCAACTGCTCAGCGCCAACGCGATCTGGTACGTGCAGGTCGGCGCCCTCGTCATCGGCCATGTGATCGGGCTGACGCTGGCCCACGACCGCGCCGTCGCCTACTGGGGCGACTACCGGCAGGCGGCCCGCTCGCAGTACTGGATGCTGGCCGTGATGGTCGCCTTCACCTGCTTCGGCCTCTACCTGCTCTCGGTGGCGAATTCGTGACCAGGGAGTGCGGAGCAGCCCCGCCCTTTTCTCGGATTTCTACCGATGCTTCGGCCCGGCGCGGCTGGTCTACTGGAACTGAGATTGCGAATCGAGAGCCGCCCTCTCCCATAGGTAAATCGAGCATCGAGGTCGTCGGACCATCAGCCACTCCGACGGCCTCGATGTCTGTGTGGGCCCGGCGCTGCGCCTAGAGGATCTCGCCGAGCCGACGCTCCAGCGCCGCCGAGATCTCCTCGCGCACCGGGCCCTCGGCCAGGCGTTCGACCAGCGACTCGAGGAAGCCCTCGATGATCACCTGCTTCGCGGTCGCCGGGTCGAGCCCGCGCGAGGTCAGGTAGAAGAGCTGGTCGCCGTCGATCTGGGCGATCGCGGCGGCGTGGGTGCAGCGCACGTCGTCGGCTTCGATCTCGAGCCCGGGGATCGCGTCGGCGTGGGCGTCGGGGGAGAGCAGCAGGTTGCGGCTCTCCTGGAAGGCGTCGGTCCCCTGGGCGCCGGGGTCGACCCGGATCATCCCGCGCCAGACCGCGGTCGAGCCGGCCGCGAGCACGCCGCGGAAGGCGAGGTCGGAGAAGGTGTTCGGCGCCGAGTGCACCTGGGTCGTGTCGAAATCGAGGTGTTGGCCGGGGCCGCCGGCGTAGCCGCCGGTGACGCGCGCCTCCGAGCCCGGGCCGGCGAGCCGGGTGTCCATCCGCACCTTGCCGTTGGCTGAGCCGAAGCCGAGCGCGGTCCAGTCGAGCCGGCCGTCGCGCTCGACCTCGGCGCGCTGGCTGGAGAAGATCCAGGCCCGCTCGGAGATGTCTTGGGTCGAGACGTAGCGCAGGGTCGCCGCCTGGCCGACGTGCAGCTCGACCACCGAGTTGAGTAGCGCCTCGGTCTCGTCGCCGGCCGATCCGCAGTGCTCCCAGACCTCGGCCTCGGCGCGCTCCTCGAGCACGACCAGGGTGCGCCAGCCCACCGCGGCGCCGTCCTCGTCAAGCGGGACCTCGACCCGGATCGGCTCATCGACCTTGACCCCGGCCGGGACGTGGACGAAGACGCCATCGCGCCAGCCGGCCTCGTTGCGGGCGACGAAGGGGTCGTCGCTCGGCGCCAGTGCGCCGAGCCGCCCTTCGATCAGCTCGCGGTGGGAATCGAGCGCCTCGGCCAGCGGCAGCACCGTGGCCCCCTCGGCGGCCCCGATCGTGGGACTGGCGGGACGGGGCTCGTAGGCGTCGAGGTCGAGGTTCGAGAGGTCGGTGAATTCCCACCCCTTCGTCTTCTGGTCCGGAAGGGGTGGAAGCGTGGCCAGCTCAGCCAATTGAGCCCTCCATCTGCAACTCAATGAGTCGATTGAGCTCGACCGCGTACTCCATCGGCAACTCTTTGGTCACCGGCTCGATGAAGCCGTTGACGATCATCTTCGAGGCCTCCTCCTCGTCGAGCCCGTGGCTCTGCAGGTAGAAGACCTGCTCGTCGCCGATCTTGGAGACCGTCGCCTCGTGGCCGACATCGGCGTCGTTCTCGCCGATCCGGATCGTCGGGTAGGTGTCCGAGCGCGAGTCCTCGTCGAGCAGCAGCGCGTCGCAGACGACCTTCGAGCGCGATTCGCTCGCCCCGTCGGCGACTTCGAGCAGGCCGCGGTAGGTGCTGCGCCCGCCGTCCTTGGAGATCGACTTGGAGAAGATCGAGGACGACGTACGCGGCGCCGCGTGAATGATCTTGCCGCCGGCGTCCTGGTGCTGGCCCTCGCCGGCGAAGGCGATCGAGAGGATCTCGCCGTGCGCTTCGGGGCCGAGCAGGTAGATCGACGGGTACTTCATCGTCAGTTTCGAGCCGAGGTTGCAGTCGACCCACTCCATCGTCGCCTTCTCCTCGGCGATCGCTCGCTTGGTGACCAGGTTGTAGACGTTCTGCGACCAGTTCTGGACGGTCGTGTAACGCACCCGCGAGCTCGGTTTGGCGACGATCTCGACCACTGCGGAGTGCAAAGAGTCGGTCGAGTAGACCGGCGCCGTGCAGCCCTCGATGTAGTGCACGTCGGCGCCCTCCTCGCAGATGATCAGGGTGCGCTCGAACTGGCCCATGTTCTCGGTGTTGATCCGGAAGTAGGCCTGCAGCGGCATCTCGACCTTGACCCCGGCCGGCACGTAGACGAACGAGCCGCCCGACCAGACGGCCGAGTTGAGCGCCGCCAGTTTGTTGTCGTTGGCGGGGATCACCGTCGCCCAGTACTGGCGCACGAGATCCTCGTGCTCGCGCAGCGCCGTGTCCATGTCGGTGAAGATGACGCCCTGGGCCTCGAGCTTCTCGTTGACCTGGTGGTAGACGACCTCGGACTCGTACTGGGCGCCGACCCCGGAGAGGAATTTGCGCTCCGCCTCGGGGATGCCGAGCCGGTCGAAGGTGTTTTTGATGTCGTCCGGGACCTCGCTCCAGTCGCGGCTGTTCTTGTCCGAGGCGCGGACGAAGTAGTGGATGTCTTCGAAGTCGATCTGGCCGAGGTTGCCACCCCAGTTCGGAGTTGGGCGGCTTTCGAAGTGTTCGAGGGACTTGAGCCGGAAGTCGCGCATCCACTGCGGCTCGTTCTTGTACTCGGAGATCGACTCGACCACCTCACGCGAGAGCCCCTTCGGGGCCTTGTAGGCGTAGCCGCTCTCGGGATCGTGGAAGCCGAACTTCTCCTTGTAGTCGGCGTTGATCCCCGCCAGCTCTTTTTTCTCCGCTACTGCCTCGGGCGTTGCCATCTAAATCAGACCTCCAGAACGATGGTGTCGTCCACGACGGCCGTCGCGAACGTCCGCACCGGAGCATAGGCGGGGAGGGTCTTCGGCCTGCCGGTGGTCAGGTCGAAGAGCGAGCCGTGGCGCGGGCACTCGACGGTGCAACTGGTGGTGTCGAACTCGCCCTCGGCGAGCGGCCCGTCGTCGTGCGAGCAGCGATCCTCGATCGCGTAGAGCGTCCCGTCGCAGTTGAAGACGCCGATCTTGATTCCCTCGTGCTCGACCAGGCGCATCGCGCCGGGCGGCAGCTCGGCTTGCGGGCATACGGGGATCTTGGTTCCAGTGGTCTCTGGCATGACGGGGTAGCCTCTGCTTCGCTCACCGCATTAGTGCGGGATGAGACTTAATCCTACCTATCCAGTCGGATTTTAGAGGAAGGCGATGATGAGCGAGATAACCAGCTACGCGCCCGGCACCCCGTCCTGGGTCGACCTGGGCTCCCCCGACCTCGACGCCTCGGTCGAGTTCTACGGCGCTCTCCTCGGCTGGGACATCCCCGAGCCCGAGAACGCCGAGCAGACGGGCGGCTACCGCCAGGCGATGCTGCGCGGCGTGCCGGTGGCCGGGGTGATGCCGCTGATGCAGGAGGGCCAGCCGCCCGCCTGGAGCACCTACGTCTCGGTCGCCGACGCCGATGTCGCCGCCGCCCACGTGCGCGACGCCGGCGGCGCTGTGATCGCCGAGCCGATGGACGTGCTCGACCTCGGTCGCATGGCGATCTTCGCCGACCCGACCGGGGCTGTCTTCGGCGCCTGGCAGGCCGGCACGTTCACCGGCGCTGGCCTCGTCAACGAGCCCGGCGCGCTCGCCTGGAACGAACTCACGACCCGCGACGTCGCCGCCGCCAAGGAGTTCTACGGCGCCGTCTTCGGCTGGACCTTCGAAGACGTGCAGATGGGGGGGATGGGCACCTACACCACCATCCAGCTGGGCGGCGCCCCGATCGGCGGCATGGTCGACATCGCCGGCCGCGCGCCCGACGAGCAGCCTGCCGCCTGGCTGGTCTACTTCGCGGTCGGGGACACCGACGCGACGATCGAGCGCGTCAAGCAACTCGGCGGCGGCGTGATGGTCGAGCCGACCGATATCCCGGTCGGCCGCTTCGCGATCCTCACCGACTCGCACGAGGCGATGTTCGCCGTGATCGCGCTGAGCGAGGAAGCGACCGCCGAAGCTGCGTAGCGGCGACCGCACCTTTCACTCAACTCCACGGTTCTGCTGTCGATATGAGCGTCCCCATGGGTCATTCCTTCATCCGACCTGCATCGAGCGCCCATTTGGGGTCCGATGCAGGTCGCGTCCTTGGGGTGGTGGTCGCGGTGCTCCTCTGTGTGGCCGCGTTGGGCGTCCCGGCTGCGGGCGCCGAAGCGCCGCCGAGGCCGGTGCTGCTGCTGATCCACGGCGGCGGCTTCTTCCGCGGCGACCCCGCATTCATGGGCTACGCGGCCGAGATCGCCGCCGAGCAGGGCGAGTTCGAGACGCTGCAGCCGGGCTACCCACTCGACGATCTGCCCGCCGCCTTCGTCGAGCTCAAGCGGCTTGCGCTCGCGTTGGGCCGCGAAGGCCGCGAAGTCTTCGCCTACGGCGACTCGGCCGGTGGCGCGATCGCCGCCTGGCTCGCCTCGCGCGGCTACGTCAGCGCCGCCGCGGCGAAGTCGCCGCCGACCGCGCTGCGCGCCTGGGCCTCCCCCTACGCCCGTCACTACACCGCCGCTCTGGCCGGCGACCCGCACTCCTGGCGTCACCTGCACGCCACCGCCGCCGACCTGCGCAGCTACTCCTCGGCCCGCCGGCCGAGCCTGCGCCCGCTGCTGATCTTCCAGAGCTGCGCCGACGCGATTGTTCCCTGCGCGATGAACATCGGCTTCGCGAAGCGCGATCCGCTCGTTTCGCTGACCCGCGTCTGGGGCGCCCACGACGACATCGCCGCCAAGGAATACTCATTCCGCCACGCCCTCAACTGGCTCAGCGCCCGAACCGGCATCTGACCTGCATCGGACCCCAAATAGGGTCTCGATGCAGGTCGCGTCAGATTCCCTCGCGCGCCTGCTCGGCCTCCGGGTCGCCGGCCTCGCCCTCGTCCTCCCATTCGGCGGGCTGGCCGAGGCCGGCGCTCTTGACCACCTTGAGGCCGAGCATCGCGCACTTCATCCGCGTCGCCGAGATCTCGATCCCGAGTAGCTCGAGGACATACTCCTTCGGCAGATGGAGCAGCTCCTCGCGTGATTTGCCGACCAGCTCGTCGGTCAGCAGCGAGGTCGCCGCGGTCGAGATCGCGCAGCCCTGTCCCTCGAAGGCGACCTCGGCCACCTTGCCCTCCTCGTCGAGCCGGATCGTCACATGCTGCTCGTCCCCACAGAACGGGTTCGTGTCCTCGAACTCGAGATCGGGACTCTCGACCCGCCCGAAGTTGTGCGGCCGCTTGTAGTGCTCGAGGATCTGATCCCGGTAGAGCTCGTCCATCAGACCCCGAACACCTTACGCGCGTCGGTGAGGCCGTCGATCAGGCGGTCGATCTCCTCGCGGGTGGTGTAGACGCCGAAGCTGGCGCGGGCGGTGGCGGCGACGCCGAGGCGCTCCATCAGGGGTTGGGCGCAGTGGTGGCCGGCGCGGACGGCGACGCCGTGGCGGTCGAGGATCTCGGAGACGTCGTGGGCGTGGACGCCGTCGAGCTCGAAGGAGACGGGGCCGAGGCGCTCGCGGCCGCGGGGCGGGCCGAAGACGGTCAGGCCGGGCACCTCGCCGAGGCGCTCAAGGGCGTAGTCGGCGATCTCGCGCTCGTGGTCGCGCGCGGCATCCATGCCGAGGCCGTCGAGCCAGCGCAGGGCGGAAGCCATGCCGACTGCCTGGGCGATCGCCGGGGTGCCGGCCTCGAAGCGGGCTGGGGGGTCGGCGTAGGTCGTCCCCGCCGTGGTGACCTTGCGGATCATCGAGCCGCCGCCGAGAAAGGGCGGCATCTCGCGCAGCAGGTCGAGCTTCGCCCAGAGCGCCCCGATCCCCGTCGGCGCGTAGAGCTTGTGCCCGGTCAGGGCGTAGAAGTCGACGCCGAGCTCGGCCATCTCGAGCGGCAGCTTCGGCGCCGCTTGGGCGCCGTCGGCGAGCACCAGCGCGCCGGCATCGTGGGCGAGGCGGGCGATCTCGGCAATCGGGTTCTCGCTGCCGAGCACGTTGGAGACGTGGGCGACGGCGACGAGCTTTGGGCCGCGCTCGAGCAGAGCCGCGTAGGCCTCCATGTCGAGCAGCCCGTCCGCGCCGACGGGAACCCAGTCGATCTCCGCCCCCGACCGCTCGGCCAGCTGCTGCCAGGGGACGATGTTGGAGTGGTGCTCCATCTCGGTCAGCACGACGCGATCACCGGCACCGACGTTGGCGTCGCCCCAGGCGCGCGCGACGAGGTTGATCGCCTCGGTTGCGTTGCGGACGAAGATCACCTCGCGACGGTCGCCGGCGCCGAGGTGATCGGCGACGGTCGCCCGCGCCCCCTCGTAGGCCGCCGTCGCCTCGGCCGAGAGCGTGTGCGAGCCGCGGTGGACGTTGGAGTGATGGGCGCGCTCGTAGCGGTCGACCGCCTGGATCGAGGCCAGCACCCGCTGGGCGCTGGCGCCGCTATCGAGGTAGGCGACCGGGCGGCCGTGAACCTCGCGCTCGAGCGCCGGGAAGGCGGCGCGGACCCGCTCGATCGGGAAGGCCGACGCGGTCTCGGTCGTCGTCGGCGCCATCGCTCCCGAGGCTAGGCGCTTGCGCCTGCCTCAACCTCCTCGCCGATCCAGCCGTAGCCCTTCTCCTCGAGCACGCCGACCAGCTCCGGTCCGCCTTCCTTGACGATCCGGCCCTCGAACATGACGTGTACCGAGTCCGGTTTGACCATGTGCAGGATGCGCTGGTAGTGGGTGATGATCAGCACGCCCATGTCCGGCCCGGCGAAGGTGTTGACGCCGTCGGCGACGACCCGCAGGGCGTCGATGTCGAGCCCGGAGTCGGTCTCGTCGAGCACCGCGATCTCGGGCTTCAGCAGCGCCAGCTGGAGCAGCTCCATGCGCTTCTTCTCGCCGCCCGAGAAGCCGTCGTTGAGGTAGCGGCTGGAGAAGTCTTTGGGAATGTTGGCGAGCTTCATCGCCTCCTGCGCGGTCTTGGCGAAGTCTTTGATCTTGATCTCGCCTTCGCCACGCGCCTCGCGGCGGGCGTTGAGGATCATCCGCAGGTACTTGCTGACCGAGACGCCGGGGATCGCGACGGGGTACTGGAAGGCCATGAAGAGGCCGGCGCGCGAGCGCACGTCGGGGTCGGCCTCGGTCATCTCCTCGCCCTTGAAGACGATCGATCCCTCGGTCACCTCGAGCGAGGGGTGGCCCATGATCGCGTTGGCGAGGGTCGACTTGCCGGAGCCGTTCGGCCCCATCAGGGCGTGGACCTTGCCCTTCTCGACATCGAGGTCGAGCCCGCGCAGGATCTCCTTGCCGTCGGCGCTCACATGCAGGTTGCGTATCTCCAACTCAGCCAATGTCACTCCGTTCGTGGTTGCGGTGAAATCAAGCGGCGCTGCCGACCGGCGCCTTCGCGGTGCTGTCCGCGACGCCGCCGGAGAACTCGACCAGCTCGGCCAGCGTGGTCCCGGCGAGCGCCTTGGTGACGCCACCCTGAACCCGGGTCCAGAGCAGCTTCGTCGCGCAGGCCCGGTCGCCGTCGCTCTCGTGCGAGCAGAGCACCTTGCCCTCGGGAGTCTCGTGGAAACACTCCATCGGCGCGATCTGGCCTTCCAGCGCCTCGACCACCTGGTCGAGCGTGATCGACTCCGCCGCCTGGGCAAGCCGGTAGCCGCCGTGGGCGCCGCGGGTCGAGCTGACCAGGCCGGCGTTGCGCAGCTTGGCGACGAGGTGCTCGAGATAGGAGAGCGGCAGCCGCTCCGCCTCGGCGACGGCGCTGAGCGAAACCGGGGCGGAGCCGGGCTGACGGCCCAGCTCGACCATCAGGCGCACTCCGTACTCGGCTTTGGTCGAGAACAGCATCGACCTAAATCCTACTGAAGCGGTCGGTTATGCGGACGTGGGGTCCGCCGCCGCCTCCTCTTTGCCGAGTTCGACATGGGCGCGGCTGTCGCTGCCGCGGATCAGAATCAGGGTGAGGACGAAGCCGAGCGCGGCGATCGCGGCGCCGCCAAGGAAGGCGGCCTGGAAGCCCTCGGTCAGCGCGCCGGCGCTGGGGAAGCTCCCGGCCGGGGTGAGGTTGTCGGTGCGCGAGGTCGCGATCGTCGAGAGCACGGCCAGCCCGAGCGCGCCGCCGATCTGCTGCGAGGTGTTGATCAGACCGCTGGCCAGCCCCGCCTCGCTCTCCTGTACCCCGGAGACGGCGGCGATCGTCGTCGTCACGAAGGCGAAGCCGAGCCCGGCGGCGGCGAACAGCGAGGGCCCGAGGATGTCGGTCGTGAAGCCGCCGCCGACCGAGACGCGGCTGAACCAGGTCAGGCCGATGACGATGAACGCCAGCCCGGCGGCGAGCACCGGCTTGTAGCCGAGCTTGGTGACGAGCTGCGATGCGATCCCGGCCGAGACCATGATCGTCAGCGCCAGCGGGAAGTAGGAGAAGCCGGCCTTGATCGCGCTGTAGCCGAGCACCTGCTGCATGTAGAGCGAGATGAAGAAGAACATCGAGAAGAGCGAGGCGCCGACCAGCAGGCCGACGACGTTGGCGCCGGTCAGGGTGCGGATGCGGAAGATCGAGAAGGGGACGAGCGGCTTGGCCGAGCGCAGCTCGATCGCGACGAAGACGGCGAGCAGGGCCAGCGAGAGCGCGATCAGGCTCAGCGTCTTGGTCGATCCCCAGCCCGACTGGGTCGCGTCGACGACGGCGTAGACGAGGATCGAGAGCGCCGCCGTGACCGTGATCGCGCCGGCGACGTCGAAGGCGCGGGTCTCGTGTTCGGCACGGCTCTCGGCGATCAGCCGGGGAGAGAGGGCGAAGGCGATCAGGCTGACCGGGACGTTGACCCAGAGCACCCACTCCCAGCCGAGCCCGTCGGTGAGGATGCCGCCGAGCAGCACCCCGGCGGCGCCGCCGGAGCCGGCGACCGCGCCCCAGACGCCGAGCGCTTTGTTGCGCTCCGAGCCGTCCTTGAAGGTCGTGGTGACGATCGAGAGCGCCGCCGGCGAGATGATCGCCGCGCCCAGCCCCTGCGCCGCCCGCGCCGCGATCAGCTGGCCCTCGGTGGCGGAGAAACCGGCCGCGAGCGAGGCGACCGCGACGAGCAGCAGGCCGGCCATGAAGACGCGCCGCCGCCCGAGCAGGTCGGCGGTGCGCCCGCCGAGCAGCAGGAAGCCGCCGAAGGTGAGCACGTAGGCGTTGACGACCCAGGGCAGGTTGGCCTGGGAGAAATCGAGCGCGTCGCCGATCGAGGGCAGGGCGACGTTGACGATCGAGGCGTCGAGGACGACGACGAACTGCGCCGAGCAGAGCAGGATCAGCGCCAGCCAGCGTTTCTCGCGGAAGTCTTCGTTGCTTGCCATCGGGGTCAGGGGTCGATCAAACCGCGCCGGATCGCGTAGCGGACCAACTCGACCCGATCGCGCATGCCGAGCTTACGCATCGCATTTGCCCGGTGGTTCTCGACGGTCTTCTCGGAGAGGTGGAGGATCGCCGCGATCTCCTTGCTCGTGTTGGCCTCGGCGACGAGCTTGACCACCTCCTCCTCGCGCGGGGTCAGTGCCCGCTCGGCCTCGGGCGCCGGGAACGGCTCGCCGCGCTCGACCGCACGGACCGCGGCGAGCAGGTCGGTGTCGGCCTGGGTCTTGACCACGTAGCCCGAGGCGCCGGCCTTGAGCGCCTCGTCGACGTAGCGCTCGTCGTCGTGCATCGAGAGGATCAGAACCGCGACCTCGGGCGCCTGCGCCTTGATCTCGCGGGTCGCCTGCAGCCCGGTCAGCTTCGGCATCTTGACGTCGAGGATCGCCAGGTCGGGCCGCTCGCGGATCGCCAGCTCGCGCGCTTCGGCGCCGTCGGCGGCCTCGGCGACGACTTCGATGTCGGCCTGGCGCTCGAGCAGCAGCCGCAGCCCGGAGCGGACGATGCCGTGGTCGTCTGCGATCAGCACGCGCATGCGCCCAATATGCCGAACTTGCGGTTACCCGCGTATATGGCGGGAAACCGCAGGCTCGGTTGCGGGGGACGACGAGGCGGATCGTCGTGCCGTGTCCGGGTCGCGACTCGATCGTCAGCTCGGCGCCGATCAGCAGCGCCCGCTCGCGCATGCCGCCGATCCCGAGCCCGCGCTCGGACTGCTCGAAGGCGAAGCCGCGGCCGTCGTCGGCGACGTCGAGCTCGACCCCGCCCGCCGAGCGGCGCAGGGTTACCGCGATCCGCTCCGCCCCGCTATGGCGGGCGGCGTTGCTCAGCGCCTCCTGGGCGACGCGGTAGACGACGAGCTGCACGTCGTCGTCGAGGTCGGAGAAGTCGCCGACGGACGCCAGCTCCGCCGCCGTCCCGGCGCGCTCGATCTGCTCGACCTGGCCGGCGATAGCGGCGGCGAGGCCGAGGTCGTCGAGCGCGGTCGGGCGCAGCTGGCGGGCGAGCGAGAGCAGCTCGCGCATCGCCTGGTTGGCGAGCGCCCGGGTCTCGGCCAACTCTGACTCGAGCTCGGGTGGGGCCGCCTCACGCACCGCCTCCAGTCGCAGCAGCAGCCCGGTCAGCGACTGGTTGACCTCGTCGTGCAGGTCGCGCGCGACCCGTGCCCGCTCCTCCTCCTGGGCGCGCAGCGCGGCGCTGCCGGCCCGCCGCCGCTCCGCTTCGAGGCGGCGCAGCATGCGCAGGAAGGCGAGCTCGATCCGCTCGACCTCCTCGGTCTCGCCGACCCCGTCGATCGACTCCGGCAGCGCCGAGGCGGGCCGGTTGAGGTCGACCTTCTCCATGTCCTCGATCAGCCGCTCGAGCGGCGCGAAGCGGCGGCGTTCGCGTATCAACGCGACGGCGAGCGCGACAACCAGGCCGGCCAAGACCGCGATCGCCACCGTCGTCATCTCAATCGCCCGAGTCGCACGCTTCCGACTTTATGGGTGTCAGGACCACCACAGAGTCGGATGCCTGGGAATAGGGGCTGGCACCTATGGCCGGAACGGCGATCCGTCGTAATACTTCGACGGCGGCCCAAACCGACGACAGGAGCAAATTCGATGACGACCACCAAGCAGTCCACTTTCGGCGCCACCCTGCGGACGACGATCCTGCTGGCGTCCCTCTCCGGCCTGCTGGTCGTGATCGGCGCCCTGATCGGCGGGCCCAGCACGGCTGCCCTCTTCCTCGGTTTCGCCCTGTTGATCAACCTCGGCTCCTACTTCTTCAGCGACAAGCTGGCGCTGGGGATGGCGCGGGCCAAGCCGATCGAGGAGTCCGAAAACCCGCGCCTCTTCCAGATCGTGCGCGAGCTGACGACGCGCGCCGGGCTGCCGATGCCGCGCCTCTACATGATCCCCCAGGAGCAGCCGAACGCCTTCGCCACCGGCCGCAACCCGAAGCACTCCGCGGTCGCCGTGACCCAGGGGATCACCAAACTGCTCTCCGAGGACGAGCTGCGCGGCGTGCTCGCGCACGAGCTCGCGCACGTCCAGCACCGCGACATCCTGATCCAGTCGGTCGCCTCGGCGATCGGCGCCGCGATCACCTACCTCGCCTACATGCTGCTCTGGTTCGGCGACGACGACAACTCGCCGCTGGGCCTGGTCGCCTCGCTGGCGATGGTCCTGCTGGCGCCGCTCGCGGCGACGATCATCCAGCTCTCGATCTCGCGCCAGCGCGAGTACGCCGCCGACGCCGGCGGGGCGCAGATCTGCGGCAACCCGGAGTCCCTCGCCAGCGCCCTCCTGCGGCTCGAGCAGGGGGCGGAAGCGATGCCGATGCAGGTCAACCAGGCCTCCGAGCCGCTCTACATCGTGCGCCCCTTCAAGGGCAAGGGAATCGCCGGCCTCTTCTCGACCCACCCACCGATCGAGGAGCGCGTCAAGCGCCTCCGCCAGATGCGCCCCAGCCTCGGCTAGCAGTCTCGCTATACTTTATGAAGTAAAAGCCGATCCGGATTTGGGGATTTAGCTATGGCAGCCACGCAGACGAAGCAGCAGGTCGAGGAGATCGAGCCTTTCGAGGCGGCGCAGGAGATCGACGGCGGCGACGTCGTCCTGGTCGACACGCGTGAGCCGCACGAGTACCAGGAGGCCCATCTCGAGAACGGCAAGCTGGTCCCGCCGGGGCTGCTCGGCGACGAGATCGCCGCCGCCGCGCCCGACAAGTCCGCGCGCACGATCCTCTACTGCCGTAGCGGCAACCGCTCCTATATCGCCGCCCAGCAGCTCGAAGCGCTCGGCTACGAGGACGTCGCCTCGATGGCGGGCGGGATCCTCGCCTGGCAGGAGCAGGGTCTGCCGGTCGTCGCCGCCAGCGGGATGACCCCCGAGCAGCGCGACCGCTACTCGCGCCACACGCTGCTGCCCGAGGTCGGGGTCGACGGCCAGCTGAAGATGCTCAACGCCAAGGTGCTGCTGATCGGCGCCGGCGGGCTCGGGGCGCCGACGGCGCTCTACCTCGCCGCGGCCGGGATCGGCACGATCGGCCTCGTCGACGACGACGTAGTCGACGCCTCCAACCTGCAGCGCCAGGTGATCCACAACACGGAACGGATCGGCGCCCCCAAGACCGAGTCCGCCCGGCTGACGATCGAAGCGCTCAACCCCGACGTAGACGTCGTCGAGCACAACTTCCGCCTCAACTCCTCGAACATCGTCGAGCTGCTCGGCGAGTACGACGTGATCGTCGACGGCGCCGACAACTTCCCCACCCGCTACCTGCTCAACGACGCCTCGGTGCGGCTGCGCAAGCCGGTCGTCTCCGCCTCGATCCTCAGCTTCGACGGCCAGATCTCGACCTTCGTCCCCTTCGAGGGGCCCTGCTACCGCTGCCTCTACCCGACGCCGCCGCCGGCCGAGCTGGCGCCGAGCTGCTCGGCCAACGGGGTGCTCGGCGTGATGGCCGGGACGATGGGCCTGCTGCAGGCCAACGAGGTGCTGAAGCTGGTCCTGGGGATAGGCGAGCCGCTGATCGGCCGCCTGCTGCTCTTCGAGGCGCTCAGCACCCGCTTCACCGAGCTCAAGGTCCGCCGCGACCCCGAGTGCCCGATCTGCGGCGACGACGCGCCGGAGATCCCGGACTCCGAGCTCGGCAAGTTCCCCGATTACGACGCCTTCTGCGCCGGCTGAGAACCGCCGCGCTCCCGCTCATTTAGGATCGCAATCCCGATGGCGACGATTCGAATCCCACCTGTGCTCCGCGCCCAGACCGGCGGCCAGACCGAGGTCGAGGCCGGCGGCGGAAATGTCGGCGAGGTCCTGCGGGCGCTGACCGCCGAGCATCCGGCGACCGAGGAGCAGCTCTTCGGCCCCGAGGGCGACCTCAACCGCTACGTCAACGTCTACCTCAACGACGAGGACGTGCGCGTGCTCGACGGGCTCGACACCGCGGTCGGCGAGGGCGACACCGTCGTCATCCTGCCGGCGATGGCCGGCGGCGCCTAGCGCTCCAGGACGAGGCCGAGGAAGCGCTTGGTGCGCTCCTCGCGGGGGCTGGCGAGGACCCGCGCGGGCGGGCCCTGCTCGACGATCACGCCCTCGTCCATGAAGACGACCTGGTCGCCGACGTCGCGGGCGAAGCCGATCTCGTGGGTGACGACGATCATCGTCATGCCCTCGTCGGCGAGCTCGCGGATCACGTCGAGCACCTCCTTGACCAGCTCCGGGTCGAGCGCGCTCGTCACCTCGTCGAAGAGCATCACGTGCGGGTCCATCGCCAGCGCCCGGGCGATCGCGACGCGCTGCTGCTGCCCGCCCGAGAGCCGTTCGGGGAACTGCTCGAGCTTGTCGCCGAGGCCGACCCGCTCGAGCAGCTCGGTCGCCTTCGCCCGCGCCTCCGCGCGCGAGCGGCCGAGCACTCTTTCCGGCGCCAGGGTGACGTTGTCGATCGCGCTGCGGTGCGGGAAGAGGTTGAACTGCTGGAAGACCATGCCGACCCGCTGGCGCACGAAGTCCGTCTCCCAGCCGGACTCGCCGGCGCCCGGCTGTCGGCAGATGTCGCGCTGCTCGAGCAGGATCTCGCCGGCGTCGGGCGGCTCGAGCAGGTTGATGCAGCGCAACAGCGTGCTCTTGCCCGAGCCGCTCGGGCCGAGCACGCAGATCACCTCGCCGCGCGCCACCTCGAGGTCGATCCCGCGCAGCACCTCGAGCGCGCCGAAGCGCTTGTGGATCCCGGCCAGCTTTAGCATCGGCTCGGCCATCGCGCTCACGGCGTCGGCACGCTCGCCGCGCCGCGTGAGACCCGGTCCTGCTGGCGGGCGATCAGCCGGTCGACGATCCGCGCCAGCGGCAGGGTGACGACGAGAAACATCAGCGCGCCCAGGGTGAGCGCCGAGCTGACGTAGGTTTCGGACTGGATGTCGCTGGCGACGAGGACAACCTCGTTGAGCGCGATCACGCTGACCAGGGTGGTGTCCTTCATCAGCGCGATGAAGTCGTTGAGCAGCGGCGCGAAGACTTTGCGCACCGCCTGCGGCACGATCACGTTGCGCATCGCCTGCCGGTGGCTCATCCCGAGCGAGCGCGCCGCCTCCATCTGGCCGCCCGGCACCGCTTCGATCCCGGCCCGGTAGACCTCGGCCATGTAGGCGCCGTAGGTGATCGTGATCGCCATCGTCCCGTACCAGAACGGGTCGGGGCGACCGAACCACTGCGGGATCCGGATCGACTCAGGCAGGAAGTCGAGCGAGGGCAGCCCGGTCGCGATCAGGAGGATGATCAGCAGCAGCGGGATGCCGCGGAAGACGTCGATGTAGGCGATCGTCGCGAAGCGCAGAGGCAGGAAGCCCCTGCCCGGGAGCTGGCGCACCAGCGCCAGGATCAACCCCCAGACAAGGGCCAGGGCTCCGCTGACGACCGAAAGCTGCACCGTCAGCCAGAACCCCTTCAGGACTTCGTCGAAGTGTTCGGCCATGAAGCCGACGTCGAAGAACTGGTGGATTATCTCCTGCATCGCGCTTCACGGCGAACGGCGCCGTCAGCTGGGTTCGTGCGTGGCCGATTCGATCGCCTTCGGCGGCGCCCGGTGGAACCACTTTTCGTAGATTTCGGCGTAGCTGCCGTCTTCCTTGCTTTCCTTCAGCCCCTTGTTCAGTTCTTCGAGCAGTTCGTCTTCGCCCTGGGCGACGACGAAGCCGTACTCTTCTTCGGTCGGGATCGCGGCCGAGACTTCGAGCCCTTCGTCGGCGGCGACCGCGTTTTCGGCGACCGGGATGTCCATCACCACGGCGTCGACGGTGCCGGCTTTGAGCGCGTTGACCGCGTCGGGGCCGGTCGGGTAGGTACGCAGTTCCCCGGCGTCGACTTTTTCCTCGACGAATTCCGCGCCGGTGGTGCCCTTCTGGGCGCCGACCGTGGCCCCGTCGAGCCCTTCGACCGAGTCGATTTCGCCGCCTTCGTCGACCAGGATCGCCTGTTCGGAGAGGTAGTAGGGGTCGGTGAAGTCGACCGTCTTCTCACGTTCGTCGGTGATCGTCGCGGCGGAGGCGACGACTTCGAACTTGCCCTGCGCGAGGTTGATGAAGATCGTGTCGAATGAGGTGTCCTCGAACTTGGCGGTGCGGCCGATCTTGGTCGCGATCGCTTCCAGCAGTTCGACGTCGAAGCCGGTGTAGTTCGGCGCTTTCCCCTGCTCGAACGGGGGGTAGGGGATGTCGGAGCCGACGGTGAGAGTTGGCCCTCCGCCGCTGCCGCCGCTGGTTTCGTCGTCGCTGCTACCGCAGCCGGCCGCCAGCAGGGCGAGTGCGCCCACCAACGTCAGTGCGAGGATCGCGGTCACTCGGGACTTGCTCATCGCGTCATGCCTCCGTTCGGGGGTGCTATGAGCAAGCGAACCTACTCGCCCCGCCGTGGTGGCGCAAGGGCGGGCAGGCGCGCAAACCGCCGCTATACTTTTTGAAGTATCGGGAGATCGAGATGGCAAGCGACCAGCTACTCAACCGGCCCTGCGGGGGACGCTACGGCGACATCGTCGAGTCGATCGGCAACACGCCGCTGGTCGAGTTGCCGACGCTCTCGCCCAAGCCCGGCGTGCGCATCTACGCCAAGCTCGAGGGCCGTAACCCGACCGGCTCGGTAAAGGACCGGGTCGCCAAATCGATGATCGAGGCGGCCGAGGCCGAGGGCGCGATCGCACCCGGCCAGACGATCCTCGAGCCGACCTCGGGCAACACCGGGATCTCGCTGGCGATGATCTGCAGCCGCAAGGGCTACAAGCTGAAGGTGGTGATGCCCGACAACGTCACCGCTGAGCGCACCCAACTGCTCGAGATGTACGGGGCGGAGATCGTCTACTCCGAGGGCGCCAAGGGCTCCAACGGGGCGGTCGAGGTGGCGCAGGGGATGGCCGAGGACCCGCAGTACTACATGCCCTACCAGTACGGCAACGAGGCCAACCCGCTCGCCCACTACAACGGCACCGCGCTGGAGATCCTCGAGGAGCTCGACTGCGTCGCCGCCTTCGTCGGCGGGCTCGGCACCGGCGGCACGTTGATGGGCAACGGCCGGCGGCTGAAGGAGAACGACCCGAACACCCTGATCGTCGCGGCCGAGCCGATGCAGGGCGAGATGGTCCACGGCCTGCGCTCGCTCGACGACGGCTTCATCCCGCCGATCATCGACATCGACCTGCTCGACCGCAAGATCATGGTCTCCAACCGCGACGCGATCGTCTGGACCCGCAAGCTGCTCGACGAGGAGGGCATCTTCGCCGGCGTCTCCTCCGGCGCGATCGCCCGCATCGCCGTCCGCATCGGAGAGGAGCTCGAGGGCGGCAACGTCGTCTTCCTGATCCCCGACGACGGCTGGAAGTACCTCTCGTCAGGCGTCTACACCAAACCGATCGAGGACATCGAGAACCTCGACTCCACAGTCTGGTGGTAGCTGAGGACATGTGTGGCGCTGCGCATCTCTGCGTCCTCGGTCGGCCGCTTCGGGTCACGCACGGTAGTGCGCTCCCCTCACCGGCCTTCCCTGCGTCCTTGATCTGCTTGGCCACACCCGCCCTCAGGGGAGTCCAATGAGAATTTCCCAAAGCCTGGTGGGCGAGATCGTGTCCCATGCCAGGGACGATCTGCCAAATGAGTGCTGTGGAATGGTGGGTGGGGAAAATGGCGCCGCGGTGACCGTGTACCGGGCGGAGAACGCCGAGGCGAGCCCGCTGCGCTACTCGATCGACGCGAAGGAGCAGTTCCGGCTGATGCGGACGATCGAAGACGCGGGGGAGGAGCTCGTCGCGATCTACCACTCGCACACCAAGAGCGCCGCCTACCCCTCCCAGACGGATGTGAATCTCGCCGGCTGGCCGGAAGCTGTCTACCTGATCGTCTCGCTCGCCGCCCCCGACGCACCCGACCTCAAAGGCTTCTGGATCAAGGACGGCAAGATCGAGGAGGCCGAGCTTGTCGTCGGGTAAGGGCAAGCTGGTCAAGGTCGGCTACGGCCAGAATCAGGCCGAGGCGGAAATGATCCAAGGGCTGCTCTCCGAGCACGGCATCCCGAGCATGCTCAAGCGCGCCGCCGGCTTCGACGTCCCCGACTTCCTCGCCGCCGGCCCGCGCCAGGTGCTCGTCGCCGAAGAGGTGGCCGAGCGGGCGCGCGAAGTGCTCGAGGGAACGCCGGGCGTCAGCTGATCCTCCACCGGCGAGGTCTGGAAGTGATGCTTCCGGTGCGCCTTTCCCACGCATGGGGTGGGAAAGGCGCACCGGAACCCGGTCAGCTTGGGCCAGGGCGGACGATCGCGCGCAGGTAGTCGCGCCAGGCTTCCTCGATTTCGCCCAGGCGAGCGTCGAAGGCGGCTTCCAGGGTCGGGGCGGCGCCGCCGGGGATCAGGTGCAGCGCCAGCTGCTCGCAGGACTCGGCGCCGCGCTCGGTCTCGAGTAGGTCGAAGATGGTGCCGCCGAGCAGGACGGCATCGCGGCGCGAGGGGGGGAACGAGGGCCGGGAGCTCTCGCGCAGGCGGCGGATCACGGCGGCGCGGTAGAGCCCGACCTGGCGGGAGAAGTACTGGGCGGCGCCCTCGACCAGCCAGGCCCAGCCGAGGTAGCGGACGAAGCGGCGCGGGGTCCAGGAGGGCGGGAGGTCGGGGTTGTTGGCGGCGATCACGAGCTGGGCGTAGAGCCGCTCGGCGGTCCCGCGCAGGGCCTCGCGCGAGTCCTCGCCGGCCGCGCGCTTTTCCATGTGCGGGTCGTTGAGCACGTGCAGCTCGGTCGCCATCGCCCAACCAGCGAGGTAGCGCCGCCCGGCCGGCGCCGCCGACCAGCGCGCCGCCGGCAGGAAGGGATGGGCCAGTGCCAGCAGCGCCGGATTGGTGTGGACGACAACGGTGATCTCGCCCGGCACCGCCTCGAAACGCTCCTCGAGCCGCAGCCGTAGTTCCTCCATGCGGTCGAGGATCCGCTCCGCAAAGGCCGCGTCGCCGCTGTCATGCCGCGCGGTGAAGCTCAATGAGTGCGTCTCGACCCACGGCATCTAAGGCCACCCGGCGCCGCGCATATCTGCGTCCTCGGTCGGCCGCATCGGGTCACGCACTAGAGAGTGCGCTGCCCTCATCGTCCTTCCCTGCGTCCTTGATCTGCTTGGCCGGGCGGCCTTAGACCAGTACGGGTTCGGAAGCCGTGCAAACGCTGTGGATCTCGGAGCGGGCGCGGTCGAACTCCTCGTCGGCCATCACCGGGGTGCCCTCGAACGGCAGGTCGCGGTCGATCTCGACCCAGGAGCGGCAGCCGTGGTACTCGTCGCGGACGCGGACGGTGACCGGCCGCGGGATGCGGTGGACCCTGAGCAGCAGGATGTGCAGCGGGTGGCGGCGCTTCCAGTTGAGCCGCTTCTCCGCGTAGTCGGGCGTCCAGACGTAGTAGGGCGAGAGGTCGTCGACGATGCGCGGATTGGTCACCGTCAGGTGGTCGGTCACCTCGGCCCAGCAGCGCAGCCGCACGCGGTCGGGCTGGGGGATGCCGCCGTCCTGGATCAGGGCGCCGGGGGGCGGCTCCTCATCGGGCCAGACACCCTCCTCGAGCGCGCGGCGCAACTCCGGGTGGTGCGACTCGCGGACAAGGTTGTTCCGCTGGTGGTCGAAGGTCGGGTAGAGGAAGAAGCGCTCGTGATCGAGCTCGAAGTGCTTGTTGTCCTCGCGGATACCGCCCTTGCGCAGGGTCAGCAGTTGCTCGCCCTCGGCGAGAGCGCGCACCGTTACAGCCCATTCCTTTAAAGCGATCGGCATTGTGAAGTCTTACCTCAGAAGTTCGGGATCGAACTGACTGGGAGGTTGCGCCTCTGGACCCCTGTCCAGGCGAGAGCCCCGCCAAGGCCGCGCATTCTAGACCAGGTCGCCCGAATCGCCAAATCATTGGCCTTTCCGGCCACTTCCGGCGCCCCCAGGGGTCTCGATCCGGAGTCTGTCGCCGCGCTCCAGGTCGCCTTCGGCCTTGCCGGAGAGCGGCTCTCCGTTGAGGAAGTCGGCCCCGGTCGCTCCGTCTTCGCCGCCGGCGCGGCCACGCGGCGGGTGGCGCCGGCGCTCGCCGATCAGACTGAAGCGCATCGGCGCCAGCGCTTCGATTTCGCGGGCGATCCCCTCGCCGCCGGGCCGCTCGCCGCCCCCGCCGCTGCCCGCGCGCAGGGAGAGCTCGCGCACGCGCAGCGGGAACTCCGTCTCGAGCGCCTCGACCGGGGTGTTCAGCGTGTTCGACATCGCGACATGGATCGCGCTCGGTCCGGCGGCGTCGGGGCAGGCGCCCTGGCCGCCGCCGAGCGTCTCGTAGTAGGTGAAGCCCTCGCCGGCGAGGGTCAGGTTGTTCATCGTCCCCTGGCCCTGGGCGGGGACGGGCCGCGCCCCCGCGAGGGCGGCGATGGTCAGGTCGGCGACGCGGCTCGAGGTCTCGACGTTGCCGGCCGCGACGGCGGCGGGGAAGCGGGCGTTGAGCAGGCAGCCCTCGGGGGCGCGGACCTCGATCGGCCGGTAGGCGCCGGCGCAGGGCGGGGCGTCGGGGTCGGTCAGCACCCGCACGGCGAAGAAGGCGGCCGATTTGGTCACCGATAGTGGGCAGTTGAGGTTGCCGTCGATCTGGGCGTCGCTGCCGCCGAAGTCGAGCAGCAGCCGGTCGCCCTCGATCCGTGCCTCGAGCCGCAGCGTCACGTCGCGCGGCTCGCCGCCGGCGTCGTCCTCGAGCACGTCCTCGGCCGAGTAGGCGCCGTCGGGCAGCACGCTCAGGGCGGCGCGCGTGCGGCGCTCGGCGTAGGCGAGGATCTCCTCCATGCCGGCGCGCAGCCGGCTCGTCCCCTGGCGCTCGGCGAGCTCGGTGAGGCGGCGTTCGCCGACCCGGTTCGCGGCCGCCTGGGCGCGCAGGTCGGCGAGCCGCTGCCGCGGCGAGCGCATCCGCGCCGCGAGGCGCTCCAGTTCGCCCTCGCCGAGCCGGGTCGGCGGGATCACGACCCCCTCTTCCTCGAGCGTGCGCGAGCGGGCCGGCATCCCGGCCGGGCTGGGGCCGCCGATGTCGGCGTGGTGGGCGCGGCAGGCGGCGAAGCCGAGCAGCTCGGCGGCGACGAAGACGGGCGCGATCAGGGTCACGTCCGGCAGGTGGGTGCCGCCGCGGTAGGGGTCATTGAGGATCCAGGCCTCGCCTGGGCGCTGCTCCTCGCCGAGCACGGCGGCGACAGCATCCGGCATCGAGCCGAGGTGGACGGGGATGTGCTCGGCCTGCATGACCAGCTCGCCGCCGGCGTCGAAGAGCGCGGTCGAGCAGTCGTGGCGCTCCTTGATATTGGCCGAGTAGGCGGAGCGGATCAGGGTCGCGCCCATCTCGTCGCAGGCCGCCCGCAGGCCGCCGATCATCACCTGCAGGCTGACCGGATCGAGGCTCATAGCCCGTCGTCTGCCACGATCGTGCCGCCGGCGTCGGTCTCGGCACGCCAGCCGGGTGGGAGGACGAAGGTCGCCTCGGGGAGCTCGAAGACGACGGGGCCCGTGGCTTCGAGGCCGGCGGCCGGCTCGCCGCGCAGCACCGGCGTCTCGATCCACTCGCCGTCGAAGCGGACCCGACGGTGGCTCTCCTCCAGCGCGGCATCCGGCGCCGCCACCGGGCGTGGGCGCGGGCCGGGCGAGACCAGCGCGAGGTGGATGTGGACGAGGACGACCTCGCTGTCGGGGTCGCGGTGGCCGTAGCGGCGCTCGTGCTCGCGCTCGAAGCGGGCGCTGAGGTCGGCGGGATCGGGGCGCGCGCTGCCGGGCACCGGCAACTCAAAGGCCTGGCCGGCGTAGCGCAGCTCATAA
Source organism: uncultured Solirubrobacterales bacterium (assembly GCA_963789505.1). Classification (GTDB taxonomy): domain Bacteria; phylum Actinomycetota; class Thermoleophilia; order Solirubrobacterales; family 70-9; genus VRUE01. The sequence goes on from CAWBLE010000007.1 coordinate 143,820, forward strand.
ACGACCTCGAGTTTGCGGTTGCCCGCCCCTGGGGCGGGAGAGTGCAAACTCGAACCGTCGGCGTCGGGGTCGAGTCGAGAGGCCAGCTCCTCGACCTCGGCCGCGATCCGCTCGGCGCTGAAGTCCTCGCCGCTGAGCATCACCGTGCGGGTGGTGTCGCGACGCCGATCGGAGGCGCAGAGGCCGAGCGCCGAGAGGACGCCGCCGGCGCGCGGGCAGAGGATGCGCTCGATGCCGAGCTCGGCGGCGAGCGCCGCCGCGTGCATCGGGCCGGCGCCGCCGAAGGGCAGCAGGGCGAAGCGGCGTGGGTCGATCCCGCGCTCGACCGTGACCACGCGCAGCGCCCGCACCATCTCCTGATTGGCGACCCGCAGAATCCCTTCCGCGGCCTCCGACTCGTCGAGGCCGAGCGAGTCGCCGAGGCCGGCGACGGCGGTGCGGGCCGCCTCGAGGTCGAGCGCGACGTCGCCGGCCAGGGTCGAGTCGGCGGCGAGCCGGCCGAGCACCAGGTTGGCGTCGGTGACCGTCGGCTCCTCGCCACCGCGCCCGTAACAAGCGGGGCCGGGCTGGGCGCCGGCCGAGCGCGGCCCGACGCGCAGGGCGCCGCCGCTGTCCCGCCACCCGATCGAGCCGCCGCCGGCGCCGACCGTGTGCACGTCGACCATCGGCAGCTGGATCGTGCGGCCGGCGATGCGCCGCGAGTCGGTCCGCCGCACCTCGCCCTCCTCGATCACGCAGACGTCGCACGAGGTGCCGCCCATGTCGAGGCCGAGCGCGTTGCCGTCGCCGCTCGCCTCGGCCAGGAGGCCGGCGCCGACGGCGCCCCCGGCCGGCCCGGAGAGGACGCTCCAAGCGCCCGCTCGGCCAGCCTCCGCCGCTGTGGCGACGCCGCCCGAGGACTGCATCACCAGCGGCCGTGGCAGGCCGGCCGCCTCGGCGGCCTCGCTCAGCTGCCCCAGGTAGCGGCCGAGCAGCGGCGAGAGGTAGGCGTCGATCGTGGTCGTCGAGCAGCGCTCGTACTCGCGGAAGCGGGGCAGCACCTCGTGCGAGGCGGAGACGTGGACGCCGGGCAGTTCGCGGCGGAGATGGGTCGCGAGCTCCTCCTCATGGGCGGGATCGAGATAGGAGAAGAGCAGGCAGACGGCGACCGCCTCGGCCCCGCCCGCGCGGATCGCCGCGGACAGCCGCTCCGCCTCGCCGGCGGCGAGCGGCTCGAGCTCGCCCTCGGGGCCGGTCCGCTCCGCCGCCTCGAAGCGCAGCTCCGGGTCGACCAGGGGGGCCGGCTTCGGGCTGCAGAGCCGGTAGAGGTCGGGCCGGTCCTGACGGCCGATCTCGAGCAGGTCGGCGAACCCGGCGGTCGCGATCAGGGCCGTGCGGGCGCCGCGTTCCTCGAGCAGCGCGTTGGTGCCGACCGTCATCCCGTGGGCGAAGGACTCGACCGCGCTCGCCCCGGCGCCGGCCCGGCGCAGCACCTCCTCGACCGCCGCGATCACCCCGACCGACTGGTCCTCGGGCGTGGTCGGCAGCTTCGCCGTGTGCAGCGCCTCGCCGTCGAAGAGGACCGCGTCGGTGAAGGTCCCGCCTACGTCGACTCCGAGCAGCATCGCGGCGACGCTAGCTCAGCGCCATTGCTCGTGGCGCGTCCGCCCGTCGGGCCCGAGCACGATGTGGACCGCGTCGAGCTCGTGGTCGAGCGCGGGGAAGTCGGCGCGCAGATGGCCGCCGCGTGACTCCTCCCGCTCGAGCGCGCAGGTCGCGATCGCCCCCGCGAGCGGGTAGGGGTCGGCGCTCAGCTCGGCGAGCTGCGCCGCCTGCCGCAGCGGGCCGGCGAGGCGCCAGACGGCGTCGCGGGTGGCTTCGGTCGGCGGCTGGAAGCGCCACTCGCCGGGGTCGGGTCGGGTGGCGGCTGGTGGCTCGGCCAGGGCGGCCAGGGCGGCGCGGGCGCCGAAGACGAAGCACTCGCTGAGCGAGTTCGAGGCGAGGCGGTTGGCGCCGTGCAGGCCGGTGCAGGAGGACTCGCCTACGGCGAAGAGGCCGGCCAGCGAGGAACGTCCGTCGAGGTCGACGGAGATCCCACCCATCGTGTAATGGGCGGCGGGGGCGACCGGGACCGGCTCGGCGCCGGGGTCCAGCCCGGCCTCATGCAGCGAAGCGAAGACGTTGGGGAAGTGGGCCGGGTCGATCTCGCGCAGATCGAGGCGGACGAAGCCGTTGCCGTCGGCGGCGATGCGGTCGAGGATCGCGGCGGTGACCGCGTCGCGCGGGGCGAGCTCGTCGGTGAAGCGGCGCCCCGAGGCGTCGAGCAGGGCCGCGCCCTCGCCGCGCACGGCCTCGGTGATCAGCTGCCCATCCTGGCGGCTGCCGGGCAGCGCCAGCGCGGTCGGGTGGAACTGGCAGAACTCGAGGTCGGCGAGCTCGGCGCCCGCGGCGGCGGCCATCACCGCTCCGGCGCCGATCGCCCCGCGCGGGTTGCTGGTGCGGCGCCAGAGTGCGGCGCCGCCGCCGGTCGCGATCACGGTCGCGCCCGCGGCGATCGGCGCGCCGTCGGTGAGCAGGCCGTGGCAGCGCTCGCCGTCGCTCCACAGCGCCACCGCCGAGGTGCGCTCGCGGACTGCGATCCGCGGCTCGGCGGCGACCATCGCCGCCAGCTTGCCGGTGATCTCGTGCCCGGTCTGGCTGCCGCCGGCGTGGACGATGCGGCGGTGCGTGTGCCCGCCCTCGAGCCCGAGCGCCGGCTCGCCGCTCGCGTCGAGGTCGAAGGCGACGCCGCGCTCGCGCAACTCGCGCACCGCGGCGGGGGCCTCCTCAACCAGGGTCCGCACGGCAGAGGGCCGGCAGAGGCCGCGGCCGGCGGCGATCGTGTCGGCCGCGTGTTGCTCGGGAGAGTCGCCCGGCTCAAGCGCCGCGGCGAGTCCACCCTGGGCCCAGAAGCTGGCGCTCTGAGAGAGCGGCGTGCGCGAGACCACAGACACAGCGGCGCCCTGCTCCGCCGCGCGCAAGGCGGTCCAGAGCCCAGCCGCTCCGCCGCCGATGACGGCGACGTCGCACTCGGCGATTTCGGCTATCGCCCTGCCGCCTCTCGCCTGATCGCCTCGACCTGGGTGCGCAGCCAGGCGGCGGCGGCCTCGCGGGCGCGGGCCTCGGTGTCGGCGTCCGAGCCCTCGGCCGTCGTGGCCTGCCGCTCCGCCTGCTCGACCCGGCGCTCGGCCGCCTCGGCCTGCGCCTCGATCTCGGCCAGGCGGCGCTCGGCGGCGGCGATCGCCTGCTCCTTGGCGCGGCGCTCGCCGGCGAGCTGCTCGGCGTGCTCGCGGCGCAGCTTCTCGAGCGCTTCGGTGCCCTCCTGCCGCTCCTTCTCCAGGTCGGCTTCGAGGCTCTGGACCTCGGCGATCGCCCGCTCTTCGGCCGCCGCGGCGGCCGCGGCGGCCTCGCGCAGCCGGCGCTCGGCTGCTTCCACCTGAGCGGCGAGGTCGTCGCTGCCGGGGTCGCGCTTCTCCTCACTCATCCCGGCTCAATCTATTACCTCAAGGTCGGCTTCGGTTGAGCACGTCGTCGTAGGCGGCGATCGTGCGCTCGGCCATGCGGGCGGCCGAGAGCGAGGCGGCCCGGTCGGCGCCATCTACGCGGGGGTCGGGGGCGTCGAGATGCGGTCGCAGCGCCTCACCCCAGATGGCGAGGTCGAAGGGGGCGCAGAGCGTCCCGGCGATCCCGGCGAGCGCGAAGGGGGCGACGCCGACCGGGGTGGAGAGCACCGGCACGTCGCAGGCGAGCGCCTCGACGCAGGTCAGGCCGAACCCCTCGTAGTCGGAGGTGACGAGGACTGCGTTGGCGGCGTTGACCCAAAGCGGCATCCGCTCGGGCTCGATCGAGCCGCCGGTGAGCAACTCGGCGCCGCTCGCCATGGCGAGCTCGGCGGCGCGGTCGGCGCGCTTCTTGGCCCGGGCCGGGTTCGCCGGGAAGAGCAGGTAGCGGCCGGCGGGGTCGAGCCCGAGCTGCTCGCGGGCCTGGGCCCGGGGCATCGGCCGGAAGCGCCCCAGGTCGGGGCCGCAGGGAAGGACCGCCGAGCCGGGAACGGGGGGGAGGCCGGGCCTGCCGTCCTCGGCCGCGAAGAGCGACCGCGAGACGGCGGCGACGAGGTCGGCGCGCCAGGCGACCCGGTGCGAGAGCGGGCCGACGAGCGGGTGGCGGACGTCGGTGCCGTGGAAGCTGACCACCAGCGGCCGGGCGCCGGCGAGCAGCGCCGACCAGGCGGTGAGCCCGTAGTGGACGTGGACGAGGTCGAAGTGCTCGCGATGCAGACGCCGGCGCAGGCGGATTGCCGCGGGGAGGTAATGGCGGGCGCCGGGCGGGAAGCTGAACGTCTCGACCGCGACCCCGAGGCGGCGGATCTCGTCGACCTGGTCGCGCACCCAGCGACCGCGCTGCGGCGCCGCGGCGTCGGGAACGAAGTTGGTGACGACGAGCACCCGCATCGGCCGCTGAGCGTACTCGCAGCCGGGGGCGGCGGCCGGATGTTTCAGAAATTTGACATTTGGGCCGCGGAGTTGGCCCTTTTACGTCTAGATCCGTGCGTCGGGGCCTTCCAGCATCGGGGCAAATCCAAAAGAGGAGGCACCGATGATCTACATGCTGATGGGCTACGCGCACGCCGCGATCGAGCGGCGGGTGCGGGCGATCCGCTCGCTGGCGGCAGGAGAGCGCGGGCAGGGCACGGTCGAGTACGTCGGCCTGATCCTGCTCGTCTCGCTGCTGATGGTGGGGATGGTCGCGGCGATGAAGGGCTTCAATAGATAGTTGAGTAAGGCGGGATACTAGGCGAAGGGACGGACGTCAAGTTTGTCGGGCGTAGATTCGTTAGGGAGAATCCGATCTCGCCGTGACGGGACACCCTTCAAGTAGGCGCGGTATCAACCGATTCGCCCAAGGGCGCGATCATCAAAATCAAGAGGTGGTTTGCGCCAAACCCCGTCGTCCATGTAGCCGCGATGAACCATCCGCCGCAACACCGCTAGCGCCGCCCCTCTCACCCCCGTGTATAGGCCATCACGGCCCCCCTCGAAGTCGAGGCTGACAGTTTCCCCGATTGCGCTGGTCCACGCCGCCTGCTCCAGCATCACTCCATGACCCACGAAGTCGATGCCGAGCGAGCCGGTCAGGCTAATGCTAAAAGGGTCAAGCATGAGGATTGGGCTAGCTAGGGCTCCGCCGATGATCCGGCCAATGTCCTGTAGCGCATGCTTCTGGCGAATGTCCAACTCTCCGTCGAACGCTGCTCTGATCATCTCCGCTTTCTCGAAAGGATCTGCCGGGAATGAATAGCCGCTGGCTTCCAGTCGCTCCACGAAGGCTCTTCCGCTGGCAAATGCATCCAGGTGCCGCAGATGCCCGCTGCAGCACCTGGCATTCTCATAGTCCAACGGTGCGAGATCGGGAAATGGGTTCTCTCGATTCCGCTGTTCAATTATGCTCGCTGGCAGGGGTAGGTGTCCGAGCTCTCCGGCTAATCCGTTGGTTCCAGAGATCAGCCGGGCATCCACGAAGGAGAGGCGAGACTTGCGGTGGGGCCCCTGCGTGATTGTCCCTGCGCTCAGCATCCCCCCGATCCTGACCACCAGGAGCACTCGCCATTGATCATCCTCTGCTTCGCCGGTGCGCTCCCTAGCCCTGTCGAAGGCAATGGCAAGCGCGTCCGTGTTGGCGCAATTTAGCGAGTGACAACGCGATTCTTCAATCGAAGGAGCGAAAGCCTTCGCCGTACATGCCACCAGGGACGGGCGCTCAAAGTCAGGGCCAACTCGACTCCAGTCGGGATGGTGCAGAACGTTTCCGGCGGGCCGTCCCTCGCGGTCGACGGGCGAGGGCCAGGAAATAGAGACACCGAGCAGCGGTAGCGACCGCTTCGTGCCATCGATCTGCAGGTCATCGTTGTCGAGACCCGCCGCAAGCACCTGGCGTCCCAACGTCCGGATGCGGCCGACAAGTTCGTCCGCAGAGCTATCTAGCTGATTTTCGGTAGGAGGTTCCTCTAGCTCACAGTGAAGGTTGCCTTCGGCGTCTACTAAGCCTGCGCGCAGGCTCTCCATGCCAACGGAGATACCCAGGACCAGGCCGAGTCCTGGCCCCAAGCGCAACGGATGTCCGCCCCTTGCGATTCCGGCCCCCTTCAGGGTGCTGACCAGTTTGGACACCGTCCGCTCCCCGACCTCTGCCGCCAGTGAAATGTCCCTATGGGTTGGATCGGCCTTCCCGTGCGCCAAAACTCCATGTAAAATTCTACGGCTAACGGGGGAAAGGCGAGGTTGTTGATCCATTCTCCGCAATATGTTAGTATTTTTGCGGGATGGGGCGAACTAAGGGAGAACCGGTGACTCTGCTAGCAGCGGGCACGTTGCTTCGGAATTTCGCATCATTCTGTCTGCAAGCCAAACGACAAGGAGTAAGACATGGGACGCGCACCGCCTCACCATATGGCCTATGTCCAACCAGGCATGTCGGTGTCCGGCCGATGTGTGCCGAGTTCGGCGATGGGCGAGGCAGCGGGAATCGCGGTTCAGCTGGAAGACATTTAGGGAAGACAGTTTTTCTGCTCCGAGCGGCCCGCCTCTGGCGGGCCGCTTTCGGAGGCCAAGCGGGGTAGGGGCGTGTCTGAGCAGACTTTGACCAGCTTGGCAATCTTGACTGTCAACTGGGATCGGGGCCACGATTTAATCGAGAGCTTTGTTCCCATAATCGCGGAGTGCATTCGCAAGGACGGGGATCAGCCGGTGGGTCTTATCGATCTGCAGCAGGCGGTCGAAGCGGACGCAGGGATCAAGATCCCCAGTGGCGCTCTGCACGCAATCCTTCAGCGCTGTGCGCGAAAGGGATTGGTGAACCGGGAACACAAGGTCTACATTCCCGATCGCGACAAGCTAGAGAAGACCGACTATCCCTCCGTTCAGCAGGAGACGATTCGCAGCTATACATCGCTGCTAACCAAGCTCCGGCGCTTTGCGAAATGCCGCTACAACGTCAAGTGGTCATCCAAGGAGGCCGACGAACGTCTCCTCGCTTTCCTCAAAGAGGGGTCGGTTCCAATCCTTGCCGCAGCAACCGAAGGAGACCCGCTGCCCGAGGGGCGGGGGCAGAGCCGAAAGGCGAAGCACGTCCTCAGTGCCTTCGCGGGCTACTTGGTTGAGAATGACCCAGAGGGATTTGCCGCGCTCGAGGTGGTCGTTAAGGGATATGTCCTGTCCGGGGTTCTCTACTACCCGGATCTCGGCAAAGTCGAGACGCGGTTCGACGATTTGGAGGTTTATTGCGATACGCCCTTCTTGTTGAAGGCCCTTGGGTTCGCTGAGCAGGGACTTCACGTACAGGCTCTAGACTTAGTCGAACTGTTGAAGGAATTGGGCGCGAAGCTGCGCTGCTTCCATCATACCCGCGAAGAGTTGGTGGGGGTCCTGGAGTCGGAGGCCAAGAACCTTCGCGCTGGCGTCAACGGCAATCAGGCGTTTGGCTATGCGACCAGTCGGAGATTCCGTCGCGATGAGATCGAAGAGATGATCATCACCGTTGACGTGACCCTGCGCAAGCTCAGCGTCGAGGTCGTCGATACCCCGCCATGGACTGCGGGGGTCGATGAAAGCGCGCTCGAAGAGGTGCTCGGGGAGGGGGTCGAATACACCCGGGCGCCGCAGTGTCAAAAGGACACGATGTCCCTTGCGGCCGTCGCCCGGTTGCGGCGGACGCGGCGCGTTGAGAGCTTCGAGAACGCCAAGGCGCTCTTCGTCACCACGAATCTAGACCTTGTCCGCGCGAGTTCCAGCTTTTTCGGCCACATTGAGGGCGCAGGTTCGATCCCGGTCTGCTTCTCAGTGGGAACGCTGACCCGACTGGCCTGGGTCAAGCGACCGATGAGCGCGCCCGATTTACCCAAACACATGCTAATCGCCTCTTCATACGCTTCGTTGAATCCGTCTCGCACGCTGTGGCAGCGCTATCTTGAGGCGCTTGCTCGGCGGCGCGAAAACGGGGAGCTAAGCGACGAGGAATACCAATTCCTGCGTTCCTCCCGGGAGGCGCGTCAAGCACTAATGGACAAGACCCTCGGCGAGGAGGGCGCGTTTAGTGCCGGCACGGTGGATGAAGTCCTTGCTCATGCCAAGCGAGTCATCCAGGCCGAAGCCGAAGAGAAGACTAAAGAAGCGGAAGAGGAGTTGGCGCGGAACCGCCAGCACCTTGAGCGCATCGACAAGGTCCATCACGCTCGGGTTGACCACCAGGCTAAGTGCCTGGGTAGCGTGGCGGGCTATGGCGTCGGTGGACTGATCGGAATTGCAGTGATAGTCGGACTGGTCGCCACTATCCCCGGGATTCCACTGCTCTCCCTGGAGGACATTCAACTGCGGGTTGTCATCTGGGTCTGTGTAGCGGTGTTCGTGTTGATCACTCTCTATGCGATCGGGGTCAAGGAAGTCACCGTCGCTGAGATGCGACGGCGGCTTTCTCAATGGGTGCAGTGGCAATGGGCTGATCGTGGGCATGCTCGCCTCGAAGCGCTTCACCGCCCCCCCGAAGCCGATGACGACGCGCCAAGGTCAACTGCCGCCTAGCTATCCAGCCTGAGCGCCAAAAGGGATGGCGGCCAGCTTTGGTGGCGAGATGGTCTATTTCTCAGCACCCTTTGCGATCTCGGCCACCGAGACGCCAAGCGCCCTGGCGATGCCCTGGACCGTGGCCCAGGACGGATTCGCTTCCCCGCGCTCGATCAGCGAGAGCATGTTTGGCGTAATGCCTGCCTCGGTTGCCAGCGTCGCCTGGCTCTTTCCCTGTTTGTTGCGCAGTTGGCGGATGGCCTTGCCGAGGGCGGCCTGGGATTTCGGGTTTTGAGGGGTGCGCGGTACCACAATAGGTTTGGAGAAACTGCTAGGCTTCGACCCTAAACATAAGTGGGGCCGCGCGCTGATGACGCCGGCCCCGTGGCGACGGGTCAAGACGAACTCGCCCCGTCGCAGCGGGAACGGTAATGGCAACCGGCTCCAAGAAGCGGCCCCCGGCGGCGCGTCAACGCCAACCGAGGGCCTGACCACAAGGAGGCGGTGCTCCTCATGGCTGAGAAGAACCCTAGGGACGGCACGCGTTACCGTGTCTCTCGACCTACCCGAGGCGCAAGCGGAGATTCTGCGTCGCGACCTGAGCGACTGGATCGCAGATCTGGGTGGAGATCTGGAAGAGCCTGAGCGGCTGAGGGCCCCCGATCGCACTCGCGTCGAGGTCGCGGCGTATCAGCGCCTGCTCGACGGCGTCGAATGCGGCAGATTGGGCGTGCCCGACGAGGAGGCCCATCGCCTCCTGCGCAGGGTGGCTGACGCCCATGATCGAGAGAACGGCTACGTGGAGGTTGTCGCCGTCCACGACGCGCTGCACGCTCTACTCGCGGCGCTCGCCGGGGAGGGGTCCTGATGTGGCGCGCTCGCTCGCGCCCGCGCAGACCGTGGCAACTCGCCGATGCCCCGGCGGCCGAGGTCCAGCGCCGCGTCCTTGATCTGGCCCTGACGGTGCACCCCGTCGCGCTCACCTACAAGGCGATGTATACGGGGCTGGTCGCGGACGCCGCCGATCCCGGCGAGGCCGTGGCACTCGCCCGGGCGGTTCGCGATCTCGCACTTGCGAGCCTGCTCGTGAGTGACGGGCTGCGCATAGTTCCGACACCGGCTGCGCTCCACTTCGCCCGGTTGGAGGCAGGAAGGTGAGCACGACGGAGGGGCTGGCGCGTCACTTTGGCAAGAACCTGCGCAGCGTCCGCAGGCGGATCGGGATCAGCCAGGAAGAGTTGGGCTTCCGCGCCGGCCTGCACCGCACCGAGGTCGGACTGCTTGAGCGCGGCGAACGGGTGCCGCGGATCGACACCCTGCTCAAGCTTGCCTCTGGCCTCGGCGTCCGCGTCGAGTCGCCGCTGCTGGAGGGCATCAGCTGGACTGCGGGCACGACGACCACGACGCCGGGAGCCTTCGCCTTCTCGACCCGAAGCGACGTGAGGGAGCGTGCCGCGGCGTTTCGCGCGAGCCAGACCGAGACGAGCGACGCTGTCCAGCTGGTTCGCGAAGGCCGGGAAGAATTGGAGAGGCGGGGCCGTCGAGACGAGGGAGACGACTAGAGCAGCGCGATCGGCCTAATCGCCCGGAATGCGACGCGGGACGTCGCCGCGATTTGCAGCGCAGCAGTTCAGGGGGTGGCGCGGACGGTGTCTCATCCGGATTAAGGGTGGATGAGACCTATGCGTTCAATTTCCCTGCCAGCCGGGAACGTCAAGATCGGCTGGCCGGAGGCGGCGGGTGGCCGCCCCGGTCTGGTCGCCGTCTCCGTACGAGATAGTCCAGGTTCGGCCGTGGGGGTCCTGCCGGGGGGTGGCGCCGATGGCTCCTCAGGCGTGTAAGGGGTATGAAGGGCGCAAATCTCCCTCGCCTCGCTGCGCGCCAAACCTTGCCAATCGGCCAGAGCGCGATTGGCAAGGTCAACCGGGCCGGATTCCGCATGGGGACGCCGAATGGCAGCCGCTCGCCACGCGCCCGAGTCTCTATCCCATTCCTACTCAAACTCGTCAATGGCCGTCGATGCCATCTCCGCCGACCGGCGCCACGCCGCACCGCGCTTCTCGTTCATCGCCTCATGGCTCGTGCCCTTCGCTCCTCCGGCACCTTCGCTATCGCCTCCGCGTTGGCTCCACAACGCTTCTGCGCCTAGCCCGCCCCGTCCGGCGGCGCGGCTGACCGCCGCGCGAAACAAACTCGGAGGGGAGGCCAGCGATCAGCGCTGAGGCCTCCTCCGCGGGGAATCGCCGCAGTCCGGGTCGCAAGTCGCGGAGCGCCTCGCTCACCGATCTCGACCTGCGCATCCTCGACCTGCTCTGCTCGCAGCGGGTGCTGACCTCGCCGCAGCTCGCCGCGCTCGCGCCGGAGGTCTCGGCCCGCACGCTGCGCTACCGCTGTGGCCGCCTGGCGAAGATGGGCTGCTGGGGCGGACTCGGCCCTACCGAGAACGCGGTTCCGCTCCGCATCATCTGTGGCCGACTCGCAGGGGCGAGGCGATCGTCACGGGCGGGCCGCCGCCGCGCGGAGGGGAGAGGCATGAGCCGAATCCACTCTTCCTCGCTCACGCCGCCGGGCTCAGCGAGGTCTACGTCGCGCTGGAGACGGGGCTGCCCGCCGGGGTCGACCTCGCTCGCTTCGAGCGCGAGGCCGACGCGCGCGAGGTCTTCACCAAGTTGGCCGCGCGCGAGGAGCGGGCGATCGCGCCCGACGCGTTCATCGAGATCACCGACGCGAGCGGGCGTCAGCTGCTCGCCTTCCTCGAGTTGGACATGGGGACGATGTCGCATCGCCAGCTGAAGAAGAAGGCCGGGGGCTACGCGGACTACGCGCGGGCGAATGCCTGGCGCGAGCGCCACCGCTTCTGCCCGGCGCTTCTGTTCATCACGACCACCGAGAAGCGTGCTGACTCCTTCCTCTCGATGATGCACAGGGACCTTGGGCGCGACGCCCTGCTCCTCACCTGCGTCTGCGACCTCGCCCGCAGGCTGAAGCTCTGCGCCACCGAGCCGCGCTGGCGGATCGATCCCCAGGGCGGGGAGGCGGTCGACCTGCTCGCCGTGCTGAAGGAGGCCCGGCGTCCCTACGACGAACAGCTGGCGCGCGAAGAGGTCGAGCGCCAGGAGCAGGACGCCGAGCGAGAGCGCCTGCGCTCCGACCCCGAAGCGCTTCGCGCTCACCTGCGTTCGTGGCGCGGACGCACTCCGCAGCTGGATGCCGCCGAAGGAGCCTTGGGCGTCGCCTTCAAGATCATGCTGGAGCACAACGGTGTGTCCGACGGCGTAGAACGCGACGCGTTGGCGGCGCTCGCGGGGATGCTCGCCGAACCGCTCAACGCTCGCTTTGACGATCGGGAGCCGACTGCCGCCGAGCGCCGGGCATTCGACGCGCTCGTCGCGCACTACCGCGATGCGCAGCGCGAGCGAGTCGTGACCCTCTTCGGGCGGTTCGGCGAAGGTCCGGTGCTGCGCCGGGCGGTCAAGCGACTCAGCGGCGACGGGCTGCTTGACATCGGAGAGATAGATCGGCTTTCGCACGGTGCGGGACGCGACCGCGATTCTCGTGCCGAGCAGGAGCGTCTCCGCGGGGACTATCTCGCCTGGCGCGACCAGGAGGCGCGACGCCTCGCCAAGGAGCAGGGGCTGCTCGCGCGGCTCCGCAACGGGTCGGAGACCTTCTTCGAGGAGATCGACTACCGCGCGCTGCGGCGCTGCGGAAGCTGCGAAGAGATCGCCTACCCCGACCCCGAGGGCGCCGAAAGCTACGCGAAGCGCCACGTCGCCCAGCGCTGCCACTACTGCGGCGCGGCAGCGCTCTCGCGGATCGGGCCGCCGCCTCCCGCGGAGGAAGAACGTCGGTGGCCGTGGTGAGCGGTCGGACGAAAAGGCAGGCTGTCAGGGGGGCGAAATCTGGCGCGCCCAACCCTTGGAGTGCATGGAAGCAGGGGAGGGGTCATCGCGATGAGCGTCAACCCGAGAGACGACGCGGGTTGGCGCTGCGGCGCTGCCTCCAGAGCGCGAGGAGGGCGGCGGCAGACAAGGCGGCCGAGAGGAGCGCCGAGGTCGCCCGCTCGCAGTTCTCCCGAACCTTCGCCGACGTGCTCTCGGGACGCTTTGGCGGGCGGTGGTCCGTCGAGTGGGAGCGTGCCGATGGAGGCTCGACGGAAGTGCCAGCAACTAACCAGAACCTCGGGGGTACCTCCTCGAAATGAGCAATTTCACTCGCGGAGCGATCATCTTTGTCGTGGCACTTGTGGTCGGTGCCTACACCTACGCGAGTGCATCTGATCTCGACCGGGACGGGGCGCTCGGCACCATCATGTTCAGCCCGCCTGTCGGTGTGATGTTTCTCGTCGTCCCGATCCTCGCAATTGCGCTTTTCAATCGCTGGTGGGCGCTGTCACTTGCCCTGGTTCCTCTTGCCGTCGAGTTCTACCTACACGAAGCAACCGACTACGTATATCCGTTCCACGAGGACCCCTATCCAGCGATCGTCATCTTTGGGACCGGACTCCTGCTTGCGATCTACTCGCTCGGTTTTCTACTGCGCGCAGCATTCGATTGGATGATCTCCGAAAGATGGACCCAGAAGCTGCGGGACAAGTTCGGCTAGCCGGTGGGTCCGTCGAAGGGGAGCGTGCGGATCGTTCCCCGACGCCCTCTGACCGGAACAGGCGGGCCTTCTCCGGCGAGGAAGAGGCGCGTCTTTTTCTTGGTCGGGAACTTGCCCTTGCGGGGCGGTGCTGGCGGCCCTCCAGACGAAGCGGAATCGAAGACCGAGCGAAGGATGCGCCGGCGGTCTTCGGGGGCCGAGGTCGTCCCAGGCGGTTGCCAAGTTCGTCTCGACTTCAACGGGAGCGCGCTGCCGCTCAGCCTCGGCCAACTGCCTTGTCGGGCTAGCGGTGGTACTCAAGGGAGGGCCTGCCGTGGCGCGGGGTCGGGCGGGGAGCGCCCTTGACTGCCGGTCCGCCGATGCTACGTCTGCGGGTAGTTGGCGGCGAGTCGGTCACGCTACAGCCGAGCGAGACCGTGACCGTGCCTTTCTCGTTCATAGCCTGGGAAGCTTTGATCCGCCCTTGTTTGAGCCGTCATAAGTATCTCAGTACGACAAGGCAGGCAACCCGTAGTGCATGTCGAGAATTCCCCCCAGAGCGCCGACAGAACCCCTGACATATAGGCGGTGGCGAAAGACGTGCCGTCGATCAGATCTCCGGCGGCGTCAAGAGCAGGGCCCTCGTTGGCATCGCTGTCACCTCCGTGGCAGACAAACACGTTCGGGTGTTCTCCTCGGGAGCCGTGAGCCGTATCCCAATTGCTGTAGGGGGCCAGATGAGGCGGCATGCCGCTCCACGCCTCCACTGCCACCGCACTGTGAAACCGGCTTGGATAGGCGAGTCCCGCAGAGGACCTGTTCCCGGCCGCAACGACAACGGTTACCCCTGATTCAGCGAGCTCCTTGAGGCGTGCTTCGAAGGTACCCGTCCGTGCGCTGACTGACTGACGCCCACAGCGTGAGCAACTGGTTCTGCCGAAGCCGAGGCTGAGGCTGAGGTTGACGATTGGAGGCATCGGCCCAATCGAAAGCGCCTGTATGACCTCCCACTCGGATGGCCGGCGAGTGAGACTAGAGACCTTGAAGATCTCAAGGTCACCCGATGCACAATCATCAATGATTGAGGCAACCACCGACCCGTGCCCATAGTCGTCGCTTACGTCGGTGTTGCCGTCCAGCAGGTTGGCTCCGGCCGTGATCCTCGCGTTCCCGGTGTAGCCGCTATCTACGACTCGAACGCAAGGCCGCCGGTGAGGAAAGCGAAAGGGAATTCCAATTTCTCCCAAGTAGCGCTGATGATCAGACGAAAGCTGGACTGGGGGGCTCAGCGAGTCATGGTCTAGAAAATGATTGGGCTGAGCGATCACCCGCGGCGCTAACTCCCCCGCTGCTGCATCGCTTCCCCAGCGGTCGGCTGCGAGCCTATGACTTAGCTCGATCAGCGAACTGGCTGCCGTGTGCTCCTCCCCCTCCGGTACCTCGAGCAGGCGGAATTCATGATCCCCCTCAGTTCTGAAGGGGGCTGGCGGTCTCTCCTCGCGCCCCAGCGCTTCCTCGACCCATGCCTCGTTGAGGGAGGAAACGACTTGATGCAGGCTGCTTTGTTCTTGCACCTCCTCAAGCCCAGGAAGGGCTAGCTCGCGTCCATAATTGACCAACTCCATCCCTAGCTCATGCTTGCGTTGGATGCCGAATATCAGATCCCCTGGTCGGTGTGGGTTACACGCATGAACGGGAGGCTCGTTATCGCTCACTTGGGTTACCTTAAGTCGCTCGCCAGGTCGCGGTCACTTTGAGAGCCGCCTCTCCCGAGACCTTGGAGATAATCGCAGACCCCTCACCGGCAACCTTCACCCCAAACTCAAGGGTAAACTCGTCAGGCTTGCTCTTGCTGATACCTGCGGCGACCGACTCGTGCACTGACTCGCACACCTCGGCGATTGATCCTCCGATCTCGCCAAGCTTCGCAACTGCGTCCTCGACCTTCCTTCCCTGAAGGTCTCCCTCTAGCGCCGCCTCACTGCCAATCTCGCTGACAGTTACTGGATCGATCTCAATGAATACCTTTGGACCATCCTTGGCGCTGGTCCCTAGAACCTGCATAACTCCCTCCCGTCGGGCTGTCTGTCCTCATTTGGGTACGAACCGGTAAAAGTCTAACGACTTTTCTTGACCGTTTCTTTGACGTTCAGCAATTTTCAAATGTGCAAGCCCAACGCTTGATCATCCTCGCTTGTGTCTCCCTGTTGCAAGAACCTTGCAGTGACAGCTAACGGTCGCAATTGCCCGGCAGCGCGAGCGTACGGATCGTTCCGCGACGGCCCCTGACGGGAACAGGCGGGCCTTCTCCGGCGAGGAATAGGCGCGTCCGCTTCTTGATTGGGAACTTGCCCTTGCGGGCAGTGCCTGGGGTCCGCCAGACGAAGACGGAATCGAAGACTGAGTGGAGGAGGCGGCGGCGGTCTTCGAGGCTGAGGTCGTCCCAGACGGCCGCGAGGTCTGTCTCGACCTCGACCGGGGCGCGCTGCTGCTCGGCCTCGGCCAGCTGCGACCTCAGCGTCTCAACCGCCGCGTTGCGTTTCTCCACGGTCCGCAGGAAGGCATCGGACTCGGCCCCGCCGAGCGCGTCGGCCAGGCGGCCGTCGAGGGCCACCTCCAACTCGGCCTCCGCGGTCGCCAGGTCCTCGGCCAGCCCGGCAGTTGCATCGTCGCCGTCTTCGCTTCGGCCTGTTGCGCCCTCCGCGAACTCGAATAGATGCTCGATCACGAACGGCTCGATCACGGTCGACTTGACCGCTGCCGGCGCGGGGCAGCGGCCGGCTGCCTTGTCCGGCTTGCAGCGGTACTCGAGGAACGGTTTGCCGTGGCGCGTTTTACCCATCGTCGGCTTCATCGCGTAGCTGCAACCGGCACAGCGCAGAACGCCCGACAGGAGACCCGTACCGCGCCCTGAGCGGCCGGGATGGACGCCGCGTGCCTTATTCGCCGCATTCCACTCGGCAGCGCTGACAATCGGCTCGTGGGCGTCCGGGTTGACGATCTTCCCGGCGCGGGCCTCGCCGAGGTAGACGCGGTTGCGGATGATCGTGCCGACGCTGGCGACGGTCCAGTGCTCGTTGCCCCACGGGGTGATGACGCCCTTCTCCTCAAGGAAGCGCGCCAGCTGCGTCCATGACTGTTCGGCAGCGCGGCGCTTGAAAAGCTCGCGGATCGCGGGAGCGGTTGCGGGTCGGGTTCAAGCACCCGGTCCTCGTTGCGCCGGTAGCCGGTCGGCACCTTGCCGGAGACGTGGATACCCCGAGCCACGGCTGACTTGCGGGCCGTGTTCCAGTTCTCGCGGATCCGCGCGAGCTCCAGCTCGCCGAGCGCGGCGAACAGATCCGCGAGGAACTTGCCCATGTAGCCGGAGGTGTCGATCCCCTCGGCAACCGTGCAGAGCACGCCGTCCGCCTCGCGGATGCGCGCCAGCAGGTTTGCCGAGTCCTGCACCGAGCGGCCGAAGCGGTCGAGCCTGGCGACGACGAGGCCGCCGTCTTGCCCTCCTCGATCCGCTTCATCGCGGCGTTCAGTCCGGGGCGGTCGGCCTTGGAGCCGGGCTGGTCGAGGTCTTCGTGCCATTTGGCGATCGAGTGGCCCTGCGACTTCGCCCAGGCCCGCACGCGCTCCTTTTGCTCGCCGGGCGAGATGAAAGCATCGCCCGAGCGGCCTCCCACGCGCGATACTCGGATGTAGCCGTCTAGCCTCATCGGGTCGCCCCCCTTACTTTAGTGCCTGAACGGCAAACAGGGCACCGAGTTGGCCGGCGTGATCGTCGACAAGATCAAGCAGGCGGTCGACAAGGTGGCGTTCAAATGAGGGTCGGGGAGGGGCGGCTCGCATCGCGGGCCGCCCCGCTCGGGTCTCCGGCCTTCGCGCCGGTCCGTGTCGGTGGCGGCCCCAGGGCGGCTATTCCGACCGGGGTGGGGCTTATGCTGTATTCCAGCATGAAGCATCGGACGCAGCTATATCTGGATGAGGGCCAGTACCGCTGGCTGCAGCAGCGTGCGGGAAAGGCGGGCAGCATCGCCGCCGTGGTGCGCGAGCTGATCGACGCCGAGCGGGTCGGCTGGCGGATCCCGCGGCGGACCCACTGCTTCGCTTCCTCGTGGCCGAGGCGCCCGGCGAGGGACATGAGGGAGACCAGCGTGGAAACGCTGGACCGCGACCTCTACGGCTCATGAGGTCGGTCTTCGTGGACACCAGCGCCTTCGTCGCGCTGCGCAACGAAGTCGGAGACCGAGCATCGGCGGGCGCGGGCGGCGCTCTCCGGTCTGCTTGCAGAGGGCGCCGCGCTCTTCACCTCGAACTACGTCGTTCGCCGAGACCTACACCGCGCTGCTGGTCAGGGTGGGGCGCGAGGAGGCGATTGAGTGGGGGCGGCGCTTCCGGGCGACCGAAGCGATCGAGTTGGTGCGACTCGGAGTCGAGGTCGAGGACGAGGCATGGGGGATTCTCGAGAGCCACGCCGACAAGCGCTGGAGCTACGTCGACGCAACGTCCTTCGCCCTGATCGAGCGTCACGGCGGGGGCGAGGCGTTCGCCTTTGACACCCATTTCTCCCAGCGTGGCCTGCGCGTCTCGGCCGGGAGCCGTGATCTCGAGCAGGCTATGCGTGCCGAGCCCTACTCCAGCAGCAGCGCGGTGAGTGCCCCGCGCGAGCCGACGCCGGTCTGCCTGTAGACGTTCTCCAGGTGGCGCTTCACCGTGCTGGGGGAGATTGTAGCTGCTCGGCGATCTCGCGGTTGGAGAGGCCGCGGGCGGTCAGCCTGGTTACCTCCGCCTGGCGGTCGGTCAGTCCCAGGGCGGCGATTTGGGCCTCCAGCGACGATTCGGCTTCCCCGATCGGCTCCAGGTCGGCTTCGGCCCGCGCCTTCCACAGCGGCGCCCGCATCGCCGCGTAGGAGTCGATCGCGGCGCGCAGCGAGCGCCGGCCCGCCTCCTCCTCGTCCAGCAGCAGCTCGAGCCGGCCGAGGGCGTGGTCGACGACCCCCCAGACGGCGACCGCGGTCGTCGCCAACCGGCCCCGGTAGGGGTCGAGGATCCCGTGCAGGAGGGCCGCCGCCTCGCGGTCTTCGAGCCGGGCGACCGCATAGGCGTAGTCGACGACAGTGGCGAGCCAGAAGGGGTCGCGTGGCAGCGACTCGAACCGCGTCGCCACATCGGTGTCCAGCACCTCGCGGGCGAATTCGAGCTCGCCGGCTTCGGCGTTGGCGAGGGCAACCAGGGAGCGGAAGCCCGGGATCCCCGGGTACTGGCGCAGCGCCTGTGCCAGCAGCGGCGCCAGCTCGCCCATCCGCCCTTCCTGCCAGCGGATGCTGCAGAGCTGGCTGATGTACGGGACCAGGGCGTCGGGCTGGGCGCTGTGCCTGGCCCGCTCGACCGCCCGCTGAGCGCAGGCCTCGGCCTCCTCGAGCTTCCCGTGCAGCGACAGATGCAGCGACTCCGCCCATTCGCACAGCCAGCGGGCAGTGGTGTCGCCGGTCCGGCCGGCGATCCGCTCCCGCTCGCGCAGCGAACGCGCCGCGGCCTCGACCTCGCGGATCTCCAGTTGCGCCGCCGCCTGCCAGTGGAGGGCGTGGAACAACTCGAGCGGCTCGTCCAGCTCGGCCCCGATCTCGATGCTCTCGGCCGCCATCGCGATCCGCTCGGCGGCGTTGTCGGGGTCCCAGCGGGCGATCAGGCCGCGGACCAGCACCTGGGCGAGGACGCGGCGGTCACCGGACTTGCGCGCCGCGACGAGGGCGCTCTCCGCCAGCCAGCGACGGCGGTCGACCTCGTCGGTGAAGGTCAGCTCCCGGGCGAGCTGGGCGAGCACCAGGGCCGACTCGGGGCCGCTGCCGTCGAGCCGTTCTCCGGCGCGTCGCAGCATCGCGGCGCGCTCGCGGTCGAAGCCGCCCACCTGGGAGACGAATCCGCGGTTGTTCGCCAGCGCCGCCGCGACCAGCCGATCGACCTCGCCGAGGCGGTCGGCGAGGCGCGCCGCCCTGAGCAGGCATTCGCGCGAGCGCTCCTGATTCGTGTAGCGGAGCGCGACGCCGAGGCCGGTCAGCAGGTCACAGAGCTCGACGTCCTCGCGGTCCTCGCCGCGCCGTTCCAGCGCCCGCTCGAACCAGCTCGCCGCCAGCTCGTGGTCGTTGCCGCGCAGCGCAATTTCGCCGGCCTCGGCGCAGTAGCGGATGGCCCGTTCGCGATCGCCCGGCTCGGCGCGCCACCAGTGGTGGGCGAGCTGGGTGGACCGGCCCTCGCCGGCGAGCAGCTCGGGCTCCGCCTCGAGCAGCTCGCCGAAGCGCCGGTGCAGCTTCCCCCGCGCCGCGGGCTCGATCTCCTCGTAGAGGCAGTGGGCGACGATCGCGTGGCTGAAGGCGCAGCGGCTGTCGCTCTCGGCCGCGACCAGGCCGGCACGCTCCGCCGCTCGCAGCGAATCCTCGACCGCTTCGAGGTCGGCTCCCGTCCCCGCCGCGAGATCGGCCGGGGTGAAGGCGCGGCCGAGGGCGGCGGCGGCGGACAGGCAGGCGAAGGCCGGCTCTCCGAGGGCGTGCGCGCGGGCGGCGATCAGCATGCGCAGCGAGCGCGGGGCGGGTTGACCCGGAGGAGAGGACGTCCCGAGATCGCCCATTGCCCGCAGCAGCTCGCAGGCGAAGAGGGCATTGCCGCCGCTTTCGCGGGCAACGATTGCCGCGGCGCCGTCGAGCGCGGCGTCGTCGGCGTCCGGATCTAACGCGGAAGCGATGTCGCGCAGGGCCGGCGGCCCGAGGGCGCCGAGCTGCAGGTGCCTGCAGCCGGCCTCCGAGCTGAGCTCGGCGATCGCCTCGGCCGCCTCACCGCTCGGGTCGACGTCGGTGGGGCGGTAGGTAACCAGGAGCAGGAACGGAGCCCCGCTCCCCGCCCGGGCCAGGTGTCGGATAAGGGCGAGGGTCGAGGGGCCGCAGGCGTGCAGGTCGTCGATCGCCAGCAGCAGCGGCCCGTGGCGGGTGATGCCCTCGAGCAACGACAGCGCCGCCGCGAACAGTTTGGCCCGGTCGTCACTCAGGCCCCACCTTGCCTCACCGCCGGACTCACCGATCGGCGCACCGAGCCCGGATCGCTGCAGCTCCTCGCGCAGCGGCGCCGTCCCGTGGCGGTCGAGGTCGCCGAGGGCCGCGACAAACGGCGCGTAGGGAGTACCGGAGGCGCCTTCGCCACTGCCGTAGAGGACCAGCCCTCCTTCGGCGTGGGCGGCACCGGCCGCCTCCGCGACCAGGCGGCTCTTGCCGGCGCCGGGTTCGCCCGCCACCAGGACCGTCTCCCTGCCGCCGTCCGCGACCCGTGCCCACGCGGCGGCGATCTCCGCCAGCTCGGCGTCGCGGCCGACGATCGGCCAAGGGCGGGCCCGGGCGCTGCCCAAAGGGCCCGGCAGCGGCACTGGCTGGGGCGACGCGGTGTGGACGGAACGGGACACGAATGGCGCGTGGAGGCTGCCTGGCCCCAGCCTAAATGACTGCCCGACGGAGCGAGCCATCGCCCCAAGTGACCTTGGGCCGATCGGCCCAAGTTGCGCTCGCGAGGTTGCGGAACTCGGGTGCGAGCGCTCAAATCGCTTTTGGTGCTCGGTAGGGGAAAACCAAAGGAGGGTGGATGCGTCGTCTCGCGGTCGTTGCCTGTGCGGTTGGCCTGCTGCTCGCGCTGCCGGTGTCCCGCGGCCGCGGCGAAAGCAGTGGCGGTGCCGCTGTCGAAGAAGGTCCTTCACGAGGCAGGAAACAGCACCGAGACCAACAAATGCGGGGTTTTCGCATATCTGGAGTGGCAGGCCCAAAAAGGCGCTCAGGCGTGGCGAATCGAATATCTCTGGAGCGGCTTAGCTCACGAGAAAGCCAACCAGCTAAAACCGCCCTTTCACGACGATCCGCACTCGGTCTGGGGCTGGGCTCCCCCGGAAGGCGCCCACTGGTACCGCGGCGGCACTCCAAGGATCCAGATCGCCGCAAATCCGGACACATACGTCGACTGTGGGGATTTTGCGGCCGACGAAGAAAAATGCCTTCGGCGGCGGCACGATCTACATCACCGTCCCCGACACCACCGAAGACGAAGAAAACAAGAAAAAAGAAGAAGAAGAAAAAAGAATCGAGGAGAGAAAAAGAAACTCCCCCAAGCCCGCCGGACGGCCCCGAAGACCCACCCGGGAAGAAGGGGAAGGCGACCTGCCGCGGTAAGGCCCCGACGATCTTCGTCGAACCTGGTCCTCCGACCAACGGCACGGCCGGTCGCGATGTGATCCTCGGAACCCCCAAGCGCGACGTGATCCGGGCGCGCGGCGGCAACGATCTGGTCTGCGGGCTCGGCGGCAACGACATCATCCTCGGCGGCGGCGGCAACGACGTCGTGCTGGGCGAGGGCGGCGGGGACACCCTCCACGGCCAGGCGGGTAAGGACACCGTGCTCGGCGGCGGCGGCGCCGATCAGATCTTCGGCGAGGCGGCGGCCGACCGGCTCTTCGGCCAGGCTGGCGCCGATACCTTGAACGGCGGCGCGGGCCGGCCCGACCTGTGCAATGGCGGCGCGGACCGAGACCAGCGGCGAAGCCCCGGCTGCGAGCGCCGGCTGCTGATTCCCTGAGCGCCGGCGCGGGCTCTCCCGCGCGAGCCGCCGCGACGGGCGTGCGCGTGACAGACTCGCGGCATGCCAGCTTCGCGTAGCTACGACAGGGCGCCGGCCGACATCCGGCCGGTCAGCATCGACCCCGGGTTCGTCGCCAGCGCCGACGGCTCGGCGCTGATCGCGATCGGCAAGACGCGGGTGATCTGCACCGCCTCGGTCCAGGAGTCGGTGCCGAAGTGGATGGGGGGCAGGGGAAAAGGCTGGGTCACCGCCGAGTACTCGATGCTGCCCGCCTCGACCGGCTCGCGCAAGGCACGCGACGTCTCGCGCGGCAAGCAGGACGGCCGCGGGGTCGAGATCCAGCGCCTGATCGGCCGCTCGCTGCGGGTGATCGTCGACTTCCGCGCGCTCGGCGAACGCAGCGTCTACGTCGATTGCGACGTGCTCGAAGCGGACGGGGGCACCCGCTGCGCGGCGATCACCGGCGGCTACGTGGCGCTGCGACTCGCCCTGCAGAAGCTGGTCGACGCGAAAAAGATCGAGGCGATGCCGCTGACCGGCTCGATCGCCGCGGTCAGCGTCGGCATGGTCTCCGGCCGGGCGCTCTGCGACCTCGACTACGGCGAGGACTCCAACGCCGAAGTCGACGCCAACGTCGTCATGACCGGTGACGGCGGGCTGGTCGAGGTGCAGGCGACGGCGGAGCGGACGCCGCTCTCGCGCGCCTCGCTCGACGAGCTGCTGGGCCTTGCCGAGATGGGCATCTCGCGGCTGCGCGGGGTGCAGGAGCGGGTAACCGGAACCGCCGAGCCGATTGATCTTCGCGACGGGCAATAAGCACAAGCTGCGCGAGATGCGCGAACTGCTGCCGGGGGTCGAGCTCGAGGGCCTGCCGGAGGGAGTCGAGTTGCCGCCCGAGGACGGCGAG
Organism: uncultured Solirubrobacterales bacterium; assembly: GCA_963789505.1. Lineage (GTDB taxonomy): Bacteria > Actinomycetota > Thermoleophilia > Solirubrobacterales > 70-9 > VRUE01. The sequence goes on from CAWBLE010000007.1 coordinate 166,482, forward strand.
AGCTTCGCCGCGATCGCGCTCGACAAGGCCCGCGCCGCGTTCGAGGCGACCGGCGAGGCGACGATCGCCGACGACTCGGGGATCGGCGCGGTCGCGCTCGGCGGCCGCCCGGGCATCTACTCGGCCCGCTACGGCGGCGAGGGCGCGAGCGACGAGCAGAACCTCGAGAAGCTGCTGCGCGAGGTCGCGGCGGCGGGCGACGAGCGCGGCGCCTACTACACCTGCGCCCTGGCCCTGGTCGAGGCCGACGGCGTCGAGCACGTCTTCGAGGCGCGCTGCGACGGCCGCCTGATCGAGCGCCCGCGCGGCGCGGGCGGCTTCGGCTACGACCCGGCCTTTGTCCCCGACGCGACCGGGCCCGACGACGCCCGCACCTACTCGGAGCTCAGCCAGGCGGAGAAGAACAAAATCAGCCACCGCGGCCACGCCGCCCGCCAGCTCGCCCCTCACCTTGGCGGCAGCGCGGCGTCGCCGGGCCGATGATCCGCACCAAAAGCGGCGCGGCGGGCCTCTCGATCGCTTCCAACGCGATCCTGATCGCGATCAAGCTCGCGGCCGGCGCGATCACCGGCTCGATCGCGATCCTGACCGAGGCGGTGCACTCGCTGATCGACCTGGTCGCCTCGGTCGTCGCCTTCGTCTCGGTGCGCAAGGCCGACGAGCCGGCCGACGCCGATCACCCCTACGGGCACGAGAAGGTCGAGAGCCTGGCGGCGACGATCGAGGGGATGCTGATCCTGATCGGCGCCGGGATCATCGTCTACGAGGCGACCCACAGGCTCGTCGCCGGCGCCCAGGTCGAGTCGCTCGGCGTCGGCATGGCGGTGATGGGCTTCTCGGTTGTCGCCAACCTGCTCGTCTCCGCGGTGCTCTCGCGGCAGGCGCAGGCAGCACGAATCGCCGGCGCTCGAGGGCGACGCCGCCCACCTGCGCACCGACGCGCTCACCTCGGCGGGCGTCCTGGTCGGCCTCGCTGCCGTTCAGATCACCGGCGTCGTCGCCTTCGACTCGATCACCGCGCTGATCGTCGCCGCGGCGATCGTCACCGCCGGGCTGCGGATCATCCGCCGCTCCTCCGGCGTGCTGGTCGACGAAGTCCTGCCCGATGCCGAGATGGACCGGATCGAGGCGGCGATCGCCGCCGCCCGCACTCCCGAGGTCGCCGGCTACCACAAGCTGCGCGCCCGCCGCGCGGCCAGTCGTCGCTACATCGACCTGCACGTCCAGTACCGCTCCGGCACCAGCCTCGAGCGCGCCCACGAGCTCGCGCACGCGATGCGCGACGAGATCGAGGCCGGCATCCGCAACGCCGAGGTGCTGATCCACGTCGAGCCGGAAACCTCGCTGAGGGACGACGCTCCGGGCCCCTTCCGGGCTGGTTAGGGCGACCGATTAGCGAACGTCACGATCTGATTCTTCGTGAGCGGCGCCGATATGGCGCGTAGACGCCACCCCCGGACGCGAAGCGGAGGAGGTGGCGTTTTGTTCAGGGGCTCGGCAGCAGGTTGACCGCCGCGGCGAGCCCGACGGCGACCAGGGTGGCGGTGTAGCCGGTGTAGCCGCTGATCGCGAAGAGGATCGCGGCGATCGCGCAGATCGCGACGACGGTTATCCAGGAAGCGCGGGCCAGGGACACGGGCCGGTATTTTCACGCAGATGGCCGACGATGTCACCTCCGGGGTGGTTTCAGGCGATGCAGCCGCGGGCGCGCTCGCCTATCTGACCGAGATGTCGCTCGACCTGCGCGGCGCCGCGATCCTCGCCGGGGACGGGTCGGTGCTTGCCGCGAGCGGGCCGGCCGGGCGCTGGGCCGAGGACACGGCGGCGCTCTTCGTGGTCGCCGACCGGGCCGGCGAGGAGCCGGTCGAGCAGGTCCACGTCGGCGCCGAGCAGGGCGAGGTGTTCGCCCTGCGCCACGCCGGCCTCACCGCCGTCGCCGTGACCGAGCGTTTCGCCCTCGCCTCGCTGACCTTCTTCGACCTGCGCTCGCTGCTGCGCGACCTGGCCGCTGGCGGCGACGGCCGAGCGGGGGAGGTGGGGGCGGATGGCGCCTAAGCCGCACCGGGTGTTGCTCGACCGCGTCTCCGGCTACGCCGACGAGGCCGCCGCCTACATGCGACGGCGCCGTGCTTCGCGCCGGCCCTTCGCCCGCCTCTACTACGGCGGTGGGCGGGCCGAGGACCACGCGACCGACTCGGCCGCCTCCGGCGAGCTCTTCGTCGCCGCGGGCCGCCTGATCGAGCTCGCCGGAGAACGGCGGGCGGGACGATGAGGCGACTGTGTGGCGACTTTCCGGTCATATGGACCGGTAACCCGCCACAGGAGCACGATGGGCGCTGAGGAACTGCTCGACTCCGCCGTCGCCGAGCGGGTGATCGCCCGCGCGCTCGCCAAGGGCGGCGAGTTCGCCGAGCTCTTTGTCGAACGACGCGGCGGCCTCACCCTGGCGATCGACGAGTCGCGGATCGAGGCGGTCCAGTCCGGCTCCGAAGCGGGCGCCGGGGTGCGCGTGCTGAGCGGCGGCACGACCTACTTCGCTCACGTCGACGGGCTCGACCCCGCCGACCTCGAACGGGCCGCCGACGAGGCGGCCGCGGCGCTGCGTGGCGAGCGCGCCGAGCCGCGCCCGCTGCGGGCCGAGACGAGCAGCCCGCAGCCGATCGCGCAGCCCCCCGGCGAGGTGCCGACCGCGCGCAAGGCGGAGTTGCTGCGTGAGCTCGACGAGCGGGCGCGGGCGAGCGGCGCCGAGATCGCCCAGGCGAGCGCCTCCTACGGCGAGGCCCGCCGCGAGGTCGCCGTAGCCAACTCCACCGGCTTGCTCGGCGGCGACGACCGCACGCGGGTGCGGATCGGCGCCCAGGTCGTCGCCCGGCGCGGCGACCGGGTCGAGACCGGCGCCGAGACGCTCGGCGGCCACCGTGGCTTCGAGCTCTTCGACGACGACCCCGCGGCGATCGCCGCAGCCGCCGCGGGCAAGGCGCTGACCCTGCTCGATGCCGGGCCGGCGCCGACCGGCTCGATGCCCGTCGTCGTCGGCGGCGGCTTCGGCGGCGTCCTCTTCCACGAGATGACCGGCCACGGGCTCGAGGCCGACCACGTCCAGAAGGGCGCCAGCGTCTACGCCGGCAAGCTCGGCGAGCCGGTGGCCCAGCCGCTGTTGAGCGCCTACGACGACGGCCGCATGCCGGGCGAGTGGGGCAGCGACGCGATCGACGACGAGGGCGCCCCGACGCAGAAGACGCGGGTGATCGAGGAGGGCCGCCTCGTCGCCTTCCTGCACGACCGCCGCAGCGCCGAGCGCGAAGGCGCCGCGCAGACCGGCAACGGCCGCCGCGAGAGCTTCCGCCACCTGCCGATCCCACGCATGACCAACACCTACATCGCCCCCGGCGAGGGGACGCCGGAGCAGATCATCGGCGAGGTCGAGGAGGGCTTCTACGCGGTCTCGTTCGCCGGCGGCCAGGTCGACCCGGCGACCGGCGACTTCGTCTTCGGCGTCAACGAGGGCTACCTGATCGAGGCTGGCCGGGTGACGCGGCCCTGTCGCGGCGCGACCCTGGTCGGCAACTGCCTGCAGGCCCTGGCCGCGATCGACGCGGTCGGCGACGACTTCTGGATGAAGACGGGGATCTGCGGCAAGGGCGGCCAGAAAGTCCCGGTCGGCACCGGCCAGGGCCACGTCCGCATCGCCGCGATGACGGTCGGCGGGACGGCGGCGTGAGCGAGCTCGCGAAGCTCGCCGGCGGTGCGGTCGAGCAGGCCGTCGCGGCCGGGGCGGGCGACGCCGAGGCCTACGCCAGCGAAAGCGAGGACCGCGAGGCCCGCGTGCACGGCGGCGCGGTCGAGAGCTTCACCGCGGCGACCCAGCGTGGCCTCGGGCTGCGGGCCTGGATCGGCGGCAGGGTCGGTTACGGCTACGGCACCGACCTCTCCGTGGCCGGGGTGGGGGAGATCGCCGCGCGCGCGGTCGAGGCCGCCCGCGCCGCCGACGAGGACGAGTTCGCCGGGCCCGCCGCGGACGGCGGCGTGCCGCCCGCCCTGAGCGGCCTCAGCGACGCTTCGCGGGAGAGCTTCTCGCCGGCCCGGATCGCCGAGCTGGCGCTGGCCGTCGAGCGGACCGCGCTCGACGCCGACCCGAGGGTCGTCGCGGTCGAGCAGGCTGTCTATTTCGACAGCGCCGAGCGGGTCGCGATCGCCGCCTCCGCCGCGGCCGGCGGCGAGTACGAGACGACCAGCTGCTACGCCTACCTGCAGGCGCTGGCCGAGGGCGAGGACGGTCGGGAGACGGGGCTCGGCTTTGGCCTGGCGCGCGGCCCCGCCGGCCTCGACCCGGCGGCGATCGGCCGCGAGGGCGCCGCGCGGGCGACCGAGATGATCGGTTCGCGCAAGCCCGAGTCGGGCGCCTGCCCGGTCGTGCTCGACCCCACCGTCGCGGCCAGCTTCGTCGGCCTGCTCGGCAACGCGGCGAGCGCCAACTCGGTGCAGCGCGGCCGCTCGCCGCTGGCCGGGCGGCTCGGCGAGGAGGTCGCCGCCGAGGCCTTCGTGCTGCACGACGACGGCCTCGACCCCGGCGGCTTCGCCAGCGCGCCGATTGACGCCGAGGGGACGCCGCGGCGGCGCACGCCGCTGATCGAGGCCGGCCGCCTACGGACCTTCCTGCACGACTCCTATACCGCGCGCCGCGGCGACGCCGCCTCGACCGGCAACGCGGGCCGCTCCGGCTATCGGGCGCCGCCGGGGGTCTCGGCCTCGAACCTCGTCGTCAGCCCCGGCTCGGCGAGCCTCGCGCGGCTGCTGGGCGAGGCCGGGGAGGGCGTCTACGTCAACGACGTCGCCGGCCTGCACTCCGGCGTCAACCCAGTCACCGGCGTCTTCTCGGTCGGCGCCTCGGGACGGGCGATCAGGGGCGGCGAGCTGGCCGAGCCGCTGCGCGAGTTCACGATCGCCAGCGACCTCGTCGCGATGCTGCGCGCCGTGCTGGCCGCCGGATCGGAGCCCCGCTGGGTGCCCTTCGGGGGATCGGTCAGCGCCCCGCCGCTGCTGATCGGCGAGATGTCGGTCAGCGGTTCCTGAGGGCGTTGCGGGCGCGAGGCACGCAATTCCTCCGCCCCCACTGTTAGATTCCGCCGACTTCAACGACGACGGAGGAGCTTCGACGTGACCAAGGCTGAGTTTCTGGATCAACTGGCGGCTGACGAGCGTGTGGGCAGCAAGAAGGGCGCGAGCGACGCCCTCGACGCCGTGCTCGACACGATCACCGACACCCTGAGCGGCGGTGGCGAGGTCAGCTTCACGGGCTTCGGCAAATTCCACGTCGCCGAGCGCGGCCCCCGCCAGGGCGTCAACCCCCGCACCGGCGAGCGCATCACGATCCCGGGCGGCAAGGTCCCCCGCTTCTCCGCCGGCTCGGCGCTGAAGACCAAGGTCAAGGGCTGAGCTCCAGAGCACCCGCCAGATTTCTCGCCGCCGCCGCGGTCCTCTGCGGCTTCGTCGTCGTGATCGTCGTGGTCGCGGCGGCGCTCGGCGGCGGCGATAGCAACGGCGGCGGAACCGGCGACAGCTCGTCGCCGGCCCGCCACGCCGGCGCCGGCAAGCCGAGGGCCGGCACGCCGAAGGTCTACGTGGTCAAGAACGGCGACACGCTGACCTCGATCGCCCACGAGACGGGCGTCTCGGTCGCCTACATCCTCAGGTTGAACCCCGGGGTCGACCCCCAGATCTTGATTTCAGGCGAAAAGCTGAAGCTGCGGTGAGCGGCATTCGCGCGGCCGTGCTCGGCCTGTTGATCGTGGGGTTCTGGGCCGCGGGTCCTGTCGGTGCAGGGGACCCACCCTCCCTTCCGGTAGCTAAAGCTTCCTCAGGGAGGGTCCCCCCTGCACCGCCACCCGCGGCAGAGGCGTCGCCGGAGCTGCAGGCGCGCGCATGGGCGCTGATCGATGCTCGCAGTGGGGAAGTGCTGGCGTCGCATGCCGCGACCCGCCACCTGCCGATCGCCAGCACTACGAAGTTGATGACGGCATATGTGGCGCTGCGCGAGCTGCCGCTGGACCGGATCGTGCGGGCGGCGCCCTACTCGCCGATCTACGGCGAGTCGCTGCTCGAACTGCGCCCCGGGGAGCGGGTCAGCGTTCGCGACCTGCTCTACGGGCTGATCCTGCGCAGCGGCAACGACGCCGCCTACGACCTCGGCCTCGCCGCCGCCGGCTCGGAGAGCGCCTTCGTCCGCCAGATGAATCAGCGCGCCGCGGCGCTCGGCCTCGCCGACACCCACTACGCCAACCCGATCGGTCTCGATCAGGCCGGCAACTACTCCAGCGCCCTCGACCTGACCGCGCTGGCGCGGCGGCTGCTGCGCGAGCCGTCCTTCGCCAAGATCGCCGACTCGCGCAGCGCCCTGCTGCGCAGCCTGCGCCCACCGCGGCGGATCGAGACGATCAACGACTTCCTGCTCGCGGTCCCGTGGGCAACCGGCGTCAAGACCGGCCACACCTTCGACGCCGACTACGTCCTGGTCGGCGCCGGGCGGCGCAAGGGGGTCGAGCTGATCTCGGCGGTGCTGGGGACCTGGACCGAGAGCGAGCGCGACGAAGAGACGGCGCGGCTGCTCGAATACGGCTTCTCGAAGTACCGCAAGCGCGTCCCTGTCCACGCCGGCCAGGCGCTCGCCGAGCCCTCGATTCGCTACAGCGGCGGCGAGTTGCCGCTGCGCGCCGCGCGCACGGTCGCCGTCGGCGTGCGTAAGGGCCAGCGCCTCGCCCTGCGGATCGACGCCCCGGGCGAGGTCGAGGGGCCGATCGCCAGCGGCGCCCGGCTCGGGCGGGCGATCGTCCTCGTCGACGGGCGGCGAGCCGCCGCGGTGCCGCTGCGCGCCGCGCACGCCGTGGACAAGGCAAGCAGGCTCGACCGGGTGCGCAGCTTCGTCGCCGACAACGCGCTCTGGATCGCGCTGGCGCTGTCCGCGATACTGCTTGCTGTACTTCTACGGAGGCGCAGCAGGCGATGATCCTCACCGTAACCCTGAATGCCGCGATCGACCGCACGGTCGCGGTTCCGAATTTCCGCCTCGGCCACCGCCATCGCGCGGTCGAGAGCCGCACGGTCGCCGGCGGCAAGGGGATCAACGTGGCCCGCGCCCTGCGCCTGCTCGGTCGGCCCGTGATCGCCGCCGGCTTCGCCGGCGGGCCGACCGGCAACCGCATGCTCGAGCAGCTGCGCAGCGAGGCGATCCTCACCGACTTCACCTGGATCGCCGGCGAGACGCGGATCAACATGGCTGTCGTCGACCCGACCTCGGGCGAGCAGACCGAGATCAACGAGCGCGGCCCGGCGGTCAGCCCGGAGGAGGTCGAGCGCCTAGTCGAGCGCCTGCGCTACCTCGCCGACGGGGCGCGGATCTGCGTGCTCGCAGGCAGCCTGCCGCCGGGGGCCGGCGACGAGCTCTACGCGCGCCTGGTCGAGGACATGCGCGAGCGCGGCGTGCGGACGATCCTCGACGCCGAGGGGGACTCGATGCTGGCGGGCCTGCGCGCGGGCGCCTCGGTCGTCACCCCGAACGAGCGCGAGGCCGAGGAGCTGGTCGGGCAGGAGTTCGCCGACCGCGACGACTTCGTCCAGGGCCTCTCCGAGCTGGTCCGGCTGGGCGCCGGCGAGGCCGCGATCACCCGTCCGGACGGGTGCGTCGCCGTGGTTGGCCAGGGGCCGGAGCGGCGCGTGCTCGAAGTCCGCACCCGGCCGCTCGACGCGGTTTCGAGCGTCGGCTCGGGCGATGCCTTCCTGGCCGGCTACGTCGCCGGCCTCTACGACGGCCGCGAGGCCGAGGAGTGCCTCGCCTACGGCGTCGCCTGCGGCGCCGAGTCGACCCAGCACTTCGGCGCCGGCACGGTGGACCGCCGCCGGGTCGAGCGCCTGCTCGGCGAGGTCGAGGTGCACGATCTGGAGGTCCACGCGGAAGTGTAGGCTGGCTGTTCAACGCCACCACTTCCCTGGAGGATCGATTTGGAGATCGATATCGGTCGAGGCAAGAAGGGGCGGCGCGCCTACGGTTTCGATGACATCGCGATCGTTCCGTCGCGCCGCACCCGCGATCCCGACGACATAGACATCAGCTGGGACCTCGGTCCTTACCGTTTCGAGTTGCCGCTCGTCGCTTCGGCGATGGACGGCGTGGTCAGCCCCGACACCGCCGTGCTCGTCAATCAGCTCGGCGGCCTCGGCGTGCTCAACCTGGAGGGGGTCTGGACCCGCTTCGAGAACGCCGAGGAGCAGCTCGAGAAGGTCGCCGCCGCGCCCAAGCACGAGGCGACGCGGATCATGCAGGAGATCTACACCGCGCCGGTCAAGCCGGAGCTGATCGCCCAGCGGATCGCCGAGATCAAGGAGGGGGGCGCCGTCGCCTGCGGCTCGCTGACCCCGCAGAAGGTGCGCGAGCATTACGAGGTCGCGGTCGAGGCCGGGATCGACATCCTCGTCATCCAGGGCACCGTGATCTCGGCCGAACACGTCTCGACCACGGTTGAGCCGCTCAATCTCAAGGAGTTCATTGCCGAAGTGCCGGTGCCGACGGTGGTCGGCGGCTGTGCCTCCTACTCGACCGGGCTGCACCTGATGCGCACCGGCGCGGTCGGCGTGCTCGTCGGCGTCGGCCCCGGCGCCGCCTGCACGACCCGCGGCGTGCTCGGGATCGGCGTCCCGCAGGCGACGGCGATCGCCGACGTCGCCGCGGCCCGCGCCCAGCACATGCTGGAGACCGGCGAGTACGTCAACGTGATCGCCGACGGCGGTATGCGCACCGGCGGCGACGTCTCCAAGGCGATCGCGGTCGGCGCCGACTCGGTGATGGTCGGCTCGCCGCTGGCCCGCGCCAAGGAGGCGCCCGGCCGCGGCTTCCATTGGGGGATGGCGACCTTCCATCCCTCGCTGCCGCGCGGCACCCGCGTTTCGACCAAGCAGGACGGCACGATGGAGGAGATCCTGCTTGGCCCCGCCCAGGAGAACGACGGCACCTTCAACCTGATGGGGGCGCTGAAAACCTCGATGGCGACGACCGGTTACGAGGACATCCGCAGCTTCCAGCGGGCCGAGGTGATGGTCGCGCCGGCGCTGATGAGCGAGGGCAAGAAGCTGCAGAACGAGCAGGCCGTCGGGATGGGCTCGAACGGGCGCGCGGCGGTATCGACGGGGGTCGCGGTTTCAGATGATTGACCGCGTCAGCCGGCGGGTCCTGTCACGGCGGCCCTCCCCCATGTGCTCGGACTCGCTTCGCGAGCCCTCCGCTATGGGGGACCCCCGCCGCCGTGCCACCCGCCGGTAGGGACGTGAGCGAGGGAACCCTCAAAACCGAGACGCCCGAGACGGCAATGAGCGCGCCCGATGGAGCCCCTGCTGTCGAGGAGGTTTTGGTCCTCGACTTCGGCGGTCAGTATTCGCAGCTGATCGCAAGGCGCATCCGCGAATGTGGCGTTTTCTCCGAGCTGCTGCCGGCGAGCGCGTCGGTCGAGAAGATCCGGGAGCGGAAGCCGAAGGCGCTGGTTCTCTCTGGGGGGCCGGCGTCGGTGTATGAGCCGACGCTCCCGCGTTTCCCACCGCCCTACTCGATCTGGGGATTCCTCTGCTGGGCATCTGTTACGGGATGCAGGCGATGGTGAAGGAGCTGGGGGGAAGGTCGAAGGAGCCGAGTCGGGCGAGTTCGGGCGAGCGGAGCTGACGCTGCGCAACAGCGGCGGGCGGCTGCTCGGCGGGCTGCCCGAGGAGCAGACCTGCTGGATGAGCCACCGCGACGCGGTCTTCGAGCCACCGCCGGGCTTCGCGGCATTGGCCTCGACCCCGGCCTCGCCGGTCGCCGCCTGCGAGGCGCCGGATCGTGGCCTCTACGGGATCCAGTTCCACCCCGAGGTCGTCCACACGCCGTACGGGACCGAGGTTCTGACCCGCTTCCTGCGTGAGATAGCCGGCTGCGAGGAGCAGTGGTCGGCGGAGTCGGTGATCGCCGAGCAGGTCGAGGCGATCCGCGCCCAGGTCGGTGAGGGCAGGGTGATCTGCGGCCTCTCCGGCGGCGTCGACTCCTCGGTCGCGGCACTGCTCGTCCACAGGGCGATCGGCGCGCAGCTGACCTGCGTGTTCGTCGACCACGGCCTGATGCGACTGAACGAGGCCGAGCAGGTCGTCGCCGCCTTCGAGCAGTTCGGCATCCCTCTGGTCCACGTCGAGGCCGAGCAGCGCTTCCTCGACAAGCTCGCCGGCGTCGTGGAGCCCGAGCAGAAGCGCAAGATCATCGGCGGCGAGTTCATCCGCGTCTTCGAGCAGGAGGCGGCGAAGCTCGAGGACGCCGCCTTCCTGGTCCAGGGCACGCTCTACTCCGACGTGATCGAGTCCGGCGGCAGCGACGCCGCTGACACGATCAAGTCCCACCACAACGTCGGCGGCCTGCCTGACGACCTCGAGTTCGAGCTGGTCGAGCCGCTGCGGATGCTGTTCAAGGACGAGGTGCGCGCGGTCGGCGCCGAGCTCGGCCTGCCCGAGCGGATGGTCTGGCGCCAGCCCTTCCCGGGGCCGGGCCTGGGCATCCGCATAGTCGGCGGCGAGGTCAACCGGGAGCGGCTCGACATCCTTCGTGCCGCCGACGCGATCCTGCAGGAGGAGATCCGCGCGGCCGAGCTTTACCGCCAGCTCTGGCAGTCCTTCTGCGTGCTCCCGGTCGTGCGCTCGGTCGGCGTCCAGGGCGACGGCCGCACCTACGCCTACCCGATCGTGATCCGCGCCGTCACCTCCGACGACGCGATGACCGCCGACTGGGCCCGCCTGCCCTACGACCTGCTGGAGCGCGTCTCGAACCGGATCATCAACGAGATCAAGGACGTCAACAGGGTGGCTCTCGATATTTCGTCGAAGCCCCCCGCCACGATCGAGTGGGAGTGAGCGGGGGCTAGGGTCGGACGGCGATGCCGTCCTTCGCCGTCTCGATAGCGGTCCTAAGCCTGGTCCAGGCGGCGCTCGTCGTGCTGCCGCGGGCGCGGCGCTTCGCCTGGCTCGACGCCTTCCGCAGCCCCTGGTGGGCGCTGGTTCCGGCGCTCTCGATCGTCGTCGTGATCGGCCTCGTCGCCTGGCAAGGGGAATCCGCGACGGCGCTCTCCTGGCTGGCCCTGGTCGCGGTGCCACCCTTCGCGGCTCTGGCGCTGGGCTGGCTGCTGCGCGGCTCGCGTCCCCAGTGGGCGGCGGCGGCCGCGCCCCTGTTCGTCCTCGCCTGGGCCGCCCCCGGCTCGCTGCTCGGCGAGGCCGCGGCGACGGCGCTGACCGCCTGCGGCTGCATCGGCCTCGGCTGGCTGCTCGTCTCCGTCGCGCCCTCCCGCTGGCTCAAGCTGGGCATCTACGCGATGGCCGTCGTCGACGCCTGGTTCGTCGGCGCCGACCTGCTGCAGGAGCCCAACGCGGTGCTCTCGGCCGCCGCCCCCAGCGGCCTGCCGAGCCTGCAGGCGATCCAGTTCGGCCACGCCGCGATGGGCTTTGGCGACCTCTTCATCGCCGCCACTCTCGGCTGCCTCCTCGCCCTCCCCGCCGATGGGCCGATTTGTCGTCCCATGGACGACAAATCGGCCCATCGGCGGCAGCTTTTGGGGGCCGGGCTCGTGGCCGTGCTGGGGCTCGGGTTCGACCTGCTGTTCTTTGCCGTCGAGACGCTGCCGGCGACCGTGCCGGTTGCGCTTGCTCTGGCGCTGGTCGAGTGGAGAGAACGGCGCCGCGCTACGCCTTGCGGCTTCTGAATCCTGTCAACCGCCGAGCCGGCAGCCGAGGACGCAGCTTTCGAAGGGGCCCCGCGATAGATGTCGCCCGCCGCGTTGGACGGGTCGTCGAGTGCAGCCATCTGATCACTAAGTGTGCGGCCGGGCGCCGGTGTTACTGCCGACCTGCAGAGCGGGACTGGCTGTAGCGCCGGCGCCCGCCGGCCGCTGCCCGCTCGCGCTTCAGCTGTAGCTGTCCCACTGCTTGAGCAGTGGCAGCGGGTCGATCGGGCTGCCGCCCTCGTACCAGCCGGGGGCGGTCCAGATCTCGAAGTGGAGGTGGCAGGCGGTGGCGTCGCCGGTCTGGCCGACGACGCCGATCGGCTCGCCGGTGCGGACCGTCATGCCCGCTTTCAGCGGCGACGGTTCGAGCAGGTGCATGTAGGCGGTGTCGTAGCCGGTGCCCCTGCCGTCGATCACGAGGTAGTTGCCGGCGGCGCCCTGGTAACCGGAGTACTGGACGCGGCCCCCGCGGGCCGCGACCAAGGGGGTGCCGCACTTTGCCATCACGTCCTGGCCCTCGTGGGTGTGGCCGGAGCGACCGGCGCCGAAGCGGCCGGCGGCGCCGCCGAATTCGTGCGGGCCGAGGATCGGGAAGGCGTAGCCGTAGAGGTCGAAGCCGAGGCCAAGCGGCTGTGCGGCGGAGCTGGAGGCGCGGCGCGCGACCCGGCCGCCAGGCTGGGGCACGATCCGGAACGAGTAGTGGCCATTGCGAGCCGGCCGGCCGCCGCCGACGCTGCCGTCCCAGCGCACGCTGTCGGGCGTGCCCGGGGCGATGTCGTTGCGGTAGAAGCTCTTCATCACTTCGCCGTTGTCGGCGACGACGTCGATGCGAAGGTCGTTGCTCGGCTGGTCGCTGGCGATCTCGTAGCGCAGGCGGGTCGGGCGGGCGCCGTAGTAGAAGGACTTGCGGGGCCAGGTCTTGGCCGCGACCAGGCCCAGCGCGCCGGCGGTCGGGCTGGGGTCGGGCGTGCCGCTGTTGCTGGGCGGGGGAGGGGCGCTGCCGCTCGGCGTCGGCGCGCCGCCGGTCAGCGCCGCGGCGGGCACGGCGAAGCAGGCGAGGAGGGCCGCCGCCACGATTATCGATATCGATCCGCCGAGCCATCGCCCGGCGCCAGTTCTGCTGCGTGCCACGTGCCCCTCTTTCGTTCGCCTGCGGAGTTAGCTGTCGGGCTCGCGCTGAAAGAGATGCGCTACGGATCGATCTTCGTCCGATTCGCCCCTGGGACCTGCAAGAGTCCCTGCGGTTCCTCCGCTCCCGCCCGCTGTGCGGCCGGAATTCGGCTATTGCTGGGGCGGCAGTATAGAGAGCGCCCCGGCCGCGCGGCCGATGCGCGCGGAGTCGGCTTGGCGGCTATCATCCCGGAGCCGCTGGGGCCTCCCTGCGGCTTTTCTCTGATGAAGACCTATGTAGCCAAACCTTCCGACCGCGAGCGCAACTGGCTCATCGTCGACGCCGAGGGGCAGACCCTCGGCCGTCTGGCGACCCAGATCGCGGATGCCTTGCGCGGCAAGCGCAAGCCCGAGTACACGCCCCACGTCGACACCGGTGACTTCGTCGTCGTGATCAACGCCGAGAAGATCCGGGTGACCGGGAAAAAGATGGAGCAGAAGCGCTACTGGCGCCACAGCGGCTACCCGGGCGGGATCAAGTCCCGCACCCTGGCCGAGATGCTCGACCGTCGCCCCGAGGAGGTGATCCGCAAGGCGGTGAAGGGGATGCTTCCCCGTAACCGCCTGGCTCGCAAGCAGTTGACCAAGTTGAAGGTCTACGCCGGCCCGGATCACCCGCACGCGGCGCAGAAACCGAAACAGATGGAGACTGCCTGATGGCCGAGGACGAGCAGAAAGACGTCGAGACTTCAGAGGAGCCTCAGGCCGCGGGTCCTGTCGCGGACGAGGACTCCTCGTCCTCGCAGGCTGCGGGCGAGGACCCCTCATCCACGCCACCCGCGGATGATGCGCCTGTGGCTGACGCCGAGGACCAGGAGCCTGCGGAAGAAGCACCCGAGTCTCCTGTTGCTGAGCATGAGCAGGAGCCCGAGGCTCCTCCCGAGAAGAAGAAGGACGCGATTCCCGGCGCCGACCTCGAGCCGATCGCGGTCGAGCCCGAGGAGCGGCCGCTGAGCGCCGAGGAGAAGGCGCGCAAGGAAGCCGAGGAGGAAGAGCGGGCGAAGCGCGAGGCGGCGCTGTCCGGCGATTCCGACGAGGAGGAGCAGGCGGCGAGCCGCGCCCCGGCCAAAATCGAGGGTGACGCCCGTTTCCTCGCGACCGGCAAACGCAAGAACGCGATCGCCCGCGTCACGCTGCTGGCCGGCAGCGGCAAGATCGAGATCAACGGCCGCCCGATCGAAGAGTTCTTCCCCCGCCCGCTGCACCAGACCACCGCCCGCCAGCCGCTCGTCACGACTGGCTACGAGAGCAGCGTCGACGTGCGCGCCCGCGTCCACGGCGGCGGGATCAGCGGCCAGGCCGGCGCCGTGCGCCACGGCATCGCCCGGGCGCTGACCGAGGTCGACTCCGAGCTGCGCGGCGAGCTCAAGCGGCGCGGCTTCCTGACCCGCGACGCGCGCGCCAAGGAGCGCCGCAAGGCTGGTTTGAAGAAGGCTAGGAAGCGTCCTCAGTTCTCGAAGCGCTGAGGCTCGCCTCAACACTTCGATTTATGTCTGAGAGAAAGCTCTTTGGGACGGATGGTGTTCGAGGGGAGGCAGGCACATTCCTCACTGCTGAGTTGGCCCTTGCCCTCGGCCGCGCAGCGACGGCATCTTTGGAGGCGGCGCGGCCGCAGGTGCTGATCGTGCGCGATACGCGCGAGTCGGGGCCGATGTTGGAATCGGCCCTGGCGGCGGGTGTGGCCGAGGCCGGGGGGGATGCGCTGCTGGGCGGGGTCTTGCCGACGCCCGCCGCCGCCGTGCTCGTGCGCAAGCTCGGGCTCGACCTCGCCGCCGTCGTCTCCGCCTCGCACAACCCCTACAAGGACAACGGGATCAAGTTCTTCAGCGGCAACGGGACGAAGCTCCCCGATGCCGTGGAGGCGGAGATCGAGGCTCTGCTCGACGAGCGCGGTCGAGATTCGAACCGCTCCCCGGGTGAAAACTCGACCGCGGCGGGGCACGTGCGTGAGCTCGAGGGCGGCGAGGACGACTACCTGCGCGCGCTCGAGGCCGCCTTCCCGCTCAACCTCGCCGGGATCAAGGTGGCGCTCGACTGCGCCAACGGGGCGACCTACCGCGTCGCGCCGGCGATCTTCACCCGGCTCGGCGCCGAGGTCGAGGCGATCGCGACCGAGCCCGACGGGCGCAACATCAACGCCGGCTGCGGCTCGACCCATCTCGAAAACCTGGCCGCGCACGTCGAGGGATCCGGGGCCACGGTCGGCTTCGCCTTCGACGGCGACGGCGACCGCGTCCTCGCCGTCGACGGCGGCGGGCGCAGCCACGACGGCGACGAGCTGATCGCCCTGCTGGCGAGCGGCCAGGCCAAGCGCGGCGAGCTCGGCGGCGGCGTCGCTGTGACCGTGATGAGCAACTACGGCTTCCACCGGGCGATGGGCGACGCCGGCATCGACGTCGCCGTGACCAAGGTCGGCGACCGCTACGTGCTCGATGAGCTGCGCGAGCGCGGCTGGGCGCTCGGCGGCGAGCAGTCGGGTCACATCATCGACATGCGCTTCGCCGCCACCGGCGACGGCGTCGCCGCGGCGCTGATGACGATGCGCGAGCTCGGCGGCCGCGACCTGGCCACGGTCGAGGCGATGGAGAAGCTGCCGCAGAAGCTGGTCAACGTCGCGGTCGCCGACCGCGAGGCGATCGCCGGCGCGACCGCCGTTTGGGAGGCGGTCGAACGCGAGGGCGCGGCGCTCGAGGGCCGCGGCCGTGTCCTCCTGCGACCCTCCGGCACCGAGCCCCTGGTGCGGGTGATGGCCGAGGCGCCGAGCGCCGAGGAGGCCGACGCGGTCTGCAAGCGCCTTGCCGAGCTGGTTGGCGAAGAGCTGGGCTGAGCCCTCCCACCGTCTACCCTTGACGGCCTTCTATGTGCGGAATCGTCGGATACGTCGGGGCTCGCCCCTGCCGCGACCTGCTGGTCGCCGGCCTCGAGAAGCTCGAGTACAGGGGCTATGACTCGGCCGGCGTCTCGGTGATCGAGGACGGCCGGGTCGAGAGCGTGCGCGCGGTCGGCAACCTCGCCAACCTGCGGGCGGCGATCGACGCGCAGGCGGAGGCGGGCGGCGGGGTGGCGCCGGCGACGTCGCCGGCGACGACCGGCATCGCCCACACCCGCTGGGCGACCCACGGCCGTGTCACCGAGGCCAACGCCCACCCGCACAGCGACACCTCCGACCGAGTCCACATCGTCCTCAACGGGATCGTCGAGAACCACGCCAGGCTGCGCGAGCGGCTCGAGGCCGAGGGGCACGAGTTCACTTCCGAAACCGACGCCGAGGTGGTCGCCCACCTGATCTCCAGCCACTACGACGGCGACCTGACCGCGGCGGTCCGCACCGCCTTCGGCGAGCTGCGCGGCCACTACTCGTTCGTCGCGATGCACGCCGACCGCCCGGACCGGCTGGTCGGGGCGCGCAAGGAGTGCCCGCTGGTCGCCGGGGTCGGCGAGGGGGAGAGCTTCCTCGCCTCGGCGATCCCCGCCTTCCTCGCCGAGACGCGGCAGGCGGTGGCGATCGAAAACGACGAGGTGGTGACGATCGACAGCAGCGGAGTGGCGATAACGGACGCCGCCGGCAACCCGGTCGAGCGCGCCTCGGAAGAGATCGATTGGGACGAGGCCGCGGCGGAGAAGGGCGGCTACGAGACCTTCATGCTGAAGGAGATCCACGAACAGGCCGACGCGGTCGCCGAAACGATCGCCGACCGCCTGCCGGGCGACGAGGGCGTCGACCTCTCCGAGCTCGACCTCGACGACGATTTCCTGCGCGGACTGAAGCGGATCGTGATCGTCGCCTGCGGCACCTCCTACCACGCCGGCCTGGTCGGTCGCTACGCGATCGAAGAGTGGGCCCGGGTGCCGGTCGAAATGGACATCGCCTCCGAGTACCGCTACCGCAACCCGGTGGTCGGCGCGGGCGACCTGGTGATCGGCATCACCCAGTCCGGCGAAACGGCCGACACGCTGGCGGCGATGCGGCTGGCGCGCGAGCGCGGCGCCACCGTGCTCAGCGTCACCAACGTGCTCGGCAGCCAGGCCACGCGCGACGCCGACGCCGTCCTCTATACCCGCAGCGGGATGGAGATCAGCGTCGCCGCGACCAAGACCTTCGTCGCCCAGGTCGCGGCGATGTACCTGCTTGGGCTGCGCCTGGCGGAGCTGCGCGGGACGCTGCCGCCGCAGCGCCTCGCCGAGCTGATCGCCGAGATGAAGTCCCTGCCCTCGAAGGTCGAAGCGACGCTGGATGGCTGCGAGGAGCGCGTCCGCGAGGTCGCGGCGAGCCATACCGGGCAGGAGTTCTTCCTCTACCTCGGCCGTCACATCGGCTTGCCGGTCTGTCTCGAGGGGGCGCTGAAGCTGAAGGAGATCTCCTACATCCCGACCGACGCCTACGCGGCGGGCGAGATGAAGCACGGCCCGATCGCGCTGCTCGACGAGTCGACCCCGGTGGTCTGCGTCGCCACCGACAGCCCGGTGCTCGACAAGGTCCTCTCCAACGTCGAAGAGGTGCGGGCGCGGGGCGCGCACACGGTCGCGATCGTGACCAAGGGCGACGAGCGCGCCGTCGCCGTCGCCGAGCAGGCGATCGAGGTCGAGCCCACCGACTGGATCCTGCAGCCGATCCTGGCGATCCTGCCGCTGCAGCTGCTCGCCTACGACATCGCCCGTACGCGCGGCCTCAACGTCGATCAGCCGCGCAACCTGGCGAAGACGGTCACGGTTGAGTAGCGACCGACCGCAGACTGTAGGATGCCCGCTCCCGTGAAGCCTCGTCCCCTCATCGTCGCGCTTGCCGCCGCCGCTCTGATCTCCATCTACACCGGTTGCGGCGGCGACTCCGGCGGCTCCAAGGTCGCCGAGTTGGCGCCCCTGGGCGCGCCGGTCTTCGTCGAAGGCGCGATCCGCCCGAGCGGCGAGCTCAAGTCGGACACCGAGGCGATCGCGATGCGGGTCGCCGGGATCGACAACCTCGGCGAATACGTGGTCGAAAAACTCGAAAGCTCGGCGAGCGACGAAGGCGAACCGGTCGATTTCGCCAAGGAAGTCGAACCGTGGCTGGGCGAGCGGGCCGGTGTCTTCTTCGAGCGGCTCGAAGGCAGCGACTTCAGCGGCGTCGGCGTGATCGTCGAATCGACCGACGCCGAGGCGACGCAGGAATTCATCGACAAGCACGAAGACGCGGGGGACGGGCGCAAGGTAGGCGTCGTCGGCGACTTCCTCGTGATCGCCGAAGACGATCGCGTCTTGAAGGAAGCGACCGCGGCCTCCGAAGGCGAATCGCTCGCCGGCGAAGACACCTTCGCCACGGCGATCTCGGCTGCCTCCGAGGGCAGCCTCGCCGACGTCTACGTAGATGTCGGCAAGCTGATCGAGCAGGGCGGCGGCCAGATCGACCCGACTGCCCGCGAAGCGCTGCGCAACGCCGGCATCGACCCCAGCGAAGCGACCGCGGTCGCCAGCGTCGTCCCCGGCTCCGACCAGGTCACGGTCGAATTCAGCAGCGACCTCGCCGGCGAGGAAGCCCCAACCGGCGACGCCTCCTCGTTGCTCGGCGAACTGCCGGGCAACGCCTTCGCCGGCATCGCCTTCTCGGGCTTCGGCGATCAGCTCAACGAAGCGCTCGACAGCCTCGACAAGGAAGGCATCCCCGACGCGGTGCCGCCGGAACAGCTGAAGAAGGGGCTCAAGCAGCTCGGCATCGACCTCGAAGGGATCGCCGGCTCGCTGGGCGAAGCGGCCGTCTTCGCCAGCGGTAACAGCAAGAACAGTCTCGGCGGCGCCCTCGTGCTCAACACCGAGGGCTCGGCGGCGACCGAATCGGTCGCCAACGTCGGCAAACTGCTGCGCAGCGTCCACGTCGCCGGCGTCACCGCGCTGAAAGGCAAGTACAGCGGCTTCTCGGTGCGCAGCGACGAACTCGGCGACAAGCCGCTCGTCGTCGCCGCCAGGGAAGGGCGGGTCGCGATCGGCTACGGCCTGGCCCCGACCCTGAACGGCCTGGTCGCGGGCGAGGGCGAAGCCCCGACGCTCGCCGACAACCCCGCCTACGACGATGCGGTCGCCGCGCTCGGCGACACCCCGCTCGGCGGCTTCGCCGACGGCCCCGCCGCGCTCAGCCTCGCCGACGCGCTGATCCCCGCCTCCGACGACGGCTTCGAAGAAGCGAAGAAGTACCTGAAGAGCATCCGCTTCCTCGCGCTCGGCTCGGCCACCCAGGGCGAGCTGGCGACGGCGAAGCTGATCGTCGGCCTGAAGTAGCTCAGGTAAGGCTCAGCTGCTGCTTTTCGCGGGCGATCCGGAAGGGGTCGTCGGCTTCCCGCGGCGGGCGCTTGGCGCGGATCTGTTCGCGTAGATCCATCTGGTCTTTCCCGGTGAGGTAATAGCGGGCGCGGCGCTCGCCAACTGCTTCGAGCAGTCCCACGTCGACCATTGCGATCAGATCGCGGGAGGCCGTCTGATCGCTGATCTCCTCCCCGGTCATCGCCTCGCTGGCGCTCCGGTAGCTGCCACGACGAATTCTCAGACCGTAGGCCGTATCGACCAGGGCAGCAGCACAGCGTTCCGGCAGTCCATTTCGGCCCGCCAGTTCCACGCAGCCGTTCCAAAGCTCCTCGATCTCGGTTCGGCGGCGCTGCATAGTGCGAATCTGCAGGAAGTGGGCGCGCATGCAGAAGCGGACCCATGGGCGTGCGTCGCGATCGGGGTGCCAGGCTCCACTCCCGACTTCGGCGAGCACGTCGTAGTAGGACTGCGTATTGCGTCCGAGGAACTCCTCGATGCTCGAGAAGAGGGGGGCCAGCACCCGATCTCTGGCGAGCACGAGCGTTTGCAGGCAACGTGCCATCCGACCGTTGCCGTCGCTGAACGGGTGGATCAAGGTCAAGTTCAAGTGGGCCATGGCTGCTTTGATCAGCACCGGGCTCTCGCTTTGATCGAGCGCTTGAAGCATCTGTGCGATCAATGCCGGGACGTCGTTGCTCGGTGGGCCTTCGTAGACCTGTTCACCGCTTTCCTTGACGACATACACGCTGCCGGGACGCCATTGCCCGGGATTTTTGCGCAGATCGTGCTTGATCATCATGAAATGCAGGCTCTTGATCAGGCCTTCGTCGATAGCCAGCGATTCGTCGCCGGCGATCTGCAGGACATAGGTCATCGCATCTCGATAGCCCGCAAGTGCAAGCTGGGTTTCCTCGCTGGCGTCGAGCGTCGGCTCTCCCTCGACAGCGGCAACGACGTCATCGAGCGACGCGTTGTATCCCTCGATGCTGTTGGACCCCTGGACCGCGCGGGCGAATGCCATCTTGCGCAGGGTGCCAGCCCAGCGACGCGGCTCCACCACCTGGTCCTTGAGCTCCTCCTGGAGCTCGGCGATCATGTGGAGCACGGTGCGCTCGTCATCGCGCAGTTCAGGTATCTGAAAGACCATGATGTTTGCAAAGTATCAAACATAAGACATTTTGTAAACGTCATAACGTCATAACCTCGTTTTGGCTTTCTGACTAGGCTCAATCCATGGAGTCCTGGCTCAATCCCCTCTACGACGCCGACGGGATGCGGGCGGTGGATCGCTGGGCGATCGAGGGGCAGGGGGTGCCCTCGCTGGAGCTGATGGAGGCCGCGGGGCGGGCCGTCGCCGAGGCGGTGGCGCGAGCTGGCGCCGGAGGGGCCGGTGCGGGTCGTCTGCGGCAAGGGCAACAACGGCGGCGACGGCCTGGTCGCGCGCGCGCTACCTGGCCGAGGCCGGCTTCGAGGTCGAGGCGCTGCTGCTTGGCCCGCCGCCGAGCTGAGCGACGACGCCGCCGCCAACCTCGAGCGTTTCTCGGCCGAGTCGGTCGAGGGCGAGCTCGGGCGCGCCTGGCCGGATCGGGCGCCGTCGTCGACGCGATCTTCGGCACCGGCTTCGCCGGCGCGCCGCGCGAGCCGGCGCGCGGCGGCGATCGAGGCGATCAACCGCTGCGGCGCCCCGGTCGTCGCCTGCGACATCGCCTCCGGCGTCGACGCCTCCAGCGGCGAGATCGCGGGGGTCGCGGTCGAGGCCGACCTCACGGTCAGCTTCCACGCCGCCAAGCTCGGCCACCGGATCGCGCCTGGCAAGTGGCGCACGCGGCGAGTTGCGCGTGGCGCCGATCGGGATCCCGGCGGGCGCGCCGGCAGCGGCCGGCGGCGGGGACGATCGAGCCCGCGGTGCTGGCGCTGGCGCCGCGCCGCGGCGCCGCGCTCGACCAAGTTCAGCTCCGGCCAGGTGACGATCGCGGGCGGCTCGCGCGGGCTGACCGGGGCGGTGCGGATGTCCTCGCTGGCGGCGATCCGGGCCGGGGCCGGCTACGCGACCGTCGCCGTGCCCGCCGAGCTCGAGCCGGTCTTCGAGCTGGGCCAGCCGGAGGTGATGTCGGTCGGCTGCCCCGGCGGCGACGGCTGCCTCGCGCCGGCCTCGGCGAAGGCGGTGCTGCGCGCCTTCGAGCGCGCCGCCGCCGGCGTGCTCGGCCCGGGCATGGGCCGCGACCCGGGCTCGGTCGAGCTGGCCCGCGAGGTCGTCGGCCGCGATCGAGGCGCCGCTGGTGATCGACGCCGACGGCCTCAACGCCTTCGCCGGCGAGCTCGGCCGGATCGCCGCGCGCGAGGCGCCGACGGTGCTCACCCCGCACGCGGGCGAGCTCGGGCGGCTGCTCGGCCGCGACTCGGAGGAGATCTCGCGCCCACCGCCTCGCCGCGGCCCGCGAGGCCGCTCGGCGCCGCCGGCGCGGTGGTCGTGCTCAAGGGCGACGACACGATCGTCAGCGACGGCGAGCGGGTCGCCGTCAACGCGTCGCCGGCCCCGGCGCTGGCCACCGCGGGCACCGGCGACGTGCTCTCCGGGCATCGCCGCGGCGCTGCTCGCCCGCGGCCTCGAGCCCTTCGCGGCCGCCTGCGCGGCGGTGCTCGCCCACGCCCGGGCCGGGCCGCGACGCCGCCGCCCGGATCGGCGCCGCCGAGTCGGTGATCGCCGAGCGACGTGATCGACTCGATCCCGGTGGGGATGCGCCCCGCCGGGCCGGTCGAATAAGCTCGCACGCCGATGAAGACCGCCGCCGAGATCATGGACAGCCGAGGTGCCGAGCGTCTCGCCCGACGACGACGCCCGCAGCCGCGATCGACCTGCTCGCCAAGACCGACAAGGGCGCCGATCCCGGTGGTCGACGAGGAGCGCAAGGTGGTCGGGATCGTCAGCGAGTCCGACCTGATCCTCAGCGACGAGGAGTCGGACCTGCACCTGCCGCACTACCTCAACATCATGGGCGGGATCGTCTTCGTCGGCTCGATGAAGGGCTTCGAGAAGCGCCTCGACAAGGCCTTCGCGACCAAGGTCTCGGAGCTGATGACCGCCGACCCGGTCGTCGTCCACGACTACGCCAGCGCCGAGACGGTGGCGAAGACGATCGCCGACAAGCACCACAACCACCTGCCGGTGGTCGACGACGAGGGCCGCCTGGCCGGCATGGTCACCCGGGCCGACGCGCTGGCCGCGCTCGTCGACGAGCTGAGCGATGGAGCGGGCGGTCGCCCGGATCGACCTCGGCGCGGTGCGCGCAAACTGCGCCCGGCTGAAGGCGGAGCTGGGCGATGGCGCGGAGCTCTGCGCGGTGGTCAAGGCCGACGGCTACGGCCACGGCGCCGACGCCTGCGCCGAGGCGGCGCTGGCCGGCGGCGCGACCCGGCTGGCCGTGGCGACCGCGGCCGAGGCCGAGCGGATCGGCCGCCGCTTCGCTGCACGTGCCGCTGCTGACGATGGGGGCGCTGACGCCGGAGGAGCTCGACACGGCGCTCGACGGCCGGCTCCGAGGTGGCGGTCTGGCGCCGCGGCTTCCTCGAGCTGCGTCGCCGCGCGCGCCCGCGCCCACGGCCGGCCCGCCCGCGTCCACGTCAAGTACGACAGCGGCATGGGCCGGCTCGGCAACCCGCGACCCCGCCGAGGTGCTGGCGCTGCTGCGCGCCTGCGCCGAGAACCCGAACCTCGAGCTGGCCGGCGTCTGGACCCACTTCGCCACCGCCGACGAACCCGAGTCCGGCTTCTTCGACGAGCAGCTCGAGCCGCTTCGAGTCGGTCGCGGCGACGGCGCGCAAGGCCGAGTTCCCCGGGATCGATCGCCCACGCCGCCAACAGCGCCGCCGTCTTCCGCGAGCCCCGCGCTCGCACTTCGACATGGCCCGCTGCGGCGTCGCCGTCTACGGCCTCGACCCCTTCCAGGGCGACCCGGCCGAGCGCGGCCTGCGCCCGGCGCTCTCGCTGCGCTCCTACGTCGCCGACGTCAAGCGCTTCGCGGCCGGCGACAGCGCCGGCTACGGCCAGACCTGGCGGCGCCGAGCGCGAGACCTGCGTCGGCGTGCTGCCGCTCGGCTACGGCGACGGCGTGCGGCGCGGGCTCTCCAACAACGCCGAGGTGCTGGTCGGCGGCCGCCGCTACCCGCTCGTCGGCACCGTCTCGATGGACAACGTGACCGATCGACCTCGGGCCCGAGACCGACGGTCGAGCCGGGGGAGGAGGCGGTGCTGATCGGCGCCCAGGGCGAGGAGGCGATCCTCGCCGAGGAGCTCGCCGCGCCGCCTCGGCACGATCAACTACGAGGTCACCTGCGGCGTCTCGGCCCGGGTGCCGCGGCGCGACGGGATGAGCTTCGCCGCCCGAGCTTGCCGAATCGGCGCCGCTGGTCGAGCTGGCGCCGCGGCGGGCGCTGGGGGGCGCGGGCGAGGTCTGGATCGTCGGCGGCGCGGTGCGCGACGCGGCGCTCGGCCGCGAGGTCGACCGACCTCGACCTCGCCGTCGCCGGCGATCCCGGCCGCGGCGGCGAAGGCGGATCGCGGCCGAGCGCCGGCGGCCACGCCTTCGAGCTCTCGGCCGAGTTCGGGACCTGGCGCGCGGTCGGCCGCGACCGCTCCTGGCAGATCGACGTCGACGGCCCTGCGGGGAGCGACGATCGAGGCCGACCTCGCCGCCCGCGACTTCACGCTCGGCGCGGTCGCCGTCGCCGCTCGCCGGCGGCGACCGCGATCGATCCCCTCGGCGGCCTCGCCGATCTCGAGCGCGCGCCGGCTGCGCGGCGGTCGGCGAGCAGCAGCTTCGCGCGCCGACCCGCTGCGCCTGCTGCGCGCCGCGCGCCTCGCCGCCGAGCTCGGGCTCGAGATCGACCCCGGCACCGCTGCGCTGGCCCGCGCCGAAGCCGCGCGCGCCGCCGAGCCGGCCGGCGAGCGCCAGCTGGCCGAGCTGCGCCAGCCTGCTCGGCGGCCCCGACCCGCTGCGCGGCCTCGCGCTGCTCGACGAGCTCGGCCTGACCGCCGTCGTGCTGCCCGAGGTCGAGGCGCTGCGCGGAGTCGAGCAGGGCCCCAACCACCACCTCGACGTCCACGGCCACACGCTCGCCGTGCTCGAGCAGACGCTGGAGGTCGAGGCCGACCTCGAACGCTTCGCCGGCGAGCGCGCCGCCGAGGCCGCGCGCGCTGCTCGACGAGCCGCTCGCCGACGAGATGAGCCGCGGCACGGCGCTGCGCTTCGGCGCCCTCCTGCACGACATCGGCAAGCCGGCGACGCGGGGCGAGCGCGACGGCTACGTCACCTTCATCGGCCACGACAGCGTCGGCGCCGAGATCGTCGGCGGGATCTGCGCGCCGCCTGCGCGCCAGCGGCCGCCTCACCGCGCACCTGCAGGCGCTGACCCTGCACCACCTGCGGCTCGGCTTCATGGTCCACGAGGCGCCGCTGCCGCCGCGCCGTGTGCACGAGTACCTGCGCGCGACCGAGCCGGTCGCCGCCGACGTCACCCTGCTCACCGTCGCCGACCGGCTCTCGGCCCGCGGCAGCGGTCCGTTCGCCGACCGAGGAGGCGATCGAGGCGCACCTCGAGCTGGCCCGGGAGATGCTCGCCGCGGCGCTCGATTGGCGCCGCGACGGCCCGCCCGAGCCGCTGCTGCGCGGCGACGAGCTGGCCGCCGAGCTGGGGATCGCGCCGGGCCCCGAGCTCGGCGAGCTGCTGGCCGAGCTGGAGGCGGCCCAGTACGCGGGCGAGGTGAGCACCCGCGAGGAGGCGGTCGAGCGGGCGCGCCGGATGCGCGGCTGACCTGGGCGTCAGATACGCTCCCCGCCGCATGGGGAAAGAGGAGAAGATCGAGATGGAGGGCGAGATCACCGAGGCCCTCCCCAACACGATGTTCCGGGTCAAACTCGACAACGACCATGAGGTGCTCGGCCACATCTCGGGCAAGATGCGCCGCCACTACATCCGCATCCTCCCCGGCGACCGCGTCAAGATCGAGCTCTCGCCCTACGACCTCGATCGCGGTCGAATCACCTACCGCTACAAATAGCTCGCCGCCACGCCCGGATCGGGATCGGGTTCGGCCAGCTCGGCGACCAGGGCTGACCAGGCGAAGTCCTTGGCCCCCAGTCCGCTTCCGGTGCGCGGGTCGTAGTACTCGCGCAGGCCCTCGCGCTCGACCGCGCCGATCAGGCCGCCGCCATGCGGTCCGCCTCCTGCTCGTAGCCGAGCCGGCGCAGGCCGAGCCAGACCAGCCAGGCGGTGTTGACCCAGGTCGGCCCGCGCCAGTAGCGGCGGATCGGGCCGCGGCCGCCGTCGGGCTCATAGCTCGGCTCCGAGGCGGCGACCGAGGGCGGCGCGACCGGGGTGAGGAACTCGCGCTCGTTCAGCAGGTGCTCCTCGACCAGCCGCCGGCCGATCTCCTCGGGCAGGTCGGGCAGGGCGAGCGGGGCGAGCGCGGCCCAGGTGAGGACGCCGGGACGGGCGCCGCCCGGCTGCGCCTCGTCGAGGAAGAGGCCGCGCCGCTCGTCCCAGAGGCGCTCGACCAGCGCCGGGGTCGCCGAGGGGCGGCCCAGCGCCTGCAGCGAGAGCGACCACATCGTGTTGACGAGCACCTCGCAGAGCACGGGGCCGCCGCGGTCGCGGATGCGGCGGGCGTCGAAGCCGAGCCGCGGTTGCGCGCGCACCAGCAGCGGGAAGCCGAGCCGGCCGTTCGCGCGCCGGCCCCAGACCGGGTCGAACTTGGGCGAGGCGTCGAGCCCGGACTCGTCCGGCTGCACGATCCAGAGCAGCCCGTCGCCCTCGAGGTCGCGGTTCGCGGGCGAGCCAGTCCGCCTGGGCCCCGATCCGCGGCTCCGTCGGCCGGGTCGCCGACGGCGATCCGCCAGGCCCAGGCGAGCAGCGGTGGCTGGATCGTCCCGGTCTGGAACGAGTGCGCGCGAGGCGACGTTGTAGAAGGGCAGGCGGCCCAGCGAGACCGGGCCGGTCCCAGAAGATCGTGTGGCCGATGAAGCCGTCGGGGCGCTGAGCGGCGAGCAGGCTCTCCAGCTCGGCCCGCGCCCGCGCCGGCTCGAAGCGCCGCCAGACGATCGCCGCGAAGCAGGAGTCCCAGTACCACTGCCACGGGTAGCGCCCCGGGCTCGGCCGGGTGTAGGCGTAGCGGGACTCCCCGCGCGCCCCCTCGACCCAGTTCCCTCGCAGGACCCGCTCGGCGATCTCGGTGCGCGTTCACGCCGCCGGTGCGGCGCATCTCGCGCAGGGCGAGGGCGCCGAGCACGGCCAGCAGGCCGGCCAGGGCGAGGAGGCCGGGCCAGGTTTCCGCCCAGGTGACCCCGCCGACGAAGCCCTGGCGGGCCGCTTCGACCACCTGGGTCACCGGGTTGACGCGGGCGACGTCCTGCAGCCAGCCCTGCAGCAGCGCCAGCGGCGCGTAGGCGGTGGTGGTGAGGATCAGCGCCATCATCCCGGCCTGCATCAGCGGCGCCGCCGACTGGCTCTTGAAGCGCAGCGCCAGCATCGAGCCCCAGCAGGCGGCGACCGCGGCCATCGCCGCGACCATGAAGTAGGTGACGAGCAGCCCGTCGATGCCCGGCCAGCCGGCGCCCAGCAGCAGCGCGACGCCAAGCACGAAGGTGGCCGGGATCAGCGCCCGGGCGCTGGCGGCGAGCACCGTGCCGGCGAGCAGCACCCAGCGCGGGGCGGGGGAGACGAGCAGGCGGTCGAGCCAGCCCTGCTCGATGTCGCGGGCGAGGTTGACGCCGGCGGCGGCGCCGGTGAAGCCGGCGCCCTGCAGCATGCTGACCGGGACGATGAAGCTCTCGTAGGTCCCGGTGGTGAAGCCG
Source organism: uncultured Solirubrobacterales bacterium (assembly GCA_963789505.1). Taxonomy (GTDB): domain Bacteria; phylum Actinomycetota; class Thermoleophilia; order Solirubrobacterales; family 70-9; genus VRUE01. The sequence continues at coordinate 193,552 of CAWBLE010000007.1, forward strand.
CTCAGCTGGGTCAGGGCGCCGAAGACACCGTTGAGGCCGAGGAAGAAGATCGTCGGCGCGAGCACGCCCGGGATCGCCGCGCCGGGCACCCGCAGCAGCTCGTTCCTGGCCCGCGCCATCAGCGCCCCGATCGTCGCCAGGTTGGCGCGCCAGGCGGGGATCGCCGCGGCCGCTTCCATCAGCCGACCCGCAGCCGGTGGCGCAGCGCGCGGGCGCTGAGCACGAGGCCGAGGGCGACGATGCCGAGGATCGCCAGCACCGCGTCGAGCAGTGTCGGTCGCGTCGATCCCGGAGATCATCGGCTCGCGCATCCCTTCGACGACGAAGCTCAGCGGGTTGTATTCGGCGATCGTCTTCGCCGGCTCGATCATCAGGTCCGACCGGGAAGAAGGCCGAGGAGAGGAAGAGGACGACGAGGACCAGCGGGAAGAGGCCCTGGACGACGCTGGCGCTGCCGGTGCGCAGGGCGATCGCCGCGCCGATCCCGCCGACCGCCATCGCCGTCGTCGTGACCAGGGCGATCGCCAGCAGCGCCCCGGCGACGCCGCCCTCGATGTCGGCGCCGAAGGCCAGCCCGATCGCGAGGAACCAGAGCGCCGAGAAGAGGCCCAGCGCGGCGGTCCCGGCGAGCCGGCCGAGGACGATCGTGAAGCGCGAGATCGGCGCCGCGAAGAGGCGGTCGGTGAAGCCCATCTCGATGTCGACGGCGAGCGCGATCCCGCCGCTGTTGCCGGCCAGCATCAGCGACTGCATCATCGCCCCGGCGAGCATGAACTGGAGGAAGCTCTGCACCGGCGGGAAGCCCGGCAGTTCGACGGCCGCCGCCGGCGCCGCCGGTCTGGATCGCCAGCAGCATGGTCGGGAAGACGACGATCGGCGCCATCAGCTGCGGGCGGCGGAAGGTCTGGCGGATCGAGCGCATGCCGAGTGCCCTGGACGACCCGCAGGTTGGCGCGCCAGGCCGCTCAAGCCGGGACCGCCTCCTCGTTCTCGCTCCTCGTGCTCCAGGTGGTGGCCGGTCTTGGCGACGAAGACGTCGTCGAGGCTGGGGTGGACCAGCTCCAGCGAGCCGACCTCGATCCCCGCCTCGTCGAGCGCCCGCACGACGCGGGGGATGTCGGCGGCGCCGTGCTCGACCTCGACCAGGACCGTCTTGGCGTCGACCGGCGGCAGCAGCGGCCCGATCCGGCGCGCAGATCTCCTCCGCCTCGGCGATCGAGCCCTCCTCGAGCTGCAGCCGGATGTGGGGGCTGCCGATCTCGGCCTTGAGCGCCGCCGGCGTGCCTTCGGCGACGATCCTGCCGCTGTCGATGATCCCGACGTTGTCGGCGAGCTGGTCGGCCTCCTCGAGGTACTGGGTGGTGAGGAAGACCGTCGTGCCCTCGTCGTTGAGCGCCCGCACCTCCTCCCAGATCGTCTTGCGGCTGACCGGGTCGAGGCCGGTGGTCGGCTCGTCGAGGAAGAGCACGCGCGGCTCGTGGACCAGCGCCGCGGCGAGGTCGAGGCGGCGCTGCATGCCGCCCGAGTAGGCGCCGACGCGGCGGTCGGCGGCGTCGGCGAGGTCGACCCGCTCGAGCAGGTCGTCGGCGCGGCGGCGACCCTCGGCGCCCGGCAGTCCCTGCAGCGTCGCCTGCAGGCGGATCAGCTCGCGGCCGGTCATCAGCGGGTCGAGCGCCGCCTCCTGCAGGGCGACCCCGATCGAGGCGCGCACCTGGCGCGCTTCGGCGACGACGTCGTGGCCGGCGACGGTCGCCCGGCCGCCGGTCGGCAGCAGCAGCGTCGTCAGCATCCGCACGGTGGTCGTCTTGCCCGCGCCGTTGGGGCCGAGGAAGCCGTAGATCTCGCCCTCGCCGACGGCGATGTCGACGCCCCGCACGGCGAGCACCTCGTCGAAGGCGCGCTCCAGCCCCTCGACCGCGATCGCCGGTCATCGCGGTCACGCTAGGCCTCCGTCGGAGCGGGTCGGCCAGCGGCGGCGCGGCGTCGACCCAGCGCCGCCCGTTGGCCCGCTCGAGCGCCTCGGCGGCGTCGAGCAGCAGCTCGTCCGCGCCCCAGGCGGCCTGCAGCTGCAGGGCGAGCGGCAGGCCGTCGTCGCTGAGCCCGACCGGCATGCTGATCGCCGGGATCCCGGTCAGGTTGGCGAGCGCGGCGCCGCGCACGTTCGCCTGGTCGGCGGTCAGCGTGCCGGAGGGCAGCTCGACCAGCGGCGCCTCCAGCGGCGGGGCCGGGGCCGGGATCGTCGGCCAGGCGATCACGTCGACGTCGGCGAAGAGGGCCGCCAGGCGGCGGCGCATCAGCGTGCGCACGCGCTGCGCCTGGGCGGTCGCCGCCGCCGGCAGCAGCATCCGGTACTTGAGCGTGCCGCGGGCGATCGGGCTGAGCTCCGGGCTGAGCCGGTTGAGCTTCTCCGGCGTCGCCTCGGCCATGCCTCCGAGTTGATGATCAGGATCGCCGCCAGGGTCGCCGCTTCGAGGTCGGGCAGCTCGATCTCGCGCACCTCGCCGCCGGTCTCGGCGCGCAGCGCCTCGATCGCCCCCGAGCAGGCCGCCGCCGACCTCGGGCGTGACGTCCTCGGAGACGGCGTCGCGGACGACGCCGATCCGCAGCCCGGCGGCGTCGCCGGCGGCGAGCTCGCTCGCCGTAGAGGACCGAGCCGAGCAGGCGGCAGTCGGCGGCGTCGGCGCAGAGCGGGCCGGAGACGATCAGGCTCGTGATCGCCGCCATGTGGTGACCCTCCATCGCCGAGCGGCCGAAGGTCGGCTTGAGGCCGGTCAGGCCGCAGTAGGCGGCGGGGAAGCGCACCGAGCCGAGCCCGTCGGCGCCGACCGCGCCGGCGACCAGGCGGCCGGCGACCGAGGCCGCCGGTCCGCTCGAGGAGCCGCCGGGGCAGCGCTCGGTGTCCCACGGGTTGTGCGCGGCGCCGTAGACGGAGGTCGCGCCGGTGCTGCCGGCGCCGAGCTCGTGCATGTTGCCGACCCCGACGATCATCGCGCCGGCGTCGCGCAGGGCGCGGTAGGGGCCGGATTCGCCGGGCGCGGTCGGCGCCATCAGCTCGGCGGCGCCGAAGCGCTGGGCGCGCCAGGGCAGCGGCCACTCGTCCTTGATCACGAGCGGGACGCCGTGCAGCGGGCCCGCGGGCGCGGCGGCGAGCATCTCGCGCGAGCGCTCGGGGAAGGTCTCGACCACCGCGTTGAGCGCCGGGTTGCGCTGCTCGATCCGCGCCAGCGTCGCGCGTCGAGCAGCTCGCCGGGGTCGAGCTCGCCGGCGGCGATCGCCGCCGCCTGGGCACGCAGGCCGAGGTCGAGGCCGTCGGCGGCGCTCACTCCGGCGCCTCGCGAGAGGTCGGGGCAGCGCTCCGGCTCGACGCTCGCGGTGTCGAGCGCCAGCAGCTCGATCAGCGGCGGCCAGAGCAGCGGATGGAAGGCGGCCATCACGGCGAGGTCGATCTCGTCGGCCTCGATTCCGAGCGCGGCGAGGCCGGCAGGGATGAAGTCTTCGGCTGGAGCCGCGCTCTCCGTCTCGGTCGGCAACTCTACCGGGGTGGGATCGTGCAGCGCGGCGGAGGAGCCGCGCGAAGCGCGGCGAACGGCAGAATGCCGGGCCGCAACCCTGGTCGCGGGCGCCGGGTTGTCCCTGGAGACCGTGGTGAAAGCAGCCGAAAACCGAGAGCGCCGTAGCCGCGCCCTGGCGGCGCTGGGCTTCGCCTGCGCGCTCGTGCTGCTGGTCGCCTCCGCCTGGCCCGGCGCCGCCGACTCGGCGCCGGCGCGCGTCGTCGTGCTCGGCAAGACCGACGCAACGCCGCCGCCGTCCTGCCCGGGCAAGATCGTCAACAACGTCGAGGTCGTCCCCTGCCGGGTCGAGGGCCACGTGAGCGGCTTCCAGGCGATCGCCGGCGGCGTGCCGCGGCCCTACGAGGCGCCCTTCGACGGCAAGATCGTCGCCTGGTCGATCACGCTCGCGCGGCCCTCGCACAGCGACAGCGAAAAGACGACCGACGAGATCGGCTTCTTCAACGAATTCCTCGGCAAGCCCTCGAAGGCGCGGATCGGCGTGCTGAGGCCGGTCGAAGGCAGCAAGCCGCCGCAGTTCAAGCTCGTGCGCCAGAGCCCGCTGCAGATCCTCAACCCCTACTTCGGCAGCACCGTCGTCTTCGCCCTCGAGCACCCGCTGACGGTCCTCCAGGGCCAGGTCGTCGCGCTGACGATCCCGACCTGGGCGCCGATGTTCGCCTTCAACGTCGCCGAAGACAACACCTGGCGCGGCAGCCGCCTGCCCAAGCACTGCTCCTCCAAGGAGGACATCCAGGGCGGCCACCCGCAGCAGGGCGTCGGCAAGACCAAGACCTACGGCTGCTACTACAGCAACGCCCGCCTGCTCTACACGGCGACGGTCGTGAAGAAGCCGTAACCGCGCTGAGCGCGCGGAAGTCGCCTAGTATTCGCGCATCGCAACCGGAAAAGACCCAGAGTTGCGCCTCGGCTTGGTCCTCTACGGAGGGGTGTCGCTCGCCGTTTACATCTATGGCGTGGTGGTCGAGATTCAGCGCCTGCTGCGGGCGCGCGACGAGCGGGCACTGGGGATGCCCGGGTATTGGGACGCGCTTGAGCTGGGCGGCATCTCCAAGGTCGACGTCGACGTGATCGCCGGTACCTCGGCGGGCGGGATCAACGGGATCCTGCTCGCTCGCGCCCTCGCCTCGGGGGCCGACCTCCGCCTGGTGAAATCCCTCTGGCTCGATCGCGGCGACGTGGACGAGCTCCTCCACCGACTCGACGATGCCGATCCTGCCTCGCTGCTCAGCTCCGAGCGTTTCGAGGAGCGGCTGCGGGACGGTTTCAAAACCCTGGCTGAGGCGGGGGTCGAGCACGGCTCGGTTGAGGCGCTCGATCTGTTCGTCTCGGCAACTCACCTACTCGGCAGCAGGCGCCTCTTCGCCGATTCGCTCAGCGGCGAGATTCCGACGCTCACCCACCGCCGCGTCTTCCAGCTCAAGCGCCGCCCCGGCTATGGCCGCGACGACCTTCGCTCGATCGCCGACGACGACGGCCGGGCGATCCCCGGAAGCGAACGCGAGGCGACGGAGAGACTGGTCACGCTGGCCCGCGCGACCAGCGCTTTCCCGGTTGCCTTTGAGCCCGTCCGTATCGACCCCGATGACCACCTGCTCGAAGCCGGCGACGAAAAATCCGCCTGGTTTGCCGACGGCGGGATCCTCAACAACAAGCCGTTTACCGAGGCACTCGAGACGATCTTCACCCGCTCCGCCGATCGGCCGGTGCGCCGCTGGCTGTTCAGCGTCGACCCCGACCCCGAGCAGCCGAAGCAGCGAATCCCGCCGGGACCGAAGCCCGGATTCGACCAGGTTGTGGCCGGCGCGGCGATCGGGATACCGCGCTACCAGAGCATCGCCCACGATCTGGCGGCGCTCGAGCGACACAATGCCACGGTCCGTCGCGTCTCCGGCCTGGTCATCGACCTCGAGCGGGAATTGGTGGCGCCCCCAGCCGATGTCGCCCCGGCCGACGGTCGGTACGAGCCGCTGCGGATCGAAGCCTGGGCGAGGCTGATCGCCGAGTCGTTGCTGGCGACGTTGCGACCCGGCGGTGGCGAGGCCGTCGACCTCGAGACGCTGCGGGGCGCGCTTGAAGCGGGCGCCCGCGATGCGATTCGTCGCGGCACGGCGGGGGAGTCGGATCTGGCCTTCGAACGACGTCGCATCTACTACTTGATCAAGCTGCTCGGGATGGCGGTGGGCCCGCCGCGCCGGAGCGTCGAGGCGGGGGAGTCGGACGCGCAGCCCGACTTGGCCCGGGCGGCGCTCTGGGAAGGCTTCGAGGCGGTCTCCGCCGCCCTCTGGGAGAGCTTTGGGTCGGTTCGCCTCGAGCTGGGCGACATCGCTGAGTCGAGGCTGGACCGACAGGCCTACGTTGCTGCCGGCGCGGTGGTCGAGGGCGAGCTGGAGAGGCTCGCCGCCGCGCGTTCCGCGATCGCCGCGCCGGTCTTGGGCGCGATCGACGGCCTGATTGTCGATCTGCCGCGCCGCTCAGGCGCGGGCAATGACGACGGGGTCTTCCCGGTGAGCCTGGTGGCGGCGTTCGACCGCTTCGACCTGCGCGACGCGACCCTACTGACGATCGAAGCGGGCGGCGGCCTGCGCCATCGCGACATCGTCAACCACGCCCAGATCAGCCCGGCGACGGCGACGGCGACCGGGGTCGACTCCGAGCAGAAGCTGGCCGGCGACGCCCTCTGGCATTTCGGCGGCTTCCTGGACCCCGACTGGCGGGGCAACGATCTGCTCTGGGGGCGTCTCGACGGGGCGGAGATCGCGCTCCGCGCGGTCTTGGCGGAATCGAGCGCGAGCGAAGAGGAGCGCGCGGCGGCGATCGAGACGGTCCTACGCGAGATTCTCGCCGAGGAGCGCCCGGAGGCGCTCGCCACCGCCGACGGCGACTGGAGGGCCTATCTCAAAGCGCACGCCCGCGGGGGCGCGAATCTCGGCGCGGTGCCCTCCGACCGCAAGGCCGGCCTGCTCTATCGAGCCGGAGTCATCCTGCGGCGCATGCTGCGCACGGTCAGCGAGGAAGCCGAGGCCCAAACGCCCAAAGAGACGCGGACGGGCGTGCTGCGGACCGTCGAGAAGGGGGTCGAGCGGGTCGGCTGGCTGCTCTTGGCTCCCCGCCTGATCGTGCGGCCGTGGTTTCGAAAACGAGCGCGGGAAACCGAACGGGAGGTCTGAACGTCGGGTTAGGAGGCGTCGAGCGCTTCCTGCCGCAGACCGCAGTAGGGGCAATCGCTGACGTCGAGCCCGATCAGTTGGTCACAGCGGCGGCAGGCGCGCAGGTTCTCCGGCGTGCGCGGCAGTGCGGAGGCGGACGGGGCGAGCGGCAGGACCATCGCCACCGGGGCCATCTGCTCGCCGGTCTCGCGGTCGACGTAGACCGAGCCGGGCTCGGCGTGGGCGAGGGCCTCACGGCCCGAGGCCGGCGCCCGCATCCGGTAGAGCTGCTTCGCGTTCACGGCGGGGAAGACTAATAGGTTGCCCGGCAGCGATGCGTGTTCTCCTCTTCCACGGCTACATGCTGCGCGGTACCGGCAGCAACATCTACACCGCCAATCTCGCCCGGGCGCTGGCCAAGCTGGGCCATGAGGTCCATCTGCTCTGCCAGGACCGCCAGGTCCGGATCGAGGGGGTCGAGATCCACAATCCCGATATCGGCGGCCTGCTCCCGGTCTACGTCAAAGACCCCTACGAGGGCTTCGCGGTCAAGGCCTTCGAGGAGCTGACCGACGCGGAGCTCGACCGCTACATCGACGCCAATGTCGGCGCGGTGCGGGAGATCGCGGCTTCGACCGGGGGGGCTTCGACGCCGCCTTGGCGGGCCATCTGGTCATGGGCCCGGCGATCCTCGCCCGCGCCGATGTCGGCCCGTTCGCCGCCAAGGTCCACGGCTCCGCCCTCGAGTACACGGTCAAACCTCACCCGCGCTTTCTTCCCTATGCCGAGCAGGGGATGAAGGCGGCATCGACCGTCCTGGTCGGCTCGCGGCACACGGCCGAGTCGCTTTGGGCGGCGCTGCCGGAGTTGCCGGGCTTCGGGAGAAGACGCGGTTGGGGCCTCCAGGTGTCGACACGGAGCGCTTTCGGCCCGCGGGTCCTGTCGCGGAAGAATCGCGAAGGGTTGTCTTCGTCGGGAAGTTGATCGTTTCCAAGGGAGTGGATCTGCTGATAGCTGCGTGGCCTCTGGTCAGGGCCGAGCACCCGGAGGCCCGGCTGGAGATCGCCGGCTACGGGGAGTACGAGCAGGGGTTGCGCAGGTTGCTGGCGGCTCTCGATAGTGGGGATCTGGACGATGCGCGGCAGGTTGCCGAGCTGGGGCGGGGGCTCGAGGGCGGTTCCGCGGAACCGCTTTCGATTCTGAGCGCGTTCCTGGCCGACCCGCCTCAGGGTTATCTGGAAGCCGCCAGGGGGTTGGCGGCCTCGGTGGAGTTCGTCGGTCGGCTCGAGCACGACGAGGTGGCGGAGCTGCTCCCCGGGGCGGAGGCGCTGGTGATGCCGAGCACCTTCCCGGAGGCGTTCGGGATGGTCGCGGCGGAGGCTGCCGCCTGCGGGGTGCTGCCGCTTTCGGCGGGGCACTCGGGGATGAAGGAGGTCTCCCGGGAGCTGGCCGAGACGCTGCCGGAGGGGGTCGCCGAGCTGGTCTCGTTCCCGGTCGAGCGGGGGGCGGTCGAGGCGATCGCGGCGCGGCTGAACGGCTGGCTGGCGCTGGAGGGGGCCGAGAGGGCGACGGCGCGCGAGGCGCTGGTCGCCACCGCCGCTCGGCTCTGGAGCTGGGAGGGAGTGGCGCGCGGGGTGCTCGCCGCCTCGGTTCCGAGGGGAGCGGAAAACCTCCCGCCGCCGCTTCAATAGAATGCCCGCCGCCTCATGTACGGCCGCCTGCCGATAGCAAAGATGCTCGCCGCCACCGTCGCCCTCACGGCGGCGATCTGCGCGGTGATGCTGCCGATCAACTGGGACGGCCAGGAGGCGTCGACCGCGGCTCCGAAGATCGACGAGCTGCTCAACGTGATGATCGTGCTCTCGTCCTTCGTCTTCGCGCTGGTGATGGTGATGCTCTTCTACGCGCTGTGGAAATTCAGAGCCAAGCCGGGCGACGAATCCGACGGCGAGCCGATCCACGGCAACACCCGGCTCGAGGTCGCCTGGACGCTGATCCCGACCGTGATCGTGCTCTTCGCCGCCGGCTACAGCTGGTCGGTCCTCAACGAGATCGAAAAGCCCGCCGACAATCCGCTCACGGTCGACGTCTTCTCGCAGCAGTACGCCTGGAGCTTCGGCTACCCGGGCAAGGGCAACGCCTACTCGGAGGGTGAGCTGCACGTCCCGCTCAACCGCCAGGTCCACTTCAAGATGCACTCGCTCGGACGTGATCCACTCCTTCTGGGTGCCCGAGTGGCGGATCAAGAAAGACAACGTCCCCGGGATCACGACGACCGCGATCGTCACCCCCGACAAGCCCGGCGCCTACCAGCTGATCTGCACCGAGCTCTGCGGCTTCGGCCACGCCTCGATGCGGGCCAAGGTCGTGGTCGAACCGCCGGCCCAGTTCCGCAAGTGGGTCGCCGGCCTGGAGGAAACGGTGCCGACCGCCGTACATGGAAACGGTCCGCCAGGACACCGAAACCGACCCGGTGAACCGCTCGGCGCGGGCGGGGCATAATGGAGGCGAGCTGCTCGATGACCGCCGCGATCAAGCAACCGGGATGGATCCGGGGCGCGCTCGGCGCGCTGCTCGCCGCCGCTTTCGGCTTCGGCCTCGTCGTCGTCCTGCGCGACGATCTCCGGCCTGCCGATCTTCCAGACCGAGCAGACCGGCTACCCGCACGTGATCGTGCCGCTGGTCACCGGCCCACTCGGCTTCCTCGCCGGCTTCGGCTGCTTCGACTACTGGCTGCGCTGGGCCGCCGGGATGCCGACGATCCCCGACGACCACTCCCAGCACGGGGCCAAGAGCTGGAAGGACTACTTCCGCTTCAACACCGATCACAAGGTGATCGGCATCCAGTACATCTGCACCACCTTCTTCTTCTTCTTCGTCGGCGGCCTGATGGCGATGCTGATCCGGGCCGAGCTCGCCCAGCCGGGCACCCAGATCGTCGACGCCGCGACCTACAACAGCCTCTTCTCGACCCACGCCGTGCTGATGATCTTCGTCTTCGTGATCCCGGTCTTCGCCGGGATCGCCAACTACGTGCTGCCGCTGATGATCGGCGCGCCGGACATGGCCTTCCCGCGCCTCAACGCGCTCAGCTTCTGGATGCTGCCGATCGCCGGGCTGCTCTTCATCGGCAGCTTCCTCGCCCCGGGCGGCGCCTTCGACGCCGGCTGGACCGGCTACGCGCCGCTCTCGACCGGGGCCCCGCTGGGGCAGTCGTTCTTCAACCTCGGCGTGCAGTTCGCCGGCGCCTCCTCGATCGCCACCGCGCTCAACTTCCTGGTCACGATCATCACCATGCGTGCGCCCGGGATGACCTTCTGGCGGATGCCGCTGCTGGTCTGGGCCAACCTCTCGACCTCGCTGCTGGTCGTCGCCGCGACGCCGTTCATCGCCGGCGCCCAGTTCATGGTCCTCTTCGACCGCGTCCTCGGCACGAAGTTCTTCCAGTTCGCCGGCGGCGGCGACGTGATCAGCTACCAGCACATCTTCTGGTTCTACTCGCACCCGGCCGTCTACATCATGATGCTGCCCGGGTTCGGGATCATCTCCGAGGTGATCTCGACCCACGCCCGTAAACCGATCTTCGGTTACCGGCTGATGGCGCTGGCGCTGATCGGGATCGTCGTGCTCAGCTACTCGGTCTGGGCGCACCACATGTTCGTCGCCGGGATGTTCAGCTGGCTGCGCGTGCCGATGATGATCACGACGCTGCTGATCGCGGTGCCGACCGGGATCAAGATCTTCTCCTGGCTGGGCACGCTCTACTTCGGCAAGATCCACACCTACTCGACCGCGATGCTGTTCGCGCTCGCCTTCATCGTCACCTTCACGATCGGCGGCATCAGCGGCGTCATGCTCGGCATGGTGCCGATCGACATCCACGTCTCCGACACCTACTTCATCGTCGCCCACATCCACTTCGTCCTCTTCGGCGGCTCGGTCTTCACGATCTTCGCCGGGATCTACCACTGGTTCCCGAAGATGACGGGCCGGATGTACGACGAGAAACTCGGCCGCGTCCACTTCTGGGGCACCGTGGTCGGCACCTGGGGCACCTTCATCCCGATGCACTGGATCGGGATGGACGGGATGCCGCGGCGCGTCGCCGACT
>CAWBLE010000008.1:0-204739 GCA_963789505.1 uncultured Solirubrobacterales bacterium
CCAACAGGTTGATATTCCTGTACCACGTCGCTTCCGTTATGACCGATGGGGGGACGGGGAAGGGTAAGGGAACCCAGGCGATGGTCGTCCTGGGGCAAGCACGTAGCCAGTCCCTGTAGGAAAATCCGCAGGGGCGTTACGACGCGAGGTGCGATGCCAGCTGGCTTGACCGCCGGCCAGTCCTCTATCCCATGCCTCCGAGAAAATCCTCTAGGCAGGATTCACGTGCCCGTACCGATAACCGACACAGGTGGACAAGTAGAACATACTGAGGTGAGCGAGCTAACTCTCGTTAAGGAACTCGGCAAAATCGTCCCGTAACTTCGGGAGAAGGGACGCCCCGTTAGGGTGAACTCCACACGGAGGAAGCCCGAGGGGGCCGCAGTGAATTGGTCCAACCGACTGTTTACCAAAAACACAGGCCTCTGCTAAGTCGCAAGACGACGTATAGGGGCTGACGCCTGCCCGGTGCCGGAAGGTTACGCGGACTTGTTAGCGCTTCGGCGCGAAGCAATGAAGCTAAGCCCCGGTAAACGGCGGCCGTAACTATAACGGTCCTAAGGTAGCGAAATTCCTTGTCGGGTAAGTTCCGACCTGCACGAATGGCGCAACGAGTTGGACGCTGTCTCAACGAGAGGCTCGGTGAAATTAAAGTCTCGGTGAAGATGCCGAGTACCCGCAGCAAGACGGAAAGACCCCGTGAACCTTTACTGCAACTTGATATTGGAGTCTGGGGTATCTCGCTCAGGATAGGTGGGAGACAGTGAACCGGCGGCTTTGGCTGCCGGGGAGTCGTCCTTGAGATACCACCCTTGATAGTCCGGGCTTCTAACACCATGCCGTGATCCGGGTGGTGAACAGTGTCAGGTGGGCAGTTTGACTGGGGCGGTCGCCTCCTAAAGAGTAACGGAGGCGCCCAAAGGTTCCCTCAGCACGGTTGGAAATCGTGCGTAGAGTGTAAAGGCAACAAGGGAGCTTGACTGCGAGACCGACGGGTCGAGCAGGAACGAAAGTTGGGCTTAGTGATCCGGCGGTAGCAAGTGGAAGCGCCGTCGCTCAACGGATAAAAGGTACTCCGGGGATAACAGGCTTATCGGTTCCAAGAGTCCACATCGACGAACCGGTTTGGCACCTCGATGTCGGCTCGTCGCATCCTGGGGCTGGAGTAGGTCCCAAGGGTTGGGCTGTTCGCCCATTAAAGCGGTACGCGAGCTGGGTTCAGAACGTCGTGAGACAGTTCGGTCCCTATCTGCTGTGGGCGTTGGAGAGTTGAGAGGAGTCATCCCTAGTACGAGAGGACCGGGATGAACATGCCGCTGGTGTATCTGTTGTCCTGCCAAGGGCACCGCAGGTTAGCTACGCATGGAACGGATAACCGCTGAAGGCATCTAAGCGGGAAGCCGTCCTCGAGATGAGCTCTCCCATCCCTTCGAGGGAGTAAGACCCCTGGTAGACCACCAGGTTGATAGGCCGGCGGTGCAAGCGCAGCGATGTGCTCAGCCGACCGGTACTAATGGGTCGAGGGCTTGACGGATGTTTTTTCTTACCCTCTTGGTCTTGTGCAGTTTTCAGGGCCCGCCGTGGGCGGTCTCGCAAAATCTCCGGTGGCGCATGGCGAAAGGGAAACACCTCTTCCCATTCCGAACAGAGCAGTTAAGCCTTTCAGCGCCGATGGTACTTGGGGGGCAACCCCCTGGGAGAGTAGGTCGCCGCCGGTTCTTCTCAACTCGGGCCGCCCATCGGGGCGGCCCTTTGTCGTTCTAGACCGCGTCGCGAAGCGATCGATCGCGGCGTTCCAGGCGCCGGTGCTGCGAAGAGCCGGGGCGGTGACGGCCCTCGCAGGGCCGGCCGGCATCGACCGGCTCGAGGCCGTACTCGCCCAGGGTGGCGAAGTCGATGACCAGGTCCGCGGCGTCGGCTACGCGGGTTGCTGCTGTCTTTTTCGTATCGAACATGGGTTCGACTCTACGGTCGCCTTCGGACGGCTTCCGGTTTCTGCAATCGGCTTGCATGGAGCTTTCTGATTAGCCGGTTTTGCAGGGGTTTTACTCCGTCGAAGGCGAGGACGAGGGCTGCGGTCTCGGCCGGTTTCTCGACGTTGGGCGAGTGGCCGGCGCCCTGGATCAGCTTCGTCTCGGTGCCCGGGTAGACGCGGCGGTATTCGGCGAGGCGGGCGGCTGGGTCTTCGACGATCTGCTCCTCGGCGCCCATCAGCACCATCAACGGCTTTCCCGATGCCTTCATGCGGCGGTCGAGGCCCTCTTCGTTGCTGTAGTCCTCGGATCCGCCGGGTGAGTCGTGGTAGGACGTGTAGGTCATCCGGTTGACGTCTTCGACGAATTCGTCGGGCACGTCGAAGCCGGGCGCGAAGGCGACCTCGAGGCCCTTGCGCACCGAGAAGTCCGGCTTGATCCGCCATAGCGCGGGGCCGATCACCGGCAGGAACGCGGCGTTTGCGATCAAGCCCAGCGATGCCTCGCGGTGGGTCGGGGGCGTGTCGACGATGACGACCCGTTCGACCAGCTGCGGGCGAGCGTTCGGCCAGCGCGGTGACGACCGAGCCGCCCAGCGAGTGTCCGACCGCCTCGACGTTCCGGGCACGTGCAGCCTGGCCAGCGCCTGCGCGACCAGGTCGGCCTGGTTTGGGGATCGTGTAGCCGGATGCCGGCTTTTCGGAGCCGCCGTGGCCGAGCATGTCGACCGCGATCACCCTGTGCGTGCGCTCGAGCCGCGGCATCATCCCGTCCCACCAGTTGATCGCGCAGCTGAAGCAGTGGACGAGCAGGATCGTCGGCGCGTCGCGGGGCCCTCTTTCGACGACCTGGATGTCGCCGCCGCTGAGCTGCAGGATGCGACCGCCGGGCTCGTTGACTTCGGCGCTCTTCGTTTCGCCCTCGGTGACCAGCGCGTTGACGCCGAGCAGCACGCGCCAGGCCGGCCAGGATGCCGATCGCGATCTTCCATCCCCGTCCCATTGCGGCAGTACCCTAGCCGCAACATGGAGAAGTTCGTAATCGAAGGAGGCGTGCCGCTCTCGGGCGAGTTGACGCCGGCCGGCAACAAGAACGCGGCCCTGCCGATCCTCGCCGCCTGCCTGCTGACCGAGGAGGAGCTGCTGCTGCACCGGCTGCCGCGAATCCGCGACACGGAAGCGCAGATCGCGCTGCTCGAGCGGCTCGGCGTCGAGGCCGAGTGGGTCGGCGACAACAGCCTGCGTCTCTGCGCGGCGGCCGGTTTCGGACGTCGCCGTGGACGAGGAGCTCTCGAAGCAGATCCGCGCCTCGTTCCTGCTCGCCGGCCCGCTGCTGGCCCGCTTCGGCGAGGCGCGCATGCCGCCGCCCGGGCGGCGACTTCATCGGCCGGCGCCGGCTCGACGCCCACCTCGACGCCTTCGCCGACCTCGGCGCCGCGGTCGACGGGGGCCGCTGGATCGAGCTGAAGGCGCCGAGCGGCGGGCTGCGCCCCTGCGCGATCTTCATGGACGAGCCCTCGGTGATGGGCACCGAGAACGCGCTGATGGCGGCGGCGCTGACGCCCGGGCCGACGACGATCTCCAACGCCGCCAGCGAGCCGCACGTCCAGGACCTCGCCCGCCTGCTCAGCGCGATGGGGGCCGAGGTCAGCGGGATCGGCTCCAACGTGATGACGGTGCACGGCCGCGACCGGCTCGGCGGCGCCGAGCACACGATCTCGCCCGACCACATCGAGGTCGGCAGCTTCATGGCCCTGGCGGCGGCGACCGGCGGCGAGCTGCGGATCCGCGACGCCGCGCCAGCCGACCTGCTGATGGTGCGGCGCCAGTTCCGCCGCCTCGGGCTCGAATCCCAGGTCGAGGGCGACGACGTGATCGTCCCGCCGGGCCAGCCCCTGCGGATCAAGGCCGACGTCGGCGACGCGATCCCGAAGATCGAGGACGGTCCCTGGCCCGCCTTCCCCGCCGACCTGACCTCGATCGCGCTGGCGCTCGCCACGCAGGCCGACGGCGAGATCCTGATCTTCGAGAAGATGTTCGAGAACCGCCTCTTCTTCGTCGACAAGCTGGTTGCGATGGGCGCTCGGATAACGCTCTGCGATCCCCACCGGGCGATCGTCAGCGGTCCGAGCCGGCTTCACGGCGAGCGGGTCGAGAGCCCCGACATCAGAGCCGGGATGGCGATGCTCATCGCCGCCCTGGCGGCTGACGGGCGCTCGGAGATCGGCAACATCCGCCAGATCGACCGCGGCTACGAGTCGATCGACGAACGCCTGCGCGGGCTCGGCGCCCGGATCGAACGCGTCTCTGCAGAGATCCCGGCGTAGGCCGCTTTCAGCGCCCACTCTCGTAAGGTCAGGCGCGTGATTCACCCGATCCCCCCAGGAACGCGCGACATCCTCCCCGATGAGATGCGGGAGCTGCGGCGCCTGCACCGGGCGATGATCGACGTCTTCGAGAGCCGTGGCTACGGTGAGGTGGCGACGCCGGCGATCGAGTACGACGAGGTCCTCGCCCGTGGCGACGGCCGCACGGCCGACTCCGCCTACCGCTTCTTCGACGAGCGCGGCGACCTGCTGGCGCTGCGCTCCGACATGACCGTGCCGATCGCCCGCCTGGTCGCCTCGCGCTATGCCGATGCCGAGCGCCCGCTGCGCTTCTGCTACCTCGCCAACGCCTTCCGCGCGGTGCGGCCGCAGCGCGGCCAGATGCGCGAGTTCGCCCAGGCCGGGGTCGAGCTGATCGGCGCCCCCGCGCCGGCCGGCACGGTCGAGGTGATCGAGGTGCTCGAGGCGACGCTGGAGGCGGCCGGGCTCGACCGCGCCCTGATCGGGCTCGGCGACGCCGACCTCTTCCGCCAGCTGCTCACCGAGGTCGGGCTCGAGGGTGAGGCGCGCGACGCGATCCTCTCGCGGCTCGCGACACACGACCTGGTCGGGCTCGAGGTCGAGCTCTCCCAGGCCGGGATCGGCGAGGAGCAGGTGCGCACCTGCGTCGCCCTCTCGCAGCTGCGCGGCGGGCGCGAGGTGCTCGAGCAGGCGCGCGCGATCGGCGGCGCCGCGGTCGAGCGGGCGACGGCGCGGCTGGGGGAGACCTACGCCGCGCTGGAAGCACGCGGGGTCGCCGGGCGCGTCCGCCTCGACCTCGGTCTGCTGCGCGACCTCGGCTACTACAGCGGCGCGATCCTCGAGGTCTACGACCCTGCCCTCGGCCACGTGCTCGGCGGCGGCGGGCGCTACGACGGCCTGCTCGAGCGCTTCGGCGTCGACGCGCCGGCCGCGGGCTTCGCGCTCTACCTGGAGCGCGTCCACGTCGCCCAGATGGAGGAGTCGCGGCGGGGGGGCTCGCGATGAGCGTCGAGGTCGCAGGCACGGCCGCGGCGATGCCCGACGGCCCGCTGAAGCTGGCGGTGCCGCGCGGCTCGCTGCTCGACGGCACGCTCGACGTGCTCGACGCGGCCGGGGTCGACACCGCCCCGGTGCGGGCCGAGTCGCGGGCACTGATCTTCCCCGGCGAGCAGATCACCCTGGTGACGATGCGGCCCTCCGACGTGCCGACCTATGTAGAGGCCGGCGCCGCCGATGTCGGCATCACCGGCAAGGACGTCCTGCTCGAGCAGTCCGACCGGATGGTCTATGAGCTGCTCGACCTCGGCTACGGCCGCTGCCGCATGGTCCTCGCCGGCCGCAAGGGCGACGCAAGCCTGGGCGAGTCCCAGCGGCGCCTGGGGATGATGCGGATCGCGACCAAGTACCCGCGGATCGCCGAGCGCCACTTCGAGTCGACCGGGCGTCAGGTCGAGACGATCGAGGTCAAGGGCTCGATCGAGCTGGCGCCGCTGATCGGCCTCGCCGACGGCATCGTCGACCTCGTCGCCACCGGCCGCACGCTGAAGGAGAACGACCTCGAGGTGCGCGAGGAGATCGTCGAGTGCACGGCGCGCTTCGTGGCGAACCGGGTGGCGCACAAGCTCCGGGCGGCGGAGATCGACGATCTGACGGCGCGGTTGCGGGAGGCGACGGCGGGATGAAGACCAAGGAGTTTCAATGGCAGGGCGCCGAGGAAAACCGTCAACGCGGCGCGGAGATGGGCGTTCAGCACGTGGCCGAACGTCGATGTCACCGAGATCTCCCAGGCCTTGGCAGAAAGCAAGGACAGAGACGCGACCCTGCTCGAACTGACTGCGCGCTTCGACGCGGCGCAACCCCCGCTGCGGGATCTGCGGGTGGGTGACGAAGATCGGCTCAAAGCGCTCGCTGGAATCGACCGTCGCTTCGGGAATCGCTTGAAGTCGCCGCCGCGAACATCCGCTCGGTCGCCGAGGCTCAGCTCGCCCGGGGGGCGATCACCGTGGGGTTGCCCCAGGGCCAAAAAGTGTCATCCGCGAGGTTCCTCTCAGCTCTGCCGGTGTGTATGCGCCCGGGAGGGCGTGCCGCCTATCCTTCGAGCGTGCTCATGTGCGTGATCCCGGCCCAGCGTTGCCGGAGTCGAGCGCATTGCCCTTGCGACTCCGCCCGGTCCCGACGGGACGGTGAATCGCCGCCGTCTTGGCGGCAGCGGCGCTTTGCGGGGTTGACGAGATCTACGCTATGGGCGGCGCACAGGCAATATTCGCATTTGCGTACGGAACGCAGACGATTACGAACGTCGATGCGGTTGCAGGGCCCGGGAACGAATGGGTCCGCGAGGCTAAGGCCCAGTCGCAGGCATAGTCGCAATCGATTCCCTAGCCGGGTCCATCCGAGCTGATGGTGCTGGTTGATCGCACTTCGAACTTGAAGTGGGCGGCGCTCGACCTGTGTGCGCAAGCCGAGCACGGTGACGAAACGCCCCTGGTCGCAGTCTCGACTGACGAGGTCCTCTCTGGTATCATCGAGGAGGCGACGATGCGGGCGGCTGCCAGTCGACTCGGCGTATCGCGATGCGCGCCTGGCTTTGGTGTCCGTGCCCGACCCGGAGGCGCGGTCGATCTCGCCAACGCCTACGCGCCCGAGCATCTCGAGCTGCTCAGCGAGGACGCGGCCTCGCATTGTCGAGGGCATACGCACCGCGGGCTGCGTCTTCGTCGGGCACAGCAGCGCCACTGCGTTCGGCGATTACGCGGCGGGCTCCAATCACGTCCTTCCGACCTCTGGCACCGGGCGATTCTCCGGACCCTTGGGCCCGGACGTCTTCCGTCGCAAGATCGCAACCGTGGAGGTCCCGCCCGAGGCGGCGGCGAAGCTTGCTCCACACGTGGACACGATCGCCCGCGCCGAGGGCTTCCCCGTTCACGGCGAGTCGGCGATGATCAGGGCTAAGGAGACATCCGGATGAGCAGAACCGCAAGCAAAGAGCGCACCACCGGCGAGACGCGGGTGAAGCTGAGCCTCGACCTCGACGGTGGCGAGTCGAGCGCCGCTACCGGGGTCGGCTTCCTCGACCACATGCTCGACCTGCTCGCCCGCCACGGCAAGCTCGGCCTGGAGGTCGAGGCGAGCGGCGATCTGGAGACCGGCGCCCACCACACGGTCGAGGACGTCGGCATCGTGCTCGGCCAGGCACTCGACGAGGCGCTCGGCGACCGCGCCGGGATCCGCCGCTACGGATCGGCGCTTGTGCCGATGGACGAGTCGCTGGCCGAGTGCGCGATCGACATCTCCGGACGGCCGCTCTGCGTCTTCGATGCGGAGTTGCCGGCGACCTCGATCGCCGGCTTCGACTCCGAGCTCGCCGAGGAGTTCTTCCGTGGCGTCGCCAACGCTTCGAAGATGACCCTGCATGTCTCGGTCCGCTACGGAAGCAACGTCCACCACATGATCGAGGCCTGCTTCAAGGCCTTCGCCCGCGCCCTGCGCGTCGCCGTCTCGGTCGACCCCGAGGAGAGCGGCGTGCCCTCGACCAAGGGGACGCTCTCGGAATGACGACGCGAATCTGCATTCTGGATTACGGGATGGGCAACCTGCGCTCGGTCGAGAAGGCGCTCGAGCACGTCGGCGCGACGGCGACGATCGCCAACGACGCGGCCACCGTGAGCGCCGCCGACGGGCTGATCCTGCCCGGCGTCGGCGCCTTCCCGAAGGCGATGGAACGGGTGCGGGAGCTCGGCCTCGACGAGCTGATCGGGGAGCGCCGCGACAGCGGCGTGCCGATCCTCGGCATCTGCCTCGGCCTGCAGCTGCTCTTCGACTCGACCACCGAGCTGGCCGGGGCCGACGGCATCGGCATGCTGGCCGGCGGGGTCGACCTGCTCGACGCCGAGGGGCTCAAGGTGCCGCACATCGGCTGGTCGCCGGTGCGCTGGGAGAAGCCCTCGCGCCTCACCGAGGGGATCGAGAGCGAGACGCCGTTCTACTTCGTCCACTCCTTCGCGCCGCGGCCCACGGCCGAGGACCTGCTCGGCAGCGCCGCCTACGGCGCCCGCTTCGCCTGCGCGGCGCAGCGCGACAACGTCTTCGGCGTCCAATTTCACCCCGAGAAGTCGAGCGGCGCCGGCCTGCGCCTGCTCGCCAACTTCGCCGGGGTCTGCTCCGCCGTGCCGGCGTGATCCTCTATCCCGCCATCGACATCCGCGGCGGCCAGGCCGTGCGGCTGCTGCAGGGCGACTACGAGCGCGAGACCGCCTACGACGCCGACCCGCTCGACGCGGCAAGGCGCTGGGCGGGAGAAGGGGCCGAGTTCCTCCACGTCGTCGACCTCGACGGAGCCAGGGCCGGCGAACCCCGCAACCTCGAGGCGATCGAGCGGATCGCCGCCGGCGTCGCCTGTCCGATCCAGGTCGGCGGCGGCCTGCGCGACCCGCAGTCCGTACGCGCGATCCTCGAGGCCGGCGCCGAGCGGGCCGTGATCGGCACCGCCGCCCTGCGCGACCCCGAGTTCCTCGACGCGATGCTCGAAGCCCACGGCCACCGCATCGTCGTCTCGGTGGACGCCAGGGCTGGCAAGGTCGCGGTCGAGGGCTGGACCGAGACCAGCGACGCCGATGTTGCCGCAACGGTCGCCGAGCTCAGCCGGCGCGGCGTATCCCGCTTCCTCTGCACCGAGATCGACGTCGACGGCACGATGGACGGCCCCGCCCTAAACGAGCTCACCAGGATCGCCTCCACCACCAGCTCCCAAATAATCGCCTCCGGCGGCGTGGGAGAGCTCTCTCACCTCGAGTCCCTCTCCAGCTCTACGCCCGCAAACGTCGAGGGCGCCATCGTGGGCCGTGCCCTCTATGAGCAGAAATTCACCGTCGCCGAGGCGATTGAGGCGCTTGCGTAACAGGAGTCGGGTACCCCTCTCCATGAGGCCGTCGCGCAGCTGATCGCCTGCTTGCTACCAGCGCCTGTCCGTGAGCCTCCTGGAGAGGGGTACCCGACTCCAGCCCACTACGCTTCCCCGATGGTCCTCAAACGAGTAATCCCCTGCCTCGACGTAGACGCCGGCCGCGTAGTCAAGGGAACGAACTTCGTCGGCCTGCGCGACGCCGGCGACCCGGTCGAGCTTGCCGAGCGCTACGACGCCGAGGGCGCCGACGAGCTCGTCTTTCTCGACATCACCGCCTCGCACGAAAAGCGCGAGACGATCGTCGAGCTGGCGCGGCGCACCGCGGACAACGTCTTCATCCCGTTCACGATCGGCGGCGGGATCCGCTCGGTGGAGGATGCCCAGGCCGTCCTCGACGCCGGCGCCGACAAGGTCTCGGTGAACTCATCGGCGCTGGCGAGGCCCGAGTTGCTGACTGAGCTTGCGGACCACTTCGGTGCTCAGTGCGTGGTGATAGCCATAGACGCCAAACGCGAGGGCGACGGCTGGGGCGTCTACGTAAACGGCGGCCGGGTGCGGATCGACGGCCGCGACGCCGTCTCCTGGGCCGCCGAGGGAGTCGAGCGTGGGGCGGGGGAGATCCTCCTGACCAGCATGGACCGCGACGGCACCAACGACGGCTACGAGCTCGAGTTAACCCGAGCTGTCGCCGACGCCGTACCCGTGCCGGTGATCGCCTCGGGCGGCGCCGGCACGCTCGAGCACCTCAGCGAAGCGATCGTCGAGGGCGGCGCCGACGCCGTCCTCTGCGCCTCGATCTTCCACTACGGCACCTACACCATTCACGAAGCCAAGGAGAAGATGGCAGCTGCCGGCATCCCAGTCCGGCCTTAGGACAAGCGGTCGGGATGCCCCTCTCCAGGAGGCTCCCAGACAAGCGCGAGAAGCACGCCAGCGACCCAGCTGCGCGACGGCCTCATGGAGAGGGGCATCCCGACCAGCCCACCCCTTCAGCGCAAGTCGGACACCATCCCGGCGAGCCCGCCTGAGCCGAGAATCTCGTAGCGATCCAGTTCGAAGGGGTGACTGCTGCTGGCGTCGCCGTGGATCTCTGTGGTCGCGCCCGTATAGCCCGCTGCTTCGACAGCCGCAATCACGTTCGCGTCGAACCGCCCGGCCGGGTAGCAGAAGTTCTTGACCGGGACGCCGTAATCGCGCCGCAGGATCGCCCGCGAGCCCGCCACTTCTTCCTTCAGCTGGGCCGCGTCGAGTTCGGTCAGGTCGAGGTGGTGGATCGTGTGAGCCGCGAGCTCCCAGCCGGCGGCGAGCATCGCTTCGACGTTGCTCGTGTAGAGGTCCGAGCCTTCCGCCTTGAGGTTGAGCACCTCGGCCCAGCCGTGGCGGCGCAGCTCCGGCAGGGCGTAGGTGAACTGGGGGCGGTAACCGTCGTCGAAGGAGATCACGACCGGCTTCGGCGGCAGCTTGCCGCCGTCGTACCAGGCCGCCTCGACCTGTTCGAGGGTTGCGGCCTCGTATCCGTGCTCGTCCAGCCAGTTCATCTGCTTGTGGAAATCGGAGCGGCTGACGTAGAGGTCGGGGTAGGGCGCGTCGGCGGGAGCGGCGCCGAGTACGTGGTACTCGAGGATCGGCACCGGGCCGGGGTGCGGAACGCCAGTCCGGCTTGCCGCGCGCGCGGTCGCGGCGTGACCCGCCGCCCGGCCCGCAGCTCGACCACGATCGCGGTCGGTGGGTCGGTGGCCGTGAGAGGAAGAGGAGAAGGTCGAGAAGGCGATCGCCATCGCGGCGAGCCCGCCGAGCAGGACGCCGGCCGCGAGCACTCGCCGCCGCCGGATCTGTCGTCGCTGTCGCTCCCGCCTCGCTTTGCGCTCGTCGACCATCCGCGGAGGCGATCATGGTACGGATGCCGATGCCCGTGAAGCCGATCGACGACCTTGAAGCCGCGCTGCGCGACTCCTACCCGGAGCTCGACGCCGTCCATGACGTGGCCGGGGGGAAGCCCGTCTACCTCGTCGGCGGCGCCGTCCGCGACCTGCTGCTCGGCCGCGGGCGCACCGACATCGACCTGGCGATCGAGGGCGACGCGACGGCGCTGGCGACGAGGCTGGGCGGTGAGGTGGTCGAGCACGAGCGCTTCGCCACCGCCAAGGTGCGGCTCGGCGAGCACGAGGTCGACATCGCCACGGCGCGGGCCGAGACCTACCCGCACCCGGGGGCGCTGCCCGACGTCGAGCCGACCGCCGGCATCGCCGAGGACCTCGCCCGCCGCGACTTCACGGTCAACGCGATGGCGATCCCGCTGCGCCGCGACCCCGAGTTGATCGATCCCCACCTCGGCCTGCGCGACCTCGAGGCCGGCTTGCTGCGGGTCCTGCACCCACAGTCCTTCGACGACGACCCGACGCGCGCCCTGCGCGCCGCCCGCTATGCCGCCCGCTACGACTTCGCGCTCGAGCCCGACACGGCCGACCTGCTCGGCCAGGCCAATCTCAACACCGTCTCCGCCGAGCGCCGCGAGGCCGAGCTGCTGAGGCTGGCCGGTGAGACCGAGGCGGTGCGCGGCTTCGAGCTACTCGCCGAGTGGGGCCTGATCGAACTCGACCCGCTGGCGCTGGAACTCGCCGGCGGAGTCGCCGGCCTGCTCTCCGAGCCGCCCTGGGAAGGGGTCGCGCGGCGCGACCGGGCGCTGCTCGCGGCGGCGATGCACCGCCGGGGTGCGGCCGAGGAGCTCGCCGCGCAACAGTCGCCGCGGCCCTCGGAAGCGGTCGCGGCGGCGCGGGGCGCCGACCCGGTCGAGCTCGTGTTGGCGCGAGCGCTGGGGGCGGAGTGGCTCGACCGCTACTTGCGAGAGTGGCGGTCAGTCAGGCTCGAGATCGACGGTGGGGACCTGCTCGCCGCCGGGGTCGCCGAGGGCCCGCGGATCGGCCTCGGCCTCGGCGAGGCATTGCGGCGCAAGCTCGACGGCGAGCTCTCCGGCCGCGAGCAGGAGCTGGCGGTCGCCGTCGAGGCGGCCGAGCGAGGCGGGGAGTGAGGTCTCGATGCCCGGCCTGATCCACGGCCTCGACCCGGCCAAGATCGCCGCCAACCTGGCGGCCGCGCGCGAGCATGCCGGCGACGGGGTCGAGATCCTCGCCGCGACCAAGTACGTGCCGGTCGAGGAGATGGGTGCCCTGGCCGAGGCCGGAGTCGAGCTGGTCGGCGAGAACCGCCTGCAGGAGCTCGAGGCCAAGCGGGAGCGTTGGGGCGACGCCTTCGCCTGGGATTTCATCGGCAACCTGCAGAGCCGCAAGGTCAAGCGCGTGCTGCCACTCAGCCGTCTGATCCACTCGGTCGCGACCGATTCGGCACTCGAGCAGCTCGGCCGCCATGGAGACGCCGGCAGCGAGGTCCTGATCGAGGTCAACATCGCCGGCGAGGAGGGCAAGGGAGGAGTCGCGCCGGCCGAGCTCGGCGCCTTTCTCGAGCGCTGCCCGGTGCGCGTCTCGGGCCTGATGACGATGCCCCCGTTCAGCACCGACCCAGAGGACTCGCGGCCGCATTTCGCCAGGCTCGCCGAGCTCGCCGCCGAACACAACCTGACCCGGCTCTCGATGGGCACCTCCCAGGATTGGCGTGTCGCGCTCGAGGAGGGGGCGACGATCGTCCGGCTCGGCACGGCGCTCTACGTGTGAAAGAGCACCTGCGTGGGCATAATCCGTAAAGGAATAGGCTGCTCCGGGCAGAAAGACGCGGATACCCATGGCACTACGCGACAACTGGCATAAAGCGCTGGTCTACTTCGGACTGGCGGAAGAGCACGAGCACGGTCCCGAATACGAGGAAGACTTCCCCGACACCTCCGAAGAGGAAATCGAGGCGCGCCGGGAATCCGGCCAGGTCCGCCGTCTGCCGACCTCGCGCCGCTCGCGCCGCGACGAGATCGATGACATCTTCGCCGACGACGAGCCGATCTCGGCCTCGCGGACGCGGACCCTGCGCCCGGTGGGCGAGGACTCCGACGTCAAAGTCCACCTCGTCATCCCGCGCAACTTCAACGACGCCCAGCAGGTCGCCGACCAGTTCAAGCGCTCGGTTCCGGTGATCCTCAACCTGCAGACGACCGACCACGAGCTCTCCAAGCGGATGATCGACTTCTGCTCGGGGCTGACCTACTCGTTGGACGGCGGCATGCAGCGGATCGCCGAGAAGATCTTCTTGTTGACGCCGCGCAACGTCGAGGTTTCGGCTGAGGAGAAGGCTCGGTTGCTCGACAAAGGGTTCTTCAACCAGTCTTAGCGTTGGCGTGGGGGAGGGTCGGGTGACCCTCCACTAGGCTCCCGCTGATGATTATTGGTTTCTGTGGAGCGGGGAACATGGCTGCTGCCATCGCCAGGGGCTGGGCGGGAAATCAGGATCGGCTGCTTTTCTTCGACGCCGACGCCGAGAAGGCCCGGAAGCTGGCCGGGGAGCTGGGGGGAGAAGCTGCCGACTCCAATGCCGACCTTGCCGAGCGGGCCGATGTCGTCGTGCTTGCGGTGAAGCCGGGTGCGCTCGAGGAAGCGGCCGGTGAACTGGCCGGAGCGAAGGCCGTGATCTCGATCCTGGGGGCGACGTCGCTGGAGAAGGTCGAGACTTCCTTTCGCGAGGCCGAAGTCGGGCGGATCATGCCGAACCTCGCCGTCGAGGTGGGTGCGGGCGTTCTTTGCATTGCCGGGAGCTTCAGCGCCGAGGTACGAGGGCGGCTCGACGCCCTCGGATCCGTCGTCGAGATTCCCGACTCGCAGTTCGACGTCGCCACCGCGTTGATGGGTTGCTCTCCGGCGTATTTCGCGCTCGTGGCCGAGGCGCTCGTCGAGGCCGGGGTCGAGGCCGGGCTCGACGACGAACTGGTCGAAAAACTGGTCGTCGGGGCCGCCGCGGGCACTGGCGCGCTCATGCGGGTTCGCCGCCCGGCCGATCTTCGAGTCTCGGTCACCTCACCCGGGGGCAGCACCGAAGCCGGTTTGGACGCGCTCGAGCGCGAAGGCGCCCGCGAGGCCTTCGCCGCCGCCGTGCGCGCCTCGCTGGAGCGCATGCGCGGATGATTGCCCTGGCGCTGAGCCGGGGGGACGTCGCCGATTACGTCGGGGCGCTCTTCCTCGTCTACATCATCCTGATCCTGATCCGGGTACTGATCTCCTGGGTGCCGCGGATGCCCTACAACCCGGCGCTGCGCGCGGTGCTCGACTTCGTCTCGGAGACCACCGACCCCTACCTGAACCTCTTCCGCCGCGTGCTGCCGCCGATCGGGGGTGGCGGGCTCGGGATCGATCTCAGCCCGATGATCGGGATCATCGTCCTGTATGTCCTGCGGGCGCTCGTCGTCGGCCTGATCGACGGGTGAGCGGCCGCGGCGGACGCGCCTGGCGCCGCGCCGGCGCGCTCTGCCTCCTCGTCCTCGCGCTCGACCAGGTCGCCAAGGCGCTGATCGAGGCCAACCTGGCGCCGGGCGAGCAGGTCGACCTGCTCGGGCCGCTCGACCTGACGCTCGCCCACAACGAAGGCGTTGCCTTCGGCCTCGCCAGCGGCGGCGGCGCGGCCCTCGTCGCGCTGACCGTGGTCGCGCTCGGCTTCGTCCTCTTCCTCTTCGCCCGCGACCCGGCGCGGCCGGGGATGTGGGTCGCCGTCGGGCTGCTCGTCGGCGGCGCGCTCGGCAACCTGATCGACCGCGTCCGCGCCGACGCCGTCACCGACTACATCGACGTGCTCTCGTGGCCCCCCTTCAACCTCGCCGACGTCGCGATCACGGTCGGCGTCGTCGTACTGGCGCTGAGCTACACGAGCGAGCGGGAGGGGTGAGGGTGAGCGGGGAGCTGCGCGTCGTCCACCTCGACCAGTGGCTGGCCGTGGTCGACAAGCCGGCTGGGCTGGTCGTCCACCCGGCGCCCTCGCACCAGGGAGCGACGCTGGTCAGCGAGCTGGCGGAGCTGCTCGGCGGTGGCGCCGACCCCGAGCGTCCCGGGATCGTCCACCGGCTCGACAAGGACACCAGCGGGCTGCTCGTCGTCGCCCGCGACGACGCCACCCACGCCGCCCTGCAGGGGCTGGTGCGCAAGCGCGCGGTCGAACGCGCCTACCTGGCGCTGGCCGGCGGCCGACTCGCCTCGCGCACCGGCACGATCGACGCCCCGATCGGGCGCGCCTCGCGGCAGCGCACGCGGATGGCTGTCTCCGGCGCCGCCTCGCGAGAGGCGCGCACCCACTTCGAGGCGCTCGAGCTGCTCTCGGGGGCCACCTACCTGGAGGCGAAGCTGGAGACGGGGCGCACGCACCAGATCCGCGCTCACTTCAGCGCGATCGGCCACCCGCTGATCGGCGACGCGACCTACGGCGGCGAGCGTCGCTACGGCCTGCGCCGGCAGTTTCTCCACGCCCACCGGCTCGCCTTCGCCCACCCAGGGACCGGGGAGGACTTGAGCTTCGACTCGGGGCTGCCCGGCGACCTCACGGCCGCACTGGCCGCGGCCCGCGCCGCCTGACCCGGCGCGCCGCTCTACAATTCCCCGGTTCTAAACCAACCCCCGTCGTAACCGTCCCGGATCCTGGCTCGCCACCGGCGAGTCCCCGGCCATGGGCGGCGGGGCTGCACACAATCCAAGGAGACTTTTCGCAAATGCCAGAGGCAGGCCTCAAAGAGCTGCTGGAGGCCGGAGTCCACTTCGGCCACCAGACCCGTCGCTGGAACCCGAACATGCGCCGCTACATCTTCGGCGAGCTGGACGGGATCCACATCATCGACCTGATCCAGACCGAGGCGCTGCTCGAGAACGCGCGCCGCTTCGCCGGCGAGCTCGCCAGCGGCGGCGGCACCGTGCTCTTCGTCGGCACCAAGAAGCAGGCCCGCGGGCCGGTCCAGGAATGGGCCGAACGCTGCAAGATGCCCTTCGTCAACCAGCGCTGGCTGGGCGGCCTGCTGACCAACTTCAACACGATCTCCGCACGGATCTCCCGTCTGCACGAGCTGACCGGCTGGGAGGAGGAGGGCAAACTCGAGCTGCTGCCCACCAAGGAGAAGATGCGCATGCGGGCCGAACTCACCAAGCTCGAGTACAACCTGGGCGGCGTCCGCGACATGGACCGGCTGCCAGACGCGGTCTTCGTCACCGACCTCAAAACCGAGGAGATCGCCGTTCGCGAGGCCGCCCGCCTGCGGATCCCGATCATCGGCCTGGTCGACTCCAACTGCGACCCCACCCCGGTCGACTACGTGATCCCCGGCAATGACGACGCGATCCGCTCCTGCCAGCTCGTGATCGGCACGATCGGCGGCGCGATCGAGGAGGGCGCCGGCTCCTGGCGCGTGCAGGAGGAACGGCGCATCGCCGAGGAGATGGAGCGGCGCAAACGTGAGGAAGAAGAGAGAAAGAAGCGGGAGGACGAAGAGAAAGAGCGGGTCGAAAAACTCGAGGCGGAGAAAAAACTGGCCGAAGAAGCGGCGGCCAAAAAAGCCGCCGAAGCGCCGCCGGTCAAACCGCAGGCCCCAGCAGCCGCCCCGCCGTCGCCCGCCGCAGAGGCGCCCAAAGCTGCCCCGGCGGCGGAGAACGCCCCGGCCGAGGGCAAAGAGGGAGAGGCGAAATGAGCGTTACCGCAGCGGACGTGAAGGCCCTGAGGGATCGGACCGGGGCCGCGATGATGGACTGCAAAGCGGCGCTTTCGGAGTCCGACGGGGACGCCGACCGGGCGATCGAGATCCTACGCGTCAAGGGGCAGGCCTCGGCCGCCAAGCGCGAGGGGCGCGGCACCGGCGAGGGCGTGGTCGCCTCCTACATCCACGCCAACGACAAGGTCGGGGCGATGGTCGAAGTGCAGTGCGAGACCGACTTCGTCGCCCGCAACGAGGACTTCCGGGCCTTTGCCTACGAGGTCGCCCTGCACGTCGCGGCGACCGCTCCCACCTACGTCTCCTCCGAGGAGATCCCGGAGGATGAGCGCGAGGCCGAGAAGCGGGTCTTCGAGGAGAAGGCGCGCGAGGACGGCAAACCCGACGAGGTGGTCGAGAAGATCGTCGCGGGCCAGCTCGCCAAGTGGGCGAAGGAGACGGCGCTGCTCGACCAGGCCCACGTCAACGCCGACAAACACGATTCGAAGTCGATCGAGGAGTTGCGCCAGGAGCTCGCCGCGAAGACCGGCGAGAACATCCGCGTCGCCCGCTTTTCCTACTTCCGCGTCGGCGAGGGCGATTGACCGAGGGCGAGCCCAAGTTCGGACGCATCCTCCTGAAGCTCTCGGGAGAGGCGCTGATGGGGGAGCGCGAGCACGGCACCGACGGCGCTGAGGTCGAACGGATCGCCCGCCAGGTGGGGGCGGTGCGCGCCCGCGGGGTCGAGGTCGCGATCGTCGTCGGCGCCGGCAACATCTACCGTGGCTTACAGGGCGCGGCGGCCGGCATGGACCGCGCCACCGGCGACTACATGGGCATGCTGGCGACGGTGCTCAACGCGCTCACCCTGCAGGACGCGCTCGAGAAGATCGGCGAGCACACGCGGGTGATGTCGGCGATCGACGTCAAGGAGGTCGCCGAGCCCTACATCCGCCGTCGCGCCATGCGCCACCTCGAGAAGGGCCGCGTGGTGATCTTCGCCGCCGGCACCGGCAACCCGTTCTTCACGACCGACACGGCGGCGGCGCTGCGAGCCCTCGAGATCCACGCCGAGACGATCCTGATGGCCAAGAACGGGGTCGAGGGCGTCTACGACTCCGACCCGGCGACAAACCCCGAGGCGGAGTTCATCCCCACGATCAGCCACCGTGCCGCGATCGAGCAGGGGCTGAAGGTGATGGACTCGACCGCGCTCTCGCTCTGTATGGACAACGACCTGCCGATCTACGTCTTCAACATGGGCGACGAGAGCAACATAGATAGGATCGTCAGCGGCGAGAAGGTCGGCACGCTGGTCTCCAGCGCTGCCTGACGAACCGGAGAGGGGACCCAGTGGAGCTGATCGACGAGCTGCTCAAGGACGCCGAAGACCGCATGGCGAAATCGGTCGAATCGAGCCGTGGCGAGCTCGCGACGGTCCGCACCGGGCGCGCCTCGCCGCACCTACTCGATCGCATCTCGGTCGATTACTACGGCTCCCAGACCGCGCTCAAACAGCTCGCCAACATCGCCGCCTCCGACGCCCGCCTGCTCACCGTCACCCCCTTCGACAAAGGCTCGATCGGCGGGATCGAGAAAGCGATCCAGGAGTCCGACGTCGGCCTGACGCCGAGCAACGACGGCAACGTGATCCGGCTGCAGATCCCCGAGCTGACCGAGGAGCGCCGGCGCGAGATGGTCAAGGTCGTGCACGGCGTCGCCGAGGACGGCCGGATCGCGATCCGCAACATCCGCCGCGACACGATGAGCGACCTGCGCGATCTGAAGAAGGAGGGCGAAGCCGGCGAGGACGACGAGCGCCGGGCCGAGTCCGCCCTGCAGAAACAGACCGACGAGGCGATCGCCGAGATCGACGAGCATCTGAAAGGGAAGGAAGAGGAGATCCTCGAGGTGTGAGACGGCTGCAAACCGGCGCATCTCGGGGTCTTCAGTCGATCGGTTCGGTCACGCACTAAAAGTGCGCTCCCTCGCCTCCCTCCCTGCGTCCCCCGACCTGCTTGGTTTTCGCCGTCTCATCGGAACCCGTGAACACCCCTAGATACGTAGCCATAATCACCGACGGCAACGGGCGCTGGGCGCAGCAGCGTGGCCTACCGACGGTCGAGGGGCACCGGGCCGGGGCCGACACGGTCAAGGCGCGGCTGCGCGACGCGGTCGAGCTCGGGGTCGAGGAGTTGACCGTGTTCTCGTTCTCGACCGAGAACTGGGCCCGCCCGGCAGAGGAGGTCGGGGGCCTGATGCGGATGTTCGGCGAGCGGATCGACTCCGAGACGCCCGAGCTGCACGAGGAGGGCGTGCGGATGCGCTTCCTCGGTCGCCGCGAGGGCGTCGCCCCGGCGCTGCTCGAGAAGATGGCCTGGGCCGAGAATACGACCGCCGCGAACGAGCGGATCACGCTCTTCATCGCCTTCAACTACGGCGGCAGAGCGGAGATCGTCGACGCGGCGCGAAACTTCAAGGGAGACTCCGAGGAGGAGTTCCGCCGCCACCTATATGCAGCCGAGATGCACGACCCAGACCTCCTGATCCGGACCAGCGGCGAGCAGCGCATCTCCAACTACCTGCTCTGGCAGTGCGCCTACTCGGAGCTGGTCTTCCGCGACGAGCTCTGGCCCGATTTCGACCGCGCCGCCTTCGAAGCTTCGCTGGCCGAGTTCGAGGCCCGCCGGCGGCGCTTTGGGAAGCGGGCCTAGATGGTTCAGGACCTCTTCGACGACGAGATGTTCGCGGAGGATCCGCCGCCCCGCGAGCGCCCCCCACGCGAGCCGCCCCGCCGGCGCCGGCCGCTCAGCGGCGAGACCGCGCGGCGGATTCTCTTCGCGCTGCCCTGGATCGCCTTCGCGATCGCGATCGTCGTCTTCGGTGGGCCCGTCTTCGCCCTGGCGATGCTCGGCATCGGCGTGCTCTGCCTGCGCGAGTACTTCCTGATGACCGCCTCGCTGCGCCCGCTTCATGTCGCCGCCCACATCGCGGTCGCGGCGATGATCGCCGGCGCCTACTTCGGCACGGCCTTCAACGTGCTGCTGCTCGCCACCGCTTCGTTCGCGCTGCTCTTCGTCTTCGGCGCGCGCATGCGGCCGCGCCAGGGGGTCGTCGTCGCGATGGGGGTGACCGTGCTCGGCGTCGCCTGGATCGGGCTGCCGCTGGTCCACGCCGTGCTGCTGCGCGACCTGCCCGACCACGGCGCGGCGCTGTTGATCGACGTCCTCGTCGGCACCTTCGCCGCCGACACCGGGGCCTACGCCACCGGCCGCATGTTCGGCGCCCACCGGATCGCCCCCGACCTCTCGCCGAACAAGACGATCGAGGGG
Organism: uncultured Solirubrobacterales bacterium; assembly: GCA_963789505.1. Lineage (GTDB taxonomy): Bacteria > Actinomycetota > Thermoleophilia > Solirubrobacterales > 70-9 > VRUE01. Next base: position 20,150 of record CAWBLE010000008.1, read on the forward strand.
CTGATCGGCGGCTTCCTGATCGGCACGATGGCCTTCTGGTTCGCCGGGCTCTACCAGGACTGGCTCTCCGGGGCGGACGCGCTGATCATCGGCGCCGCCGTCGCCGCGATCGCCCCGGTCGGCGATCTCTTCGCCTCGATGGTCAAGCGCGACCTCGGCATCAAGGACACCGGCCGCCTCTTCGGGCCCCACGGGGGCCTGCTCGACCGTCTCGACGCCGTCCTCTTCACGATCGTCGTCGGCTACTACCTCTCCGTCCAGCTCGTGTACTGAGCGAGCTTGCGGTTACCCGCCTACTTGGCGGGTAAGTGCAAGTTCGCGGCTCCCTATGCTGCCTTATCCATGAAGAAGGTCGTTGTTTTAGGCAGCACCGGATCGATCGGGGTCCAGGCGCTCGAGATCATCGCCGGGTCGGACGAGCTGCAGGTCGTCGGCTTGGCCGCGGGGTCGAGCTGGGAGCGGCTGCTCGAGGCCGCGCGGCAGCACGGCGTGCCCACGGTCGCCCTGGCCGACTCCACCGCCGCCGCGCGGGCGCGCTCGGCCTGGGACGGGCGCGTGCTCGAGGGCGAGGAGGGGATCCGCGAGCTGATCGCGTCCTCCGGCGCCGACCTCGTGCTCAACGGCATGGTCGGCGCCGCCGGCCTCGGCCCGACCGTGCTCGCGCTCGGCGCGGGCATCGACGTTGCCCTTGCCAACAAGGAGAGCCTCGTGGTCGGGGGTGAGCTGACCATGGCCCTGGCCGAGGCGACCGGGGCGCGACTGCTGCCGGTCGACTCCGAGCACTCGGCGCTCTTCCAGTTGATCGGCGCCGAGCAGCCGGGGACGGTCGAGCGGCTCGTCCTGACCGCCTCCGGCGGGCCCTTCCGCGGCCGCACCGACCTCTCCGGGGTCGGCGTCGAGGAGGCGCTCGCGCACCCGACCTGGAAGATGGGCGGGCGGATCACGATCGACTCGGCGACGCTGATGAACAAGGGCTTCGAGGCGATCGAGGCCCACCATCTCTTCGCCGTGCCCTACGAGAAGATCGCGGTCGTCGTCCACCCACAGTCGATCGTCCACTCGCTGGTAGACCTCAACGACGGCGCGACGCTGGCCCACCTCGGCTACCCCGACATGCGGGTGCCGATCTCCTACGCGCTGCATTACCCCGAGCGCGCCGATGTCGACGTGCCGCGGCTCGACCTCGCCGCAGTCGGCGAGCTCGGCTTCGAGCCGCCCGACCTCGAGACGTTCGCCTGCCTTCGCCTGGCGCTCGCGGCGGGCGAAGCGGGGGGGACGGCGCCCTGCGTGCTCAACGCCGCCGACGAGGTCGCGGTCGCCGCCTTCCTCGCCGGCCGGATCGAGTTCGCCGCGATCGCGACCGCGATCGAGCGCGTGCTCGAGGACATGCCGCCGCTGCCGGTCACCCACTTCGACGACCTCTTCGCCGTCGATGCCGAGGCCCGCCGCCGCACCGAGGAGCAGGTAGGGGGGTTGGCACGGGTATGAACTGGCTACTGATCTTTCTCGGCTTCTCGACCCTGATCATGTTGCACGAGGCGGGGCACTTCTTCGCCGCGAAGGCGACCGGAATGCGGGTCGAGCGCTTCTTCCTCTTTTTCGGGCCGACGCTTTTCTCGGTCAAACGGGGGGAGACGGAGTACGGGATCAAAGCGATCCCGCTCGGCGGCTACGTGAAAATCAGCGGCATGAACCCGGAGGAGGAGCTGCCTCCGGAGGTCGAGCCGCGCGCCTACTACCGCAAGCCCGTCTGGCAGCGGATCGTCGTGATCGCGGCCGGGCCCGTCGTCAACCTCGTGCTCGCCTTTGCGATCCTCTACTTCGTCGCCTTCGGCCTGCTCGAAGCGACCGACACGATCAAGACGGTCAAGGCCGGCTCGCCGGCCGCCGCCGCCCACCTGGAGCCGGGCGAGCAGCTCGTCTCGGTCGACGGCAAGACCTTCAGCCGCGCCGGCGGCGAACGGCACCTGCGCTTCAGCGAAGCGATCTCGAGCCACGAGTGCCCCGCGGCCAAGCCCGCGAAGGGCTGCCAGGCACAGACCCCGGTCGTACTCGGGCTCGAAAAGGACGGCGCGCTGCGTACCGTCAAGGTGCTGCCCGCCTACGACCCGGCGGCCAAGCGGACGCTGGTCGGGATCGAATACGACTCCGCGCCCGCAGCATCGACCAGCGCCGGGGCGACCGCCTTCGCCTGGGACCACTCGTGGCAGGTCGCGACCGGCACCGCCCACGTCTTCACCCACATCTTCGAATCCGAAGAGCGCAAGCAGATCTCGGGCGTGGTCGGGATCAGCGACGTCGGCAACCAGGTGATCGACTACGGCCTCTATCCCTCGCTGCTTCTCCTCGCCCTGGTCAGCCTCTCGCTCGGCCTGATCAATCTGCTGCCGATCCTGCCGCTCGACGGCGGCCACATCTTCTGGAGCATCGTCGAGAAACTGCGCGGGCGTCCGGTCTCGCTGCAGGTCATGGAGCGCGCCAGCGTCATCGGCATCGCCCTCGTCGCGATGCTCTTCTTCATCGGCCTCAACAACGACATCGGCCGCCTCACCGGCGAAGGCTTCAACGTCCGCTGATCGAGGCCTTTCCGCCGACTGAGCCGTCCCGGCGCGGCGCCCAGATAGCCTGTAGGCATGGCTTCTAAGCGGCAGATATTCGTCGGCGGGGTGCCGATCGGCGGCGGCGCGCCGGTCGCGGTGCAGACGATGACCAAGACCGAGACCGCCAACCTGGCGGCGACGATGGAGCAGATCCGCAAGGTCGCCGACGCCGGGGCGGACATCGTCCGTGTCGCGGTGCCGCGCGACGAGGACGTCGAGGCGCTGAAGACGATCGTCGTGGAATCGCCGATCCCGGTGATCGCCGACATCCACTTCAACCACACCCTGGCGCTGAAGGCGATCGACGCCGGCGCCCACTGCATCCGGCTCAACCCGGGCAACATCGGCGGCCGCGAGAAAGTCGCCGAGGTCGCGGCGAAGGCGACCGCGGCCGGGGTGCCGATGCGGATCGGGGTCAACTCCGGCTCGCTGCCCAAACACCTGCACGAGCTCGAGCGCGAGGCCCCGGTCGAGGCCCTGGTCGCCGCCGCGATCGAGTTCGTCGAGCTGATGGAGGGCCTCGAGTTCGAGGACTTCAAGGTCTCGATCAAGTCGACCAACGTGCCCAACACGATCGCCGCCAACCGCCTGCTCTCGGAAAAGATCCCCTACCCGCTGCACCTCGGGATCACCGAGGCGGGGACGAAATGGTCCGGGGCGCTGAAGTCCTCGGTCGGGCTCGGCACTCTGCTCGCCGACGGGATCGGCGACACGATCCGGATCAGCCTCTCGACCTTCCACGCCGAGGAGGAGGTCAAGGTCGCCTGGGAGATCCTCAAGGCGCTGCAGCTGCGCGAGCGCGGCCCGGTGCTGATCGCCTGCCCGACCTGCGGCCGCCTGCAGTTCGACATGGACTCGGTCGTCGCCGAGATCGAGCGTCGCCTGGAGGGCTACGCCGAGCCGGTCGAGGTCGCCGTGCTGGGCTGCGCCGTCAACGGCATCGGCGAGGCCAGCCACGCCGACTTCGGCATCGCCGGGGCCAAGAACGAGGGCCTGATCTACGCCCACGGCAAGCCGCTGCGCAAGGTTCCGCAGGCGCAGCTGGTCGACACCCTCTTCGAGGAGATCGACAAATCGCTCGACCGCGGCAAGGTCGAGTTCGACGAGGCCGAGTCGCGCGAGGGCGCCGCCTGGCTGGCCAAGATCGAGGAGGAAAACGCCGGCGAACTGACCCCGGAGAAGATCGCCGCGATGGAGAAGGAAGCGGTCGAGCGCGGCGAGGCCGACAAGGTTCTGCTCGACGAGCAGGCTTCTCCCACCGCCGGGCGGCGCTTCACCCGCGCCTGAATCGCCGCGCCGAAAGCTGCTGTCGCCAGCTGTCCGCCTAACTAGTGGATAGGTTTCCCCCAGTGACGCGACTGAGCCAGACGTTCCTGCCGACGCTGAAGGACCCGCCCTCCGACGCGGAGGCGACCTCGCACAAGCTGATGGTCCGGGCCGGGCTGATCCGGCAGCTCGGGGCGGGGCTGTGGACCTACCTGCCGGCCGGCTGGAAGGTGCAGCGCAAGGTCGAGGCGATCCTGCGCGAGGAGATGGAGGCGATCGGCTGCCAGGAGATGCTGATGCCGATCCTGCAGCCGGCCGAGCCCTGGAAGACCACCGGCCGCTACGCGATCGACGAGCTGCTCAAGCTCGAGGATCGCAAGGGTGCGCCGATGGTGCTGGCGATGACCGCCGAGGAGTGCCTCACGGTCCACATCTCCCGCGAGGTCCGCTCCTACCGCGACCTGCCCCTGATGGTCTTCCAGATCCAGACCAAGGAGCGCGACGAGCCGCGCCCGCGGGCCGGCGTCCTGCGCACGCGCGAGTTCACGATGAAGGACGCCTACTCCTTCGACCGCGACGAGGAGGGCCTGGCGCGCTCCTACGCGCTGCAGAGCGAGGCCTACGCGCGGATCTTCGATCGCTCCGGCCTGCGCTGGTACCGGGTCGAGTCCGACGTCGGGATGATGGGCGGCTCCGGCGCCCATGAGTACATGGCGCCCTGCGCGGCCGGCGAGAACGAGGTCGCGCTGGCGCCTGGCTACGCCGCCAACGTCGAGGTCGCCTCGGCCGAGCCACAGGCGGTCGAGCTACCGGCGCCGCTCGACGCGCCCGAGCCGGTCGAGACCCCGGGCCTGACCACGGTCGAGCAGGTCAGCGGCTCGCTCGGGCTGCCGGCGGGGGCGCTGATCAAGGCGATGCCGGTCGTGGTCGAGGGCCGCGGCATGGTGCTGGTCCTGCTGCGCGGCGACCACCGCCTCAACGAGGTCAAGCTGCGCAACGCGCTCGGCGCCGATTTCCGCCCGGCCGGCGCCGAGGAGATCGAGGCGGAGCTGGGGCCGGTTGGCTACGTCGGCCCGGTCGGGGCAAAGGTCCCGGTGGTCAAGGACGCGGCGATCCAGGGCGACTCGTTCGTCAGCGGCGCCAACCGCGCCGGCACACACCTGCGCGGCGTCAGGCCCGGGCGCGACTTCGAGTTCGAAGAGCTCGACGTGCGCGCGGTCGAGTCTGGCGACACCGCCCCCGGCGGCGGCAGGATCGAGATCGAGGCGGCGATCGAGATCGGCAACATCTTCAAGCTCGGCACCCGCTACTCGGAGCCGCTCGGCGCGACCTACCTCGACGAGGGCGGGGTCGAGCGACCGGTCGTGATGGGGAGCTACGGGATCGGGCCGGCGCGGATCGTCGCCGCGGCGATCGAGCAGGGCGCCGACGAGCGCGGCATCGTCTGGCCAACGGCGCTCGCCCCCTGGCAGGTCCAGCTCGTCTCGCTTGCCAAGTCAGGCGACGCCGAGCGCGGCGCGGCCGACGAGCTCTACGCAACGCTGCGCGAGGGCGGGGCGGAGGTCCTCTACGACGACCGCGACGCCGGCCCCGGCGAGAAGCTGACCGACGCCGAGCTGCTCGGCTGCCCGCTGCGGGTCGTGGTCGGCCGCCGCGGCCTCGCCAAGGGCGTGGTCGAGGCGAGCGAGCGCGCCGGCGGCGCCGAGCACGAGCTGCCGGTCGCGGAAGCCGGCGAGCGCGCCCTCGCTCTGCTGCAGGGCGGGGATGGCTGACGCCGCTCCCTTCGGGCGCGGGCGCATCCGCCGCCTCTTCGGGCTCGATCGCAGCGGCCCGCCCCCACGGCAGACGGGCGAGGGGGAACCGCTCAACCCCTGGACCCTGCCCAACCTGGTCGGCTACCTGCGGCTCGCCGGGCTGCCCGTCTTCCTCTACCTGGCCTTCGAATCGGGCGACGGCCGCAGCGTCGCCTCGGCGACGCTCTTCTGGCTGATCGCCGCCGGCGACTACCTCGACGGCTTTCTCGCCCGCGTAACCGGCCAGTACAGCCGCCTCGGGGCGATGCTCGACCCGCTGATCGACCGCCTCACGATCCTCTCCGGCGCGATCGTCTGCTGGCACTTCGAGTTGCTGCCGCGCTGGGCGCTGGCGCTGCTTGTCGTCCGCGAGCTGGCGATGCTGGCGCTGGCTCAGTACGGCCTCCGCCACGGCGTCCAGATCGCGGTCAACTGGCCTGGGCGGATCTCGGTCTTCCCGATCATGGGGGGGATCTTCTTCGCCCTCGTCTTCGCCGGCTGGGCGCCGGCGGCGCTGCTGATAATCGGCGTCGCCCTGGCGATCGTCGCGACCGCGATGTACGCGCGGGTGGGGATGCGGACGGTGGCCGCGCGTCGCGCGCAAGGCGCCGCCCAGAATCCATAACCTTCAACCTACAGTTGAACCTTTGGCGCAGCGACCTATAATCGTGCGCAGCGGCCAACGGAGGCGAAGGCCTCCCGATCAAGGAGCGAGATGGAGGACACCTTTCCAGATCTCGGTTCGCTCAGCGATGAAGAGCTGAAGGACCTGATCGACAAGCTCACCACCGAGGAGAACGAGATCTCCTACAAACGCCGGGTCCTGCACGGCAAGATCGACATCCTGCGCGCCGAGCTCGTCAACCGGCTGCGCCAGAAGCGCGAAAGCGGCGACTCGCTGATCTCCGGCGACGACGTCGCCCAACTGACCGACATCCTCGCCGGCAAGACGCAGCAGAGCGAGCCCGAGGGCGACGCGGCCGCCTGAGGCTGGGGGAGAGATGGCTGTCCACTGTCCAGAGTGCGGCTTCGTCAACCCCGAGGGGGCGAACTACTGCCAGAAGTGCGGCGCCTACCTGGGTGGGCCCAAAGACGAGGCCGACGAGCCGACGACGATGACCTACACCGTCGACGACACCGGCGAGATGCAGCCGATCGACATCGACGAGGTGCTTGAGACGAGCGGCGCGGCGCTGGTGATCCGCGCCGGTGGCGGCCGCGCCGGGGAGAGCTTCACGGTCACCGAGGACCGGGTCAGCATCGGGCGCAGCCCCGACGCCGGCGTCTTCCTCGACGACGTCACCGTCTCCCGCAACCACGCGCTGCTCGTCCGCCGGCGCGACGGCTTCTACATCGACGACCTCGGCTCGCTCAACGGCACCTACGTGAACCGGCGGCGGATCGAGTCGCACCGGCTCGCCGACGGCGACGAGATCCAGGTCGGCAAGTACAAGCTCAGCTACCTGGAGAAGTAGGCGGCGGCCGTGGCGGTATCCGAGCAGCAGGGGCAGGCGCCGGCGGGCCGCCGCGACTCGCGCCCGCGCAAGGCACTGACGATCGGCGCGGTCTGCAAGATCCTCCAGAACGAGTTCGACGACGTCTCGATCTCGAAGATCCGCTACCTCGAGGACCAGAAGCTGCTGACCCCGCGCCGCACTCAGGGCGGCTACCGTCTCTACAGCCAGTCCGACGTCGAACGGCTGCGCACGATCCTGCGCCTGCAGCGCGACGAGTTCCTGCCGCTGCGGGTGATCCGCCAAGAGCTCGCGGCCGGCGGCGAGATCGACCTCGGCAGCGGCAACAGCGGTGGCGAGAAGCGCCCGAGCTCAGGCGCCGTGCGCCGGGCGATCCTCGTCAACACTTCGAGCGCCTACCTGACGCTCGACGAGGTGATCGAGGAGACCGGCGCCCGCTCCGAGTTGATCGCCGAGCTCGAGAACTTCGGCATCGTCGCTCCCGAGAAGCGCGACGGCAAAACCGTCTACGACGAGACCGACCGCGAGATCGTCCGCGCCGCCAACGAGCTCTCGAGGGTCGGCGTCGGCGCCCGCAACCTGCGCGTCTTCCGCTCCTCCGCCGACCGCGAGGCAAACCTGCTGGAAGCGCTGCTGGGGCCCTCGCTGCGCTCGCGCAACCCCGAGCGCCGCAAGGAGGCGCTCGAGAGCCTCGAGAGCCTGGCGGCGACCGTCAGCCACCTCAAGCATCTGCTCTTGGTCAGGGATCTGCGGCGGTTGGCCGGTGACTAGAGCGCTGCAAACCGGCGTCTGGCGGGGTCCTCAGTCGCTCGCGTGCTAGCGCACGCCACGCTCCCTGCGTCCTTGCCAGACTTGGTTTTCACGCTCTAGTCCATGTCAAAAGTCACTCGAAAACGCCTCATCTCTTCTCCTCTGAATGAGGTCTGGGAGCTCGTCTCCGACCCCTACAGCCTGCCGCGCTGGTGGCCGCGGACGAGCCGGGTCGAGAGCGTCGACCGCAAGCCGGAGGGCAAGCGCAGCCAGTGGACCAAGGTGCTGGAGACGGCCGAGGGCCGCGGCGTGCGCGCCGACTACCGCTGCGTCAGCTCGGCCGAGGGCGAGCGCTACGTCTGGGAGCAGCAACTCGCCGGCAGCCCCTTCGAGCGCCACCTGCGCCGCTCGCTGGTCGAGATCGGGCTCTCGGCGGCGGGAGAGGGGACCGAGGTCAGGCTGAGCTCCGAGCAGAAGCTGCGCGGCATGTCGCGGCTCGGCTCGCCGCTGATGCGCGGCGGCCAGGGCAAGATCCTCGAGCAGGCGCTCGACGGCTTGGAACAGGCGCTTGGGAGCGCCACGTGAGCGGCCGGGGCGCCTTAGTGGTGCATACCACCCATAACGTGCCCCGCCGGGACTCGAAGTGGTGGGGATGGGGCGATCCCGCAGTCACGCCGGAGCTCGACGGCGAGGCGCTGGGCACGCTGCGCGAGCGGGTCGGCGAGCTGGAGCCCTGGCCGCTGACGGCTGAGCTGGAGCGCTTCGAATTGCCCGAGGCCGAGCCGCTGCCGCCGGGCCTGGTCGAGGCCGTGGGCGAGGCAAACGTCTTCACCGCGACCGAGGACCGGATCCGCCATGCGACGGGCGGCGGCTACGCCGACCTCGCCCGGCTGCGCGGCGGGCGACTGGATGCGGCGCCCGACGCTGTGCTGCTGCCGGGCGATGCCCAGACCGTGCGACGGGTGCTCGAGATCTGCGCCGCGGAGGGGATCGCCGTCGTCCCCTACGGCGGCGGCACCAGCGTCGTCGGCGGGGTCGCGCCGCTGCGCGGCCGGCACACTCGCCTGGTCAGCCTCGACCTCGCCCGGCTGCGCGATGTAGGGGTCGACCGGCGTTCGCTGACCGCCCGCCTCGGCGCCGGCCTGCGCGGCCCCGAGGCCGAAGCGGCACTCGGCGCCGAGGGCGCGGTGCTCGGCCACTATCCGCAGTCCTTCGAGTACGCGACCATCGGCGGCTTCGCCGCGACCCGCTCCGCCGGGCAGGCCTCGAGCGGCTACGGCCGCTTCGACGCCCTGGTCAGCTCGGTGCGGCTGATCGCCCCGGCAGGAGACTTGGAGACGCTGGCGACTCCCCACACCGCCGCCGGTCCGGCGCTGCGCGAGCTGGTCGTCGGCTCCGAGGGAACGTTCGGGGTGATCCCCGACGTCACCGTGCGGGTCCGGCCAGTGCCCGAGCAGCGCCGCTACGAGGCCTGGATCGTCGACGACTTCGAGGCCGGGGCTGAGATCGTCCGCGCGCTCGCTCAGGGCCCCGGGCTGCCCGACGTGATCCGCGTCTCCGATGCCGAGGAGACCGAGATCTCACTCGCCCTCTCCGGCCCGCGCGGCCTCGCCGGCAGCCTCTTCGGCGGCTACCTCGGCCTGCGCGGCAAGCGTGGCGGCTGCCTGATCGTCGTCGGCCTCGAGGGCGAGCCGGAGCCAGTCGCGCGACGCCGCGCCCTCACTGTGCGCGCGCTGCGCCGCGGCGGCGCCGCCTATCTCGGCCAGGGCGCGGGGGATTCCTGGGAGCACGCCCGCTACCAGGGGCCCTACCTGCGCGACACGCTGCTCGGCATGGGGGCGATGGTCGAGACGCTGGAGACGTCGCACACCTGGTCCCGCCTGCACGAGCTGCACGCCGCCGTCGGCGACGCGATCCGCGCCTCGCTCTCGGCCGAGGGCACGCCGGGGCTCGCCTTCTGCCACCTCTCGCACGCCTACGCCGACGGCGCCTCGCTCTACTTCACCTTCATCTCGCGCGCCCGCCGCGGGGCCGAGATCGAGCAGTGGCGCGCGGTGAAGGCTGCCGCCTGTGAGGCGATCGTCGCCAGCGGCGGCACGATCACCCACCACCACGCCGTCGGCGCCGACCACGTGCCCTACATGCAAGCGGAGATGGGGGAGACCGGGATCGAGGTGCTGCGGGCCATCAAGGAGCAGCTCGATCCCGCGGAAATCATGAACCCGGGCAAGCTGATCCCGAGTTAGCCGCCTTCGCCGCTGCCTCTTGCGATCGGGCCCGTGATTTCTCCGGTCAGGGCGGTTTCGCCGATGTAGCGCGGCAGCGACTTGTTCTTGCGCGCCTTCCTCACCTCGGCCTGGTAGGCGGCGTCGTCGGTGCGCGAGATGTAGATCTGGTTGAAGGCGCCGCTGGCGACGTAGGCGAGCAGTTCGGTCGGGATCGCGAAACGGGCGCCGAGGTTGCCCTCTTCGCCGACCGAGACGCTGCCGACCCGCAGGGTCAGTTTCGGCGTCCGGTAGAGCCAGACGGTGTAGGACTGGCCCTCGTCGGTCGGATCGAGGTTTTCGGCGGTCACCTGGAGCACGACTTCCTTCTTGCCGACGCGGCCGAAGACGGCCCGGCCGGCGGCGTCGCCACCGTCGGGGGCGGTGAGCACGGCCTGGGTGACCTTGCCTTCTTCTTCGGCGGAGATTTCGGTTGCGGAGATCGCCGTGCCGGAGCTCGAGTCAGAGTCGGAGCCGCCCAAGATCGCGATCGCGCCGAGCACGATCGCGACGATCGCCAGCGCGCCGCCGGCGACCGCGACGATGCGCCGGCGCTCGACCGGCACAGCGGGGCGCTGCGGGAGCCGCGGCCCGGCCGCGGACTGCGGCTTCGCCGCCGGCGCGGGCGGCGGCGGTTCTGGCGCGGGCGGCGGCGGCGACGGTGCTGGCTCGGGGGGAGGCGGCGGCTCGGGCGGCGGCGCTTCCATCGCGGCGAGCGCGGCGCGCACTTCGTCGCGCACCTCGGCGACGCTCTTGCCCTTCAGCGCGGCGATGTCCTCGTAGCCGTCCTCGCGCTGCGCGAGCAGGCGCAGCAGAGCCCTCTGGTCGTCGCTCAGTCCCATAACCCGGCGGAAGACTATGGGACGATCGTTAAGCGCAGATGTGCGGCAGGGTAGGGTCCGCGCCGATGGCCGACGACCCCCGCGGGATCAGCTCGCACTTCGACGAGCTGATCGGCACCGAGTGGCTCAGCGACGACCCGGACGGCGCCCATGCCCGCGTGCCGATCCGCGACGAGCTGCGCCAGCCCTTCGGCCTGATGCACGGCGGCGTGATGTCCAGCCTGGTCGAGAGCGTCTGCTCGCGCGCCACGGCGCTGGCCGTCTTCGCTGACGGGATGGCGGCGATGGGCCAGTCGATCTCGGTCAGCTTCATGCGGCCGATCACGGCCGGCCACGCCGAGGTCAAAGCCCAGGCCCGCCACCGTGGCCGCACGACCTGGGTCTGGGAGGCCGAAGTCCTCGACGCCGACGGCAAGCTCTGTGCGCTCGCCCAGATGACGATCGCGGTGCGGCCTACCCCGAAAAGCGGTTCGTGATCGGCAGCCGCCGGTCGCGGCCGAAGGCCTTCGGCGTTATCCGGATCCCGGGCGCCGCCTGGCGGCGCTTGTACTCGGAGCGGTCGACCATGCGCACGACCTCGTCGACGACCTCGCCCGGCATCCCCGCCGCGATCATCTCCTCGCGCCCTTCGTCGCGCTCGACGTAGGCGGCGAGGATCCGGTCGAGCAGCTCGTAGGGCGGCAGCGAGTCGCTGTCGAGCTGGTCGGGTCGCAGCTCCGCCGACGGCGCCCGCTCAAGTACCGAGGCGGGGATCGGTTCGCCGTCCGCCTCCTCGTTGCGATGCCGCACCAGCTCGTAGACGAGCGTCTTCGGCACGTCCTTGATCGCCGCGAAGCCGCCCGCCATGTCGCCGTAGAGGGTCGCGTAGCCGACCGACATCTCGCTCTTGTTGCCGGTCGTCAGCACCAGCCAGCCGTCCCTGTTGGAGAGCGCCATCATCATGTTGCCGCGGATCCGCGCCTGGATGTTTTCGGCCGCGAGGCCGCCCAACGACTGCTCGAGGCCGTCCTCGTAGGCCGCCATCGCGGCGCCGATCGGGATCTCGATGGCGGCGGCGCCGAGGTTGGCGGCGATAGTTCGGGCGTCCGCTTGGGTTTCAGCGCTGGAATGAGGCGACGGCATGACCACGCAACTGACGTTCTCGGCACCGATCGCGTCGGCGGCGAGCAGGGCGACGAGGGCCGAGTCGATCCCGCCCGAGAGGGCGATCCCGACGTGGCGGAAGCCGTTCTTGCGCACGTAGTCGCGCAGGCCGAGGACGAGCGCGGCGTAGACCTCGGCCAGGTCGGGCAGCGGCTCGGCCAGCGGGCCGGGGGCCCCGGTGGGGACCTCGCAGACGAGCAGCTCCTGCTCGAACTGGGCGGCGCGGGCGATCACGGCGCCGCTCGGGTCGACGACGAAGCTGTGGCCGTCGAAGACGAGCTCGTCCTGGCCGCCGACCAGGTTGCAGAAGGCGAGGTGGACCCCGTAGGCGCGAGCGCGGGCGGCGAACATCGCCTCGCGCTCGCGGCCCTTGCCGCGATGGTAGGGCGAGCCCGACGGGTTGGCGATCAGCTCTGCGCCTTCCTCGGCCTCGCTCGAGGCGGGGGGGCCCTGCTCCCAGAGGTCCTCGCAGACGGTCAGCCCAACCCGCGTGCCGGCGACCTCGACCGTGCGCGGCTCGCCCCCGGGGACGAAGTAGCGCTGCTCGTCGAAAACGGCGTAGTTGGGCAACCGGTTCTTGCGGTAGACGGCGCGCACCTCGCCGCCGGCGAGCAGCGCGAGCGAGTTGTGGGCATGGCGGTAGTCGCCGCCGCCGGCGACGGGCTCGGCGAAGCCGACCAGCGCCGCGGTCGCCCCGACGCCGCGGGCGAGCGCGTCGATCGCGGCCCGGTTGGCGGCGACGAAGTGCCGCTTCAGGTAGAGGTCCTCGGCCGGGTAGCCGGGCAGGCAGAGCTCCGGGAAGATCGCCAGCTCGGCGCCGGCGGCCTCGGCCCTGGAGATCCACTCGGCGATCTTGGCCGCGTTGCCGTCGAGGTCGCCGACGGTCGGGTTGATCTGGGCGAGGGCTATGCGCAAGCGGGGCTCCGGCGGTTCACGCCTGAAGTATCGCCGTCGCGCCCGGCGGGACGCGCCTCCGCCACCTGTAGATTGGCTCGGATGCGGGTGAATCTGCGGCTATGCGGCATCTTGCTCGCTCTGACCGGCGTGCTCGCCGCCCTGCCGGCGGTGGCCCAGGCCGGCGACCAGTGGGCCTTTCGCCAGCCGCTCGCCCGACCGACCGACCATCCCGACCCCGCCCGCCACTCCTACTCGGTGCCGGAAGCCCCGCGCTCGCCCGCTTGCGCCGGGCGCTTCTGCGTGCACTGGGTCGCCGAGGGGATCGACGCGCCGGAATTGACCGATGACAACGGGGTGGCCGACGGCGACGGCGTCCCCGACTACGTCGAGCGGATCCTCAAGGTCGCCGCCCACGTGCACCGGATCGAGAACGTCAAGCTGGGCTGGCGCGAGCCGCGCTCGGACGGCCGGCGCGGCGGCCAGCGCGGCAAGACCGACATCTACCTGAAGGAGCTCGGCCGGCTGCTCTTCGGCTACGCCGCCCCCGACCGAGGCCAGGCGCCCGAGGGCAACCGGCTGCCGCGGCGCCTGCACGGCTACCTCGTGCTCGACAACGACTACGACCCCTTCCAGTACCCGGGGACCAAGCAGCAGGCCGACCTCGAGGTCACCTTCGCCCACGAGTACTGCCACATCCTGCAGATGGCCTACGACGCCTACCAGGACGCTTGGATGGCGGAGTCGACCGCGGTCTGGATGGAGGACCAGGTCTACAACGGGATCAACGATTACCTGCGCTACGTGCGCCGCTGGGTGCGCCTCTACCGCACGCCGCTGACCGCGAACTCGATCCGCGAGTACGGCGCCACCGTCTGGAACGAGTGGCTGGTCCGCCACTACGGTCGCAAGATCCTGCGCGAAGCCTGGTCGCGGGCACTGCACACGCGGCCCGGCGGCTTCTCGGTCGCCAGCTACAACTCCGCGATCCGGGCCGCTCGCGGCTCGGACTTCAGTCGCGACTTCGCCCGCTTCGCCACCGACGTCGCCGAGTGGCGCACCGGCCGCGTCTTCCGCGAAGGGGGGCGCTACCCCGACGTGCCCCGCCAGGGCAGCCTGCCCCGCGACGGCGCCGAACTGCAGCGCTCACTCAACCACGCCACCTTCCAGCTGCTGCGCCTGCACCCGGGCAACGGGCGTGCCGTCGTCGCCCGCGCGGTCGCGCCGCGGGGGGTCGCCGCCGGGCTCGCGCTGGTCGGCCGCCTCGGCAGCGAGCGGCACGGCCAGGTGATCTCACGGCTGCGCTTCCGTCCCGGCGGCGGCGCCCTGAGAGTGCGCCTGGCCCGGCCGGGGCGCTTCACGAGAATCACCGCGGTGCTGATCAACGCCGACTCGCGCGCCGAGGGCTTCAGCGCCCGCCGGCTCGACTGGAACTACTTGACCGACACGGCGCCGTTCCGCGTCCGCGCCGGCTCGGTCGGCTGAGCGCCGTTCTCGAGCGGGGGGGCGGTGGCGACGGCTTCGGCGATCGCCCCTTCGAGGTCGAGCGCGAAGCTGTCGAGGTCGGCCATCGCGTCGTAGTCGCCGACCAGGCCGAAGTCGATCTTGCCGTCGTAGGACATGATCCCGACGCAGAGCGCCTGGCGGCGGGCGAGCGGGACGAGCGGGAAAATCGAGCTCATCCGGCGGCCCATGAGGTAGAGCGGGAACTGCGGGCCGGGAACGTTGGTGACGACGAGGTTGAAGAAGCGCTGGGCGGGCTGCAGTCGGGCCGCCTGCGAGGCGATCGTGGGCGGCGCGAAGTCGGTCAGTTTGGTCAGCAGCTCGGCGCCGACCGCCTGGCCGGAGCCCTTCAGGTCACCCATCGTCTCGCTGACCAGGCGCAGCCGCTCGACCGGGTCCTCGGCGCCGACGGGAAGCGACGCCATCATCGCCGAGATCCGGTTGCCGAGCGCGCCGTGCTCTTCGTCGGCGCGAACGCTGACCGGAACCATCGCCTTCATCTCCAGGCCCTCGGTTTCGTGACCGCGGGCGCGCAGGTAATTGCCGAGCGCGCCGGCGACGACCGAGAGGACGACGTCGTTGACGGTGCCGCCGTGGGCGTTCTTGACCCGCTTGAAGTCGGCCAGGTCGCCGCGCACGAAGGCGAGCCGGCGGTGCGGGCCGATCTCGACGTTGAAGGGGGTGCTCGGCGCCGCCGTGGCGCCCTCGAGGAACTTGCCCGTATCGACTAGGCCGCGCAGCACCTGGCGCGGCCCGCGCAGCGCGGCACGGGCGCCGCGGACGATCTCGCGCGGGCTGGTGACCCGCTGCTTGAGCGCGTCGGCGAGCAGGTCGAGGTCGCTGGGCTCCGGCCGCGGCGCCCACTTCGGCGGCCGCACCGGCGGGTGGTCGGGCTCGGCTTCGAGGTCGAAGAGGACGGTGGTGATGTCGACCCCGGAGACGCCGTCGACAAGCGCGTGGTGGCTCTTGCCGATCACGGCGAAGCGGTCGTCTGCCATGCCCTCGACCAGCCACAACTCCCAGAGCGGCTTGGTGCGGTCGAGTTGCTGCGAGAAGACCCGCGCCGCGAGGTTGCGCAGCTGCTCCTCCGAACCGGGTGCCGGCAGCGCCGTGCGCCGCACGTGGTAGTCGAGGTTGAGGAAGGGATCGTCGACCCAGACCGGGCGGCCTTGGTCAAAGGGCACGGTGCGCAGCTTCTGCCGGAAGCGGGGGACGAGGTGCAGGCGCGACTCGATCTGGTCGCGGAATTCCTCGTGGGACGGGGAGGAGCCCTCGAAGAGGATCGTCGAGGCCACGTGCATGTGGGCGCCGGCCCGCTCCATGTGGAGGAAGGAAGCGTCGAGTCCGGTCAGGCGGTCGCCGTGCATCGCTTCATCTTCGCACAACATGGAAGGGCCTGAGCCAGGCGTGGACTTGGCTTTGTAGCGCGGTTTGCAGCGGATTGTGCGGAACGGGGAAGTGTGAGTGCGCTCACGCCCGGATCGGGCGGGCGCCCCTACGGTGCCCGGTCCGACACAAGCAATCCATCTGCCGGTATTTCCCGCGGGCCGCCGACCGGCCCGCCGCGTAGGCAGACGAGAAAGCGAGTTGAGAGACGATGCGATTCACCCTGCCCGCGGCGCTGGCCGCTGCCGCCCTCCTTGTCGCCCCTTTGGCGGCGCCGGCGCGCAGCCAGCGCAAGCGCGGGCCCGAGCGGGTCCGCTCACACATCACCCTGCACCTCTCCAGCCACAACGTGGTCAGCGGCCGGCGGCTCGTCCTCCGCGGCCGGGTGCGGCCGGGCGGGGCGCACCGGGTCAAGCTCGTCGTCCGCGGGCCGCACGGCGCCACGGTGGGCGCGACCAGCAACCGCGGCGGTGGCTTCAGCCTGCGCTGGCGCCCGCGCGGCGTCGGCGCCTACAGGCTGCGCGCCTACGGCCTGCACGACAGGCGCGTGCGCTCCTCGGCCAGCGTGGCGAGGCGGCTGACCGCCTACCGCACTGCGGCAGCCTCCTACTACGGGCCCGGGCTCTACGGCGGCGCCCTGGCCTGCGGCGGCACGCTGCAGCCGGGCACGATCGGCGTCGCCCACAAGACCCTGCCCTGCGGCACGCGCGTGCGCCTGCGCTACCGCGGGCGCACGGTCACCGCGCGGGTGGTCGACCGCGGCCCCTACGTGGCCGGGCGCGACTTCGACCTGACCGCGGCGACGCGGGCGCGGCTGCGCTTCCCCAGCACCGGCGTGCTGCTCTCAAGCCGCTGAGGCGGAGGGCTCGGCGAGCCCGAGTTGCAGCTGGCCCTCCTCGGCGGCGGGCTCGGCGGCCTGCTCGTGGGCGAAGCCCGCGACGCGCACGCCGAGCAGCCGCACCGGGCGGGGCGGGGCGTAGGCGCGCAGCAGCTCGAGCGCGACCGGGGTGACGACGGCCGGGTCGTTGGTCGGCTGCTCAAGCGTGTGCGAGCGGCTGACGTTGGTCCAGTCGTCGAGCCGGACCTTGATCCCGATCGTCCGCCCCTCGAGCTCGCGCGAGCGCAGCCGCCGGCAGAGCTCCTCGGCGAGTGCGGTGACATGGGTGGCCATCTCAGCCTGGTCGGCGACGTCGACGTCGAAGGTCGTCTCGGCCGACTGCGACTTCGTCTCGCGCACGACCGAGATCGGCGTCTCGTCTTCGAAGCGGGCGCGGGCGGGCAGCCAGCGGCCCATGCGCGGCCCGAAGGCGCGCTCCAGCGCGGCCGGGTCGTGCGTCGCGCAGCGCGGCCAGGGTGCGGATGTCCATCCTTCTGCAGCTTAGCACGGTCTTCGGGCCGATCCCGGGCACGAGGCCCGGGCGGCTAGGCGGCGAAGCGCTCCAGCGCCTCCTGGCGGGAGAGGACGACGAGACCCGGCGGGCTTGCCCAGCTCGCTGGTGATCTTCGCCAGCAGGCGGTTCTCGGAGATCCCGACCGAGCAGGTGAGGCCCGTGTCCTCGCGGATCTCGGTCACGATCCGCCGCATCGTCGCCTTCGGCGAGAAGAGGTCGCTGAGGTCGAGGTAGGCCTCGTCGAGCCCGACCACCTCGACCGTCTCGGCGTTAGCGCGCAGGATCCCCATCACCGGCGCCGAGGCCTCCCGATAGGCGCTGAAATCGGGCCGCAAATAGACCGCATCGGGCAGATTGCCGCCGCGCGACAGCCGCCGGCATAGCCGAATGGATCCCAGCCAGCCTGCGCGCCTCATAGCTCGCGGTAGTCACAACCGCCCGCGGCCCCGACCCACAGACCACAACCGGCTTCCCCCTCAACTCCGGCCGCCGCCGCAGCTCGACCGAGGCATAGAAGGCGTCCATATCGACAATTGCGACCACGCGGGGCCAGTCTTGGATCGACACGACTCAACGGTACGGCGCTCGCCGGATACTGTCGGCTCAATGAGCCAGAAACGCAAAGGGCGCTGGGAGAGGAAATCCGCGAAAGGGCCTTCAGCTCGGGTTCCGCGGAAACTCGCCCACCGCTGGCGCGATTACCAGACCGCGTCGGGCCGCCGGCCGATCAAGGAGTTCCTCGGCGCCTTGGACGACGAAGACCTCGCATCCGTGGTCGCAGCGATGAAGGAGGTCCGCCAGCAGGGCCTGAAAGCCGCCCGGCACCTCGAGGGAGAGATCTACGAGGTGCGCGCCGATGGCAAGGGCGTCATTTACCGCGTCCTCTTTGCGCCCCAGGGCAAGCACAAGCAGGTCTTCCTTTCCCTGGAGGCCTTGAAGAAGAAGACCCAGAAGACACCGCCGCAAGCGCTTCGGCTCGCCAGGCGGCGCCTGCTCGATTGGCAACGGCGCGGGAAATAGCTATCTTGCATTTGAGATATCCAACTTGAGATGCTACTTTTCATATAGCGAAAGGAGATGCAATGGCAGACCACGACTTTCTAGATGAACTAGTCGACGAGCGAACCGCTCACAATCCCGAGTTCCCGGCAATGGTTGAAGCGGCGGAGCGGCGTCGTCATCTCCTCGGCGCGTTGGCTGAGCGCCGCCGTGAGGGAGAGCACTCCCAGACGGCAGTGGCGGCGGCCATGCAGAGTTCGCAGTCGAGCATCGCCCGGCTCGAGACCTCCGCGACTGATGCTCGCCTCTCGACCCTGGACCGCTATGCGCACGCGCTCGGCTATCGGGTGGAGTACAGCCTCGTTCCCGAGGGACAGGCTCAGGCCGGTTCTCCCCTCACGCGTCCCAACGCCTCCTAGAACTCCCCGCCTTCGCCATGGTCGCCGTCGGCGGGCTCAGCGCGAAGCGTGTGAGACGATCGGCTCCTTCCTCGCTTTGACCGAACCTATGCCCGGTACCTGCGTGGCATCTGAATCCTCCTTGGCGCCGACTCCGAGATCATTTCGGTCCCCGGGGAATGATCTGGGCATCTGAACGCGTCCATGTCGAGGTGGGCGATTGTGCGGCGATCTTCCATCAGGCCGATGGTAGGTCGAGCCAGGGACGGGATCCGTGAAGGCGCTTTCCAATAGCGCTACTATTTGGCGACATGGCCGCAACCGCCACCATCCGTGTTCCGCGTGAGACTCGCGACCTGCTCGCTGCTCGCGCCCACCGCCGTGGCGTCTCCCTCTCATCCCTGCTGACGGAGTTGGCGCGCCGCATCGAGCAATCCGAAGCCCTGCGCTCCGAGCGCGAGGCAAGCCGGGCCGATGCTGGCCGTCGTGAGGTTTCAGCGGAGGAGCGAGAGTGGGAGGCGGTGCTCGGCGATGGCGTCGACTGAGCCGCGGCGCGGCGAGATCTGGCTGGCTTCGCTGGGTGCGTCGCGCAAGGGCGAGCCCGGGAAGAACGGGCCCGCAATCGTCATCTCGGTCGATGATCTGGTGACCGGCAGCGACGAGGATCTCATCGCGATCGTGCCGCTCTCGAGCTCGCGGGCGACGTCGATGCTGCGCCCGTCGATCCCCGCAAGCACAGGAATCGACGCCGACAGCGTCGCGATCCCGCGAGCGGTTCGCTCCGTCGCCCGCCGACGCCTCCTGCGCCCGCTCGGAAAGGTGAGCGCGGAGAAGCTCGAGCAGGTCGAGGCCGCGCTGGCGACCGTGCTCGGCCTTGCCTGAAGAACTCAAATGGCCCAGGCGGTTCCGCGGAACCGCCTTGCGGGTAGCATCGCCGACATGGCAGACCTCACGCACACGAAGATCGACGAGATGGACGCAATCGACGGCTTCTTCGAGGGGATCAAGTTCCACAAAGCCGCCGCCGGGCTCGATGTCAGCTCCTTCGGCATGTCGATCACCGATCTGGCGCCCGGCGCTGCCGACTATCCCGAGCACGACCACTCCGCCGAGGGCATCGGCGGCGAGATGTTCGCCAAACGCCCGCAGCAGCTCGGCCAGGAGGAGGTCTACGTCGCCCTGGACGGCTCCGGCACCCTGGAAGCGGACGGCGAGCAGTACCCGCTCGACGCCGACCACATCGCCCGCGTCGGCCCCGAGGTCAAGCGCAAGGTCACTCCCGGACCCGAGGGCATCCGACTGCTCGTGATCGGCGCCACCCCCGGCGAGCCATACGAGGCGGGAGGGACGCTGTAGCGGCGCCGCGCGCCTTTTAGACTGAGGGCGATGGCTTCACCCGAGGCGAAGAACCTGGAGGCGATCTCCAAGGCGATCGACCAGCACAACCGCAACTGCCCCTTCCCGGCGGCCGAGGTGCGGATGAACCCGTTCGAGGTCGAACGGCTCGGCTGGGAGGAGATCCGCGGCCTGCCGGTCGTCCCCGACTCGGAAATCGGCACCGGCCGCTTCCGCATCGTCTGCTCGCAGGAGCTCGACGGGACCGGCCTCGAAGAGACCGAGGCGATCGGCCGCGAGCTCGAACCGGTCGCGCCGGTCAGCAATTAACTTAGCGACGGCGTCCAGAACGGATCTGGCGCCTCGACAACCGTCGCTGCCCACTGAGTGAGCCAGATCTCCGCGGCGGGATCGATCCAACCGGCAATCGCCAGCATGTCGTGGAACCGGCCAGCCACGTCCTGGCCCAAAAGCGAATCGTGATGCGCGACGCGGTTGCGAAACGCCTGAGTCGACCGCATCCGCCTTCCGACGTCTTTGCGCGTCAACGTCGCATGCGGGAAAACGGACTGAAGTCGCTGTCTCCAAAGTTCCTCATATCGCCGACCGAACAGATCGGCCCAGAATGAAAACGAAAGACCGGCAACGACACCACCGCGCGTGACCGGCTTTCCTTTCTCCAAGCGCTCAATCGCGATGATCGCCTTCTTGACGCCGTCCGGCCTCAAGGTCTCAAAATCGAAGAGCCACGTTCGCGCGATCGGCGCCTGAGGTTGTCCCAGCCCCAACGCACTGTCGATCGCGTTGCGAATCAGAACCTCGAAGTGATGGATCAGGCCAAACGACATCGCGCTGATTCGGGCGTGTCGTTCGTACAGGTCAACTGCCCGTCCGTGGTCGCCATCACACGCGGAAAGGAAGGTCGCAAAGCGCGGTTCGGACCACCAGGCATGGGCTTGTGTTTCGGTCATTGATTCGCTATGTTGTCTGCGAGCGCCCCGGTCCCGCCTCTAGCTCCCGTGAGCCATGCGGCCGGGGCCTTGTTCGTTCGATCTACGGTACACCGTCTGTAAGACAGTAGATACCGTTGATGGCGCTGTGTAGCTGCTAGACCGAGTTCCAGAAGTCGAGGCCGGCTTCGCTCAGCAGGCGCTGGGCTTCGCTGTTGAGCTGGGTCAGTTCGCCGGTCCAGATCAGGATGCCCATTGCTATGAGGATCACGCCGCCGACGGCGACGATCGCGGCGTAGTGGCGCTTGACCACGGCGAAGGCGGTGGTCATGCGGGAGAAGGCGATCGCGGTGAGCAGGAAGGGGATCGCGAGGCCGGCTGAGTAGACGGCGAGCAGGAGGGCGCCGTGGGCGGCCGAGCCGGAGATCGAGGCGGCGGAGAGGATCGCGCCGAGGGTGGGCCCGATGCACGGGGTCCAGGCGATCGCGAAGGCGGCGCCGGCGACGATCGGGCCGCCCTTGCCGGCGCGCTCGAGCAGGGCGTCGACGTGCCACTCGCGGTTCAGCCGGGCGATGAACAGAGAGGAGACGAAGAGCACGCCCATCGCGATAATCAGCGCCGCCGAGATCTTGGTCAGGAGCTGCTTGTGATCCTGCAGGGTGGAGCCGAGTCCGGTCGCGGTGAGGCCGAGGGCGATGAAGATCGCCGAGAAGCTGGCGACGAAGAGCAGGCTCGGGCCGAGCACACGCCGCCAGCCGGCGCTGTCGAGCTCAGACGCGGAGACGCCGGTGACCGCGGAGAGGTAGCCGGGGACGAGCGGCAACACGCAGGGGGAGAGGAAGGAGACGACACCGGCGGCGAGGGCGGCGAAGACGCCGATCCCCGCGGTCGGATCGGTGCTCAGCTCGGCGACGATCACGGCCCTTCAGGTTACCCGGGGCCGACATCCAGCCTCGCGCCTAGACTCGCCGCAAGCTGGCCGACCGTTCGAACTCCTCGCTGTTCAACGCCACCGGCGCGGCCCGTGCGCTGCGCGCCGGGCCGCTGTTCGCGATCGGGCCGGCGGCGCCGGGGCCTTCGCTGCGCCGCGGCTTGCTGCTGGCGATCCCGGTCGGCGTGGTGCTGCTGCTCGAGCTCGGCCTCGACTCACCGACCAAGGGCGCGATCGGCACCGGGGCGATGCTCAGCGGCTTCGCGGCGATGGACGCGGTCGCCAGAACCCGGGCCGCCTGGCAGGCCGCGGTCGCGCCGCTGATCGGAGCCGCCGCCGCGCTCGGCGCCCTCACCGCCGGCTCCGCCGCGCTCGCCGTCGCGACCATGGCCGTGGTCGCCTGCGCCGCCGGCTACTGCTTCGCCGTTTCGCTGCGCTTCTCGATCGCCGGCCTGATGGTCGCGCTCTCGTTGCTGATCTCCCAGGGCCTCTTCCTGGCCCCGTCCGACGCCGTCCCGGCGTTCCTCTTCGCCACCGCCGGCGGCCTCGTCCAGGTGGCGTTCTCGCTCGCGATCTGGGCTTGGGGACGGCCGCCCGTCGAGCCGGTCTGGGACTGGCGTGGGGGAGTGGCGGACCTGCGCGCGAACCTGACGCTCGAATCGCGCGCCTTCCGCCACGCGCTGCGCTTCGGCGCCGCGATGGCAGTCGGCGTCGCCACCTACCGGCTGCTCGGCATGGATCAGCACGGCTTCTGGGTGCCGCTGACGATCCTCTTCGTGCTGCGCCCCGAAGAGGAGGAGACCTTGCACCGCCTCGTCCTGCGCGCGGTCGGCACCGTGGCCGGCCTGGTGATCGCGACCGCCCTGGCCGAGGCGCTGATCGGCGACGAAGTCGCGGTCGCGGTCGTGCTCGCCGTCGCGGTCGGCTTCGCCTACGGCCTGCTGACGGTCCAGTACGCGCTGTTCACGACCGCGATCACGGTCTACGCGGTGATGCTCGCCGACACGCTGGGGGAGGGGGCGCTGCACGCCGCCGGCCAGCGCGCCTACGCGACCGCGATCGGCATCGCGATCGCCGGGATCTCGTTCCTGATCTGGTCCAACCCGGTAGATTTCTTGGCCAGCCAGCCAAACGCCGCGCGGAGGCGGCGCGAGACACAGGAGAGACTTTGAGCAACCGCACGTTCGTCATCGGGGTCGGAATGACCAAGTTCGAGAAGCCGGGAACCAAGGAGGGCGACTACCCCGACTGGGCCAAGGAGGCGGGGGAGAAGGCGCTCGCCGACGCCGGCATCCCCTACGACGACGTCGAGCAGGCCTTCGCCGGCTACTGCTACGGCGACTCGACCTACGGCCAGCGGGCGCTCTACCAGCTCGGCCTCACCGGGATCCCGGTCGTCAACGTCAACAACAACTGCTCGACCGGCTCCTCGGCGCTGTTCCTCGCCCGCCAGGCGGTCAAGGGCGGCCTGGTCGAGTGCGCGATGGCGATCGGCTTCGAGAAGATGGAGCCGGGCTCGCTCGGCGTCAAGTACACCGACCGCACCAACGCGCTCGACAAGCACGCGATGCGGATGTTCGAGATCCGCGACCCCGAGCAGTCGCCGCCCGCCCCGCAGATGTTCGGCAACGCCGGCCGCGACCACATGGAGAAGTACGGCTCCACCGCCGACCACTACGCCTGGATCGGCTGGAAGAACCACAAGCACTCGGTCAACAACCCCTACGCCCAGTTCCAGGACGTTTACACGCTCGAGGAGATCAAGGCGGCGAAGATGATCCACGAGCCGCTGACCAAGCTGCAGTGCTCGCCGACCTCCGACGGCTCTGCCTGCGCGATCGTCGCCTCCGAGCGCTACGTCGAAGAGCATGGGCTCGGCGACCAGGCGATCGAGATCGCCGGCCAGTCGATGGTCACGGACCTCGGCTCGACCTTCGCCGAGGACGCCAACTGCATGACGATCGTCGGCTCGGACATGTCGAAGCAGGCTGCGGACGAGGCCTACGCCGAGGCCGGGATCGCGGCCGAGGAGGTCGACGTCTGCGAGCTGCACGACTGCTTCAGCGCCAACGAGCTGATCACCTACGAAGCGCTCGGATTCGCCGAGGAGGGGGAGGCGCACAAGCTGGTCGAGGAAGAAGCGACCACCTTTGGCGGCAAGGTCGTCGTCAACCCCTCGGGCGGGCTGATCTCCAAGGGCCACCCGCTCGGCGCGACCGGCCTGGCGCAGTGCTCCGAGCTGACCTGGCAGCTGCGCGGCGAAGCCGACAAGCGACAGGTCGACGGCGCCAAGACCGCCCTGCAGCACAACATCGGCCTCGGCGGCGCCGCCGTGGTCACCGTCTACAAGCCGGCGGCCTAGGAGCCGCCGGAGGAGGAGGGACCGCATGGCGAAGCAGCGGCAGTCACTCAGCGGCAAGGTCGTCGCGATCACCGGGGGGGCCCGGGGAATCGGCAAGGCGACGGCGGCGGCGCTGGTGCGCAAGGGCTGCCGGGTCGCGCTCGGGGATCTCGATCTGACGCTGGCGGAGCAGACCGCGGCGGAGCTGGGCGGCGGCACGATCGCCGTCGCGCTCGACGTCACCGACCGCGACTCGTTCAGCGCCTTCCTCGATACCGCCGAGCGCCAGCTCGGCCCGCTCGACGTCGTCGTCAACAACGCCGGGATCATGCCGGTGACGCCGTTCGTCGACGAGTCGCCCGACTCGATCAAGCGCCAGCTCGAGATCAACGTCTTCGGCGTGATCACCGGCATGCAGCTGGCGATCGAGCGGATGCGGCCGCGAGGGGCCGGGCACATCGTCAACCTCGCCTCGCAGGCGGGCAAAGGCGGCTTCCCGGGGATCGCCACCTACTCGGCGACGAAGCACGCCGTGGTCGGGGTCAGCGAGGCCGTGCGGGCCGAGCTGCGCGGCAGCGGTATCGAGATCGCCTGCGTGATGCCGACCGTCGTCAACACCGAGCTGACCTCGGGCGTCGGTCAGAAGATGATCAAAGCGGTCGAGGCATCCGACGTCGCCGACGAGATCGTCGACGCGCTGGAAGTGCCACGCTTCGACGTCTGGGTGCCGCGCCAGAACGGTGGGCTGTTCAAGGTCGTGGCCCTGTTCCCGCGCACCTGGCGCGAGGCCCTCGGCCGCTTCATGAAGGTCGACAAACTGATGACCGAAGTCGACCACGGCGCCCGCCACGCCTACGAGGAGCGCGCCGCGCAGAGCAAAGGCCGACGAGCCGGCCGAGCCAGAGAAGCAGAAGGCGGCCTAGGGATGGGCCGCGTCTACGACGCCACCTGGGGCCGATTCTTCTCGGCCGCCTACGACAGCCTGCTGAGCGCGACCGAGGACGCCGGGTTGCGCGAGCGGCGGCGCGAGGTGCTTTCGACCGCGCGGGGGCGGACGATCGACATCGGCGCCGGCACGGGCGCCAACCTCGGGCTCTTTCCCGAGGGCGTCGAGCTGACGATGGCCGAGCCCGACCCGCACATGACCAAGCGCCTGCGGCCGAAGATCGCCGCTGCGGGGGCCGCGGTCGAGCTGGTCGAAGCGGGCGCCGAAAGCCTGCCGTTCGAGGACGGAAGCTTCGACACCGTCGTCTTCACGCTCGTGCTCTGCACGGTGCCCGACCCCGAGGCCGCGCTTGCTGAGGCCGCCCGCATCCTCAAGCCCGGCGGCCAGCTGCTCTTTGTCGAGCACGTGCGCGCGCCCGAGGCGAACGTCGCCCGCTGGCAGGACCGGCTTGAGACGCCCTGGAAGTTCTTCGCCGACGGCTGCCACTGCAACCGCGACACCGTCGCCAAGATCGAAGCCTCGCCGCTGACGCTGGAATACGTGCAGCGCGGCGAGCTACCCAAGTCCCCACCGATCACCAAGCCGATGGCCTGGGGCCGGGCGGTGCTTCCGTAGGGGCTGAATCCAACGCTCGATAATGGTGGTTATGTAAACCTAGGCGAGGGAAGCTCAGGAGGCGGCTTCGATCGCCCGTTCGAGGATGCCCGCGTCGCCTGGGGTTCCGAGCACCTTGATCCCACTCGTGGCGGGGCCGACGACGGCGAATGAGGGCGTCCCGGTCAGACCCAGCTTCTGGGCTTCTTCGGTCGAGCGTTGGACCTCGCGCAGCGCGCCCGCCTGATCCTTGCGTTCCTTGTCCCAGCGCGCGATGTCCGCAACGCCGGCGCCCCTGGCGATTTCGGTGAGGAATTCGTCGGTGACGTAGCCCGAGGCCTCGGTGCCCTGGTTGCGGTAGAAGAGCTCGATGTAGTTCCAGCCGCGACCCTGCGCGCCGGCGGCGATCGCCGCGGCGCCGGCGGGGGTCGATTCCTCGTTGATGATCGGGA
Organism: uncultured Solirubrobacterales bacterium; assembly: GCA_963789505.1. Classification (GTDB taxonomy): domain Bacteria; phylum Actinomycetota; class Thermoleophilia; order Solirubrobacterales; family 70-9; genus VRUE01. Next base: position 46,403 of record CAWBLE010000008.1, read on the forward strand.
AGTTGCGGAACTCGAGCTTGGCTTCGCCGCTGCGGACCTGGGAGTCGATCACTTCCGGCACGATCTGTTCGGAGAACGCCTTACAGACCGGGCACTGCAGGTCGCCGAACTCGTACAGGGTCACCTTCGCCGTGGGATCGCCGAGGACGAGACCGCTCTGCGGGATGCCGCGCAGCTGCTGTTTGACCAGGCCCACGTCCTCGAGGTTCGTGTCGCCGCCGTCGGTTTCGTTTTGGCTGATCACGATCAGCACGAGCACCACCGCGACGACGAGGAAGGCCGCGGCGCTGCCGATCTTCAGCAGGCGCGTGCGGCGCTCCTGCGCCTCGCCCGCGCTTTCGGCCTGCAGCCGTTCTTCGCGGCGCGCCTCTCTTGAACTCTTGCCGCTCATGCAGGCCTACCAACGTAGCCGATCATGCGGATCGCGTTCACCGCAAAGAGGATCGTCATCAGGATCGCGCTGGCGACGCACCACTGGCAGATCGCTTCGATCTTGAACAGCTCCAGGTAGGTCAGGTAGACGCTGTATCCGAAGCCGACCAGGGAGACGCCGAACCCGCCCATCCTCGCCCCGTCGCCGCGCAGCAGCGCCGCCGCCAGCAGCAGCACGTAACCGGCGATGCCGAAAACGGCGATGTTGACCCCGGCGAGGTGCGAGTAGGTGCTTTCGGCGACCGTCTCGCAACCGCCGCCGCCGGCGATGCAGACCGGTGAGCCGCCGCCGGAGTCGGCGATCGTGATGTAGGTGGCGACGCCGATGCCGAAGGCCGCGATAAAGGTCGCGACCATCCGCAGCGTCCCCTCGGGCGGCGCCCGCATCCGTTCAGCGCCGCTTCCAGCCGCCGCCGAAGAGGCGCGCAAGGCGGCCCGTGCGCAGGTCTGGGACGAGCTTTGTGTGCCCGTCCTCGGGCGGGCCCAGCCGCGCCGCGCTCGCGGCGTCGATCGTCAGCGTCACCGCCCGCTCGGCCGTGCGGGCGACCTCGGGCGCGTCGACGAAGCGCAGCTCACCGGCGCCGTCCTCGAAGACGACGCCGTCGAAGATGTGCTCCTTGTGGTTGTCGAGGACGGCGCGCACGTGCCCGACCAATGCCCCGTCGGAGCTGTAGATCGGCGTCTCCGGACGCACCGCCGTGTAGTGAATCGCGTGGCCCTCGTCGGGCGCTCCCTGGCCTTCGCTCATGGTCCCCATTCTTACGTTTCGCCGAGCTCGGCGCAGAAGGCCGCGATCGCGCGCGAGAGCCTGCCGCCCTGCCAGGCGAGCGGCGACTGGCCCTGCTCCTCGCCGGTCAGCCGCGCGTCGGGGAGCAGTGCCGCGTAAGCCTCGGCGACCTGGCGCGGGTGGCCGGGGTCGGCGCCGTCGTGGCTGGCGACGACGAGCGCCGGGACGTCGAGCGACTCGAGCTCGGCCAGCCCGCCGAAGGGCCGCGAGCGCGGCACGTCGCGCAGCGCCGCGACCACGGCCTCGAGGTGGCGGTGGCGCAGCAGCCGCTCGCGGGTGAAGCGCAGGACGGAGTCGCGCCAGGCGGGATCGGTCCGCTGCTCGGCGTCGATGTAGGCGACGAATCCGTCGACGCCGCCCTGCGCCAGCGCCGCGGCGAGCCCGTCCCAGTAGGCGAGCGACTCCGCCGAAGCCTCGCCGCCCGCGTAGGTCGGGCCGATCAGGACGAGCCCGGCGAGGCGCTCGGGATGGCGCAGCGCGTAGGCGACCGCGGTGTGCGCTCCCATCGAGTGCCCGCCGAGCACCAGCCTCCCCTCCCCGACCGTCGCCGCGACGACCCGCTCGAGGTCGTCGACCAGCTCCGCGTATCCATAACCCTGGCCCGCCGGGGCTGGGTCGGACTCGCCGTGGCCGCGCGCGTCGTAGACGACGACCTCGTGGCCCGCCCGCTCGAGCGCCCGTGAGCCGTGAACGACCGAGCTCCGCGTCGCCGTCAGGCCGTGGCAGAGCACGACCGGCGGCCCCTCCCCCGTAGCCTCGCCATGGATCCGCGGCGCCTCGCCGGCGACGAACCGCCGCGGCTCGGGCGGCATCAGGCGATCGCCGCGACAGCCTCTTCGATGTCGCCGACCGTCTCGAAGCTGAGCCCGGCCAGGGTCACCTTGCGGTGGCGGATCACGCCCTCCTCGTCGATCACGAAGACGGCGCGCCGCACCATCGGCCCGGCGACGATGCCATATGCCTTGGCGACGGTCTTGTCCTCGTCGGCGAGCAGCGGCACGTTGAGGCTTTTCTCTTTGCTGAAGCGCTCGTGCGAGTCGACCGACTGCGGCGAGATGCCGAGCACGTCGGCGTCGATCGCGTCGAGGCGCTCGCCTTCGTCGCGGTAGGAGCAGAACTGCTTCGTACAGACCATCGTGAAGTCGCCCGGGTAGAAGGCGAGCACGAGCTTGCGCCCCCTGTAGTCGGAGAGCTTGTAGGTCTTGCCGCCCGTTCCCGGCAACTCGAAGTCCGGTGCCCGGTCGCCAACGTCAGCCTTGGCCATGCCGGAAGACTAGCCGAGCGCCCGGCTCAGCCCTTCTCGATCGAGATCTTTTCGATCAAGACGGTCTGTTTCGGTTTTTCCGTCGCCGGGTCGCCGAGGTCGCCGATCCGTTCGACCACGTCGAAGCCCTTCTCGACCTTGCCGACGAGGGCGTATTCGGGCGGCAGGCCGGCGTCGGCGCTGAGCACGACGAAGAACTGGCTGCCGGAGCGCCCCGGCGGCTCGGCCGGGCTCTTCGCCATCGCGACGACGCCTTTCGTGTAGGCGAGGTTGGCGGGCGGCTTCTCATCGACGCTGTAGCCGGGTCCGCCGGTGCCGGTACCGAGCGGGTCCCCGCCCTGAATCACGAACCCGGGCGCGACACGGTGGAACGTGAGGTCGTCGTAGAAGCCTTCTTCGGAGAGGAAGACGAAGGAGTTGACCGTCTTCGGGGCCCGCGCCGCGTCGAGCGCGATCTCGAAGCCGCCGCAGCTGGTTTCGACCACGGCGGTCAGCTTCTCGCCCTTGCTCACGGTCTGCTTCGGCGCCTTGAAGCTGACCTGCTTTGGCTTCGGCGCGGCGACCCGCTTGCAGCCCGCGGCGCTGGTCGCGCTCGTCGACGAGTCGTCCCCGCCGCCGCGGCCGATCAGGATCGCGGCGACGACCGCGATCGCGACAGCAGCGAAAGCGCCGAGCACGATCAGCTTGTTGCGATCGGAAGTCCCCTCCACAGGCGCGGAATCCTAGATGATCGGGGTGTGCCCTCGCCGTCGCTCACCGCGCTCGCCGCCGCCGTGCTGCGCGTGCACGACCTGCCCGAGCGGATCCTCGAGATCGGCTGCGGTCGCGGCGACGGCGTGCTCTTCCTCGCCCGCGAGTTCCCCGGCGCCCGAGTGCGCGGGGTCGACCCCTCCGAGGAGGCGGTCCGCGAAGCGGTCGGCCGGGTCGGACTCGACCCCGAGGGCCGGGTCGCGTTCAAGCAGGGCCGATCGCGGTCCCTGCCCTACCCCGACGGCTTCTTCGATCTCGTCGCCCAGGCGGGCGGCCGCGTCCATCCCGGGCAGATCGCCCGCGTCCTCCGCCCAGGCGGCCACCTGATCCTCGCCGGCGAGTGGCGCCTGCTCGATTGGCGCCTCGGCGGCCACGGCTTCGAGCCGGTCGAGAGCGGCGCGGTCGAGGGCGAGCGCTTTCAGGTCTTCCGCCTCAGCGGCGAGCGCTAGGCGCCCCGAATAGGCTGCCGCTCGCGATGGGTGAAGAGAGGATGCCGCTGGCGCTGCTGGTCAACCCGGCATCGGCGCATGGCCGCACCCTGAAGTTGCTGCCCGACCTGGAGCGCGAGCTCGACGCCCGCCGCATCCCCTTCCGGGTCGAGCGCACCCGCGGCCTAGAGCACGGCGTCGAAGGGGCGCTGCGCGCCGCCGATGCGGACGAGATCCCGGTCGTGGTCAGCGGCGACGGCTTGGTCGGCGCCGTCGGCGGCGCCCTCGCGGGCTCAGACACGCCGCTGGGCATAGTCCCGGGCGGGCGCGGCAACGACCTCGCCCGGGTGCTCGAGATCCCCTCCGAGCCGGCCGCGGCGGTCGAGATGCTCGCCGCTGGGAGGACCCGCCGCATCGACGTCGGCGAGGTCAACGGCAAGCGCTTCCTCGGCATCGTCAGCGTCGGCTTCGACTCCGAAGCGAACCGGCTCGCCAACGAAACCAGGTGGTTGCGGGGCAACCTCGTCTACGCCTACGCCGGCGTGCGCACCCTGGTCGGCTGGAAGCCTGCCCGCTTCGCGATCCGTGTCGGCGAAGAGCGCGAGCGCTTCACCGGTTACTCCGTCTCGGTCGCCAACAACAGGGCCTTCGGCGGCGGTATGTTCGTCGCCCCCGATGCCGACCTGAGCGACGGCGAGTTCGACGTCGTCACCGTCGGCGAGGTCGGCAAGCTGCGCTTCCTGGGTAATCTGCCCAAGGTGTTCAAGGGCACCCACGTGGCCGAGGACGAGGTGCGCGTCTTCCGCGCCGCGCGGCTCGAGCTGAGCGCCAGCAAGCCCTTTCCCGTCTACGCCGACGGCGAGCACCTGACCGACCTGCCGGCGACGCTGCGCGTGCTTCCCCGGGCGCTCAGCGTGATCGTGCCGGCGCGGGCCGGGGAGTGAACCGCAACAGCGGCGGCGCGCTGTTCGGCGCCAAGCGCCTCGCCGCGCGCGCCGTCGGCGCCGCCAGCCGGGCGAGCGGGCGCGGGGGCGGCACCACCCTGCCCGGGCGGCTGCTGCTGCGGCTCGACCGGCGGGCGATCGCCCGCCTCGGCGCCGGCCTCAACCGCGGCGTCACCCTGCTCAGCGCGACCAACGGCAAGACGACGACGGCCGGAATGCTGGCGGCGCTGCTCGCCGCCGACGACCGCGCCCCGGTCCACAACCGGGCCGGCTCGAATATGACCTGGGGGATCGCCACGGCGCTGCTCGAGCAGCGCGGCGAGGAGGGGCTGTTCGAGGTCGACGAGGCCTGGCTGCCCCAGGTCGCGGCCGAGCTGAACCCCTCGCTGGTCGTGCTCGGCAACCTCTTCCGCGACCAGCTCGACCGCTACGGCGAGATCGAGGTTCTCGCCGAGGATTGGGGGAAGACGGTCGCGGCGCTGTCGGGACGGGCGCGCTTTGTTCTCAACGCCGACGACCCGCTCGTCGCCGACCTCGGCCGCGACGGCGAGAACGGGCGGCGCGATGGCGTCGTCTACTTCGGCATCGACGACGAGAGCCAGGCGCTGCCCGAGCTGCAGCACGCCTTCGACGCCAAGCACTGCCGCCGCTGCGGCCATCCCTACACCTACGCGCGCGCCTTCGTCGGCCACCTCGGCCACTACTCGTGCGGCAACTGCGGCGCCGCCCGGCCCGAGCCCGAGGTCGCGGCGACCCGAATCGAGCTGCACGGGATGCGCGGCTCCTCGCTCACCGTGCGCACTCCCGCCGGCGAGCTGGCGATCGAGCTGCCCCTGCCCGGCCTCTACAACGTCTACAACGCGCTCGCCGCGATCGCCACGGCGCTCGAGTCGGGGGTCGAGGCGGAGCGGATCGGGCCGGCGCTGGCCGCGACGCGCGGCGCCTTCGGCCGGGTCGAGACGATCGCCGTCGGCGAAAAGCAGGCCTGGATCCTGCTGGTCAAGAACCCGGCCGGGACCAACGAGGTCCTGCGCACGCTGAAGCTCGAGGCCGAGGCGGGCGGCGCTCGACCTCTGGATCGGGCTCAACGACCGGATCGCCGACGGCCGCGACGTCTCCTGGATCTGGGACGCCGACTTCGAGCTGCTCGAGGGCGCCGTGCGGCGCGTCACCTGCTCCGGCAGGCGAGCGCCGGAGATGGCCCTGCGGCTGAAGTACGCGGGCTGGCCCGAGGACGCGATCGCGGTCGAGCCGGAGATCGAGGCCGCGCTCGACCGGGCGCTGGCCGAGGCGCCTGATCGGCTCTTCGCGCTGCCGACCTACACGGCGCTGCTGGAGCTGCACAAGGTTTTGTCGGGGCGGGGTCTGACTGAGGAGTTCTGGCGATGACGGCCAGGGACGGTCGCGTTCGGCGGGCGGGTCCTGTCGCGGCAGGGGACCCACCACCCCCTCCGGTCGCTAAAGCGTCCTCGGGGGAGGTCCCCCCTGCCGCGCCACCCGCCCGAGATACGTCTGTTGTTTGGCACGACGTTGAGTGCGGGGCCTACTCCGCGGATTTGCCGCTTTGGGAGGAGCTGGCAAACGGAAGGGTTCTGGACCTCGGTTGCGGGACCGGGCGCGTGGCGTTGCATCTGGCGCGGCGGGGGTATGAGGTCACCGCGCTCGACGCTGAGCTTGCGTTTATCGCGGCGCTCGCGGATCGGGCCGGCGAGCTGCCGGTAACCGGGGTGGTCGGCGATGCGAGGGGTTTCCGGCTCGATGACGAGTTCGACCTCGTGCTGGCGCCGATGCAGCTGATCCAGCTCTTTGCCGACGCAAGCGAGCGGAAACTGTGCCTTGGCTGCGTCGCCGACCACCTCAAACCCGGCGGGCTGGCGGCATTCGCGATTGTCGAGGGGGTCCCCGATCCGGTCGAGGGCCCCCCTCCCCTGCCCGACACGCGCGAGGTCGACGGCTGGGTCTACTCGAGCCTGCCGATCGAGGCCGGGATCGACGCCGACGGGCTGCGCGCGCGGCGGCTGCGGCAGACGGTGTCGCCCGACGGCGAGCTGAGCGAGGAGCTCGACGAGATACTGCTGGCGATGGTCGATGTCGCCACGCTCGAGGGAGAGGCGCAGTCCGCCGGGATGAAGCCCGAGGGCGTGCGCTCCGTTCCCGCCACCTCCGACCACGTCGGTTCCACCGTCGTCCTGCTCGGGAAGGGCGCCTGATGGAGCTGCGCCTGCTCGCGCTCTACCCGGAGCAGATGAACATCTACGCCGACCGCGGCAACATCCTCTTTCTGCGGCGGCGCTGCGAGTGGCGCGGGATCGGCTTCGCCTACGCGGCCGCCGGTCCCGGCGAGGGCCTCGACCCCGGCGCCCACGACCTGCTCTACCTCGGCGGCGGCCAGGACCGCGACCAGCGCGCCGTCGCCGCCGACATGGTCGCGAGCAAGCGCGAGGGGCTCGCCACGGCGGTCGGCGAAGGCGTCGTCCTGCTCGCCGTCTGCGGCGGCTACCAGCTGCTCGGCCACAGCTACCAGCTCGGCGAGGAGCGCCTGCCGGGCCTCGGCCTGGCCGACCTGGAGACGGTGCGCGAGCCGGGCGAGCGGCTGATCGGCAACGTCGCGATCGAGGCCGACCTCGGCGAGGGGCCGCGGACGATCGCCGGCTTCGAGAACCACGGCGGCCGCACCTACCTCGGCGATGGGGCCGTGCCGCTCGGCCGCGTCCTCAACGGCCACGGCAACAACGGCAAGGACGGCTTCGAGGGCGTCCGCCGCGACAACCTGATCGGCACCTACCTGCACGGGCCGCTGCTGCCCAAGAACGCCTGGCTGGCCGACCGCCTGATCGCCCTCGCGCTCGGGCGCCGCTACGGCTCCGCCCCCGAGCTGGCGCCGCTCGACGACAAGCTCGAGGGCGCCGCCGAAGAGTCGGCCCGAGCCGTTGCCCTGCGCACCTGAGTGACCGCCACCGGGTTCGGGTAGGCAGTGAGAATGAGCCCACCCCGATTGCTCGTGGTCGCGATGCTGCTCGCCGGGATCGCCGCCACGCCGGCCGCGGCCGCGACCTGCGGCGGCGAAGAACCCCGGATCGTCGGCGGCGCCTATTACGGAACGGCCTGCGACGACACCTACCGGGCGCCGCGTAACGTCACCAGGGTCTACGGCGAAGGCGGCGACGATACCCTCTACGGCCAGCGCGGCAACGACTTCCTCTTCGGCGGCCCTGGCAACGACCGGCTCTACGGCGGCATCGGCGACGACCAGTTGCGCGGCGGCCCTGGCGACGACCTGCTCTCGGGCGGGTTCGGCGCCGACTCCGCCCTGGACGGCGAAGAAGGCGACGACATCGTCCGCGGCGACGCGACGATCGACCGGATCGACAACACCGGTGGAGGATTCGACACGCTGAGTTACGCGACCGGCGTTACGCCGGGCTTCTTCAATCGCGATGGATTTGCGGACCTCTCCGCTTACGACGAATTCCCCCTTGGGCCAGCCGGACGCGGCGCCTACATCGACCTGAAATACGGCTTCGCCGACAACGGCCGCGCCCCCGACGGAGGCGGGTTCGACGAAGAAGTCGACGGCGAACCTTTCGACGTCGTGATCGGCACCCCCTTCTCCGACTACATCGTCGGCACGGAAGAAGCCCAGACGATCTACGGCGGCGGCGGCGCCGACGTGATCCTCGGCGAAGGCGGCGACGATCAGATCTACGGAGGCGCGGAGGGGGATTACTGCGACGCCACGGGAGCGACACTCCACGAATGCGAGTTCAGCGGCAGCGAAGAAGAGGTGGCGCCGCGCGATCCCGGAACCGTGGCTGCCGGTGCGATGGCGCCCCAGGCCGGGCGGCCAGCCGCCCTCTACTTGACCGGGAGCGACAGCAGCGACGAGCTCGTGGCCACCTACTCGGGCACCGGTGTGAGCTTCACCGACGGCGGCGCCACGGTTGGCTCATTTCCACTCGCCGAACCGCCCGACTCCCTCGTCATCGCCGGGCTTGCCGGTGACGACTCGATCGTCGCCGCCGGCTTCCCGGAATCCACGTCGGTCGTGCTGCTCGGCGGCGAAGGCGTGGACCACCTCACCGGCGGCGAAACCGAAGACGCGCTGGTCGACGGACCGGGAGACGACGAAGTCCATGCGGGGGGCGGTGACGACGCCGTGCCCAACAACGAAGGCGCGGACAAGCTCTACGCCGAAGCCGGAGAGGACCTCTTCGTCGACGACGCGGTCTGCGAAGGCGACCTGCTCGACGGCGGTCCAGACCGCGACAACGCCAACTGGGCGAACTTCAAGGAAGCGGCGGTCTCGATCGACATGACGATCGGCAAGGCTGGGCTGGTCGGCCCGTCCGGAGAGCCCGACTGCGGAGGAGGCTCGCTGACGACGATCTCAAATCTCGAGGACCTCGAGGGAACGAGCTTCGGCGACATCCTGATCGGCGATTCGGGCCCGAATCAGCTTCTTGGACGCCCCGGCCCGGACCGCTATTACGCGGGAGCCGGCGACGACTCGATCCTCGCCAACTCGGGCGTGCCGCCGACCAAGGATCCCGATCCGACCGTCGACTGCGGGGAAGGCTGGGACACGGCGCTGATCGACTTTCCCGAAAACGGACCCGACGCGAGCCCGATCGATTGCGAGGACGTCGAAGAACGCGCCCCCAACAGCTTCCGGCCGCCGGGGACGCCGCCCAATCCGAATCCGCCGGCCGCGGAAGCGTCCTCCTCGCCGCCCCCGATCCGGGCAGATCGCAAGCCGCCGCGGACTCGACTGCTCCACCGCCCCGCGAGGCGTGTCTTCACGCGGCACGGGTGGCGTCGCGTCGCCTTCGCCCTCGGCTCGAACGAGGCCGGCTCGCGCTTCCGCTGTCGGATCGACCGGCGCCCGTTCCGGCCCTGCGGCTCGCCGCGGGCCTTCAACGTGCGGCTCGGCCGCCACCTCTTTCGCGCCTACGCGATCGACGCCGCGAGCAACCGCGACCGCTCGCCCGTCGTCTACAGGTTTGCGGTGCGGAGGCTCAGCGTCCACTCGAGCCGAAGCCACCGTCGCCGCGGCTCGAATCGCTGAGCGAGTCGACCTCGACCAGCTCGGGCAGGGCGACGGGCGTCACAACGAGCTGTGCGATCCGCTCGCCGGGCTCGACCCGGAAGGTCTCGGCCGGGTCGGTGTTGAGCAGCAGCACCCGCAGTTCGCCGCGGTAGCCGCTATCGATCAGCCCCGGGCCGTTGACCAGCGCGATCCCGTGATCGCGCGCAATCCCCGACCGCGGCAGCACCAGCCCCGCGTGCCCCTCGGGAATCTCCACCGCGACACCCGTGCCGACGCTCCACCGCTCCCCGGGCCCAAGATGCGCCGCCTCACAGGCGTAGAGATCCAAGCCCGCATCCCCCGCATGCGCGCGCGTAGGCAAGACGGCCTCGTCCTTCAGCTTTGCGATCCGCAGCTCCACGGCCGCGCACCCTACAGCGACCACGAGACGAGGCGGGGGTGTCCCGGAGTGCGCGGCGTCCTCTTTTTCGCCCCACTCACGATCTCGGACGGCCGCTGTGCGTGAGGCGAAAAACCCAGCAAGCGGAGGGACACCCCCGCCTCGTCCCCCTAAATGGCTTTGGCGGTCCGCAAATCGTCGAACCGATGCAGCTCCGAGCGCGGCACGCGCGCATGCACCAGCACCCCGTCCTCACGGTCGGTCCGCTCGAGATCGCCGGCCACCTCGTGCAGCTCGTGCAGCCGCGCGCCCTGGCTGTAGGGGACGAGCAGCTCGACCTCCGCCAGAGTGTCGCGGAATGTCTCCTCGACCCGCTCGCGCAGCGGCTCGATCCCCTCGCCGCTGAGCGCGGAGACGAGCACCCCGTCGGGGTGGCGCAGCAGCGCCTCGCGGCGCTCGTCCTCGTCGAGCAGGTCGGCCTTGTTGAGTACCAGCAGTCGCGGCTTCTCGCCGGCGCCGATCTCCTCCAACACCGCGTCGGCGGCGCGCAGGTCGGCGAGGCGCCGCTCCTCCGGCGCCGCCGCGTCGACCACCTGCAGGATCAGGTCGGCGAGCACGGTCTCCTCAAGCGTCGCCTTGAACGCCTCGACCAGCTGGTGCGGCAGCTTCTCGATGAAGCCGACGGTGTCGGTGAAGAGGTAGTCGCGGCCGGAGAGCGGCACGCTGCGCGTGGTCGGATCGAGGGTGTGGAAGAGGCGGTCGCCGACGCCGACCTGCTCGCTGCCGGTCAGCGCGTTGAGCAGGGTCGACTTGCCGGCGTTGGTGTAGCCGGCGAGGGCGACCTGGGGCAGAGCCGAGTTGTCGCGCCGCGCCCGCATCACGCCGCGGTTGCGCTCGAGCCTGGCGAGGCGGCGGCGCAGGGCCGCGATCCGGTCGCGGGCGAGGCGGCGGTCGGTCTCGATCTGGCTCTCGCCCGGCCCCCTCGTGCCGATCCCGCCGCCGAGCCGCTCGAGGTGGGTCCAGAGGCCCCGCATGCGGGCGAGGTTGTACTCGAGCTGGGCCAGCTCGACCTGCAGCTTGCCCTCGGCCGAGTGGGCGTGGTCGGCGAAGATGTCGAGAATCACGGCGGTGCGATCGATCACCGGCACGCCGAGGGCGCTCTCGAGGTTGCGCTCCTGGCGCGGCGCGAGCTCGTCGTCGCAGGCGACCAGGTTGGCGTCGCAGGCGGCGATCTGCTCCTTCAGCTCGACCAGCTTGCCGCGGCCGACGTAGCGGTCGGGGTCCGGTTTGGGGCGCTGCTGGACCGCCTCCCCCGCCGTCGCCACGCCGGCCGTGCGCAGCAGCTCCTTCAGCTCCGCGAGCGGGTCGCCCGGCTCGCCGCCTTCAACGATCCCGATCGCCAGCGCCCGCTGGCGGGCGCGCGGTTTGGCGACGCCGGCGCCGTCGGCGGCGTATCGCGTCTGCTTGCTGCGCCCGTTCCTGGATCGATCCACTCGGCTCGATTGTAGGCGTCGCCCCGATCCGGATAGGCTTAGCGGCCGTGAAGGTCTTCGTGACGGGAGCGACGGGGTTCATCGGCGGCAATGTCGCCGGCCAGCTGCGCGCCCGCGGCGACGAGGTCGTCTGCCTCGTCCGCAGCCCCGAGAAGGCGGCCGGCCTGACCGCGCTCGGCTGCGAGATCGCCAGCGGCGACCTCGGCGACGCCGAGGCGATCCGCAAGGGCATGGAGGGCTGCGACGCGGTCGTCCACGCGGCGGCGATGTACGAGGTCGGGATCCCCGCCAAGCAGCACCCGGCGATGTGGGAGGCCAACGTGGCCGGCACCGAGCACGTGCTCAACGCGGCCCGCGAAACCGGCGTCGCCAAGCTCGTCTACGTCTCCACCTGCGGCATCTTCGGCAACACCCACCGCCAGGTCGTCGACGAGAGCTACGAGCACCCCGGCAAGGAGTTCACCTCCTACTACGAGGAGACGAAGCTCGAGGCGCACCGGATCGCCAAGCGGATGATCGCCGACGGCCTGCCGGGCGTGATCGTCCAACCCGGCGGCGTCTACGGCCCCGACGACACCTCGCAGGTGGCCGACCTGCTGCAGGAATTCTTCGCCGGGAAACTGGTCCTGATGCCGTTTCCGGAGTTCGGCATGTGCCTGACCCACGTCGAGGACATCGCCGGCGGCATCCTGCTGGCGCTCGACAAGGGCAGGGTCGGCGAGACCTACGTGCTCAGCGGCCCGGTGACGACGATGCGCGAGGCGATCGAGACGGTCGCCACGGCGACCGGGCGCAAGGCGCCGAAGCGGGCGATGCCGGTCGGGCTGATGAAGGCGCTTACCCCGATCGGGCCGCTGGTCGGCAAGATGATGGGCCAGCCGCCGAACCTGCGCGAGCTGATCTCCTCCGCCGACGGCGTCACCTTCTGGGCCAGCCACGAGAAGGCCAGCCGCGAGCTGGGCTACGCGCCGCGCGGGCTCGAGGAGGGCCTGCGACAGACGCTCGAAGGCGACGACCGCTTTCCCGCTCCGGTTACTTGAGGGAGTCGGGGACCCTCCCCCGACTCCCATAGGCTGAGCCGGATGCGCGTAATCGATGTGATGCACTTGGGGCGGCCGCATGTGATCGGCTGCTGGGAGGTTGACGGGGTGCTGGTCGATCCCGGACCGGAGTCTTCGTTGTCGACGCTGCTCGCGGCGCTTGGCGAGGAGCGGCCGCGGGCGCTGCTGCTGACCCACATTCACCTCGACCACGCCGCCGCCACCGGCGCCCTGGTGCGGCGTTGGCCGGACCTCGAGGTCTACGTGCACGAGCGCGGCGCCCCGCACCTGATCGACCCCTCGCGGCTGCTGGCCAGCGCCGAGCGCCTCTACGGAGACCAGATGGAGCGGCTCTGGGGCGAGATCGTGCCCGTGCCCGAGGCCAACGTGAAGCCGCTCGCCGGCGGCGAGCGGGTGCTCGGCATGCGCGTCGCCTACACCCCGGGCCACGCCTCCCATCACGTCAGCTATCTGCACGAGGAGAGCGGCACGGCCTTCGTCGGCGACGTAGCCGCGGTGCGCATCCCCGGCGTCGACCTCGTCGTCCCCCCCACCCCGCCGCCGGACATCGACGTCGAGAAATGGATCGACTCGATCGGCATCGTCGAAGGCTGGGCGCCGGAGCGCCTCGCCCTGACCCACTTCGGCGCGATCGACGACCCCGTCCCCCACCTCGCCCTGCTCAAGGATCGCCTGCGCGAGGAGGCGAAGCTGGCCCGCGAGCTGCCCGAGGAGGAATACGAGCAGCGCCACCGCGAGCGGGTCGCCGCGGGCGCCGAGAGCGAGGCGGCCGCCGAGGAGCTGCTCCAATCCGTCCCGCCCCAGTACCAGTGGCGCGGCCTCGACCGCTACTGGCGCAAGCGCGAGGAGCGGGCCGCGGCAGGCTGAGTCAACCTCGACTTCGCCAAGCAGGCGCGGCGTGACCAGCGAAACCGCGGCGAGATTATCCCGTCCGGGATGATTTAGGCCAAGTGCTCGCGCATGCGCTCGACGGCCTCGGTGATGCGCTCGTCGGGCGTGGTCAGCGCGATGCGGAAGAAGCCCTCGCCGCTCGGCCCATACATCGAGCCGGGTGAGACGACGACCGCGGCCTCTTCGAGCACCAGCTCGGCGAAGGAGGTCGAGGTGTGGCCCTCCGGGACCGGCGCCCAGACGTAGATCGTGCCCTTCGGCGCGGTCACTTCGACCCCGATCTCGCCCAGCGCCGAGACGACCAGATCGCGGCGGCGGACGTAGGTTTCGTTCATCCGCTCGAGCGGGCCAGAGGGGCCCTCGAGCGCGGCGACGCCGGCCAGCTGCACGGCCTCGAACAGGCCCGAGTCGACGTTCGTCTTCAGCCGCCAGTAGGCCTGCACGGCGTCGGCGTTGCCGAGGATCGCGGCGCAGCGCCAGCCGGTCATGTTGTAGCCCTTGGAGAGCGAGAAGACCTCGACCCCGACCTCCTTGGCGCCGGGCGTGGCGAGGAAGCTGGGCGCGACGTAACCGTCGTAGGTCGTCTCCGAGTAGGCGTTGTCGTGGACGACGAGGATTTCGTGCTCGCGGGCGAAGGAGACGACCAGCTCGAAGAATCCCTCGGGGACGACGGCGCCGGTCGGGTTGTTCGGGTAGTTGATGAACATCAGCCGCGCCCTCGCGGCGACGTCGGCCGGCACCGCGGTCAGGTCCGGGGCAAAGCCCAACTCGGGGACCAGCGGCAGCAACTCCGGCGTGGCGCCGGCGAGGATCGGCCCGCCGGTGTAGACCGGGTAGCCGGGGTCGGAGGCGAGCGCGACGCCGCCCGGGTCGAGGAAGGCGAAGCAGAGGTTGTAGATGCACTCCTTGGCGCCGATCGCCGGGATCACCTCGCTGCCGGGGTCGATCTCGACCCCGAAGCGGCGGTCGTAGAAGCTCGCGAAGGCCTCGCGGAACTCGTCGCGGCCACGGTTGCTCGGATACTGGTGCGTGCCGGGGTCGGCGACCGCCTCCTGCATCGCCTTGACCACGTGCGGGTAGGTCGGCTCGTCGGGATCGCCGATGCCGAGGCTGATCACGTCGATGCCGGCGGCGCGCTTCTCGGCAATGCGGCGCTCCAGTTCCTGGAACATGTACGGAGGCATCGCCTCCAGGCGCTTGGACGGGTCTGCGATTCCCACGGGCGCGGGAATGTATTAGGTCAGCTCGGACAGCGCCTGGATGAGCTCTGCGGAGAGCTCACCGGAGCAGATCGGCTCGGCCCAACCGCTGAGGCGGACGTCGAGCTCAGTGGAGATCTCGACCCCGAGCTCACCGCCGTCGAGCTCGACCGCGATCGGGCTCGCGGCGCCGCCGAGGAAGGCGGTGACGGCGGCGCCGCTGGCGCCGGTGCCCGAGGAGAGCGTCTCGCCGACGCCGCGCTCGAAGATCCGCGCCCGCACCCGGTCGCCTTCGACCCGCAGGAAAGAGACGTTGGTGCGGTTGGGAAACAACTCGTGGCCTTCGATCTGCGGCCCGATCGCGCCCAGGTCGAGGCTCTCCAGCTCCTCGCCGACGACGATCGCGCACTGCGGATTGCCGATCGAGACGTGCTGGAACTCCCACTCGCGGCCACCGGCGCTGAGCGTGCCCCTGCCGTCAGGGGGACCGGAGGGAAAGTCCTTGGAGGCGGTCGAGGCCCGGCCCATCTCGACCGAGCAGGTGCGCTCGGAGGTGATCGTCGGCGTGATCGGCCCGGCGACCGTCGAGATCGAGAAGACGTCCTCGTCGGTCCAGCCGTGTCGGCGCAGGTAGAGAATCGCCTCGCGCGCCCCGTTGCCCGAGAGCTCGGCCTCGGAGCCGTCCGGGTTGAAGATCCGCAGCGCGGCGACGAATGCCGGGTCGTCGCTGCGCGAGAGCAGCAGCACGCCGTCGGCGCCGACCCCGAAGTGCGGATCGCAGATCCGCCGCACCCTCGCCGCCGTCAACTCCCACGGCAGCCCGTCCGCCTCGACGATCACATAGTCGTTTCCCAGCGCCGTCCACTTCTCGAATCGCATCCGGCCAGCCTATTGGACCCTTTTACCCCCTATAGGGGGGACAATCGTTCAATCGACAAGGCGGCGGGCGATCCGGCTCGCCACCTCGGCGTCGCTCAGCTCGGTGCGCTCGATCTGGGTCAGGTCGGGGATCTTGCGCATCCAAGTCAGCTGGCGGCGGGCGTAGTTGCGCGAGCGCTTCTTCATCAACTCGATGTCGCCGCCGAGCAGCTCATCGAAGCCGAGCGCCTTGCGGGCGGTGCGCGAGGGGCCGAGCGCTTCGGCCCGGCGCACCTCCTCCTCCGCCCCAGCGGCGACGATCGCCTCGGTGCGGGAGTCGATCCGCTCGTAGAGCCGGGCACGATCCATGTCGAGCCCGAAGATCGTCGTCGGCAGCCGAGTGTCCGGCGACCACAGCTCGGAGTTCTCAGCCCCAGGCGGCGCCTTCTCCAGCGACAGCTCGGCGACCGCCGCGCGCAGATACAACCCCGTCCCCCCCACCACGATCGGCCGCCGCCCCGCATCCAAGGCCCGATCGATCTCAGCGTGCGCCAAACGCATGTAATCGCCCACCGAGAACGGCTGGGTGACGGGCACGAACCCGACCAGCCGGTGCTCCAACCGCTCCCGCTGCGCAGCCGTGGCAACCCCCGTGAGCACCCCCAGCCCCTCGTAAACCTGCAACGCATCGCACGAGATAGCCACGGGGTCCTCCCCCCGCGCCCGCAGCTCCTCAGCCAAGGCGATCGCCACGCCGGTCTTGCCCACGCCCGTCGGACCAAATATCCCGAGGACGTTCAAACCACGATCGGCTTGACCGCCACCCCGCTCAGCGTGGTCGAGGTCGCGGCGTCGATCTCGACCCGGACCAGGGCGCCCGGCACGGCCATGCCGTCGAAATTCACCGTCTTGTTGTGCCGCGTACGCCCGCGCAGGCGGGTCGGGTCGGTACGGCTCGGGCCCTCGACCAGCACCTCGAGCTCGCGCCCGACGAAACGCTGCGAGCGCTCGGTCGCGCGCCGCTGGACCAACTCGACCAGGCGCTCCATGCGCTCGCGCTTGACCGCGTGGGGGACCTGCTCGCCCAGCGTCGCCGCCTCGGTCTCCCGCCGTGGCGAGAAGACGAAGGTGAAGGCGCTGTCGTAGCCGACCTCGTCGACGACCTCCAGGGTCTGCTCGAAGTCGGCCTCGCTCTCGCCGGGGAAGCCGACGATGATGTCGGTCGTGATCGCGCAGTCGGGGACGTGCTCGCGGATCAGCGAGACCCGGTCCATGTAGCGCCCGCGGTCATAGGTCCGGCGCATCCGCTTGAGGATCGCGCTCGAGCCCGACTGCAGCGGCAGGTGGATGTGCTCGCAGACGGCGGCCAGATCGGCGTGGGCGCGGATCACATCCTCCTTCATGTCCTTCGGGTGCGGACTGGTGTAGCGGATCCGCTCGATCCCCTCGACCGCGTCGACTCGCGCCAGCAGCTCGGCGAAGCCGACCCGCGACTCGGGCGGCAGATCGCGCCCGTAGCTGTTCACGTTCTGACCCAGCAGGGTGAGCTCGAGCACGCCGTCGGCGGCGAGCGCCTCCGCCTCGCCGATCAGCTCGCCGGGGTCGCGGCTCTCCTCCCGCCCCCGGGTCGAGGGCACGATGCAGTAGGAGCACTTGCAGTTGCAGCCCTGGGAGATCTGCAGCCAACCCTGGAACTCGCGCTCGCGCCGCGCCGGCAGGTGGCCGGAGAAGTCCTCGAACTCGAAATAGCCCTGGGCGCTGAGTGAGTCCGAGTTGAGGAACTCGGCGAGGCGGTGGATCTGGCCCGGCCCGAAGGCGACGTCGACGAAGGGGAAGCGCTCGAAGACCTCCTGCTTGACCGACTGCGCCCAGCATCCGCCGACGCCGACGACCCGATCGGGGTCTTCGGACTTGAGCCGCTTCGCCTCGCCGAGGTGGGCGACGAAGCGGTTGTCGGCCGACTCGCGGATCGAGCAGGTGTTGAAGAGGATCAGGTCGGCCTCGGCGCGGCTCGCGGCCTGCTCATAGCCGATCGACTCGAGCATCCCCTGCATGCGCTCGGAGTCGTGCACGTTCATCTGACAGCCGAACGTGGTGACGTGGTAGCTGGGCATCGCCCAAGCTTAGAGAGCCGGCAGGGACTACTGGTTCTCCTGGGCTTCGGATTCCTCCGTCGCCTGCGGCAGGCCGTGCTCCTGCTCCTTGTGCACTTCCTCGTCCTTGGAGTGCTTGACGGCGAGCGTGGTCGAGCCGCCGACGAGGACGATGAACCAGATCAGCACCAGCGGCGCGAAGCGACCGGGGAAGTTCTCGAAGCGCAGGCCGAGAAAGCTGACGATGACCGCCGATGCGGCCAGCACCGGCCCGACTATGTAGAAGAGCGTTCCGTTGTCCATGCGGGCGGCATCCTATCCATTGCCGCGGCCCGTCAGCGGGCGATCAGGCGGCTTCGGCGACCGGGGGCGGAGACTCCTCCGCTTTGGGCTCCGCCTCGGCCTCGGGGACGACGTTCTCGCCGCCCTCGCCGCCGATGCCGAGCGCGGTGCGGATCTTCGCTTCCAACTCGCCGGCGATCTCGGGGTTCTCGTTGAGGAACTGTTTGGCGTTGTTGCGCCCCTGGCCGAGCCTGGTCTTGCCGTAGGAGAAGAACGAGCCCGATTTCTGCACCAGGTCGTGCTCGATGCCGAAGTCGAGCAGGCCGCCCTCGCGTGAGATCCCGACCCCGTACTCGATGTCGAATTCGGCCTGGCGGAAGGGCGAGGCGACCTTGTTCTTGACGACTTTGACCCGCACCCGGTTGCCGACCGCCTCGGTGCCGTCCTTGAGCGTCTCGATGCGGCGAATGTCGAGCCGCTGCGAGGAGTAGAACTTCAGCGCCCGGCCGCCCGGCTGCGTCTCCGGCGAGCCGAACTGGACGCCGACCTTTTCGCGGATCTGGTTGGTGAAGAGGCAGACGGTGTTGGTGCGGTTGAGGTTGCCGGCGAGTTTGCGCATCGCCTGCGACATCAGCCGCGCCTGCAGGCCGACGGTCGTGTCGCCGATCTGGCCGTCGAGCTCGGCTTTCGGCGTCAGCGCCGCGACCGAGTCGATCGCGACGACGTCGATCGCCGCCGAGGCGATCAGGCGGTCGGCGATCTGCAGCGCCTGCTCGCCGTAATCGGGCTGGGAGACCAGCAGCTCGTCGGTGTCGACGCCGATCTTGCGCGCGTAGGACGGGTCGATCGCGTGCTCGGTGTCGATGAAGGCGCAGATCCCGCCGCGGCTCTGCGCCTCGGCGATGATGTGGTAGATCAGCGTCGTCTTGCCCGAGGACTCCGGGCCGAAGATCTCGACGATGCGGCCGCGGGGAACGCCGCCGATGCCGAGCGCCAAATCGAGCGAGAGCGCCCCGGTCGGGATCGCCGGGATCTTGATCGTCGCGTCGGCGCCGAGGCGCATCAGCGCGCCCTGGCCGAAGTCGCGCTCGATCTGGGTCACCGCCGCCGCGAGGGCCGCGTCTTTGGCCTTGGCCTCCTTGGCCGAAGCGTCTTTCAGAGCCGTTTTCTTGTCTGCCATCTCATCCGCCTTCCTGCATATGGAGAGGGAACCGTAGTCACGGCTGCGGACGCTAAGGGGCGGCGACGCGCGGCTGGCGCGCCAATCGTGAAATCTCTGTGACGGCTCCCCTACAGCGGCGTGTCGCCGCCGCCGAGCAGGGTGCGCAGCAGGTGCATAGCGACCAGCGCCGAGCGTTCGCGGATGTCATCGCGGTTGCCGGGAATGACCGGGTCACGGGCGAGCGTCGTGCCGTCGGCGAGGCGGGCGTCGAAGCAGACGTAGCCGACCGGCTTCTCCGCGCTGCCGCCGTCGGGCCCGGCGATGCCGGTGATCGAGATCGCGACGTCGGCGCCGAAGCGCTCCAGCGCCCCTCGCGACATCGCCTCGGCGACCTGCGGCGAGACCGCCCCGTGCGCCTCGATCAGCGCCGGCTCGACGCCGAGCAGCGCCGCCTTGGCCGCGTTCGAGTAGGCGACGACGCCGCCGGCGAAGTAGGCCGAGGCGCCGGGCCGGTTGGTGATCCGCGCCGCCAGCAGGCCGGCCGAGCAGGACTCGGCGACGGCCAGCGTGCGGCCCGCGAGCAGGCCGGCCAGCTGCGAGTCGACCGTCTCCCCATCGAGGCTGAAGAGGTGGCGGGCGTGACGCTCGGCCAGCTCGGCCCGCACCGCGTCGGCGACCGCGGCCGCCTCGGCCCGGTAGCGCACGTCGATCTCGATCTCGCCGCGGCGCAGGCAGGTCGTGATCTCGACCGCGCCCAGGTCCACCCCGCCGGCCTCGACCTCACGCAGGCTCTTGGCGATCTCCGACTCGGGGATGCCGAACATCCGCAGCGTGTAGGAGAGCAGCGGCGTGGCGCCAGCGAGGACCGCCTGCACGGCGGGCGCCTCGACCGCGCGCGGCCACATCGGCTGCAACTCGCGCGGCGGCCCCGGCAGCACGATCACTGCCCGCTCGCCGGCGGGGACGACCAGGCCGGGCGCGGTGCCGACCGGGTCGAGCAGCTGCGAACCGTCGGGCACCATCGCCTGCTTGCGGTTGGCCTCGCGCACGGCCTCGGCGTCGAAGTTGAAGCGGCGGGCGAAGCCGCGCAGGATCTCGGCGATCTTCTCCTCCATCTCCTCGTCGAGGACGAGCTCGCGGCCGGCGAAGCGCCCGACCACCTCGGCGGTCAGGTCGTCGGCGGTCGGGCCGAGCCCGCCCGAGGTGACGATCAGGTCCATCCCCTCGGCGGCCATGAAGCGCAGCGCCGCCTCGAGGTCGTCCGGCCGGTCGGCGACGACCTCGATGTGGGCCACCTCGACCCCGAGCGCGGCCAGTTGTTCGGAGATCCAGGGGCCGTTGCTGTCGGCGATCCGCCCGGTGATCACCTCGGTCCCGGTCACGACGATGCCCGCCCGCACCACACCCCCCGCCGCCCCCGGACGCGGGAGGGAATGCCTGTCCATATCTGATTCTTCAGGCATTCGCGGGAGCAGAGGAGGCGGCGGTATATGTCATTCGCAGTTCGGCCTTTCGCCTTCTTCCAGCGCGGTCAGCTCGCCGTCGGGGCCGACCGCGTAGCCGACCGGGCTCGAGCTTGCTTCGATCCGGGCCGGCTCGCCGTTGACAAAGATGCGCACCGAGCCGTTGCCGAGCGCGACTTCGAAGCCCTTGGAATGGAACGGGCCGGCTTCTTCGCCCGGGGCAAGGATCTGGCCGTCGAGCAGCGGCTTGCCGCCCGCGTCGAGCAGGCAGGTCCAGACTTCGGCCTCGGCGACCAGGCGCACGGACGCTCCCGGCTTGGCCGCGCTCGCCCCCTTCGCCGCCGCCTTGCCGCCTTCCTTGCCCTGCGCCTGCTTGGCCGGCGATGGCGAGCTCGAAGCCCCGTCTTCGCCGCCGCCCGCGACGGCGATCCCGACCACCACCGCGATCAGAAGGGCGCAGACGGCGACGATCAGGAAGCGGCCGGAGGGTCGCCGCCCCGACGGCCGCGCCCCGCTCTGGACCGGCTCGATCCGCTTCGGCACCCGTGTCCCACCGGCCGGCTCGGTCGCCTGGCTGTACTGGTCGGCGAGCCGTTCGCCGTCGAGCCCGAGGTAGATCGCGTAGGTGCGGACGAAGCCGCGGTTGTAGGCGCCGCCGGGCAGCGCGTCCCACTCTTCGTTCTCGATCGCCTGCAGGTAGCGGACGCGGATCTTGATCGCCGCCTCGACTTCGGCCAGGTCGACTTTGCGGCGGCTCCGCGCCTCGCTCAGGGTCGTTCCGATTCCGCTGCCCACGCCGACATTGTGTCGGCTGCGGGCGCGCGGCGCGAAAGAACGCTGTTAAGCGGGCTCGTCGGCGTCGACCGCGACCGGCTCGGCCCCACCGCCGCCGGCCAGCACGCGCGAGAGGTCGGCCTCGGTGATCAGTACCTGGCGCGGCTTCGAGCCCTCATAGCCGGAAATGACGCCGCGCCGCTCGAGCATGTCGATCAGGCGGCCGGCGCGGGTGTAGCCGACCCGCAGGCGGCGCTGGATCATCGAGACGGAAGCGGTTTCGGTCTGCACCACGGTGCGGATCGCGTCGTCGAGCAGATCGTCGGCGTCGGGATCGAAGTCGCCCTCGGTTTCGACGCCCTTCTCCTCGTGCACCTCGAGCAGCTCGGCCTCGAATTCGGGCTCGCCCTGCTTGGCCCAGTGCTCGGTGATCCGGGCGATCTCCTCCTCGGTGACGAAGGCGCCCTGGACGCGCGCCATCTTCGAGGTGCCGGCGCCGCGGAAGAGCATGTCGCCCTGGCCGAGCAGCGCCTCGGCGCCGCCCTGGTCGAGGATCACCCGCGAGTCCGTCTGCGAGGAGACGGCGAAGGCGATGCGGGCCGGGATGTTGACCTTGATCGTGCCGGTGATGATGTCGGTCGAGGGCCGCTGCGTCGCCAGCACCAGGTGGATGCCCGTCGCGCGCGACTTCTGCGCCAGGCGGATGATCGAGTCCTCGACCTCGGCCGGCGCGACCATCATCAGGTCCGCGAGCTCGTCGATCACGCAGAGGATGTGCGGCAGCGGCGCTTCGCCCTCCTTCGCCCGCGCCCGGTTGAGCTCGCCGAGGTTGCGGCAGCGCGCCTCGCCCATGATCCCGTAGCGGCTCTCCATCTCGCCGATCAGGTTGGCGAGCACGTTGGCGGCGAGCCGCGGCGAGGTGACGACAGGGGTGAGCAGGTGCGGGACGTTCTCGTAGTGGTTGAGCTCGACCTGCTTGGGGTCGACCAGAACCAGCCGCACGTCGTTGGGCGAGGCCTGCATCAGGATCGAGGAGAGGATCGCGTTGACGCAGCCCGACTTGCCCGAGCCGGTGGTGCCGGCGACGAGCACGTGCGGCATCTTCGCCAGGTCGGTCCAGACGGCGTTGCCGTCGATGCCCTTGCCGAGCCAGGCGACCAGCGGCGAGGTCTTCTCCGGGCGCCCGGCGTAGATGTCGCCGAGCCGGACGAGGCGGCGGCGCGTGTTCGGGACCTCGACCCCGACCGCCTGCTTGCCCGGGATCGGAGCGAGGATGCGGATGTCGGTCGAGGCCAGCGCGTAGGCGAGGTCGTTGGAGAGCTCGGTGACTTTCTTCACCTTGGTGCCCGGGGCGAGGCGCAGCTCGAAGCGTGAGACGTGCGGGCCGCTGACGATGCCGACGATCTTCGCCTCGACGCCGAAGTGGCCGAGCGTCTCGACCAGCTTGCGGCCGATCACTTCATGGTCGCGCGGGTCGGGGCCCTTGTCGCCTTTGCCCTTTTCGAGCACCTTGCCGGGCGGCGGTCGGTAATCGATCTGCTCCGATTCGGTGACGCCGCGCTTGTTGCCCATCGGGGTCAGCGGCGACCGGCTCGGCATCGGCCGGGTCGCCGGGCTCGATCTCCGCCGCGGCCTCCGCCTCGGCCAGCTCGGCAAACTCGTGGGTCGCCGGCTCGGGTTCATCGGGCTCATCGGGCTCATCGGGCTCCGTGGCGATCGCCACGGTCGGCTCGAAGTCCTCGTCGTCCTCGGGGTAGGCGCTCATCACGTCGGTCGGGCCGGCCGCGGTCTCGAAGGCCGAGGTCTTTTCGGCGCGGCGTTCCTCGCGGTGCTGCAGGGCGGTCTGGGTCAGCTCGCGACTGCCGGAGAAGGTGTGGCGGACGCCGCGGCCGAGGCCGCGGAAGACGGTCGAGACCGAGGTGCCGGTGACCAGCATCGCGCCGATCGCCAGGATCAGCACGGTCGCGATCCGCGCCCCGACGCCGCCGAAGAGGTACTCGAGCCCGGTTTCGAGCCCGTAGCCGACCTTGCCCCCGTCCCAGCCGAAGAAGAGCACGAAGCAGAGGTAGACCCCGGCCGCGATCAGGAAGAGCCCGATCAGGTCGAGATGGCGCTGCTGCAGCCCCTCGGGCAGGTGCGGCCGCGGGAACCGCGATTTGGCTTTCGCCCTCGATTTGCCCTTTGGTTTGCGGCGCGCGGCCGCGCCTCGCTTCTTGCGCACGAACATGGGACCCGCTTCGACGGCCGGCCTCGCGACCCTTCTCCCCGGCGCAGTCCTAGAGACGGGCGCTGGTGAGGATCGCCGCGACGACGACGAGCATCGTGCCCATCATCCAGAGCATCCGGCTGTACACGGTGTCAAATCGCGTATCGATCGTATCCCGCAGCAGGCGCAGTTCCGTCCCAATCTCGGCGCGCATGTCCTTCATCTCCGCCCGCACCTCCTTGAATTCCCCATGTACCCCCTTGAATTCCGCATGCACCTCCTTGAACTCCCCCCGTACCTCCTTGAACCCGGCTCGCACCTCGTCGAACCCGGCTCGCATCTCCTCCCGCAGCTCGCCTACCAAGCGTTCCGTGTCGTCCATCTGGGCTCCAGTCTTGCCGCGTGTCGTTGTCTGCATGATTGCATGCTTGCCGGTCGCGGCGCACGTGTGGCGCGCAGAATGCAAAATGTTTCGCGCCGGTTCAGCACGAAACCCTGGATCCGGCCGGGATCAGCCGGCGCAGACCCAGGCGCTGCCGCCGGAGTCGGCCCAGATTTCGGCGGCGATGCGGTCCTGTTCGGCCTTCGGCGCATCTTGGGGGGCGCCCTTGCCGCCGTAGAGCTCCCAGGTCGAGGGCAGGATCTGGTAGGCGCCGCCGGCGCCGCTGCTGGGGTTGACGGCGCCGTAGTTCCCGCCCGACTCGCAGATCACGATGTAGGTCGGGATCGAGTAGGGGCCGCCGAGCCAGCGGCCGACCGTTTCTTCGGCGGCTTCGCGGCTCGCCGCTTCCGCCGCCTCGATCTCGCTGACCCACTTGCCGATCCGCGATTTCAGCGTCGCCAGCATCGCCGAGCGTTCGGCGGCGAGCGCGTCGAGGCGGGCGGCGGCTTCCTGCGCGGCGGCTCGCACAGAGGCGATTTCCGCCCGCGCCGCGGCAAGTTCCTCGTTGTAGGCGTCGACCCGCGCCTTCAGTTGCTCGACCTGCTCGAGCCCGCGGCGGACGCCGTCGCGCACCTGCTCGACCCGGGCGGCCAGCTCGGTGTCGGAATCCTCGATCCGCTGCAGGTATTCGCTGCGCACCTCGAGCTCGTCGAGGTTGCCCGAGCCGAGCACGATGCTCGCGGTGCTCGGCGTGCCGCTCTTGTAGATCGCGACGAGGCGCCGGGCGAGCGCGCCGCGAGCGCGGCGCAGACGGTTGCGCGCGGCCGCGAGCCGCGCTTCGGAGCGCTCGACCCTGAGCGCCAGCCGCGCCGCCCGTTCGCGCCCGTGGGCGAGCAGGTCGGTGAGGCGACGCTCGCGCGCGGCCGCCTTCGCCGCTTCGGCTTCGCTCGCCGAAAGCTCTTCCTGGGTGGCGCGGATCTGGCCGCCGAGCTTTGCCGCTTCGTCCTGGGCGGCGCCGACCTTGTCGCGCAGGGCGCCGATCTGGGCCGCCTGCGCGGAGGCGACCGCGAGCAGGGCTACGGCGAGGAGCGCGACTGCGGGCTTCCAGCGCATGAGTGCACCTCAGCCCGTCTAACCCTCGGGGACGTCGCGGTTGGCGAGGTAGATCGCGGCGCCGATCGCGACGGCGCCGGCGGCGAGCCCGATACGGATCTCACGCCGGTAGCGGCGGCGCAGGTAGGAGACGGTGAAGCGCAGCGCGGCTTTGCCGACCTTGTCGTACATCAGCCCTCGTCCCCCCCGTTGCGCTGCCTGATCTGGTGCGCCATCCGCGACTGCAGCGACCAGAGCTCGATGAAGCCGGGCGAGGAAGCCTGCGAGAAGAGGCCGCCGGACTCGGCGAAGGAGGCCAGGTCGGCGTCGTAGACGGCGTTGGGCGAGGAGCGGGTGACCACGCGCACGCTTCCTTTGTACAGCCGCAGGCCGATCGTCCCCGTGACCTGGGCGTTGACTGCATCCATGTATGCATCGAGGTCGGCGCGCAGCGGCTCCCACCAGAGCCCGGCGTAGACGAGGTAGGCCCACTTCTGGTCGAGCCCGGGCTTGAACTGGTTCTGGTGGATCGTGCCGACCAGCTTCTCCAGCTCCTGGTGCGCCGTCAGCACGATCGCCGCCGCCGGCGCCTCGTAGATGTCGCGCACCTTGAGCCCGACGATGCGGTCCTCGATGTGGTCGACGATCCCGACCCCGTGGCGGCAGCCGATCTCGGCCGCCGCTTCGAGCAGATCGACCAGGCCGAGCCGCTCGCCGTTGAGCGCGACCGGGACGCCGGCCTCGAACCCGACCGTGACCGTCTCGGCCTCGTCCGGCGCCAGCTCGGGCCGGGTGACGAGCTGGAAGACGTCGTCCTCGGGAGCGTGCCCGAGGTCCTCGATCCAGCGCCCCTCCGAGGAGCGGCCCCAGAGGTTGTCGTCGATCGAGTACGGCGTCACCTCGGCGCCGCCCTTGACCGGGATGCCGTGCTCGCGCGCGTAGGCGATCTCCTCCTCGCGGCCCATCTGCCAGGAGCGCACCGGCGCGATCGTTTTCAGCTCCGGGGCGAGCGTCGCCACCGTCGCCTCGATCCGCACCTGGTCGTTGCCCTTGCCGGTGCAGCCGTGGGCGATCGTGTCGCAGCCGCTGCGGCGCGCGTACTCGACCGCGAGCTCGGCGATCAGCGGCCGGCCGAGCGCGGTGAAGAGCGGGTAGCCGCCGCCGTAGAGGGCGTTGGCCCTGATCGCCGGCGCGACGAAGTCGGCGGCGAAGCGCTCGCGGGCATCGACGACGTGGCACTCGAGCGCCCCCAGCCGCTGCGCCTTGTCCTCGATCACGCCGTAGTCCTCGCCGGGCTGGCCGAGGTTGACGGTCAGGCAGACGACCTCGGCCCCGTAGCGGTCCTGGATCCACTTCAGCATCACGCTCGTGTCGAGGCCGCCGGAGTAGAGCAGCAGCACCCGCCGCACCTCGGCGGGGTCGGCCTCATAGCCCGCGGTGCGGACCTGCTCGGGAGGGGTCTCGCTCATTCGGCGGGGATCCCGCCGCTGCCGTTTTCTTCTTCTTCTTCGGGAGTGGTAGTCGGCGGAGCGGTGGTGGTGGATTCGGTCGATTCCGTCGTCGGCGCGGTCGTCTCGGTCGTCGTCGATTCGGTCGTCGTCGGCGTCGTCGTCGTCGTGGTTTCGGTGCTGGACGGCAGCGTGGTCGTGGTCGAGCCGGTCGAACTGTCGCTGCCGCCGTCGGAGGCGATCACGAGGATCGCGATCACAAGGCCGACGATCACCGCGATCAGGCCGGCGACCAGCAGGCGCATGTTGCCGTGCGGGCGGTGGTCACCGGGCCCACCGGGCTCCTCCGGCTGGCCCATGATCCGGGTCGGGTCGTCGTGCATCGGCTATCCCTCCGGTCCGAGGATCGCGTCGAGGATCTCGCTCGTGTCCTCGATCTCAAAGCCATTGCGCAGCCGCGATTCGATCTCCGCGCGCTCGGCGCCGGAAACCGCCATCTGGGTCGCCAGCAGGCGCGCCCCGGCGGAGCCAGAGCGGGGCTGCGCCGGCGCTTCCGCGTCCCCCACGGCCTCGTCGGGCGCCTCGACCGGCACCAGGTGCCCGCTCCGGTGGGCGGCTGAGCCGGGCAGGTCAAGCTCGTCGGCGAGCTCACGCAGGCGCTCGGCGACGATCCCGTCGGCGCGCTCGCGCGCCTCCTCGAGCAGGCGCTGGGCCTGCTTCTCGGCGTCATCGATGACACTTGCGGCCGCCTGCTCGGCGGCGTCGACGATCCGCGCCAGGCGCTGTGCCGCTTCGGCCGCGCTGGCCGGGGGCTGTGTGTCTTTCCGCTTCTCTGCTCTCATGCGGGCGAATAGCTTAGGAGCGATTCGCCGATCAGGCCGGCCGCGCGCTCGATCTGGGCCGAATCGACCGTCAGCGGCGGCAGCAGACGGATCGTGCCGGGCTCGGGCACGTTGACGATCAGGCCGCGCTCGAGCAGGTCGGCGCCAACCGCGGCGGCGTCGATCCCGTCCTCCAGGGCGGCGCCCAGCATCAGGCCGCGGCCGCGCACCGCGCGCACGCCGTCGAGCGCCAGCAGCGCCTCGCGCAGGGCGGCGCCGCGCTCGCGCACGCCGCGCAGCAGGGCCGCGTCGTCAACCAGGTCGAGCACCGCCAACGCCGCCGCGGAGACGACCGCGCCGCCGGCGAAGGTCGAGCCGTGGTCGCCGGGCTCGAGCACGTCGCTCGCCGCCGCGCTCGCCACGCAGGCGCCAACCGGGAGGCCGCCGCCAAGCGCCTTGGCGCTGGTCAGCACGTCGGGCCGCACCGGCGTCTGCTCGTAGGCCCACAGCGACCCGGTCCTCCCGATCCCGGTCTGGATCTCGTCGAAGATAAGCAGCGCGCCGGATTCGTCGCAGGCCTGCCGCGCCGCGAGCAGCGTCTCATCGCTCAGCGGGTAGACCCCGGACTCGCCCTGGATCGGCTCGATCAGGACCGCGGCGGTGTCCTCGTAGACGGCGTCGCGCAGCGCCCCGGCGTCGTCGAAGGGGACCGAGCGGAAGCCGGGCAGCATCGGCCCCAGCGCCGGGTTCTCAGCGAGTTTCGGCGTCGCCGAGAGGGCGCCGTAGGTGCGGCCGTGGAAGTCGCGCTCGAAGCTGACGATCTCGGCGTTCTCGACCCCGCGCCGGTAGGCGTGCTTGCGGGCGATCTTGATCGCGCACTCGTTCGCCTCGGTACCCGAGTTGGAGAGGAAGACCCTGCCCCCCAGGCTCGAGGCCGAGAGCCGCTCGGCGAGGGCGATCATCGGCGCCGTGTAGAAGAGGTTGGAGACGTGCATCAGCTCGCCGGCCTGCGCGCGCACCGCCGCGACGACGTCAGGGTGGCAGTGGCCGACCGAGCAGACCGAGATCCCGGCGAGGAAGTCGAGGTACTCCTTGCCCTCGGAGTCCCAGAGCAGGGCGCCCTCACCGCGGACGAACTCGACCGGAGCGCGCTTGTAGGTCTGCATCAGCGCCCGCCGCTCGCGCTCCTGCAGCTCGGCCAGGCTCACGGCGTCACCATGCTGCCGATGCCGGCGTCGGTGAAGAGCTCGAGCAGCAGGCTGTGCGGCTTGCGGCCGTCGATGATGTGGGCCGATTGCGCGCCGCCGCGAATCGCGTCGACACAGGCGGCCAGCTTCGGCCGCATGCCGCCGTCGATCCCGTCCAGGGCGGCCTCGACTTCGTCGACGCTCGAACGCGAGATCAGCGAGGCCTCGTCGGCGGGGTCGGCGAGCCAGCCGACGACGTCGGTGAGGAAGATCGCCTTGTGGGCGCCGAGCGCCGCGGCGACCTTGCCGGCGGCCTCGTCGGCGTTGACGTTGTAAGCGTTGCCCTCGCGGTCAGAAGCGGAGGAGGCGACGACCGGGATGTAGTCCTCGGCGATGTGGTTGAGCACGTCGGCGTCGACCCGCTCGACTCGGCCAACGAAGCCGACCTGCTCGGCGTTGGGCACCGGCACGACCTCGAACAGGGTGCCGTCCTGGCCGGAGAGGCCGACGGCGGGCTGGCCGTGGCGGTTGAGCCGCCCGACGATGTCGGAGTTGAGCTTGCCGAGCAGGACCATGCGGGCGACCTCGACCGTCTCCGCGTCGGAGACGCGCAAGCCCTCGTGGAAGCGCACCTCGAGCCCGAGCCGCTCCATGTAATCGGTGATCTCGGGGCCGCCGCCGTGGACTATCACCGGGTTGAGGCCGACGTACTTGAGCAGCACGACGTCGGTGGCGAAGGCCTCGCGCAGCGACTCCTCGCGCATCGCCGAGCCGCCGTACTTGATCACGACCGTGCGCCCGTGGAACTCCTTGATGTAGGGAAGCGCCTCAAGGAGCGTTTCTATGTTCGTTCGACTCGGCGCGTTCATTTGCGATCTAACCTCCTCATGGCGCGAAAACCAAGCAGGTCGGGGGATGCAGGGAAGGGCGGTGAGGGGAACGCACATTTTCGTGCGTGACCCGAACCGACCAACCGAAGACCCCGAGATGCGCCGGTTTGCAGCGTCATGAGGTGTACTCGGCGTTGATTCTTATGTACTCATAGCCCAGGTCGGAGAAGTAGACGTGGGCGGCGTGCTCACCGCGATCGAGCCGCAGCCCGATCTCGGCCTCGGCGACGTCCTCGCCGAGCTCGGCGGCGTCGATCGATTCCGAGCCGATCTCCTCGAGGTCCTCGCCGGCCAGCGCCATCCCGGCCGCCTGGGCGATCCGGCCCCAGTTGGGGTCGCGGCCGAACAGAGCGGTCTTGACCAGCGGCGAGTTGGCGATCGCCCGCGCGACCCGCTCGGCCTCGACCTGCGAGGCGGCGCCCTCGACCGCGATCCGGCCGACCCGCACCGCGCCCTCGCCGTCGGCGACGATCTCGAGCGCGAGCTGCAGCAGGACCGCCTCGAGCAGCCCCGGCGGCAGCGGCGCGCCGGCCTCCCCGGTCGCCTGCATCAGCACGGTGTCGTTGGTGCTCATCTGGCCGTCGACGGTGACCCGCTCGAAGGAGGACCCGACCGCGGCGCGCAGCGCGCCGCCGGGATCCTCGACCACGGCGTCGGTCTGCACGAAGCAGAGCATCGTCGCGAAGTCGGGTTGCATCATCCCGGCACCCTTCGCCTGGGCGGAGATCGTCACCCCGCCGGCGCTCAGCGTGCAGCTCTTCGGCCAGCGGTCGGTGGTCAGGATCGCGTCCGAGAAGGGCCCGCCGCCGTCCTTGGAGAGCGAGCCCGCGGCCTCGCCGATACCGCCGAGCACGGCCTCGACCGGCAGCGGCACACCGATCACCCCGGTCTCGGCGACGGCGACGAGGGCAGGGTCGAGGCCGAGCTCAGCGCCGGCCCGCTCGCACATAGCCCAGGCGTCGGCGAGCCCCTGCTCGCCGGTCTCGGCGTTGGCGTTGCCGGCGTTGACGACGGCCGCGCGCACGCTCTCGCCGTCGACCCGGTGACGACAGACGCGCACGGGCGCCGCCGCGGAGGCGTTGCGCGTCAGCAACAGCGCCGAGCTGACCGCGGGCGCCTCGCAGACGAGCAGGCCGACGTCGGTCTTGCCGCCGCCCTTGAGCCCGCAGTGGGCCGCCCCGGCGCGAAAGCCGGGCGCAAGCCGCGCCGGGTCGAGCTGCTCGACCCCGTCGGGCGGGTCGACCCAGCGCGATCTGAAGAACGCCGTACGCCGACGGCTGCTCCGCTTCGCGTCCGCTGCCGTCGGGTGGGGATCCGTCATCTGAGTCCTTCCTCCTCCTCGAAGCCGAGCATCAGGTTGAGGCACTGGACCGCCTGGCCCGAGGCCCCCTTCCAGAGGTTGTCGATCGCCGAGAAGGCGAGCACCCGGCCGCGCTCCTCGACCGTGACGTAGATGTGGCACTCGTTCGTACCGCGCACGTCGCGCAGCCCGGGGGGGCGCTCGACCGCGTGGACGAAGGGCTCGCCGGCGTAGCGCTCGGCGTAGAGCGCCTGCACCTCCTCTTTGGAGATCGGCTCGTTGAGCCGCGCGTAGCAGCTCGTCAGCTCGCCCTGGTCGAGCGGCAGCAGGTGCGGGACGAAGGTGACCGGCGCCTCGCCGCCGAGCGCCGCCAGCTCCTGCTCGATCTCGGGCCGGTGGCGGTGGCCCTCGGTCTTGTAGGCGAAGGCGTTCTCGTCCATCGCGGCGTAGTGCATCGCGTCGCCGCCGCCCCGTCCGGCGCCGGAGACGCCCTGCTTGGCGTCGATCACGACGTCGGCGAGCAGGCCACGCTCGGCCAGCGGCGCCAGCCCGAGCACGCTCGCGGTCGGGTAGCAGCCGGGCACGGCGACCAGCTCCGCCCCGCGCAGCTGCTCGCGGTAGAGCTCGGCGAGGCCGTAGACGCCGCCGCCGAAGAGCGCCGGCGCGCCGTGCGCGCCGTACCAGCGCTCGTAGGTCTGCATCTCGCGCAGGCGGAAGTCGGCGGAGAGGTCGGCGACGACGATGCCGCGCTCGCGCAGCGCCGCGACGGTCGGCGCGGCGGCGCCGTGCGGGTAGGCGACGATCGCGGCGTCGATCCCGTCGAGCGCGTCGAGGTCGAGCTCGGTCAGCTCGAGGCCGACCCGGTAGCGCGGGTAGAGCCGGTTGAGCCGCGTGCCCGCGTCGCTGCGCGAAGTCACCGCGGCCAGCTCCAAGCGCGGGTGGCGGTCGACGATCTGCGCCGCCAGCGCGCCGGTGAATCCGGAGGCGCCGGCGACGAGGACTCGCTTGCTCTCACTCACGCGGCGACCCCCCAATCTCGGCCAGGGCGGCGACGATCGCCTCGCGGCGCGCGGCGACGTCCTCGTCGGTGAGGGTGCGGTCGGCGGCGCGGAACTCGAGCCGCAGGGCGAGGCTCTTGCGCCCCTCCCCCAACTGCTCGCCTTCAAAGAGATCGAATACGGCGGCAGAGCGCAACAGCTCGCCGCCACCGGAAAGCACGGCCTCCCGCACCCGCGCCGCCGAGACCTCGGTCGGGACGACTACGGCGAGGTCCTGGCGCACCGCGGGGAAGGTGGTCACGTCCTCGAAGCTCTCCTCGCCGGCGGTAGCGGCGCCGAGCAGCGGCGCAAGATCGAGCTCGAAGCCAACGGCCTCCTCGAGGTCCCAGGCGCGGCAGACCAATGGGTGCAGCTCGCCCAGCCAGCCCGCCTCCTCGCCGTCGACGAGCACCGCGGCGCTGCGCCCCGGGTGCAGGAACGGCTCCGCGGCGGGCTCGAAGGCGAGCGCCACACCGAGCCGCGCGGCGAGCCCTTCCAGCACGCCCTTGAGCGCGAAGAAGTCCGCCGGCTCGACGGCGCCACGCCAGGACTGCGGCGCCAGCGGCCCAGCCGCAAGCGCGCCGAGCCGGTGCGGCTCGGCGAACGGCGCCATCCGCTCCCCGGCAAATTCACCACCGCACCGGCCGACGGGCCGATTTGTCGTGTCTACGCCGACATTTCGTCCCGTCGGCGGGTGGTTGAGGTAGGTGCGGCCGGACTCGAAGAGGGCGATGCGCTCGGCGTCGCGGGCTAGGTTGCGCTGGGCGGCGTCGAGCAGCGAGCCGAGCAGCGTCGTCCTCATCACCGACTGGTCCTCGGAGAGGGGGTTGGAGATCTCCACCGCTTCCGCCCGTGGGTCATCGGTTGCGATCCGCAGCCGCCCGGCCTCGCCGGGGTCGGTGAAGCTCCAGCCGACGATCTCGTCGAAGCCGAGGTCGCGCAGGGCGTCCTCGGCGCGGCGGCGCAGGCGCTGGTCGCGGCGCAACCCGCCGGCCTGGCCGGTCGCGGCGGGCAGGGTCGACGGCAGGTTGCGCGTCGACGCCATGCACGCGCGCGACCTCCTCGATCAGGTCGACCTCGCGGGTGACGTCGTAATGGCGGTCGGGCGGGACCTAGACGAACAGCGCCTCGGCCTCGGCCTCGACGCCGAAGCCGAGCCGCTCCAGGTAGGCGACCTGGTCGGCCTGGTCGATCTCCATGCCGAGCAGGCCCACCGACGCGCTCGCCTCGCAGCCGGATCGAGCGCGGCCTCGGGCGCCGGCGCGGCGACGTCGATCGTCCCCGGCACCAGCTTCGCCCCGCAGAGCTCGACCAACAGCCGCGAGGCGATCCGCTGCGCCCGCATGCAGAGGTCTGGATGCAGCTGCTTCTCGAAGCGCGAGGAGGCCTCCGAGCGCAGGCCGAGCAGGCGCGAGGTGCGCAGGATGTTGGTGCCGTTCCAGTTCGCCACCTCGAGCAGCACCCGCGTCGTCCCCGCCGATACCTCGGAGACCTGGCCGCCCATGATCCCGGCGATGCCCGAAGGGCCGCTGCTCGTCGCAGACCAGCACCGTCTCGGCGTCGAACCTGCGCTCGACCTCGTCGAGCGTCGTCATCTTCTCGCCCTCCTCCGCGGCGCGGACCGTCAGCGCCCCGTCCGGGACCTTGTCGAGATCGAAGGCGTGCAGAGGCTGCGCGGTCAGCAGCATCACGTAGTTGGTGATGTCGACGACATTGTTGATCGGGCGCTGCCCGGCGGCGCTGAGCCGCGCCTGCAGCCAGGCCGGCGAGGGCGCGATCGTGACCTCGGTGAAGGCGCGGGCGGTGAAGCGCGGGCAGAGCTCAGGGACCTCGACCGTGACCGAGGCGTACTCGCCGACCTCGCCCTCGCCCTCGGCAGCGGCGTCCTCGACCCAGGGCTCAGGCGCCAGCGGCGTGGCGCTGATCGCGTGCACCTCGCGGGCGACGCCGTAGACGCCGAAGCAGTCGACCCGGTTGGGGGTCACCTCGAGCTCGAGCACCGGCTCGGCGATCGGCAGCACCTCGTCGAGCGGCGTGCCCGGCTCCGGCCCGCCGTCGAGGACGAGGATCCCGTCGGCCTCCGTCGGCGACCTCGAGCTCGGCGGCGGAGAGGATCATCCCGTGCGAGGCGACCCCGCGCAGCTTCGCCTTGCGCAGCTTCGTCCCGTCCGGCAGCACGGCGCCCGGCAGCGCCACCGCGACCGTCTGCCCGGCGTCGACGTTGGGGGCGCCGCAGACGATCGTGCGCGGCTCGCCGTCGCCGCTGTCGACCGTGCAGACGCTGAGCCGGTCGGCGTCGGGGTGCTTCTCGCGGGTCAAGACCTTGCCGACCACGAAGCCGTCGGCGCTGGGCGGACCGACGGTTCCGACCCGCTCGACCTCGGTCCCGGTCATCGCCAGCCGCTCGGCCAGCTCGCGCGCGCCGAGGCCGGCGTCGCAGTACTCGCGCAGCCACGAGAACGGGACCCTCATAGGAACTGTCCCAGCATGCGCACGTCGTTGTCGAAGAAGCGCCGCAGGTCGGGGACGCCGTGGCGCAGCATCGCGATCCGCTCGACCCCCATGCCGAAGGCGAAGCCCTGCACCCGCTCGGCGTCGTAGCCGTTCGCGGCGACGAAGCCGAGCACGTTGGGGTCGACCATGCCGGCGCCGCCGACCTCGATCCAGCCCTGGCCCTTGCAGAGGTTGCAGCGCTCGCCGCCGGCCAGCGTGCCGCCGCCGCTCGCACTGGAAGCAGGAGACGTCGAACTCGACGCTCGGCTCGGTGAAGGGGAAGAAGTGCGGCCGCATGCGGATCTGCCGCTCGTCGCCGAAGATCGCCCGCAGCATCTCCTCGAGCGTGCCCTTGAGGTCGGCGAGCGTGATCCCCTCGCCGATCGCGAGCCCCTCGACCTGGTGGAACATCGGACTGTGGGTGGCGTCGGAGTCGCGCCGGTAGACCTTGCCGGGGACGATCACGAAGATCGGCGGCGGCTGGGCCTCCATCGAGCGGATCTGCACCGGCGAGGTGTGCGTGCGCAGCAGCACCTCGGGGTGGGACTGGATGTAGAAGGTGTCCTGGAGCATCCGCGCCGGGTGCCCGGGCGGGTGGTTGAGCGCGGTGAAGTTGTAGTGGTCGTGCTCGATCTCGGGCCCCTCGACGACGCGGTAGCCGAGCCCCGTCATCACGTCCTCGATCTGCCGCGTCGTGCGGGTGATCAGGTGCAGATGGCCGGGCGGGCGGGCCGGCGCGCCGGGCAGGGTGACGTCGATCCGGTCGCCGGCCAGCCGGGCGTCGAGCTCGCTGGCGTCGAGCTCGGCGGTGCGCGCGCTCGAGCAGCCCTTCGAGCGCTGAGCGGGCCTGGTTCGCCCCCGCGCCGACCTTGCCGCGTTCCTCGGCGGGGAGATCGGCGATGCCGCGCAGGATTGTCGTCAGCTCGGCTTTGCGGCCGAGCTGGGCGACCCGCAGCCGCTCCAGCTCGGCGGTATCGGCGGCGGCGCCGATCGCGGCTTCCGCCTCAGCCTGGATCTCGGCGATCCGATCAAGCATCTGAGTGGGCCTCCGGCATCGTCGGGCGACGATATCCGCTCGCAGGCGATCGCCGCCGCGGCCGCGACATTGAGCGACTCGGCGACGCCGGCGCGGAGCGGGATCGTCACCCGCGCGTCGCACTCGGCCAAGACTTCGGCGGGCAGGCCCTCGCGCTCGGCCCCGAGGCAGAGCGTCGCCACCCCGTCCAGCGCCTCGAGCCCGGCGCCGCCGTGGGCGACCAGCGCCGCCCGCGGCCGCGGCGTCTCCCCCACCGCGGCCCGCACCAGCGGCTGGCCAAAGACCGAGCCCATGCTCGCCCGCACCGCCTTCGGCCCGAACGGGTCGGCGCACTCCGGGCCGAAGACGACGCTGCCGCCGAGCAGCGCGTGGGCGCTGCGCACGATCGCGCCGACGTTGCCCGGGTCGGCGACGGCGTGCAGGTAGACACAGGGCGCGCTCGCCTGATCGGCCCACTCGCGCGGCCAGACCGCGATCGCCCGCGTGCCCGAGCCCAGCGCCGAGGCGGCGGCCAGCAGCTCCGGCTCGACCTCGTCGCCGCCGAGCCCGCTGCCGGCGGCGCTGAGCAGGAAACGCGGCTCGGCGCCGGCGGCAAGCGCGGCCTCGACCAGGTCCTCGCCCTCGCTGACGAACAGCCCCTCGCGCTCGCGGTGCTTGCGCTCGCGCAGCTTGCGGACCAGTTTCAGCTTCTCGTTGTCGGGGCTGGAAATCATCTCTGTCAGTTCGGTTCGGTCGAATCTTCTCCTGGGGGCGTCGGACAAACCCCGGGCAATAAAAAACGGGCCGTGAAGACGGCCCGCCCGGGAAGTGGAAAGTGTGGGTGGCGGCTCAGGCGGCCGCACCCTCCCGGGCTAGCTCCACAAATCGGCGGAAGGCCTCGCGGTCGGAGACCGCGATCTCGGCGAGCATCTTGCGGTTGACCTCAACTTCGGCCTCCTTCAGCCCGTGCATCAACTGCGAGTAGCTCATCCCCTCGAGCCGCGCCGCGGCGTTGATCCGGGTGATCCAGAGTTTGCGGAACTCGCGCTTGCGGTTGCGCCGGTCCCTGTACGCGTACATCCCCGAGCGCTGCACCTGCTCTTTGGCGAAGCGGTAGGAGGAATGCTTGCGGCCGAAGTAGCCCTTCGCTTCCTTGAGCACCTTGCGGCGCTTCTTGCGCGCGTGGACCGAGCGCTTGACGCGGCTCACTTGCCGCCTCCGAGCAGAGTCCTGATGCGCTTTTCATCTGCCTTGGCGATCACGACCGGCCGCGCCATCTGGCGCTTGCGCTTCGGCGACTTTTTCTCGAGGATGTGGCTCGAGTAAGCGCGCCGCCCACGCAGCTTGCCCTTGGCGGTCTTGCGGAAGCGCTTCTTGGCGCCCGAATGGGTTTTCATCTTCGGCATCGGGACGGGTATTGAAGCAGACGAGCCGCCACGCCTGCCGTCGCGGCCCTCGCCGCCGGTACGCTGGCGCCCGATGCGGATCGTCTATGTGATCGGAACGCGGCCCAACTTCGTCAAGACGGCGCCGGTGATCGCGGCGCTGCGCAAGCGCCTGCCCGAGGGCGGCCACGTGATCGTCCACACCGGCCAGCACTACGACCGGGCGATGTCGGAGGTCTTCTTCGAGGAGCTCGGCGTGCCGGCTCCCGACCACATGCTCGAGGTCGGCTCGGGCAGCCACGCGGTGCAGACGGCGCGGGTGATGGAGCGGCTCGAGCCGGTGCTGGAAGCGGAGCGGCCCGACCTGGTGATGGTCCCGGGCGACGTCAACTCGACCCTCGCCGCGGTGCTGACCGCGGCCAAGCTGGGGATCCCGATCGCCCACATCGAGTCGGGGCTGCGCAGCTTCGACCGCACGATGCCCGAGGAGATCAACCGGATCGTCGCCGACGAGTTCTCCGAGCACCTCTTCCTGCACTGCGACGAGGCGATCGAGAATCTGCGCGCCGAGGGGATCGCCGAGGAGCGCATGCACTTCGTCGGCAACACGATGATCGACACCCTGGTCGCGCTCGAAGCGCGCTTCCGCGCGGCGGGCACGGCGACGAAGCTCGGCGTCGCGGCGGGCGAGTACGCACTCGTCACCCTGCACCGCCCGGCCCTGGTCGACGGCGAGCTGCTGCCCGAGACGCTGCGGCAACTGGGCGCGCTGGCGGCGGAGATGCCGGTCGTCTTCCCGGTCCACCCGCGCACGCGCAAGGAGATGGAGGCGATCTCGGCCGAGCACCCCGGCCTGCTGCTGAGCGAGCCGCTCGGCTACGTCGAGTTCCTCTCGCTGATCGCCGAGGCGGGCGCAGTGCTGACCGACTCGGGCGGGATCCAGGAGGAGACGACCTACCTCGGCGTCCCCTGCTTCACCCTGCGCGACAACACCGAGCGCCCGGTGACGATCCGCGCCGGCACCAACACCCTGCTCGGCCTAGACCCCGCCGCAATCGCCGAGATCCCAGCTTCTCTCGCGAAGCGCCCAGCAGAGAGACTCAAGCCTCCCCCTCTATGGGACGGCCAAGCATCAGAGCGGATCGCCGACATCCTCGCGGACTAGAAGCCATCCGGTAGGGCTGGAACGTCTTGTACTTTTTCGGTGTGGGCTATGGGCGCCAGCCCACAGGCGATCCACCGAAAGAAGTTAAGTGGAAGCCCTACCGGATGGCTTCTAACCTGCGGGCGGGGCCTCGTCAGCCGGCGGATCGTCCTGTTTGGCTTGCGCCTCAGCCTCTTTGCTGGGCGCCAGCATCATGCTCATGTTGCGCCCTTCCTGGAGCGGCGCCGACTCGATCACGGCGAGGCCGTCGAGATCCTCGAAGAGGCGCTGCAGGAGGTCCCGGCCACGCTCCGGGTGGGCCTGCTCGCGGCCGCGGAACATGATCGTGATCTTGACTTTGTTGCGCTGACGCAGGAAGCGCTCGACGTGGCCCTTCTTGGTCTCGTAGTCGTGGGTGGCGATCTTCGGCCGCAGCTTGATCTCGCGCACGTTGACCTGGGTCTGGTGCTTGCGCGCCTGCTTCAGCTTCTGCTCCTGCTCGTACTTGTACTTCGAGTAGTCGAGCAGACGGGTGACCGGCGGCTTCGAGTTGGCCGCGACCTCGACCAGATCGAGGTCGGCGTCCTGGGCCCGTTTCATCGCCTCTGAGGTCTCGACGATCCCGAGCTGCTCGCCGTCGGCGCCGATCAGGCGCACCTTCGGAACACGGATGCGCTCGTTGATGCGCGTGGTGTCGCGCTCCGGGGGTCGGCGGTCGAACCTGCGCGGAACGGGCACTAGAAGGAGGTGAGGTGGAGCTTCAAGAGGACGAGGGATGCGGAGGCTGCCACGGGACGCTCAGCGGCGCGGTGTGTTTGGCATGCCTGCGAACAAGTGCCCGCAGTATAGAGGCAGAGCCGAAATCTGGTCGAGGCCCATTCAGGCGACCCGCTCGGCGCGGTGCACGAGGTCGGCGAAGGCGGCCAGCGCCATCGCCCCCAACTCGCCCTCGGCGTGCGAACGCACGGCGACCTCGCCGCTTTCCTCCTCACGGTCACCGACCACGAGCATGTAGGGGTTGCGGGCGATTTCGGCGTCGCGGACCTTCTTCCCGATCGACTCCGAGCGCCGGTCGACCTCGACCCTGACGCCGAGCTCGCGCAGCTCGCTCGCGACCCGGTCGCCGAACTCGACGTGGCGATCGGAGATCGGCAGCACTGTCGCCTGCACCGGCGCCAGCCAGACCGGGAAGCGGCCGCCGTAATGCTCGATCAGTATCCCGGCGAAGCGCTCCATCGAGCCGAGCAGGGCGCGGTGGATCATCACCGGCCGCCGCGGGTCGTCGTTCTGGTCGGTGTAGGTGAGGTCGAAGCGCTCGGGCATGAAGAAGTCGACCTGGCAGGTGCCGCACTGCCAAGAGCGGCCCAGCGCGTCGGTGACGTGGAAGTCGATCTTGGGGCCGTAGAAAGCGCCGTCGCCCGGGTTCAGCGTGTACTCGCGCCCCTGGCGCTCAAGCGCGCCGCGCAGCGCGTCTTCGGCCTGTCGCCACTGCTCCTCGGTCCCGATCGACTTCTCCGGCCGGGTCGAGAGCTCGAGCTGCACGTCCTCGAAGCCGAAGCGGGCGTAGAGCTCGTCGATCGCCTCGCAGATCCCGGTGACCTCGTCGACGATCTGCTCGGGCGTGCAGTAGATGTGGGCGTCGTCCTGGGTGAAGGCGCGGACGCGCAGCAGGCCGTGCAGGACGCCCTCGCGCTCGGCGCGGGAGACCTGGCCGAACTCGGCGACGCGCAGCGGCAGCTCGCGGTAGGAGTGGCGGTCGGAGTCGAAGACAAGGCAGGCGCCGGGGCAGTTCATCGGCCGGATCGCGTACTGGCGCTCCTTCGACTCGGTGAAGTACATGTTCTCCTGGTAGTTGTCCCAGTGCCCGGAGCGGTGCCAGAGGTCGACGTCCATCAGCTGCGGCGTCTTGATCTCTACGTACTCGCGCTTGCGCAGCTGCTTGTGCACCTCGGCTTCGATCAGGCGCAGCAGGGTCGTGCCGTGGGCCAGCCAGAAGGGCATCCCCGGCGCCTCCTTGCGCAGCATGAAGAGGCCCAGCTGGGGGCCGAGGCGGCGATGGTCGCGTGCCTTCGCCTCCTCGATCCGCTCGAGGTGCAGGTCGAGATCCTTCTTGGCGAAGAAGGCGGTGCCGTAGATCCGGGTCAGCATCGCGCGGCTCTCGTCGCCGCGCCAGTAGGCGCCGGCCAGCGAGTTGAGCTTGATCGCCTTGATCCGGCCGGTGCCAGGCCCGTGTGGACCGCGGCAGAGATCCTCGAAGGGGCCGTTGCGGTAGAGCGAGACGCTCTCGACGCCTTCGTCGCGGACGAGGTCTTCGATCAGCTCGACCTTGTAGTCCTGGCCCTCGGCGCGGAAGATCTCGATCGCCTCGGCGGGCGGCACGTCGCGCCGCTCGAAATCCTCGTCGGCATCGATGTGGGCGCGCATCGCCGCCTCGATCCGCTCCAGGTCGTCCTCGTTGATCTTCGTGTCGGGCGGGAACTCGAAGTCGTAGTAGAAGCCCTGCTCGATCGGCGGCCCGATCGTCACCTTGGTGCCGGGGTAGAGCTCGATCACGGCCTCGGCCATGACGTGGGCGGCGTCGTGGCGGATCAGCTCCAGTGCCTCGGGGTCGCGGTCGGTGAGGATCGCGATCTCGGCTCCGTCGGGCAGCGGCGCGGCGAGGTCGCGCAGCTCGCCGTCGACCCGGATCGCCAGCGCGGCCTTGGCAAGGCCCGGCCCGATCGCCGCCGCGGCGTCGCCGCCCGAGGCGCCGTCGGCCAGCTCGAGCGCCGTCCCGTCGGGCAGCTTCACGGTGATCTTCGTCGCGGCCTCCATCGACCCCATGCTACGTGGCCACAACCGCAGCCGCAGAATGGAGCTTTGTGTCCCCTATGGGGGTCAAAACCCTTCAATCTGCGCTGGCGCGAGCCTGGCGTTCGGCGATCAGCGGGCAGGGGCTGGGGCCGCCGAGTACGCCGCGTCGTTCCCAGACGGCGTAGGGGCCGGCGCGGCGGCGCAGGTCGAGTGACCTGAATGGCGCTTCGGCGGTATCGGTGGTGACGAAGAAGCGGATCCCGGTCGGCGCCCGCCCCCCCGCCGTGCTCGCCGGTTCGATGCAGACGCGGCCGCCGCGCAGCTCCCAGGCGATGTAGCGCGTGCCCTGTTCGTCGGCGAGCAGCTTGTCGGGGGCGAGGACGAGGGTCGAGCCGGACGCGAGCAGCGGGCGCAGCCCGGTCAGGGCCGGCGCGTAGGACGTCGGGCCGACGGGCGCGTTTGCCAGCGCCAACAGCGAACACGCGCCAGCGGCAAGCAGATACACCAAGCTCCCGACCGCGGGTCCTGTCGAGGGGTTGGGGGGGTCCCCCGCTTGCTGGGTTTTTCGCCACGGCGTTTTGAGGCCGTCCGAGAATGTCTTTGGGGCGAAAAACGGACGCCGCTGCGCCGGGGACCCCCCCAACCCTTCGCCACCCGCGGGAGACGTGCTGGAATTGGCTCGCCGGCGCTGCGGGAGCAGGATGGCGAGGGTCAGGAGGGGCGCCGCTATCTCCAGCGCCTTGGCCGAGGTGTAGGGCGTACCGCCAACGCGGGCCGCGAGATAGAGGAGCGCGACAGCCCCGACGCCGGCGAGCAGAGCTCGCTCTCCACCACGCCAAG
The DNA here is from genome assembly GCA_963789505.1 of uncultured Solirubrobacterales bacterium. GTDB lineage: Bacteria > Actinomycetota > Thermoleophilia > Solirubrobacterales > 70-9 > VRUE01. Next base: position 87,743 of record CAWBLE010000008.1, read on the forward strand.
CGCGCCGGACACCAAGGAGGAACAGGGACACGGCGAAGGCTGCACCGAGGTAATAGGCGAAGGCGGGGACGGCGCCGTCGCCGGGCGCGAGGCGGAAGTCGCCGGATGGCCAGATGCCGAGCGCGGTGAAGGGCGAGATCTGGCCGAAGAGGTTGCCGAGACCGGGGCCATTGGGGTCGAAGGTCTCGAAGCTGTGGAAGTCGATCATCCGGCCCAGCTCGGGGAGGGCGCCTATGGCGAACACCAGGACGGCTAGGGACATTGCTCGCAGGGCCGCGGGTCCTGTCGGGGTAGGGGACCCACCACCCCCTGCGGTCGCTGAAGCGTCCTCGGGGGCGGTCCCCCCTACCCGGCCACCCGCGGCAGAGTCGCCTTCACCTCCCAACCGGGACCACGCGACCAAAGCCCAGATCACGGTTATTGCCCCAAGCCAGATCAGGCCGGGGAAGCTGTAGGCGTAGACGGAGCCGATCGCGATCAGGGCGGCCGGGACGAATCTCAGGGGGAGCTGACGCCAGGCGCGGGTGCTCTCGCGCAGAGCTAGGACGAAGGCTAGGACGAAGAGGGCTTGGATCACCTCCTTGAAGGCGCCTTGGGCGAAGTAAGAGGCGACCAGGTACGGGAGGCCGACGAGCAGGGCGGCGGCGGTGCGACGGATTGGAGGCTGGCCGGCAAACGCGGCAAGGGCCGTCAGTGGGGCGAGGATCGCGGCAGCGATCGTGAGCCCAGTGAAGGACTGGACGAGGCCGATCCCGAGGCCCTTGTTCAGAGCGATGACGACCGCGTGCGGGCCGAGCGGGTAACCCTGGTGCAGCAACTGCGAGCCCTCGCCGTGGGCGAGGCGATCGGTCGCCAGCAGGTGCTGCGACATGTCCGGGTTGAAGCCGGTGCCGAGGATGCCGAAGTGGCCTTCGACCGCAAAGGGGAGCGAAGCGGCGAGCAGGGCGACGATGGCGACCGGCGCCCCGGCGCGCAGCGCCCCTACCCACCCCTCGACCCGGCCGCGCAGCCAGAGGGCGGCAGCCACGGAGAGGACGAGGATCGCGACCGCCGCGAACGTCCCGTCGCCGGGCAGCCGCACGGTGGCCCAGCAGATCGCGCAGAGCAGCGCCAATCCAACCGCGGGCGCGAGCCAGGACCAGCGCCTCACGCCGCAGAGCGCCAGCGCCGCCTGCCCGATCGCAAGCGAGGCGCCGCAGACCGCAAAGACAGCCGCATAGGTAGCGATCACAAGGCGGCGAGCCTAGATCACTTCGGGCTCAGTCCGGCGGCGTGAACTCGCCCCCGCCCAGCTCCGGCGGCAACGCGCGCGGCCCCTCTGGATAGAGCTCGCGCAACCTCTCCTCGCTCATCTCGAGCGTGTTCGCCGCTTCCGGCGGCGCACCGACGACCAGCCAGAGCGCCTCCTCACCGGTGTCGTTGAAGACCTGGCGCACCGTGCCGGCCTCGACCAGCAGCGTGTCGAGCGGCCCGAGCTCGAGCACCTCGTCGCCGATCCTGATCCGCCCCCTGCCCTCGAGCAGCACGTAGAGCTCCTCCTCGCTCTGGTGCTTGTGCCTCGTCGAGGCCTGCCCCGGCCGCAACCGCCAGAGCCGCGCCCCCATCGTGCCCGCCTCAACCTGCCTGGCGAGGTCCGTGTTCAGCACCCGCATCTGATTCGACTCGCGCCAGAAGGCGTCCTCGGCGCGCAATAGGCGGAAGGCCATCGATTGCTCCCTTCGGGATAAACGCAACGGTATGCAATGAATATCTTGACTAGTGCCTTAGCTTCCTCGCGACCGATCGAATCGAGGAAAGGGCACGATGCGAGACTGGAAGGTACTGCTGCTGTCGATGGTTGGGGTGGTCGCGCTGTTTGCGCTAGCGCCGTCGGGAGCCTCCGCGGCCGATCTTGACTGCGCTGACTTCTCGAACCAGGCGGAAGCGCAGAGAAATCTGCTCCCCGGAGATCCCTACCGCCTCGACGGGGATAGCGACGGCGTTGCCTGCGAGGATCTTCCCTGCCCCTGCTCGACCAGCAGCGGGCCCCCGCCGATCACGACCGAGCCAATGGCGCCGCCCAAACTGAGCAAGCCTGCGGCGCGGCGAGCCGCAAAGCACAAGGCGCGGCGATTTGTTCGCCAGCACCGCAACATCCAGGCGCTCAGCTTCGGCGGTTGCAGCCGAAGCTCCGCCCACAAGGTCGTCTGCCGATTCGTCCTCCACGGCGGGCGCGCCAGCTGCCGGCTGAGGATCAAGGTGCGCGGCGAAGGAAGCGACGCCCACGCGACGATCGCACGGGTGCGCTGCCGGCGATGAGATGGGCGCAACAGGGCTCGAACCTGTGACCTCCAGCTTGTCGAGCTGGCGCTCTCCCAACTGAGCTATGCGCCCCAGCGGGATTCTGAATCTAGCAGCGGGGCGAGGGAGATCGGACTCAAGTCCCGCGGCCGGGAAGTCGATCCAGTTAGTGCAACTTTCCAGCCACCGCGGTGTTTCTCAAATAGCGGTCGCGACAGAAGAGCGCCAAAGCTTCAAGAGTTTGAGGACCGACGAGCCAGTTACGTGATCTATCTGGTGGTACGTCCTTCGGAACCAAAGGGCCCCTAATCGGGGCCCTTTTCCGTGGCTCAGTCGACGTGGTCGCTGGGCAGGTGCCAGCGGCGCGGCGCGATCAGCGGTCGGCGCCGCCGGGCCCCAGGTGCCCGGCTCGTAGGCGATCACCGGCGGCGGCTCGGGCGAGCAGTGGCTCGGAGACCTCCCAGAGCCGCTCGATCGCCGCCGAGGTGGTGAACAGCGTGCGGTCGCCGAGCATCACGTCGTGGATCAGGCGCTCGTAGGGGTCGAGGGCGTTGTCGCCGCCGCCGAAGTTGTCGGCGTAGTCGAAGCGCATGTGGGCCTCGCCGAGCTGGATCGTCGGCCCCGGCAGCTTGGCGAGGAAGGAGGCGGAGATGCTGCCGGGCTCGCCGAGCTCGAAGGTGAGGTGGTCGCGGCCGAAGGACTCGGCGATCTCGTCGCAGTCGAGCGGGAACATGCGCCGCGGCGGCTGCTTGAAGGCGACGGTCAGCAGGTGGCGGTCCTCGGCCAGCCGCTTGCCGGAGCGCAGGTAGAAGGGGACGCCCTCCCAGCGCCAGTTGTCGACGATGGCCCTGATCGCGACGAAGGTCTCGGTGTCGGAGTCGCGCGGTCGACACCGTCTTCCTCGCGGTAGCCCGCGTACTGGCCGCGGACGACGCCGGTCGGGTCGCAGTGGCGACATCGAGTCGAAGACCTTCTCGCGCTCCGCCGCCCAGCGCCGCGGCGTCGAGCGAGGTCGGCGGCTCCATCGCGACGAAGCCGAGCACCTGGAAGAGGTGGGTGACGACCATGTCGCGGAAGGCGCCGGTTTCCTCGTAGAAGCTGCCCGCATCTCGATCGAGAGCGTCTCGGGGACGTCGATCTGGACGTGGTCGATGTGGTTGCGGTTCCAGACCGGCTCGAACATGCCGTTGGCGAAGCGCACGGCGAGCAGGTTCTGCACTGCCTCGCGGCCGAGGTAGTGGTCGATGCGGAAGATCGCCTCCTCGGAAGACCGAGCGCAGGCAGCGAGTTGAGCTCTCCGCGCCGAGTCGAGGTCGAGGCCGAACGGCTTCTCGGTGATCACCCGGGCGCCCTCGCCGAGGCCGACTCGCTGGCGAGCCCCTCGATCGTCGCCCCGGCCGCCCGCGGCGGCAGCGAGAGGTAGAGCAGGACGCGGGCGGCCTCGCCGAGCTCCCCCGGCGCCTCGGCGACGCCGCGGCGAGGGCCTCGAGCCCGTCGCCGACGCCGACGAAGCGCAGCGAGCCGAGGAAGCGGTGCGAGGCCTCGGCGTCCGCGTCGGGCGGCCTGCGGCCCGACGCCTCGACCGAGTCGCGGGCGAGCTCGCGGAACTCCTCCTCGCCGATGTCGCGCCGCGCCGCGCCGAGGATGCGGAAGCGCTCCGGCATCAACCCGACCTGGGCGAGGTGGAACATCCCCGGCAGCAATTTCCGCTTCGCCAGATCCCCACTCGCCCCGAAGAGCACGATCACCTGATCCACCGGTACCCGCTCGTTCGCGGCGGCGGCAGGCTCAATCGCGGTAGCGGCGCTCACGGTTTTTCAGCCTGACAGATGCAGGCCATCTTCAGCCTGAGATGCTCCCCGCGTGGCCTTCGTCGGTTCATACCTCTGGCGCTTGCGACAGAAGATCGGCTCCGAGCTGGTGCTGATGCCGGGCGCGATGGTCGCCCTGCTCGAGGAGGACGACCGAGTGCTGTTGACGAGACGCCGCGACTCGGGCCTCTGGTGCCTGCCCGCCGGTTCGGCGGAGGTCGGTGGCAGCTTCGCGAAAACCGCCGTCGACGAGCTGCTCGAGGAGGTCGGCGTGCATGTCTCCCCCAGCGCTCTAATTCCCTTTGGCTGCCTTTCCGAGGCCGATTTTCACATGACCCTCTACCCCAACGGCGACCTGACCCATTGCTTCGCGATGTGCTTCCTGGCCAGGCAGTGGCGCGGCGAGCCAAGGCGGACATGGACGAGGAGAGCGGTCCAATTCGCCGATCTCAACGACCGGCCAAACGCCATGGATCCGCCCGCCCGACAGCGCTCACTCTCCTGAAAAGTTCCTCCTCAACGGCGAATTCCAAGTCCACTGACAAGGCGCCTACCGGAATCGAACCGGTGTAAACGGCTTTGCAGGTACGTTTACACTCGGCGCATTCGGCTTGCTCAAGCGGTTCCGCGGAACCGCGCCACCGTCTGTGCCACCGTCAAGCACGAAAAGACGCCGGGCTGTCGGCACTGCCGATCTGCCAACGGACCCCAGGGCCAAACTCCAGGACGATGCCCCCCGGCGTGATCAGCTCCCAATTCGGCGGATCGTCTTCTGCCTCCTGCGCAGCGGGCTTAACGTCAAGCACCGAGCCATCAGAGAGCTTGCAGCGCAACTCGCCGGTCTCCGCATCGATATCCGCATCGTCAACCGAGCGTCCGATCAGCTCAGCGGGATCGGATGGCGACCACTCGGCATCCTGAGTCGCGAGTTGCCATAGCTCTCCAGCGGAGTCCTTGATCTCAACGTGAAGAACCTTTGGATAGGCGATCCGAGCATCGACAATCGACCCGCGCATGGAGCGCAGCACATTGCGTGGCGAAGCATCAAGTTTCACTGCGGTTGCCATTAGCCCCTCCATTGTCGCAGCCAGTCCAGAAGTTCTCCATAGCTCATGTCTCGCTGCACGTTCCCAGACTGCTTTTCAGCGTGAAGGGCCTCACTCGCCTCGTGGCGCTCGCGCACAGTCAGACCCGCCTCCTTGCACGCCTGCCGGAACTGCTTGATGTCGCGCTTTCGGCTCATCGGTCATCGCCGCTACGCCGCGATGCATCCGGCGCTACTTGCTCGGCCCGCCGATCTGCGATCAGCTCATCGGCAAGGTTCCGATCCGGCGCAAGGTGGGCGATGCTCCCACGGGCAAACTCGATGGCGGCCAGTCGTTTCTCCAAGTCTGGATCGGCCCGCTCAGTTGCATCCGCCATGACCGCAGCTTATTGACCGCACCCGCGTGAAGGCTCCGTCTACGCGCCAAGGAACCGATCAAGCAAAGCGGCCGCCTCGATCTCCGTACCCGGCATCAGGTGGCCGTAAAGGCTCGCGGCGTGAAACGGTGCGCCGCGCGCGTCGACGAAAACCAGCCGGTTGTCGGCAAGCTCTCCCCCACGCTCACACCTGTCGGCCAACAGCCCGCGCAGGACGCCAGGCATCGGCGTCGTGCGCTGAGACGTGCGGGTCTTGGGAGCAATCGAACCCTCCAACGGATCCCACGACTCGCGCACTCGGATCGTTCCCGCGTCGAGATCGACTGCGCCCCAGCGCAGCGCCCGCAGCTCCCCGTACCGCAGCCCCGCGTAGAGCGCCGTTGCCCATGCGGGCCGATCCCCAGTAGGCAGCGCTGCGATCAACCGCGCCGCCGTCTCCGGCGACACGATCTCGACCTCGCCAGGGTCGGGCATCGGAAGTTCGAGGTCGTGGGTCGGGTTGACCGGCACACCTTCGCGCGAGCGCGCCCGCCGGTAGATCGCTTGGAGCGGCTTGAGCGCGTTGCGGATCGTGGAAGGTGCGTGACCTTCCGAAAGCCAATCATCGACGAGGGTTTGCAGATCCAGGGTCGTGACGGCGTTGAGCCGTCACGAACCGGGTCCAGGCGGCCGGGAACCCCGACCTCCCCGCCCCTGCCGACCTACTTGCAGCACAGCGCCGGGGCACCGGCAGTCAGGGGCGCTGCGCGCCCGACCCCCCGGAGGAGTTGACGGCCGGTGAGGCGGTGCTTCAATCGCGGGTAGGTCGGCTATGCGGCGTAGCCAGCACATCGAGAAAGAAGAAGACCCACACGGCCGTCCATCATCCCTCGCCTGACTCGATGTCCTTGAACTCCACGCAGAGTTGGTCGCCGTTGGGGTAGTCGACGCGCAGACGGCGGCCTGACGGAGGGCACTCGATATCTGCCTCGGCTCCAGCCGAGATCCAGTCATTCTCAACAATCTTCGCCCTGGGCTTACCAGATGCCGAAAGCATTTGGACGTTGAGCAACAAGAACCCCTCGGGATCACGGCTCCACCAGATGACAGGCTGGTCCTTGACCTGCACCATGATTGGCGTCTCTAGGTAGAAGTTCCCCCCCAACCACGGCGAGCATTTGCTGTCGCATCCAGTTGAAGCGTCCCCGGATCTCGTCCGCATGCTGTTGGCCTTCAACCTTGAATGCTCGAAGCTGGTCTGCGGTGAACGCCCCGGCGTCAGCTTGGCTGTGGTGCTCCAAGCAAAGCGCGATCATGCCAGTGGGGTCGTGTTGCGCTCGCTCTGCCCAGGGTGGATCGAAGTGATGCCAGGTCAGATACGGACTGCCGCAGCCCGCGACCGGACAACCGAATCCCACTTCTTGGCGAAGTTGGCGTCTTACGGCAGCCGGGGGCGTTCTGCTCGGTGCGTCGCCCACTGCGCGCTCGGCCTACGAAAAGTTGCCCTACGCCGCCGTCAGAGGCCGATCAGTCAGGGTCGCGGTCGCGACGTGCAGCGGACCACCCTGCTCGCCCTCGTCGGCGAGATAGAGCGCAACGCCCTCTTGGAGGGACTCGAAAAGCTCGTCCAGGGTGTCGCCGGAGGCGAAGCAGCCGGGAAGCTCTGGGACATCGGCCCAGTAGCTGCCTTCCTCGATGTGGATGCGAGCGGTTAACTCCATAGCTGAATCTCCCTCATTGTAGCCCCGCCTGTTTGAGAATCGCGCTGGTCAGGCCGGGCTGGTAGTCGCGGCCCTTGTGCTGCGGAAGCGTGATCGGGCGGTGCCCCGCCTTGGCCATCTTGACCTGGTGCTTTCCGCCGCGAGCTCGCGTCCAGCCGTTTTCCTTCAACAACTTGGTCGCCTTCTTCTGGTTGAGCGTGCCCTTCATCGCCTGCGCGACGGTAGCCCCGGCAGCGGCGGAAACGTTTCCCCCGCATCGGTTCTAGTGCTCCCCCAGTGACGCCGGTCACTTCGGGTGCCAATCGGGTGCCAGTCGCATCGGTTCGCAACCGGATCAACCGAACAGAGACGCCGCCGCAAGCAGCTCTGGCAAGCCGCCTGCCAAGGCCAGAGGCGCCTACCGAAATCGAGCCGGTGTAAACCGCTTTGCAGGTGTGTTTGCGAGCGCCGCAATCGGCTTGTTCAAGCGGAATCGTGGATCCGGGCCACCCTCTGTGCCACCGTCAGGCGCGATCCTCAGGAGCCGGAGCTACTTCGTCCCGATGAGACGAACGGGAAGATCGGTACCTGCCGCGTTGCGCGCGAGGGGTCCGTCCAAGGTCAGCAGCTCTGCGCCAAGCTCCTGTGCTAGGGCGACGTAAGAGGCGTCGTAGGCGCTCTCGCGACGCAGCTGTCGCGCGATCTCGATTGCCCTGGGTCCGTCATCGAGGCCGTGGAGCAGAATCGGCATCGCAGCTATCTCGTGCCAGGCGCGGCGGGCGTCGGCGGATTCAAGCTCGCCGGCAACCACCTTCCGCGTCAGCGCGTTCGCGACCTCGTACCTCAGCAATGACGGGGCGTGCAGAACCTCGCCAGCTTCGGCCAGCTCTTCCATCTTGTGAGCAACTGCGGGGGCGCGGTCGTCCTTCGTGACGAGCGCGACGACGACGTTCGAATCGAGGACTACCGTCAAAGCCCGCGACGCTCAAGCTCTTCGCGGCCCTTGCGCACAATCGCGACGGCATCGTCACCGCCACCGCGCATACGGCCACGGATCGCCGCCAGCTCGGCCATTGCGCTCTGCCAGTCGAACTCCGTTGGCGCAAGATCTTCGAACATCTTCTTGGCTAGGGCATCCGGTGGCACGCCGCGTCGCCCCGCCTCGCGCTCCAAGCGGCCGTAGGCATCGGGGGGCACGTGGATTACACGGTCTCGCGTGGCCATATCGAGAGTTTAGACCAGCACCCGGTGTCCCCGGCAAGGCGCGTTTCGGGACAGGCTCGGGACCCGGTTTCCTCGACAAGAAAACGAAAACCCCGCTTTTGCGGGGTCTTTCCAGAGGCGCCTACCGGAATCGAACCGGTGTAAACGGCTTTGCAGGCCGCTGCGTAGCCACTCCGCCAAGGCGCCGAAGGACAGAGCCTAGCGGGGGCTCGGCGGCCTCAGCCGTGAGCCGTGCCGGGGGTGCCCACTGCCGCGGCCGACCTCTCTGGAATCTGCAAATCGGCCCACAATCCAGGGGAACCGACTATGGTCGGTGTCCACGACAAATCGAGGAGGGTGCCGATCATGTACGTGCGTGCCGTCAGGTTCACCGACGTATCTGCCGAGCGGATGCAAGAGCTTCTTGCTCGCATCGAGGAGTCCGATGGACCACCCCCCGGTGTGCCCGCCACGGGGCTCAAGGTCTTGTCCGATGGTGATCAGGAAACCGCCCTGGTCCTTCAATACTTCGCGAGCGCCGAGGACATGGAGGCGGGAGCCAAAGTGTTCAGCGCGATGGATTCGTCGGAGACGCCCGGCACGCGCGCATCGGTGGACATGTGCGAGGTGAAGTTCGAGCAAACGCTCACCTGATTGCGCGTGTCGTTCACTCCGTCGCGGTGCTGAAGCTCCAGACCCGAGCAGAAAGGTCGCCCAAGCGGGACTGACCTCCGACCGCGGGCGACCCTATTGTTGCCCGCCCTTGTACGACGCCTCTCAGCACCTGATCGGCGGCAGGGCGCGTGCCCGATCGCTCCCGGATTGGCCCGATGGCCGACCCCTCCGCTCCTGGCAGGAGGAGGCGACCGCGGCCGTGCGGGCGCACTCGGCCGACAGCTTCCTGGCCTCGGCCACGCCGGCGGCCGGCAAGACCACCTTCGGCCTGCACATCGCCCACCGGATGCTGAGCGCCGGGTTCGTCTCGCGGGTCGTCGTCGCCGGCCCGACCACCCACATCTGCCGCCAGTGGGCCGCCGACGCGGGCCGCTACGGCATCGACCTCGAGCCGAACAGGCCAAACTCGGACGGGCCGGAGTCGGCCGACTTCCACGGCGTCGCCGTCACCTACCAGACGATCGCGGCCGGGCCGGATACGCACCGGCTGGCCGCCGGCCGCCGGCCGACCCTGCTGATCGCCGACGAGCCGCACCACATGGGCGACCAGGCCGCCTGGGGCCTGCAGACCCGCAAGGCCTTCGACGGCGCCCGCTTCCGGCTGCTGCTCTCCGGCACGCCCTTCCGCTCCGACAACTCGGCGATTCCCTGGGTCACCTACGACGAGGACGGCCTCAGCCGGGCCGACTACGTCTACGGCTACCCGCAGGCGCTGGTCGACCGGGTCTGCCGCCCGATCACCTTCCTGCCGTACGACGGCGAGATGGAGTGGGTCTCGGACGGCCGGCTGCGCAGCGCCGACTTCGACCTCGCCCTGCCGGCGGCGGAGTCGGCCCGGCGCCTGCGGACGGCGCTCAGCCCGGACGGCGAGTGGATGGGCGAGGTGCTGCGCGACGGCGATGCCCGGCTGAGCGAGGTGCGCGCCGACGGGCACCCCGACGCGGGCGGCCTGGTGATCGCCTCCGACCAGGACCACGCGCGGGCGATCGCGGCGCGGCTCGGGTCGGTCTCGGGGGAGCGGCCCGAGCTGGTGATGAGCGACGAGCCCGGCGCCAGCCGGCGCATCGCCGAGTTCGCCTCCTCCGATCGACGCTGGCTGGTCTCGGTCCTGATGGTCTCCGAGGGAGTCGACATCCCCCGCCTGCGGGTCGGCGTCTACGCGACGGCGGCCCGGACCGAGCTCTTCTTCCGCCAGGTGGTCGGTCGCTTCATCCGCACCACCCCGAGGCCGCGCCGCCAGATGAGCTACCTGCTGATGCCGGCCGACCCGCGGCTGAAGGCGCTCGCCCACGAGATCGAGCTGGAGCGCCGTCACGCGCTCGACCTCTCGCCGGACGCCGAGGAGGACGAGGGCGAGGAGTTCGACGACCCCGATCCGGAGCGGGGCGAGCCGGGCGACGGCTTCGCCGCCCTGAGCTCGGGCGACGCCGAGCTGGACGAGGCGATCATGAGCGAGACCACGCTGCAGCTCTTCCCGACCGACGACCCCGAGCCGGCGGCGAAGAAGGCGACCGCCCCGGCCCGGCCCGAAGCCGCGCCGGAGGACCGCGAACCCGAGCGGGAGTCGGCCTACGCGACCCGGGAGCGGCTGCGCGGCGAGCGCAGGCGCCTGGTCGCCGACGTCGCCCGCCGCACCGGCAAGTCGCACCGGGAGATCCAGGCCCGGGTCAATCGCGACACCCGGGACGCGCTCGGTCTCCAGCGCCACGATCGAGCAGCTCGAGCGCGGCAACGCGCTGCTGCGCCGCGAGCTGTGGCGGTGATCTCGCGCGCGGGGCCGCACCCGTGAGTGGACGGTCGATCCGAATGTCCACCTAGGGTGGTCGGACCTTGCGTGAACAGGAGATCCACATGCGCACGAGGTTGGGTCAGCGGACGGTGCTCGCCCTGGCCCTGCTGGTCGCGTTGTCGGCTCTCGGCGGTTGCGGCGGCGGAGGCGGTGACGGTGACGGTGAGAGCACGACTCGCGCCGCGGACGCGGCGGAAACGAGCGAAGCCTCCCGCTTCAAGGCAACCCCGATCAACGTCCACAAGCTCCCCCTCGGCGACGACATGTACACGACCAACGCCCCCGAGAGCGGCTACGTCTACTCCTGTGTCACCGACTTCAACGGCGGCGGCGCCTTCGAGCAGGGTCCGTGGATCGACGCCGAAGCCGGGACCTGGAACCTGAGCAAGAAGATCTACGTCGAAGGGCGCGTCCACTGGGACTCCGAATTCACCCAGCAGGTCTCGGGCTCCGAGCGGGACCTCGAAGGCAACGGCCTGCCGCCGCAGACGACCGGCACCTTCCCGGTCGAAGAATCCGACCCGGCCTACGAATACGACCGCAACCCGAACTCGATATCCGGCTACGAGCTGAAGGCGAGCCTGCCCGCGAACCCGAAGCGAGCCGACGATCCGAGTTGCGTGGGCGGCACCATCGGGGTGATGAAGAACGGCGTCGCGCTTTACAGCCCGTTCGACGCGGGCGGGCGCGACGCCGTCGCGACGGAGATTCAGGACCACTGCGACGCCCATCCCGAGGTAACCGGCCAATACCACTACCACGGGCTCTCGACCTGCCTCTACAAGGACTCCGACGAATCGCACTCGGCGCTGCTGGGCTGGGCGCTCGACGGCTTCGGGATCTACGTCGAACGCGACTCCGAGGGGACGATGCTCTCCAGCGCCGACCTCGATGCCTGCCACGGGCGCACCAGCACGGTCGAGTGGAATGGCGAGAAGCGGCAGATGTACCACTACGTCATGACCCTCGACTTCCCCTACACCGTCGCCTGCTACCGCGGCGCCCCGATCACCGAAGCCGACGGGCTCAATCTCGGTACGCCCGCTGCGGGGGCGCCTGGAGAAGGCCCGGCGGGGCCGTAGCGGAACGGCTGACCCTCGATGCACCCGCCTGCACGAGTCGAAGGGGATTAGGATCAGTTCCGAATGAAGCGCGGGGCATTGAGCTTGATGTTGGTACTGCTGCTGGCCGGGGTGGCTGGCACGGACGTTGCCGTCGCGAAGAAGCCCGTCGTCCCCAAGATCGGCTGGTATGACGGCACGACCTCCCAGCACGGTGATCTTCTGACGTCTGGCGTGAGGGTGATCAGGCGGGGCGGGATCCTGACGGTCGGGTTGGATATGGGGATCGAAGTCGAGTGCCCCAGCCCGACCGGGATCACGCTGAGCACGACGAAGACGGTCGTCGGCAAGTCGAGCGGCGCGCTCGGCCCCCCGCCGCACCTCAGGGCGGACGCCACGTTCTCTCTGGTCCGCACCGTTCCCAGTGGCGTCGAGGGAAGCATGAGGGTCAAGGTTTTCGGCAGGTTTCGGTCGGCGACGAAGGTGACGGGAACGATCCTGCTCTCCAAGGCCAAGGGCGAGGCAACGACCGAAGCCGGCTGCGACGGCGTCCAGAAGATCGCTTTCGTCGCCTACTTCGCACCCAGGAAGGGAGTCGCTCCCAGTCTCGGCATCTACTTCGGGCAGACCGTGGGGCAGCCGGAAAACGGCAGCGTCGAGGTCCACGAAACCGAAGCCAAGGTGGTGCAGGTCGGCAAGCGCCGGGGGGTGCAGGTCAGGATGAGTGCCTTCCTGCCCAACCACTGCATCGGCGATCAGATGCCGGGCGGGTTCGCCGTACTGGAAAAGTCCCCGATCCCGATCGATCGTGGCCGCTTCGGGTTGGACCGAACGACCCATCCTTCGCTCGCCGGCGGCGCTGGCACGGGAACCATGAGGACGGTCGTGCTGGGGAAATTCAGGTCACCAATCAAGGTGGTCGTCACGGTGTTCGTGACCTTCTCCTTCAGCGTCAAGTTCCCCGGTCAGCCCGAGTTCAAGGGCACGTGCACGGGGACGCAGACCGGCATCGCCACGCACAGATAAGGCGGCCGGGCGGCCTCCGGCAGCCACCTTGCTGCGTCGCCGGCGAGCTTCTCGCCAGGAGTTCCCGAAATCGCGGAGGCCGGTTTGATTGGCCGAGCAATCACAGGGTTCCGGCTGGGGCGAGCCAGACGCTCTCAAAGCTGAGGCTCGTGTGCTCGGCGATCAGGTCGTAGTCGCGGTCGTAGTGCAGAACACCCGCGCCGGCCTCGTGCGCGCAGGCGGCGATCAGGACATCGGCTGGGGCGAGGCGATGGTGGCCGACGGCTGCGAGCTCTCGCTGTGCCTCCAGAGCGCTGCTTTCCACCGCGTCGTCGACTGCGACGTGCGGCAATCGGCCTAGCCGATCCATGATCTGAAGGTGGTCGCCCGCCGAGCGAGCGGAGAAGCCAGCCTCAAGCAGAAACGGCACGCAGGTCACGATCTGTTCTTCGCTCATCTGCCCGATGATCGTCTCGGCTTGCTCCTTCGGAACTGCCCCCATCAGCAGCCGCGACCAAGCCGAGTTGTCGAGCAGCAGCACGCTACTCGCCGTAGTTGGCGACAAGTCCCAGGCGCTTCACATCGTCGGCTGCCTTGACGTCGACCTTGGGGCCGTTGCCGGTGCGAATCCATTCGGCGATGTCCTCTCGAGCCCGGCTCGCCTCCTCGCTCGGATCGGTCATACGGCGCGCCTTGACTTCGGCACCGAGCGTCACGAGTTCGGCGAAGTCGATCCGCTCGCCTTCACCGAGCTTGGCCCGCAATTCGTCGAGCGCCACCTGGACGGGCGGAGTCTCGGTGATCGTGTGGCGAGGGCGGGTGGTCGGCACAAGGCAAGTGTAGCACGGTGCTGTACGCGTGTTCCTGCTGTGGCACAGCATCGTGGCCGGTTCGCTGCTGCTGAGCGGGGCTTTTCGTGAAGCGGCTGAAGGGATTCGAACCCTCGACCTTCTGCATGGCAACTACACAGGTCATCAACAATCGGCAGCCGTCGCTCATGCGCCATTTGCAGGGCTTTCGTAATTGGCGAGATCGTGGATATTCAGCGCGGATACGAACAGATAGGCACGGATATGCCGCGAGTCAGGCACTTCTCGCCAGAAGTGCCTGAAATCGGCAGTGGCGGTTCCAATCGCCGCCCACATGAGTAGGCGCGACACTATCTGGCAAGTTCTACAACAGAAAAACTTGCCAGATAGGCTAGACTGGCACCATGCCAAAGCAGCCACGAAGCGCACGCGGCCGGGGACGCAGCCCCAACAGCACGGCCACTCGCGTCTACGAGCGGGTGCGCACCGGGGGTGAGCGCTATTGGTCGCTCTCGGACTTTCGCGATCTGCCAGCAACCGCAGTCGCCCATGCGCTTTCGCGACTGGCGAGCCAGGGTGAGTTGCAGCGCCTGCGCAAGGGCCTCTATTACCGCCCCAAGCAGACGGTTATCGGCCCTTCCGTACCAAGTGCGAGCGCAGCGGTCGGTCACACGCTGAATGCGCCGCTTCATCCAACCAGGCTGAGTGCCGGGAACGTGTTGGGGTTTTCGACGCAGAATCCGGCCCACGCCGAGTTCGCGACGCCCGCCGCCGCCGCGCCCGGCGCGCTTCGAAACGCCACCGTGCACACGCGTCGCCCGGCCTCCCGCTTCGAACTCGACGCCCCCGACGGCGCATTGCTCGAGCTACTTCGTGACCGGGCGCGCTATAGCGATCTATCTCCGCAGGAAACCATGCGGCGCCTCGTTTCGATGCTCTCCGACCGGGCGCGCTTCAGGCGGCTTGCCAGGGCGGCCCTCTCGGAGCCCCCGCGGGTCCGCGCCATGCTCGGCGCGCTCGGGGAGCAGGCGGGTGCTCCCGCCGCTGCGCTTAAGGATTTGCGACAGAGCCTCAACCCAATCAGCAGGTTCGACTTCGGCGTGTTGGCCGCACTGCCCAACGCACGCGAATGGCAGGCCCGATGAGGCTCGCCGAGCACCCTGACTTCGCCGCCTTCCTTGCCGCCAGCAACGGAGTCCGAGTTGCCCGAGGCCTTCGTCGAGAAGGACTACTGGATCACGGAGATCCTGCGAACGATCGCCACGACGCTGGGCGAGCGGGCCATCTTCAAGGGCGGCACAAGCCTCTCGAAGGGCTGGGATCTGCTCGACCGATTCTCCGAGGACATAGACCTCTTCGTCGACCCCGCGGTCGAGCCGCCGCTGCGGAACGAACGAACGATCAACCGGGCGATGAAAAGGCTGAATCGCGATGTCGCCGCCATACCTGGGCTCGGGTTCGTCCGCGCCGACTCCAAGACGATCGGCGGGCGCGGACGCATGGACGCCTTTCTCTATCGCTCGCACTTCCCGGAGGTTGAGGGCTTTCCGCCGACTGTCCGTCTCGAGCCCGGCATCCAGAGCGGCAAGCAGCCAACCACGGCCGTGGAAATCTCCTCAATCGTCGGCAGGCTCCTGTCCACGCAAGGAGCCGCCGATGAGCTTCATGTTGAAGGGCTCCAACCCTTCAAGATGACCCTCCTGCACTTCCGGCGCACGTTCGTCGAGAAGCTCTTCGCCATCCACGGCAAGGTCGAGCAACTCAAGCAAGATGATGCCCCGCTGGGCCGCGACGTACGCCACTACGCAGACCTCTACGTCCTCGCCGGCCGCCCCGAGGTCACAGCGATGCTGGCGTCGGACGAGTACGACGAGATCAAGGTCGACTACGACGAGAAGAGCCGTACCTTCTTCCCGCGCAGCTATCGGCCTCCGCCGGACCTCCACTTCACAAACAGCGACGCACTCTTCCCACCCGACGATCTCCGAGCCGCTGTCGAGCCCGGCTACGAAGAGGAGTGTCGCCGCCTCTTCTTCCGGCCCCATCCAAGCTTCGGCGACGTACTTGAGCGCCTCGCGGAGATTCGCGACCTGCTCTGACTGTCGACGGCCTACTCGGGCGGAGCGCCCATCACACCGAGATTCCCAACGATGCGCTGCTCCTCGCGTCTCATCGGTCTCAGTTAGTAGTTGAGCGCTGGCGGCCAGATAACGCCGCGCTGCTGCACCCACTCGTGCAGCGTCTCGAACGACCTCCAGAAGCGCCGGCCAGCCGCCTGATCGCGCGTCGCCGCAAAAGCCGCCGAGCGGCAGCGATCGGCAGCTTTCAACGTCCTCTGCAGCTCGAAACCTGGTTCGGAGCAGTAGGCCCGCGCTGAGTCGACGACGTAGCCAAACCGATCGCCCACCCGGAGCATCGCTGCGGCGTCGAGCTGACCCGCGTCAGAGCTGTCGAGTATGTCCCTGAGGACCTGATTGATCTGCACGGCTAGCAGCGCCGCAACGGCTTCCTCTGGGTCGAGGCCCCGCATGGCATTGCTGAAGAAGGGGGCGAAGAGGGCCAGGTCCTTGTAGGGCTCCTCGGCCTCCGACCACTCTCTGAATGCCGAAACCTCGATCTCGGCGACGATCTCGCCGGAACTTCGCTTGACCCTGATGACATCGTCGCGATTCAAGAGAGCGCTGAGCGAGGCAAGGCCTCCCATCAGCCCCTGAACATCGGGCTCACCGTCGCCGATTACGACCGTACGACCTTGGTCGATCAAGTCGGTGACGTCGATGCCTCTGGAGCACAGGATCGCGGTGGAGATAACTCGCGACAGATCCCTCGCCTCGCCGGCGGCCCACTGTGGTGGCCCGACGGTTGCTCGACTCGAGACGAGGTAGCAGCTGTAGCCGGCACCCGCGCCGGCGATGACCTCGCTCAGGAGCGCCTCTCGCTCCTGCACTTCCTCCAGCGTCCAGCGCTGGTCGCTGCGCATATCATGAACCGTCTGCGAGTCCTCGTCCCAGCGATATTGAGAGTGAGCGCAGGCATTGCGCAATGCTGGATCGCAGCCGTCAGCCAGCTTCCTGGCGACCAGCTCCTCGCTGGCCGCCATCTCGGTTTCGAGCGCGCCAAGGGTTGGCGGTTGAGAGGCGCTGGCAGGAGCGACGCGCCGCTTGATCCGGCCGAGCTGGACGACCAGCCCTCCGAAGGTCCGAAAGGCGGTCTCGCTGAGATCCTTGTAGGCGTCCATGGTCACCTTCACGGCCATGGCCTGGTCCACCACGCCCGCCCTTTCCCCCGCCGCTAGGAGCTGCGCGCCCCGGCGGATCTGTTCATTGGCCTCAAGGACCAGCCTGCTTTCAGCGGCGGTCTGCTCGACCAGGTCCTGAACCTGCTGCGGTGATACCTCTGCCGCGCTCCCTAGGAGTGCGAAGAGCCCAGCGGCAATCCGGTGGGCGCAAAGTGGGCGGTCCAGCGTGCCGATCTCGATCGCCGGGGTGATCAGCAAGCTCTCGAGGGCGATGTCGGCTGGCGGCTCCCCTTCGAGCAGGTGGGCGAAGTAACGTCGGCTTCGCTCGGCTAGCTGCTCGATCGCCTCAGGGCCGGAGATTGCGCCGAATACCGCTTCGATATCGAGAAAACCATGATCGTCGCTGTATTCGCCCGGCTGGCCAACGATCAGTGCCGCGCGAGCATCGAAGTCGGGCACGATCCAATCCTCCATCTGCGCGAGCAGCTCGCCGATGCGCTCGCCATATGGGAATCCGCCGAGCAGCGACTGCATCTCTGCCTCCGCGTCTCGGGCGGCGGGAATCGTTTCGGCGACCAAGATTTGGATGAACGCCTTGGTCAGGCGGGCGCCGTAGAGGCCGCTCTCCACAGCGATGTTGCGAAGCTCCGCCGCAGGGCCTTGGGGGTTGAATCGGGCCAAGTCTTCACAGCTGCGCAGGAGCTCCTCGACCTGGCTGACCCGTGCGGTCATACCCCTACGAAGCTCACCGCCAACCACCTTGGGATCGTTGACGTTTAGGACTTCGAGCTCGTTGCCGATGCCGGTCATCGCTGCCAGCTGTGAGAAAAGCTCGGCGTCATCCACCGCTCTCGCGAATTGATCGTTCGAGACGACGATGTTGCCGGCCGGCAGCTCACGGAAGCAGGCGATCAGGTTGTCGAGCTGAGAATCGGTGCCCTGAAGCGAGCGGTTTCTGGCCCGGGCCATCTCCGCCACCTCAGGGCAAGAGCCCACCTCAACCCCACACTCTGGACAAGGCCCAGGCTCTCGCGGCTCTCCGCACTCCGGGCAGCACTCAGCCTTGAGCTCCAAGGTGAGGGTGAATGGTCCACCCTCCCCAAGCTCGCCAGTGCCGCCGGGGCTTGTGTTCTCTGCCACGCATCGAGGTTACGGCTCGGGCCGGTCGGGATCTATCGGGCTCGATCCTCGTAATTGCACCGGCGTTGAAGGGAATCCCGGCCTTGCCAGGGCCGCCGCGGCGGGCCGCTTCCGCCACGGACGTGCCGAACCACCGCGCCGCATAAGCGCACCGGAAATAGATGCCCGACCCAGAGTTCACCGACGCGGACTCGAAAGAAATGCCATACCCAGGTCCTCAGTCATGATCTCGCCAATCCGCCCCCATCCCGCCGCTGCGGAATCAATTCAAGGCGGAATCAATGCTGGTCGCCGGTCATCCCGGCGGTTCCAGGCACTAATTCGCAGTAGTGCCTGAATAACGGCGACATGCGGGGATGGTTCCAGTTGATTCTGGGCTCCCGCGCCGAACCCGACCCGCCAACGTGCAGGGGATTCGCGAAAAGCGGCTGAAGGGATTCGAACCCTCGACCTTGTGCATGGCAATTAGCGAGGTCATCGGCAAGTCACGGCCTTCCTCAAGCGTCATTTGCAGGGCTTTCGTGATCGGCGAGATCGTGGATATTCAGCGCGGATATGCACGGATAGGAACGGATATGCAGCGAGTCAGGCACTTCTCGCCAGAAGAGCCCGAAATCAAGAAGGCCGGTTCCAGTTCGCTATGCCGATCGCCCACGAGGCGCTGATCCGACGCTCGGCCAGCCGTTCTCCCCGCAGCAGGGCGGCTTCTCCTTGCGCCCCTGTCCGGCGGCACCGATCTCAAGCGTCTTCGAAAGCTCGGCATAGAAGGCGCGGCTATCGTGGCGGCCGACTGCGACGACAATGGCGACATCGGGTTCGAAGGTGGTGATCGCTCGCCAGTCGTCAACCAGCCGCTTGCTGCAGAACTCGGAGTAGCCACCGTCGTCGGCGCCCAGTAGCCGGTAGCCGGCGACCCCGCAGCCCTGCTTACGCAGTTCGGCCTCAAACGCCACGAAGCTCCTGCGTGCCGTGCCCCGCAGTCGGTCGATCGCGGCCGCTGCCGTCGGCGTCGCCCGCACCGCGAAGTCTTTCCCCGCCATCGCGGCGGACCTTATTCAGCGCTCGATCAGCTCGCCGCGTCGCATCTGCTCAACGCCCTCGCGAGCCCACTCCTGCCCCAGCAGGTCGCGATCGTGAAGGAAGGCGGCAAGCGCCTCGCTCCAACGCCTCGCCGGATAGCTCTCGCGGACCGTGCCCAGCACCCGCTCGACCTCGATCACGCTGCGCTGGGTGACCTCCACCGGCTTGTGGACCTCGACCCGCTCCAGCAAGCCCTCGGCGAGCCACTTGCGAATCGTCGGCTCGCTCACCTCCAGCCGCTCAGCCGCCTGGGCGACCGACAGGCCGCCCGGCAGATCGAGTGCCTTCTGGACCCGTGCGCTCAGCGCCTCCACCCGCTTGAGCGCGCGCTCAAGCTCCGGCTTCGAGAGCGAGGCCGTGCGCAGCTCGGAAACCGCGTCGGCAAGCTCTTCGGCCTCCAGCCGCGCGAGTGCGGCGCGTCGCCGAAGCTGCGTGGGAGCGGCACGGGAAGACATGAGCGCAGGCTAGCAGATCGTTTCGGGAAATAGCTACGTTTCCGAAACGATCTCCGAACCAGCTTTGGATCGGTACGTAACGGGTGCCGAGGCTAGGCTGCAGTCGTATGCGCCGCATCTCAGGCCTGCTGAAAGACAAGGCGATCTCATCGCTGCGGCGAGCGACGGCCGCATTCAACGGTGTCGACGATGACGGGCGGCAAACGACCGTCCTCCTTCATCTCCAGCACTGTTTCGAGATGCTGCTGAAGGCCGCACTGCTCGAGAAGGGAGTTGCAGTATTCGATCCACGAAAAGGACGCGCAATCGGTTTGAGAAGTGCCTCAATCTCTCTGGCCAGCACCTCGGCCTCGCCGAGGCCGAGGTAGGCATCTTGCGGGCAATAGACGCGCTGCGCGACGACGAGCAGCACTACCTGGCCGAGGTCAGCGAGGACCTGCTTTACGTTCATGCTCGCGGCGCGGTGACCCTCTTCGACGAGATCCTGACGGCGAACTTTTCAGAGCGCCTCGCCGACAGCCTGCCTGAACGCGTGCTGCCGATCTCCACCTCCCCGCCGCGCGACATCCAGATTCTGATCGACGAGCAATTCCATCAAGTCGAGGAGCTGTTGAAGCCAGGCAACCGGCGACGGGCCGAGGCGCGGGCAAAGATCAGGGGATTGCTGGCGCTGGAGGGCCACGTTTCCGAGGAAGCCCAGGTCAGCGAGCGTGACGTCAATCGGGTCGAGCGCGGGATCCGAGAGGGCAAAGACATCACCAACGTATTTCCGCGCCTCGGACAGGTCGGCACCGAGTTCTCCCAGGACGGGCCGACCTTGAAGGTCCACTTCACGCGAGGCGGTGGCGGCGCGCCGGTCGAATACATCGCGGCGGATGACCCGCGTGAGGCAGCAGCAGTGCGAGAGGTCGACCTACAACGCAAGTACTACCTCTCCAAGTCCGACCTGGCCCATCGCTTGGAGCTGACGCCGCCGAAGGCACTAGCGCTGCGCCGCCACCTCGGAATCGACAAGGACGAGGATTGCGTCCACGTCTTCGATTTCGACTCCCAGAAGCACTATCGCTACTCCGACAACGCGCTGCGAAGAATGCAAGAGGCGCTAGAGACAGTAGATATGGACGAGGTCTGGGAAGCCAATCGCCCCCGGCGAAGCGGCGTGGGGTGAGGTCGGTGGAGAAGGTGTGGAAATGGACGCTGCGACCGCTGGCCTGATTGGAGCATTTGGCGGTGCCGCGCTCGGCTTCGCCGGTGCGCTAAAGATCAACAGCGACCAGCGCAAAGAAGCTCAGCGCAGTGAGAGGCGGCGCGCTTTCGGAGTCTACCTGGGGGCTCTATACCCCGTGATCACTGAACTTAGAGAAATGCCTCCCAATAGTGAGCCCGATGCTCTCACGCGGCTGATTGATCACCTCCAGGGTGAGCAGGCTGCTTGGGTACGGACTCGCAGAGGGGTCATGGCGACGTTCCCCCACGCGTTCGGACGCATGGAGCGACTGAGCGGAGCGATGGCAGTGGTTCAGACCCTGGAGATGCCGGCAGCTGTTCTGGAGATCGTCGAAAAGGCCAACGACTATGCGGCGGAACTGAGCGAGGAACGGATCGAGGAGCTCGTCGAGAAATGGCCCGAGATCCAGAAGCAACTACTGGCGGCAGCCAAGTTGCTCTAGGTCCGCCGCGGCTCAGCTCTTCGGTGCGTAACCCTCCCTTCTTGGCGAACAAGCGGCGCTATCGGCCTCGTCCAACTGATATCCGCCCCTTCCGCCAAATGGATTCAGCGACCTGAGCCAAGTCCGGAACCGGAAAGATCGTTTCCCTCCGAACGCAGTCATATATTGGGAGGTAATGAATGTCTGCTTGGTAATGGGTGCCGGGGCAACGCTTGCGAACGCGATGCACTTTCACAAGCAACGGTTCCGCGATCAACGGCCACCGCTCGACACGACTTTCTTCGAGACTGTGGACGCCAGAAAAATAGCCCTCAGTCAATGGATTCGAAGCTACTTCGAACAGTACTTGGGTCTCGATCCCATCCAGACTACGTTGCGAGAATATCGGATGGAGGAGGTCTTCAAGGACGTTTCATATGATTTTCGCGAGGCCCCCGACGACAAGGTCGCGCTAAACGCCTACATTGATCTAGTCGACTTGTACCTCAGGGTCTTGAGGGAGACCACCAACTGGCTGTGCGAGCCCCAGCGGAAGTACGCTCCTGTGGGAAAGCTTCTCGATACTGCAGCCAAGCGGGCTGATGATCTCACCATTATCACGTTTAATCACGACCTTGTGATCGAGAATGAGATCGAAAGGAGACCTCGCCTCCGGGAGCGATGGTGTTTGGATCAGGGCTATGGCTCCGTCTCAAGCGACTTTGAGCTAATTTACCCCACTGATCGCAGCGTGCGTCAGCTCAGAATCCATGATGCCGAGCAGTGTGATCACTCACGGCCGATTCGAATCCTAAAGTTGCATGGTTCGCTGAACTGGACTGTTCGCCTTAACGGGACGAGACCTACGGCTCATTTTTTGAAAACCGGAGGTGGCAGTCGCAACATTCTTCTGAGCACCCGTCAGGCAATTGAATCTCGAATGAGCTTCGTGCGCCAGACCGGAACCGGAAGGCATCGCTGGACGCTGTGGCCGGTCGTTGTGCCCCCCGTCTACGCAAAGCAATCTATGCGAGGAGAGGTTCTTCAGAAGGCCTGGGATGACGCTCGTTCAGCAATTGAGGAGGCTGATCGCATCCTCTTCTTCGGTTACTCTCTGCCCGAGCTCGATGTCGAGGCCGAGAAGGTCTTCGAGCGCGGGCTTCTTCGCAACCAGTCACTACGTTGGGTCGATGTGGTTAATCCTGCGGCATCAACTGCCGGTCGGATTGCCCAGGTTTCTCCGTCCCTCCCCGTGCGCTGGTATCCCTCGCTTGGGACGTTTCTCTCCGAAGATAGCCTTGAGTAGAACAAGCGACCGTTGGACACGGGCGTCAATACTTGTCGTCAGCGTTGTGCTCGGCCCGCTGGCCGTCGCCGGCGCGAGCACCGGTGATGGGCCGCCGCGCTAATCGCCATGTGGCGAGGCCGTTCGTAAGAGGTGCTCTTGAGCAGGAACACCGTGCCTTGCCTCGAAAATGTCGCAGTCGGAGCCAGCTCCGTCTGGGCGCAACTCTAAGTCCCCACCGTCGTTCGGGAGAACGAGGAATTTTATGGGCCACCAGCGAGCCGACCGCCCAACACTAACCCTGATCCCCGCTTCAGACCCAACTCCCGCGCTGGGCCTTCGGCCGCTACCTCCGGCAGCCGGCAAGTGGCGGACACATGCGGAGACGCGCCTGCTTCCCCGCCGACCCGGCGATCACCTTGAGCTCCTGAGTTTCTCCGGCGCCAACGAGTTGCGGGTGCTGCGCAAGCAGGCACGCCAACGCGGCCTTCACCCTGACACCGCGATCACCCTGATCTGCGAGCGTCGCCTCGTCTGCACCGAACTGGAGGAGCTTGGCGTCGCAGCTGCCCAAGCGAGGGTGGAAGTCGCGGCGGCGAGCGTTGAGCCACGGCTCGGAATCGGCGCAGCGAACCGCGCCTACTTGCGCGCCCTGCACCATGGCGACCCGCTCGAGCGCGCCTCTCGCGCACCGCTCGGCTGCGCGGAAGTAGCGGTGCCGATACGCCTCTTCGAGCGCCTTGAGCACACGGACGTTTTCGCCGGGAGCCCGCCTGGAGCTGGCGAGCTCGCCGCCGCAATCGGCTGGGAGACGGCAGCGATCTACGCCGGGCAGTTGATGGGCGAGTGGGCCTTCCGCACGGCACTCGCGGCTCTCACCGCAATGCCGCGCCACGAGGACCGATCGGACTAGGCGCTTCGACGCTGCCAGATATCGGCTGGCAGGGTCGGCAGAACCGAGGCTGGTCGAGTCTGCGCCGCGGCGTGCCAGCCACGCTCTAGCTTGCGGAGCTCGAGCCGGACGCGGCGGGCTTCTGCCTCCGCGAGGATCCCGGTCAGCTCGCCGCGAGCACGCTCGAAACCGAGCGCGGCAATTTCGGACGTGAGCTTCTCGGCACACGCGCGGTTATGGGCGTGTCGATCACGCTGACCCTCGGGCACCTCGCCCTCGGTGTGGTGGCCGCATTTGCATGGAAGCTCTGCGAAGAGTCGCCGCAGCGGCTCCTCGGCCTTGCGGCCGAGGCCGGTGGTGCCGCGGATTGCCGGGTGAAAGACGTGGACACCCCAGCCTGGGCGATCATCCTCCCTGCTTCCGGCTGGGGGTGGGTCAACAGTCGAGAAAGGTATCCGTGCTCGGCCCCAGCCCTGGCAGGCCGCGGCAACCTCGTTGCGGAGCGCCGCCTCCCAAAGGCGGCCGATGCCGCCCAACAGGCAGGGAGTCTCGCTCGCCGCTTGCAGGCCGCTCGCCAGCGCGTGAACCCGCTCGTACTGAGCGGCAGAGGAAGTGAATTCCCAGACCCAAATCCAAAAGAGATCGGCGCGCACCTCGCGGTAGGCGGCAATCAGCTCAGCGATTACCGCCGGGTCGAGTCTCTGCGCGTCAACCGCGATCCCGATGGCCACGCTCCGCGCTGGCTTGCCGGTGCCAGGCTGGGTCGCTCCGGTTGCGGCAGCGAGGGCGGCGAACTCGTGGGCCAGGTTGAGGTCGAGGCGACGGCCGCGGCCGAGCGGCGCCTCTTCGCGGACGCGATGGTAGGGCGAGAGCAGGATCGTCGCGCCCGCGGCAATCTGGGCATTGCGGTGGACGGTGAGAAGTTCGGAGCGGTCGGCCGGGGAGAGAGCGTCGCGACTCGGCACGAGACTGCGCTCGTGGTCGAGTTCGAGTCCCAAACGGCGGAACTCGCCAGCGCGCTGAGGGTCCTCGGGCTCAAACTGCTCGCGCCAGGCCTCGGTGTCGACGAGTACACCGCGCCCGTCCTTGCGGGCGGCTGCCAGGGTCGAGCGCAGGTGCTCGGCGCCGACCACCGAGGTCGCAACTGCGCCAATCGGGCTGTCAGGGTGAATGTCACGCCCGTGCGGCGCCGTATTGCGGCTTATCCACTGCACGAGTGGACGTGGCTGGGTACTCGTAGGTTCCATTGCAAAGGATCATGCCCTTACGCCCGGACGCTCCGCCGATACTCGGCGCATGCAAATGGGTTCCGTGGGAATCAGTGCAATCCCTGCGCATCCAGATCATTCCAGCCACTAATTCGCAGTAGTGCCTGAAATAACGGCGACCTGCGGGGGTGGTTCCAGTTGGTTTCGGGCTCCCACGCCAAACCCGACCCGCCCACGTGCAGGGCGTTCTCGAAAAAGCGGCTGAAGGGATTCGAACCCTCGACCTTCTGCATGGCAAGCAGACGCTCTAGCCAGCTGAGCTACAGCCGCATGGGGCGGATTCTATCCGTTGGGCGGGGGGCGTCACACTCCGGCAAGGATTGCGGCCTAGAGTTGGGTCGATGAGAGGCGGCGGCGCCGAAACTCTGCTCGGGACTCGCGACGTCCCGGCGGCGCGCTGGGCGGGGCCTGTGCGCTGGGTGGCGGGGGCGATATTCGTCGTCTTCGGGGTCGGCAAGTTCAGCGACCACGCGCACGAGGTCGCCTCCTTCGAGAATTACGGCCTGCCCTCCCCCGACGCCTTCGTCTATCTGATCGGAGCGCTCGAGATCGGCGCCGGCCTGCTGTTGCTGGCCGGCCTGCTGACCCGGCTGGCGGCGCTGGCAATGTCCGGCAACATGGTCGGCGCGATCGGCGCCTCCGGGGTCGGCGAGGGCGAGATCGTGCCGAGCCTGACGCTGGCACCAGCGCTGCTGGTCGCGATGCTGTTCCTGCTCTGGGTCGGCCCGGGCGCCCGGGCGCTTGACGAGCGGCTGCTCAGCCGCCGTCGAGGGCGGCGTTGACGAGGCGGTCGGCCTCGGCGTTGTGCTCGCGGCGAACGTGGCGGATCGTCCAGCTCGCGAAGGGGCGCAGCGCACCCTTTACCTCGGCGTGAAGCTTGCGCAGGGTCGCGTCCTTGACCTTGTACTCGCCCTTGACCTGACGCACGATCAGCTCCGAGTCGCCGACCAGCTCGAGCTCGCTCGCGCCCAGCTCCGCCGCTCGCTCGATCCCGAGCAGCAGCGCCCGGTACTCGGCGACGTTGTTGGTCGCCGCGCCGATCCGCTCGCCGCGCTCCTCGACCACCGCGCCGTCGGCGTCCTGGACGACGGCGCCGATCGCGGCCGGCCCGGGGTTGCCGCGGGCACCCCCGTCGACGTTGACGACGAGCTTCACGGCGCTACCCGACCGGCTCGCCGTTGCGAGCTGGGCCGGCCGCGGGACGCCGAGCGCCAGGCGGCCGCCCTCCTCCGCCCGCGCGTTCCATTCGCGCGCCGGCCCGTCGAGCTGCTCGATCTCCTCGCCCTTGCCGAGCTGGAAGACGGGGCGCATCTCGTCGCCCATGTCGACACCCCACTGGTACCAGCAGAGCTCCCAGGCGACGGTGACGCGCACCGTGCTCGGCGAGCCCGCCGCGGCGCCGATCGAGACGTGCGGCTCGCCCAGGGTCCTCGTCAACCCGGCGACCGTGCGGGCCGCTTCACTGGCGTTGAAGCGGCCGAGCGACGCGCTCGAGCCGCCCGCGCGGGGACTCCGGCGCCTCGGCGGCGGCCGGACGGCGACCGACGTTCGCCCCGGGCGCCGCCGGATCGACCCAGCCGAGCCGCTCGGCGCGGTCGCGGCAGAGCTCACAGACCAACCGCGGGCCGTCGTCGCGGCTCATGTAGCTGCGCGTGCGCTCACCGGCGAGGATCGTGCGGGCGCACACGGCGCAGACTCCTTCAGGGCTCACCCCGCAAAGCTAGCAGCGGGCGCTACGTCTCCTGCAGGGAGCCTTTGAGCCGCATGACGGCCTTCGTGTGCAGCTGCGAGACCCGCGACTCGGTCACGCCGAGGACCTCGCCGATCTCGCGCAGGGTGAGGTTCTCGTAGTAGTAGAGCGCGACGACGAGCTGCTCGCGCTCGGGCAGGCCGGCGATCGACTCGGTCAGCCGGTCCTTGATCTCGCTGCTGGCGAGCGACTCCTGCGGGTCTTCGGCCCGCGGGTCGGAGATCGTGTCGAGCAGAGAGACGGAGTCGCCGGAGGAGTCGGAGATCGTCCAGAGCTCGTCGAGCGCGTAGATCGAGGAGTTGGCGATCTCCAGCAGCGAAGTCTGCAGTTCCTCTTCGCTGAGGCCGACTTTGGCCGCCAGCTCGGCCTCGGTCGGCGCCCGCTGCAGCTCGTGCTCCAGTTTCGACTGCGCTCTCTCGATTTCGCGCGCGCGCGAGCGCACCGAGCGCGGCACCCAGTCGAGCGAGCGCAGCTCGTCGATGATCGCGCCGCGGATCCGGGTCATCGCGAAGGTCTCGAACTTGATCCCGCGCTCGGGCTCGAAGCGCTCGATCGCGCCGATCAGGCCCATCAGGCCGTAGGAGATCAGGTCGGCGTCCTCGACGTGCGAGGGCAGCCCGGCGCCGAGCCGGCCGGCGACGAATTTGACCAGCGGCGAGTAGGCGACGACGAGTCGCTCGCGCGCGGTTTTGTCGCCGTCGTCCTTGTAACGGCGCCACAGATCGCGGAGCTCAACCTCTTTTACGCCGGTTTCCATGGAATTGGCTCGATTCTATGGCTGCTGGGGCGAGATTTGGGGTCAGGCGCGGGGATGGGTCGCAGCGTAGGCCTCCCGCAGGCGAGCGGCGTCTACACGAGTGTAGACCTGAGTCGTCGAGATCGATGCGTGACCGAGCAGCTCCTGGATCACGCGCAGGTCCGCGCCACCTTCGAGCAGATGCGTAGCGAAGCTGTGACGCAGGGCATGCGGAGAGACGCCGGCCGCCAGCGCCGCCTCGCGGACCCAGAGGCCAAGACGGCGGGTCACATCGGAGTTGGAGAGACGACGGCCGCTCTTGGAGAGGAAGAGCGCCTCCTCGCGGGGGTCGGTGGAGAGCGCGTGACGGCCCTTCTCCAGGTAGCGGCGCAGGGCCCGCTGGGCCGGCTCGCCGACCGGCAACAGGCGCTCCTTGGAGCCCTTGCCGAGCACGCGCAGCTGCTCGCTCTCGAAGTCGTATGAACGGCGGTCGAGGTTGACGATCTCCTCGCAGCGCAGCCCACAGGAATAGGCCAGCTCGAGCATCGCCCGGTCGCGCAGCTCCAGCGGCGTGCGGGCGGGGATCCGCTCCAGCAACGCCCGCACCTGCTCGCCGCTCAGCACCCGCGGCAGATTCTGCTCGCGCTTCGGGCTGGAGACGAGGTCGGCCGGGTTCTGGCCGACCCGCTCGGTGCGGACGAGGAAGTCGAAGAGGCCGCGCACAGCGGCCAGCTTGCGCGCCACCGTAGCCGCCGCCGCGCCGCCCGAAGAGAGCCCGGCCCCATAGCGCCGCACGTCGCGATGGCGGACGTCGCCGGGCTCGAGCCCACTCTCCCCCACCCACTCGACGAACTGACCGAGGTCGACCGCGTAGGCCCTGCGCGTGCGCTCGGCCATGCTGCGCGCACGCAAGTCGCGGTCGTATGCGGATAGCGCCTCGTCCCAGGTCACCGGATCAGATTCGCCGCCC
Organism: uncultured Solirubrobacterales bacterium; assembly: GCA_963789505.1. GTDB lineage: Bacteria > Actinomycetota > Thermoleophilia > Solirubrobacterales > 70-9 > VRUE01. The sequence continues at coordinate 115,940 of CAWBLE010000008.1, forward strand.
GGGGGCGCGCGCCTGCGTTACCCGATGTAAATCGGGGTACCGATGTCGACTCGGTCGTAGAGTTCTTCCACGTCGGGGATCGCCATGCGGACGCAACCGTGCGAGGCGGCCGAGCCGAGCGAGTACGTCTCTTCGGTGCCGTGGATGCCGGCGCCTTCGTAGATCCCCATCCAGCGTGCCTTGATCGGGTCGGCGGGGCCGGGCGGGATCACCTGGCCGGCGAGGTCGCCCGCCCAGGCGGAATCGGGGACGTGCCAGGACGGGTTGACCTGCTTTTCCTGGATGTCGTAGAGGCCTTCCGGCGTTTCCAGCCCTTCCTGCCCGACCGCGACCGTGTAGGTCTTGGCCAGCTTCAGGTCTTCCCAGAGCCGCAGGGTGAAAGAGGCGCGGTCGAGCGTCAGGTAGGACGGGTACTCGGCGGCGACTTCGCTGCCGGTGACCGCGGGCTTGACCGGGTGGGTGCGGGCGGCGATCGTGTGCGCCGCCCCGGCGTTGAGCACGGCGGCGTTGAGCCGGCGGGTGAGCAGGTTGTCGCGCAGCTTGCGGCCGTACTTGGCCGGAACGACTTCCAGCTCAGCGCCGCTCGCGTTGACCCCGGCATCCCGCGGCTCGCGGTTGACTTCGGAGGCGACGTGGCGGACGAAGGAGTTGACCGCCGGCCGCGAGTAGGTGACACCGGCCGGGACGCTCTCGTCGACGCTGCCGCCGGTGACATAGCGGACGACCCGCCCCGGCAGTCCGCCCTCGCGGCTTGCGTCGAGCGCTTCTTCGACCGCCCGGTCGATGTTGGCGTGGACCTTGAGGCTCTTGCCGTCGAGGGTCCAACTCTGGCCGTCGTAGGCGACCCTGAGCGAGTGCCGCAGCGGCGCCAGCAGTTGTCCTCGCACGGCCCGCTTCGCTTCGGCTTCGTCCATGCCGCTGACGTCGACGCCGCCGACCGTGACCCCGTCGGCGATCTTGCCGTCCTGGGAGCTGTCATAGGCGAAGGCGGCGGCCACCCCGGCGACGAGGAGCACCACCACCGTGACGATTGCGATTTTCGTCTTGCGACCCATCAGATCTCTCGTTGCCCGTCTATACAGGCTTCGGATTGGACTGCGAAAAGTTTAGGCATACGGATCATTCGGCTGGACGGGCATCGCACCTGCAATTACGCGTGCGAGTGCCAGCAGAATGGCGGTCGGGGCGGATATCGTTGCGTCCGTGCGCTCCAAGGACGAGGTTCGCAAGGAGGTCTGGAAGGCGATGGACCGCGAGGGGGTCTCGCGCTTCCCCGGCGCCGACGGCCGCATCCCCAACTTCGCCGGGGCGCGGCTGGCCGCCGAGAAGCTCGCCGGACACCGCCTCTGGAAGCGGGCGCGGACGATCAAGGCCAACCCCGATTCGCCGCAGACGCACGCCCGTCGCATGGCGCTCGAAGAGGGCAAGACGCTGATCATGGCGGTGCCTCGCCTGCGTGACCCGCACCCCTTCCGCGTGCTCGACCCGAAACGGCTCTCGAAGGCGGCGATCAAGGAGGCGGCGACGATCAAGGGCGCGCTCAAGCACGGCCGCGTCGTCGCCGTCGACGACCTGCCCGAGATCGACTTCGTGCTCACCGGCTCGGTCGCGGTCAACCTCAGCGGCGCCCGGATCGGCAAGGGCGGCGGCTACAACGACCTCGAGTACGGGATCCTGATCGACGCCGGCAAGATCGACGACCACACGACGATCGCCACCACCGTCCACCCGATCCAGATCCTGCGCCGTCACCTGCCGGTGATCTCACACGACCTGCCGGTCGACATGATCGCCACGCCGCGTGCCGTGATCGAGGTCGAGCGCCAGTACGAGCGCCCCCGCGGCATCCTCTGGGACCACCTGCAGCCGCCGCAGATCCGCGAGATCCCGATCCTGGAACGGATGGGCTATGCCTGAGAGCGCCGACTCGGTGCTCAGCGGCTCGGTCGCCTTCCCGGCCAGCGACTACGGCAACCCGGACCCCGAGTGGCTGAAGATCGACTGGCGTGAGCACCTGCACCGGGTGCGGCTGCCGGGCGCCGAGGTCAACTACGCCGAGATCGGCGAGGGCGAGCCGATCCTCTTCGTCCACGGGCTCGCCGGCTGCTGGCAGAACTGGCTCGAGAACCTGCCCCACTTCGGCCGCACCCACCGCGCGATCGCGCTCGACCTGCCCGGCTTCGGCGAGAGCCCGATGCCCTCCTGGCAGATCGACATGCCCGCCTACGGGCGCCTGATCCACGACTTCTGCGAGAAGCTCGGCATCGATCGCGTCGCCGCCCTGGTTGGCAACTCGATGGGCGGCTTCGTCTCAACCGAGGCGGTGATCGAGCGGCCGGGGCGCTTCGACAAGCTGGTGCTCGTCTCGGCCGCCGGGATCAGCTTCGCCGAGGCCGAGGGCAGGCGGCTGGAAGCCGGTGTGCGCCTCTTCGAAGCCAGCTTCCCCTTCGTCGCCGGCCCGCGCCGCGCCTGGCTCAACCGCGCCCGTGGCCGCGAATTCGCCTTCGGCCGCGTCTTCCACTACCCCAACCGGGTCCGCCCCGAGCTGCTCCGCGAGCAGATCGAGCCGGGCCTGCAGAGCCCCGGCTTCGGCGACGCGATCCGCGCGATCGGCGGCTACGACACCCGCCACCGGCTGACTGAGATCGAGATCCCGAGCCTGGTCGTCTGGGGCCTCAACGACCACGTCGTCCCGGTCGAGGCGGCGATCGGCTACCACCGCTTGATCCCCGACTCGCGGCTGGAGCTGTTCGAGCGCACCGGCCACGTGCCGCAGATGGAGCGCCCGGCTCGCTTCAACCAGCTGCTCGACGAGTTCCTGACGGAATAGAGCGGCGCGCGGCTCAGCCGGTGATTGCGCCCTGCGCGGCGGAGCTGACCGTCGCCGCGTACTTGGCCATCACGCCGCGGCCGAAGGGCGAGGGGGGCGACTCGTACTCGGCGACGCGCTTGGCGATCTCCTCGTCGGAGAGGTCGACGTCGAGGCGGCGGGCCTCGATATCGAGGCGGATCTCGTCGCCCTCGCGGATCGCCGCGATCGGGCCGCCGCGCGCCGCCTCGGGGGCGACGTGGCCGGCCATCAGGCCGCGGGTGGCCCCGGAGAAGCGGCCGTCGGTCAGTAGCGCGACCTCCTCCCCCAGCCCCTCGCCGACGATCGCCGCGGTCACCTGCAGCATCTCGCGCATGCCGGGGCCGCCGGCCGGGCCCTCATTGCGGATCACGACGATGTCGCCCGCCTTGATCCCGCTCGCCTTGACCGCGCGGAAGCACTCCTCCTCGGACTCGAAGACCCGGGCCGGGCCGACCTGCAGCTTGCGCTCGGTGCCGGCGAGCTTGACCACGGCGCCCTCGGGGGCGAGGTTGCCGTGCAGGATCGCCAGGCCGCCTTCGCCCTTGAGCGGGTCGCCGAGCGGGCGGACTACTTCCTGGCCCGGCTCCTCGCTCGCCGCCTCGGCCTCCTCGCCGATCGTGCGGCCGCTGACCGTGATCGCGTCGCCGTGCAGCTTGCCCGCTTCGCCGAGGCGCTTGAGGATCAGCGGCACGCCGCCGGCGCGGTAGAGGTCGGTGGCGACGAAGCGGCCGCCCGGCTTGAGGTCGGCGAGCAGCGGCGTCGCGCGTGAGATCCGCTCGAAATCGTCCATTCCAAGCTCGATCCCGACCTCGTGGGCGAGCGCGATCAGGTGCAGGACGACGTTGGTCGAACCGCCCGAGGCGCAGGCGCAGGCGATCGCGTTCTCGAGCGAGTCGCGGGTGATCACCCGGCTCGGCTTGAGGTCGTCGGCGAGGACGCGCATGACCAGCTCGCCGATCTTCTCGGCGACGCTGCCCTTCTCGTCGTCTTCGGCCGGCACCATCGCCGAGCCACCCGGGCTGATCCCCAGCGCCTCGAAGGCGCAGGCCATCGTGTTGGCGGTGAACTGGCCGCCGCAGGCTCCGGCGCCGGGGCTGGCGACACCCTCCAGCTCGTTCAGTTCCTCGTCGCTCATGTCGCCCGCCGCGTGGGCGCCGACCGCCTCGAAGATGTCGAGAATGGTGACGTCGCGGCCGTGCCAGCGGCCGGGCGCGATCGAGCCGCCGTAGAGCAGCACCGAGGGCACGTCGAGCCGGGCCAGCGCCATCGCGCAGCCGGGGATCGTCTTGTCGCAGGCGCAGAGCGCGACGATCGCGTCGAACTGGTAGCCGCGGGCCATCAGCTCGATCGAGTCGGCGATCACCTCGCGGCTGACCAGGGAGGCCTTCATCCCCTGGGTGCCCATCGTTATCCCGTCGGAGATCGCGACCGTGTTGAACTCCATCGGCGTGCCGCCGGCCGCGCGCACGCCCTCCTTGATGTGCTCGGCGAGGCCGCGCAGGTGGAAGTTGCAGGGCATCGCCTCGGTCCAGGTGTTGGCGATCCCGATCGTCGGCCGGCTGAGCGCGTCGTCGTCGAACCCGATCCCCTTCATGTAGGCGCGGGCGTGGGCGCGCTCGGGGCCGTCGAAGACGACGCTGGAGCGCGGTCGGGGCAGCTTGGTTGCGGTGGCGCCGTCGGTGCTCATGCCTGAAATCTACCCATCGCGCCGAGGGCGTCGACCGGCCCGGGCCCGGAGCCGATCTCGCGCAGGCCGGCGCCGACCGCCGCCGAGGCGATCCGGCGCGCCTTGCGAGCGGCCTCGAGCGGGCTGTCGCCGCGGGCGATGCACGCGGCCAGGGCCGAGGAGTGCGTGCAGCCGGAGCCGTGCGAGGCCCCCTCGGGGTGGCGCTCGCCCTCGATCGCCGCGGCCTCCGAGCCGTCGAAGTAGAGGTCGACGACCTGCTCGCTGTGGCCGCCGGTGACGACGACGGCCCCGGGGCCGAGCGCGAGCACCTCGCGGGCGAGATCCTCCTGCGAGTCGCGCTCGCCGGCGCCGCTCAGCGCCCGCGCCTCGGGAATGTTGGGGGTGACGACCGTGGCCAGCGGCAGCAGGCGCTCGACCAGCGCGGTCCGCGCCTCGTCGTCGAGCAGGACCGCGCCGCTCTCGGCGACCATCACCGGGTCGATCACGACGGGCGCGTCGCCGAGCAGGTCGAGCGCCCGAACGACCGCGTCGACGGTCTCCGCCGTGCCGAGCATGCCGATCTTGACCGCGTCGACCCCGATGTCCCCGGCGACGGCGCCCACCTGGGCGACGATCGTCTCTGGCGCGACAGCCTCCACGGCGCTGACCCCGACCGTGTTCTGGGCCGTGATCGCCGTGATCGCGGTCATCCCGTGCACGCCGCAAGCCGCGAACGCCTTCAGGTCGGCCTGGATCCCGGCGCCCCCGCCGGAATCCGAGCCGGCGATCGAGAGGGCGGTATGGGTGCGGGGTTCGTTCACGGTCACGCAGCCTAGATGCCAGCTCTCGCTACCAGAGCGTGGTCACGGGCGCGAAGGCCTGCATCGCGCTATCAGCGGTGACAAGGGTCAGGTCGTGCTCGAGCGCGGTCGCGACCAGGAAGCGGTCGGCGGGATCCTGCGAGGCGAAGCCTTCGAGCGCCTCGCTGCGCAGCGCGATGCCGTGGCTGAGCGGGACCGCGGCGGGGGCGGAACGCCGCAACGCGTCCAGAACCCACTCGCTGGGCGAAGGCTTCAGGTCGACGCGCCCCTTGCGGGCGAGGACCAGTGCCTCCCAGGGCGAGATCGGCGAGAGAAACAGCGCGCTCTCACGGTCGGCGATCGCCCGCTCCGCGGCCTCGGAGAGCCGCGCCGGGTCGAGCAGGCGCCAGAGCCAGGCATGCGTGTCGAGCAGCAGCCTCAAGCGCGCAGGGCGTCCCACTCGGCGGGCCCGGTCGCTGGGGCGACGAGGTCGCCGGTTATCTCGCCCTGCTCGCGCATCGCTCCACGCCAGTCCTCGGAGCGCTCGGGCTTCACCGCTACGAGCTGCGCCACCGGCTTGCCGCGCTTGGTGATCAAGATCGGCTCGCCGGAGGCTCCAACCTCGTCGAGCACACGTAGGCAGGTCTGCTTGAACTCTCCAGCTGGCATCGTTTTCATTCCTCCAAACTACCATGGACGTTGGACATGGACATGTATCCGTGGTTCCCGGGAAGGGACGGGTGTGGCCAAGCAGATCAAGGACGCAGGGAGCGTGGCGTGCTCCGCACGCGAGCGACCGAGGACGCCGATATGCGCAGCGCCACACACGTCACCGCTGGGGTTGTAGTGGCGTGCGGGTGTAGACGCCGACCAGAGAGCAGTTGACGTAGCCGTTCGACTCGAGCGCCGCCAGGGCCGTGGCCACCTCTCCGCCGGAGAGGCCGAGCTCGGTGGCGATCGCGTCGCAGGTTCCGGCCCCCAGCTCAAGCGCCTCGAGCACCGCCTGCGCGGTCGTGTCGAGTCGCGGTCCGGTGCGCTCGATCCGGCGCGCGCCGGGGCCGAGCATCGCATCGAGCACGTCCTGGGCGTCGCGGACGAGGCAGGCGCCGCCGGCGAGCAGGTTGTTGGGGGCGACCGAGAGCCGCGAGCCGACCGGGCCGGGGACCGCACCGAGGTCGCGGCCGAGGTCGGCGGCGAGGTCGGCGGTGATCAGCGAGCCGGAGCGCTCCGCCGCCTCGACCACGACGGTCATCCCCGCCAGCGCGGCCATGATCCGGTTGCGGGCGGGAAACGTCCAGCGCCAGGCGCCGCTGCCCGGCGGCAGCTCGGAGAGGACGAGGCCGCTCTCGCCGATCCGCCGCCAGAGCGAGCGGTGCGAGGCCGGGTAGGCGACGTCGGCGCCGCAGCCGAGCACGGCCACGGTCAGCCCGGCGTCGAGCGCGCCGCGGTGCGCGCAGGCGTCGATCCCGAAGGCGAGACCGCTGACCACGATCAGCCCGGCCGAGGCGAGCTCGCGACCGAGCTCCCTGGCGACCTCGCGGCCGTAGGTGCTCGCCCGCCGCGCCCCCACCACGGTCACCGCCTCTTCGGGCCGCAGGCGCAGTAGCAGCGTCGGGTCGCCGCGTCCGATCAGCGCCCAGGGGGCGTCGGGAGCGTCGCCGAGCCCGGCCGGGAAGAGTGGGTCGTGGCGGCAGACCGCCCAGCACTCGGCCTGATCCAGCTCCTCGCGCAGGCGCTCCTCCGGCGCCGCCGCGATTCCGGCCAGCAGTTGAGCGGCGACCTTCGGCGCGACCGCCGCCGCCAGGTCCTCGTTGCCCAGCCGCAGCAGTTCCGGCGAGCGCCTGCCAGGGGCGCCGGTGGCGATCTTCTCGATGTAGGGGGCGAGATGGGCGAGCAGCCGCGCGCGGCGCAGGCACTCGGCGCAGGCTTGCGGGTTGACCTGGCTAATCACGATCTCTCCTCCTCAGTTGCAGTGCCTGGGCGATCTGGTCACGGCCGATCGAGTCGCCGCCGCCGAGGTCGGCGATCGTCTGGGCCAGCCGCAGCACCCGGTCGTGGGCGCGGCCGCTGAGCCGCCGGCGCGAGTAGGTCTCGGCGAGCAGCGCCGCCGCGCCCTGCTCGAGCGCGCACTCGCGCGCCTCCGACGGGCTCATCTCGGCGTTGCAGCGCCCCGCCCCGAGGCGCGCTTCCTGGCGCTCGCGGGCGGCGGCGACCCGCTTGCGCACCGCCGCCGATGGCTCACCGGGCGGCCCGCCGATCTCGGCGGCGCTGGGCTGGCCGATCGCGACAAGCAGGTCGAGCCGGTCGGCGAGGGCGCCGCTGAGGCGGCCCTGGTAGCGACGCACCTCGAGCGGCGCGCAGCTGCACTCCGGGTCGGCCTCGCCGCGCCCGCAGGGGCACGGGTTGGACGCGGCGACGAGCGTGAAGCGGCAGGGCAGGACGCGGTTGGCGCCCGCCCGCGAGATCGTCACCGAACCGCTCTCCAGCGGGGCGCGCAGCGCCTCGAGGCTGTCGCGGCGGAACTCGCAGAGCTCGTCGAGGAAGAGCACGCCGCGATGCGCGAAGGTCGCCTCCCCCGGCCCGGGCGGGCTGCCGCCGCCGACCAGCCCGGCGGGGCTGACGGTGTGATGGGGAGCGCGAAACGGCCGACCGCCGCCGAAGCCGGCGTCGAGGCGACCGGCGGCGCTGGCGATCCGCGCCACCTCGAGCGCCTCGCCGGCGGCGAGCGGCGGCAGGATCGAGGGCAGGCGGCTCGCCGCCAGAGACTTGCCGGCGCCCGGCGGACCGATCATCAGCAGGCTGTGGCCGCCGGCGGCGGCGACCTCGAGCGCGTAGCGCAGGTGCGGCTGGCCACGCAGATCGGCGAGGTCGGGCGCGCCGGGGCGGCCCAGCACCGGCAGCGCCAGCGGCTCCGGCGGCGCGGGCGACCACTCGCCCGCCGCCAGCGCCTGCACCTGGGCGAGCCCATCCAGCATCAGCACCTCGATGCCGTCGACCAGCGCCGCCTCGGGACCGTTGGCGGCGGGCACGAGAATCGCCTCGGCGCCCTGGGCCCGGGCCGCCTCGGCGATCGCCAGCACCCCGGGAATCGCCCGCACCGTGCCGTCGAGGGCCAGCTCCCCCGCCATCGCCACTCGCCCCGACCGCTCCCACTCGAGCTGACCCGAGGCGACCAGCAGGGCGACCGCGATCGGCAGGTCGAGCCCGGGCCCGGCCTTGCGCAGGCTGGCCGGGGCGAGGTTGGCGACGATCCGCTTCAGCGGGAACTCGAAGCCGCAGTTGGCGATCGCCGCCCGCACCCGCTCGCGCGCCTCGCGGACCGCCGCGTCGGGCAGGCCGACGACGTTGAACGCGGGCAGGCCGCGGTGCACGTCGACCTCGACCCGCACGGGCCTGGCCGCGATTCCGTCGAGGGTGAATGTCTGCGCCGTGGCGAGCATTGCGGCCACGCTCGCCGGCCCGAACGCGCGTGTGGCGCGCAGGGGCAAAATCCTTTGGGCCAACTTTGTGCCCGAAGGCATGCATGCGCCGTCCCCACTACCTTGCGGCGATGCCCCACACCCGTCAACGCCTTGGAGCGGCGGCGGAGGATCTCGTCGCCGAGCGCCTCGCGGCAGCCGCCTGGGAGATCGTCGAGCGCAACGCCCGCACGCGCCACGGCGAGCTCGACATCGTCGCCCTCGACGGCCGCGCGCTCGTCTTCGTCGAGGTCAAGGCCGGTCGCGCCGGCTCGATCTATGGACCCGAGCAGCCGGTGCATGCGGTCGGCCCGCGAAAGCAGCGCCGCATCCGCCGCCTGGCGACGGCCTGGATGGGCCAGCGCCGCGAGCTACCGCGCTACGCCGAGATCCGCTTCGACGCAATCGGCGTCACCTATGACCGCGGCGGCCGCGTAGTCGACTACGAGCACATCCAAGGAGCCTTTTAGCCCGCCAGCTCGAGCTGGCTGTAGGCAACGCTTTGGAACGAGCGGCGATGCAGGGGCGAGATGCCCTGGCGCTCGATCGCGGCGCGGTGCTCTGGCGTGGAGTAGCCGACGTGCTCCTCGAAGCCCCAACCCGGGTACTCGCCGGCGGCGCCGTGCATATAGCGGTCGCGGCTGACCTTGGCGATCACCGAGGCGGCGGCGATCGCGGCGCTCTTGCCGTCGCCTTCGACCACCGCCCGATGCGGGACCGCGCACTCGCGCAGCGAAAAGCCATCGACCAGACAGGTCGCCGCCGCCCCCGGCGCCAGCCGTTCGAGCGCACAGGAGAGCGCTTCGATGTTGGTCACGTGCAGGCCGCGGTCGTCGATTCCGCGGGCGCAGCGGACGACGACGCTGACCCGGCTCGCCGCCCGCAGCACGACCGGGTACAGCTCCTCGCGCTTCTCAGGCTTCATCTGCTTGGAATCGTGCAGGCCCGCCAGCGCCCGCCGGTCGGCGCGCGAGAGCGCCTCGTAGTCGAGCAGCACGGCGGCCGCGACCAACGGCCCCGCCAGGCAGCCGCGGCCGGCCTCGTCGGCGCCGGCGACCTGAGCGCTGCCAAGCCCGCGGTCGAAGGCGAAGAGGCGCCGCGAGCGCGCCAGGCGACGCTGGTGCGCTTTAGAGGATCCCGACGCGGTCGGGCGGCCAGTAGGTGGCGAAGGCCTTGCCGATGATCCACTTGCGGGGGACGGGTCCCCAGAAACGGCTGTCGTCGCTCGCTCCACGGTTGTCGCCCATCATGAAGTAGTAGCCGGGTGGAATCGTGATCGCTTTGGGCAAATTGCAGGCGGGGGCCGCTCCGCAAGGGTTCGTGTAGGGCTCGTCGGCCTTCTCGACGCCGTTGACGACAGGGTGGCCGTTGCGCACGGCAAGCGTGTCACCCGGCCCGGCGACGATCCGCTTGATGAAGTTCTGGCTCGACTGCTCGGGGGTCGGGGTCGGGCAGGCCTCGCGGCCGCGAGTGCGGGGCGCCGCATTCGGTCCCGTTGTCGGCTCCGCGCGGCGGGTGGAAAACGACGATGTCGCCGATCGAGGGGTCTTCGAAGTGGTAGATGAAGCGGCTGACGAGCACGCGCTGGCCGATGTCCAGGGTCGGCTCCATCGAGCCCGAGGGGATCTGGTACGGCTTGATCAGCCACGCCTGGATCGCCAGCGCCAGGCCCAAAGCCAAGGCGACGATCACGACCAGCTCGACCACCCCGCCGGCGCGGCTCTGCGGCTTGGGGATCAGCCGGCTCAGGCGGAATCCTCGCCGGAGTCGCCGGAGTCCTCCCGCGGCGACTCGTCCTCGGCATCCTGCGCCGCGGCGGTGTCCTCAGTCTCCCCTGCCTCGGGCGCCTCGGCGTCCGTGCCTGCCTCCGCCTCGGGCGTCTGCTCCGCCTCGGGCGTCTGCTCCGACTCGGGCGTCTGCTCCGACTCAGCCTCGGCGATCGTCGCGCCGTCGGCGTCGACCGCGGCCGGCTCGTCGTTCTCGACCGCGACCGGGGTCGAGATCAACTCCTCGTCGATCCCCCAGCGCCGCTCCGCGACGCGGGCGGCCTTGCCGATGCGGCCGCGCAGGTAGTAGAGCTTGGCCCGCCGCACATCGCCCCGCGCCGCGATCTCGAGTTTCTCGATCTTCGGCGAGTGCAGCGGGAACGTCCGCTCGACGCCGACGCCGAAGGACTGCTTGCGCACGGTGAAGGTCTCACGCGCGCCGGAGCCCTGGCGCTTGAGCACGATCCCCTCGAAGACCTGGGTCCGCTCGCGCGAGCCCTCGACCACCTTGAAGTGGACGCGCACGCGGTCGCCCGGGGCGAAGGACGGAAGTCCCTGCCTCTGCTGGCGCTGCTCGATGCTGTCGATTACGGAGCTCATTGGCGAGAAAAAACCGCGGGAGCCGGAGCCGGCCGCCGCGCGGTTGCGGAATCGTACCTACTCGGGATCTTTTTCGAGCTGCTCGGCCCGCGCCCTGCTCTGTTGCGCCCGCCATTCGCGCACCCGCTCGTGGTCGCCGGAGACGAGCACGTCGGGCACGCCCCAGCCCCGGTAGGAGGGCGGCCGGGTGTAGTGCGGATACTCCGGAGCACCCTCGAGCACGCGGCTGAACGACTCCTCGACGGCGCTGTGCGCGTGCCCGAGCGCGCCCGGCAGCTTGCGCATCAAGACGTCGGCGACGACCATCGCCGGCAGCTCGCCGCCGGCCAGCACGTAGCGCCCGATCGAGACCTCGTCGTCGGCGAGGTGCTCGTGAACGCGCTCGTCGAAGCCCTCATAGCGCCCGCAGAGCAACGCCACATGATGCTCCTGCGTCAGCTCGTCGGCAAGCTCGTCATCGAGCAGCCGCCCCGTCGGCGAGAGCAAAACGATCCGCGGGCTCTCCCCATTCGCGTAGGCGGCCTGGAGAGCGGTGTCGACGACATCCACTCGCAGCACCATTCCCGCCCCACCCCCGTAAGGCGCATCGTCAACCTGCCCAGCTCCAAGCGGAGTCGTATCGCGGTAGTTGAGGAGATTCAGCTCATTCCCCTGAGCCAATGCGTTCTGCACGGATCTCTGGCTCTGGAACCAGTCGAATGCCGCGGGGAACAGGCTGAAGATGTCGAGTCTCATGCGATCAAGTTAGAGAGGGTGGGGGTGTCCGGGCGAGGGCGGCGTCCGTTTTTCGCACGTGCGAGTCAGCGAGAGAGGAAAACTTAAAGGCGAAAAACCCAGCCCACGGCCGGACACCCCCACCCTCTCTCCTCAATCCAAGATGTCGACGACGACGCGGCGATCGAGGCGCACGGCGGCGGCCTTGGCGACGGTCCGGATCGCATTGGCCACCCGCCCGCCTTTGCCGATCACCCGGCCGAGATCGCCCTCGGCGACGCTGATCTCATAGATCAGGTCCCCGTCCTCTTCGAGCTCCTCGACCTCGACGGCCTCGGGATCCTCGACCAGCGCCCTGACGAGGAACTCCAGTAGCTCGGTCACCCGCGGTCAGCTTCCGGAGGCGGCGATGCCCTTGGTGCGCAGCAGCGTCGCCACGGTCTCCGAGGGCTGCGCCCCGTGCTCGAGCCAGTGCTTGGCGCGCTCCTCGTCGAACTCGATCGTCGAGGGGTCGGTCTGCGGGTTGTAGCGGCCGATCGTCTCGATCGTGCGCCCGTCACGCGGCGAGCGTTTGTCGGCGACGACGATGCGCCACACGGGGTTCTTCTTCGAACCCACCCTTCTGAGTCTTATCCGGACAGCCATTGGGAGCGGGCAGATTAGCGCCTGCGGTACTTCGGGCGCGGGGCGCCCCCGGCCATCTGGGCGAGTTGCTCCGGGCTGGGCTGCTCGCCGGACATCATCATCCGCATCATCTTGCGCATCTGGTCGAACTGCTTGACCAGCTGGTTGACCTGCTGGATCCTGGTCCCGGAGCCGGCCGCGATCCGTTTGCGCCGCGAGCCCTTGATCAACGCCGGGTTGGCGCGCTCGAGCGGCGTCATCGAGAGGATGATCGCCTCGACCCGGTCGAGCTCGCCCTCGTCGACCTCGGCGTTCTTGAGCTGCTTCATCGCCCCCATCCCCGGCAGCATCCCGACCAGGCCGCTGAGTGGGCCCATCTTGCGCACCTGTTTCATCTGCTGCAGGAAGTCCTCGAGCGTGAAGCGGTCGCCTTCGAGTTTCTTCTGCAGGTCCTCGGCCTGGCGCTCGTCGACCTGCTGCTCGGCTTTCTCGATCAGGCTGAGCACGTCGCCCATGCCGAGGATCCGCGAGGCCATGCGGTCGGGGTGGAAGCGCTCGAAGGCCTCGAGCTTCTCCCCGGTCGAGGCGAAGAGGATCGGCTTGCCGGTCACCGCCTTGACCGAGAGCGCGGCGCCGCCGCGGGCGTCGCCGTCGAGCTTGGTCATCACGACGCCGTCGAACTCGGCCGCCTCGGCGAACGATTCGGCGACGCCGACGGCGTCCTGGCCGGTCATCGCGTCGACGACCAGGAGCACGTCGTGCGGCCGCGTCCGCTTGCGGATCTTGGCCAGCTCGTCCATCAGATCGGCGTCGATATGGAGGCGACCGGCGGTGTCGACGATCAGCACGTCGCGGGCCTCCTCCCGCGCCCGCTCGAGCGCCCAGGCGGCGATCTCGACCGGGTCGGCGTCGGTCCCCTGCTCGTAGACCGTGGCGCCGGCGCGCCCGCCGACGGTGACCAGCTGCTCGACGGCGGCGGGCCGGTAGACGTCGCAGGCGGCGAGCGCCACGTCCTTGCCCGCCTCCTTGAGATGGCGGGCAAGCTTGGCGCAGGCGGTCGTCTTGCCCGAGCCCTGCAGGCCGGCCATCAGGATCACGGTCGGCCCTTTCGGGGCGAAGGCGAGCTCGCGGCCGGCGCCGCCCATCAACCCGGTCAGCTCCTCGTTGACGATCTTGACCACCTGCTGGCCGGGATCGAGGCTCTCCAGCACCTCGGAGCCGAGGCAGCGCTCCTTCAACGTCTTGGTGAAGCCTTTGACGACCTTGAAGTTGACGTCGGCCTCGAGCAGGGCAAGGCGGATCTCGCGCATCGCCGCGTCGACGTCGCCCTCGCTGAGCTTGCCGCGCGAACGGACGTCGGAGAGGGTCGCCTGCAGCCGGTCTGAGAGCTGGTCGAACACGCAACCAGCTTAAGACGAACTTGCGTTTACCCGCCCATATGCCAGGTAAGTGCAAACTCGCCGCGTCATTCGGCGAGGAGGGCTTGGGCGAAATCGGTGGGGTCGAAGGGGCGCAGGTCCTCGAGCGTCTCGCCGGTCCCGATCAGCTTCACCGGGATGCCGAGCTCGTTGGCGATCGCGAGCACGATCCCGCCCTTGGCGGTGCCGTCGAGCTTGGTCAGGACGACGCCGTCGACGGCGACCGCCTCGGAGAAGATCTTCGCCTGGCGCAGCCCGTTCTGGCCGGTCGTGGCGTCGATCGAGATCAGCGTCTCGTGCGGGGCCTCGGGCATCTGCTTGCCGATCACCCGCCGCACCTTGGCCAGCTCGTCCATCAGGTCGCCCTGCGTGTGCAGGCGGCCGGCGGTGTCGACGATGACGACGTCGGCGCCGCGCGCGCGGGCGGCGGCGATCGCGTCGTAGGCGACCGCGCCGGGGTCGCCGCCCTCCTTCGAGCGGATCAGTTCCGCCCCTGCCCGCCCGGCCCACTCGGCGAGCTGCTCGGCGGCGGCGGCGCGATAGGTGTCGGCGGCCGCCAGGACCACCGAGAGGCCGAATTCCTTCGACAGGTGCCAGGCGATCTTGCCGATCGTCGTCGTCTTGCCGGTGCCGTTGACGCCGACCATCAGGAGGACCGCCGGCTCGGCGCTGAGGTCGATCGGGGCGCGGCCGGCGGCGGCGACCTCGGCAAGGATCTCGATCAGCCGAGCGCGCACCGCCTCGCCGTCGGCGGGGACGTCGCCGCTCTCGACTTCGCGCTCGAGCCGCTCGACCACCGCGGCGGTCGTCGGCGCCCCGGCGTCGGCCATGATCAGCGCCTCCTCGAGCGCTTCCCAGGTCTGCTCGTCGATCCGGTCGAAGAGGCTGGCGGAGATCTCCTCGCTCAACGCCTGGCGGCTTTTCGAGAGGCTCTCGCGCAGGCGGCGGAAGACGCCGCGGCGGCGCTCCTCGCTCTCAGGCTCGGCCGCGGCCGGCGTCGCCTCGCGCGCGCCGAGGTCGAAGATCTGCTGCCAGGAGGTCGGCATGGCGGCAATCCTATGGACCGCGGGCTACGCGGCTTCGAGCGCCGGTGGCGCGCCCGGCGCGCCGTCACCGGCGCCGCTCTCGACTTCGCGCGGCAGCTTGCGCGAGACGACCTGGGTCACGCCGTCGCCCCCCATCGTCACCCCGTAGAGCACGTCGGCGGCGTCCATCGTGCGTTTCTGGTGGGTGACGATGACGAACTGGGCGCGGTCGGAGAAGCGCCGGATCAGTTGCAGGAAGCGGTCGATGTTGGCGTCGTCGAGCGCCGCCTCGACCTCGTCGAGGATGTAGAAGGGGCAGGGCCGGGCGAGGAAGACGGCGAAGACGAAGGCCAGCGCGACCAGCGACTTCTCGCCACCCGAGAGCAGCGAGAGCTTGCGCGTCGACTTGCCCGCCGGGGTGACCTCGATCTCGACCCCAAGCACCTCACGCTCTTCGCGCTCCTCCCCTTCGTCCTCGTCTCCCTCCTCGTCTTCGCCAGCCTCGGCCTCGGCCTCTTCGGCGGCCTGCACCGGTCGCAGACTGACCCGGCGCAGACGGCCGCGCCCACCGGGGAAGAGGTGTTCGACCATCTCCTCGAAGTTTTTCGCGGTCGCCTCGAAGGTCTGCTCGAAGGCGCGCTCGATCTCGTCGTCGATCTCGCGGATCAGCGCCTCGAGCTCACGCATTCCGCGCTCGGTGTCCTCACGCTGGGTCTGCAACGACTCGACCTGCTCGCGGGCCTCGTCGTACTCCTGCTCGGCCAACGGGTTGATCGGGCCGATCTGGGAGCGGCGGCGCTCCAGGCGCTGCAGCCTGCGGTCGATATCGGCCCGCTCCTCGTCGCTCAGCGGCTCCTCGGCCGGGCCGACCTCCTCGCCGAGCCGCGCGGCGATCGAGCTCAGCTCCTTGGCCGCCTCGGCGTGGCGGTCGCCGAGGTGCGCGGCCTCGACCTGGGCCTCGGTCAGCGCATCGGAGGCCGCCTTCATCTCGACCTGCAACGCGGACTCCTGTCGCGAGCACTCGCGCATCTCCTCGGCGATCGCGTCGCCGTCGCCGTCCTCGCCGACCACCTTCGCTTCGATCCGCTCGATCCGGGCGCGGATCGCGGCCTCGGTCGTGGCGACCGCGGCGGCGGCGGCGTGGACGTCGTCGAGCAGCTCCTCGCCGGCGGCGACGCGCGCCCGCAGCGCCTCGCGGTGGCGCTCGCCGAGCAGGCCCTCGGCGCGGCGCGCGTGGCGCGAAGCCCGCTCCGCCCCGGCCTGCACCTCGCCCAGCGCCGCCTCGCGCTCGGCCTCGGCGGCGGCGTCCGAGCGCGCCCGCGCCAGCCCCGCGGCGGCGCTGCCCAGGCCGGCGTCGATCTCGCCCAACTCCTCCTCCAGCTTCAGCGCCCGCTCGCCGGGGGCGCCTTCGGCCGCGCCGAGGTCGAGCGTGAGCGGGCCGAATTCGGCCCGCAGCCCCTCCAGGGCGGCGGTCAGCCGCGCCTCGCGGTCGCCGAAACCGGCGGCGCGCACGGCGATCCGCTGCTGCTCGCCGCGCAGCTTGGTCAGCAGGCCCCAGGCCTGGGTGCGCTCGCGGTCGCGGTCGGCGAAGCGCTCCTCGGCGGCGCGGCGGCGCTCGCTGACCTCGGCCAGCCGCTTCTCCACGGCGGCCTGCTTGGCGCGCGCCTGCTCGGCAGCCTGCTCGGCCGCCAGCGCCCTGTCCTTGCCGAAACGCAGGTCCTCGGCGACGAGGCGGCCGCGCAGCTCGAGCTCCTCGCGCTCGATCCTGGCGCCGAGCTCAGCCGCCTGCGCCTGGCGCTTCAACGGCCGCAGCCGCGCCCGCGCCTCGCGCTCGAGGTCGAGCGCCCGGTCGAGGTTCTCGCGCGCGGAGCGCAGCTTCAGCTCCGCCCGGCGGCGGCGCTTGCGGTGCTTGCCGAGCCCGGCCGCCTCCTCGACCAGGAGGCGGCGCTCGCGCGGTTTGGAGTGGATGATCGACTCGACCCGGCCCTGGCTGATCACCGAGTGCATCTCGCGGCCGAGGTTGGTGTCGGAGAGCACCTCGACCACGTCGACGAGCCGGCAGCGGGCGCCGTTGAGCCGGTAGCCGCCGTCGCCCGAGCGGTCGAGGCTGCGCTGGATCGCGATCTCGGAGAGCTCGCTCGCGGCCCGGCCCTCGGAGTTGTCGATCACGACCTCGACCTCGGCGGCGCGGCGCTGGCCGACGCCCTGGCCGCCGGCCGAGATCACGTCCTGCATCGAGGCGCCGCGGATCGCACCGGGGCTCTGCTCGCCGAGCGCCCAGAGCACCGCGTCGGTGATGTTCGACTTGCCCGAGCCGTTCGGGCCGACGATCACGCTGACGCCCGGAGAAAACTCCAGCCTGGTGCGCGCGGGGAACGACTTGAACCCCTTCATCTCGATCGATCTCAGATACATCTCTCGTCCTCGGTCGGAAGGCTGGCGTGCGCGTCGGACGCGACCCCGGCTACTGCTCGAGGCGCTTCAGCGCCTCCTCGGCCGCCATCTGCTCGGCCGCCTTCTTGCTGCGCCCGGAGCCCCTCCCCACCACCTCGCCCTCGACGGTCGCGTCGACCTCGAAGGTGCGCCGGTGCGCGGGGCCGGATTCGCCGGTCACGACGTAGGTTACGCGCGCCCGCCGCCGCGCGAGCAGCTCCTGCAACGCCGACTTCGCATCTACCGGAGCTTCGACCGCGATCTCGATCTGCGTCTCGAAAGCGGCGGCGACCGCCGGGGCGACCCGCTCGAAGCCGAAGGCGACGAAGCAGGCCCCGATCAGCGCCTCGGTCGCCTCGGGCAGCGGCCGCGATCCGGCCAGCAGCACCTGCGCCGGGATCGCGTCCTCGTCCCCGGGCTCGGCCGCCTCGAGCATCGCCGGCACACCGAGCTCGCGGCCGACCTCGGCGCAGGCGACGCCGCTGACCGCCTGGTTGTGGATCTTGGTCAGGCCGCCCGCGTCGACCTCGGGAAAGCGCTCGTGGATGGCGGCGGCGACGGCAAGGGCGAGCACGCTGTCGCCGAGGTAGGCGAGCCGCTCGTAGGAGCGCGGCGACTCGACTGTCCACGAGGAGTGGGTCAGGGCGCGGCGCCGCAGATCGTCGGGCAGGTCCCCGACCAGCCCGGCGAGCGCCTCGGCGCTCACGCCCGGGCGTGCTCCATGACGAAGCCGACGGCGTCGCCGACGGTCTCGATCCGCGCCGCCTGCTGCTCGGAGACGGAGATCCCGTAGCGGTCCTCGAGCTCCATCACGAGCTCGTAGAGGTCGAGCGAGTCGGCGTCGAGGTCCTGCTTGAAGCGGGTCCCGTCGGCGATCCCGGCCGGGTCGACCTCGAGCTCCTCGGCGAGGTGGTCGCGGACCAGCTCGAAAACCTCATCCCTGTTCATGCCGGTGTCCTATCACGCGCCCGCGTCCGCCGCGAGGGCGCCGCGCCCGGCGCCGCCCGCGGCGAGCAGGGCGGCGGTGCGGCCGACCGCGTCGAGCTCGACCGAGCGGGCGGCGAGGCGCACCGCGTTGGCGATCCCCTCGGCGCCGGCGCTGCCGTGGCCGACGACGGCGATGCCGCGCAGGCCGAGCAGGATCGCGCCGCCGGTCGTGTCGGGCCGCAGCTCGCGGCGCAGGCCGCCGAGCGCCGGGCGCATCAGCAGGCCGCCGAGCGCCGCGAGCGGGTTGGAGCGGGCGGCGTCGCGGATCGCCCCGGTCACGGTCCGGGCCGTGCCCTCCATCAGCTTCAGCGCGACGTTGCCGGTGAAGCCGTCGGTGACGACGACGTCGGCGGCGCCGGACGGCAGGTCGCGCCCCTCGACGTTGCCGGCGAACTCGATCCCGGGCGCCGCGGCCAGCAGCGCGTGCGCCTCGCCGACCGTCTCGGTGCCCTTGCCGGACTCCTCGCCGACCGAGAGCAGCGCGACCCGCGGCCGCTCGACGCCGAGCACGGCGGTGCTGAAGGCGGCCCCGAGGAAGGCGAACTGGACCAGGTGCTGGGGGCGGACTTCGACATTGGCGCCGACGTCGAGGAAGAGCACCGGCTTGCCGGGGACCGGCAGCCGCACCGCCAGCGCCGGGCGCTGCACGCCCTTGAGCCGGCGCAGACCGAAGGTCGCCGCCGCCATCGTCGCCCCGGTCGAGCCGTGGCTGACCAGCGCCGCCGAGGCGCCCGCGGCGACGTCGGCGGCGGCGCGCACGACAGAGGCCTCCTTCTTCGCCCGCACGGCCGGCACCGCGTCTTCCTCGTTGCCGATCGACTCGGCGGTCGGGACGACCTCGATCCCCTCCACCCCGTCGAGCCCAAGCGCCTCCGGCGGCCCGAAGACGCGCAGCCCGATCCCGTCGGCGGCCGCCATCCTGGCGCCCGCGGCGAGCACGTCGAAGCCCTGCTCGGCGCCGAAGCCGTCGAGGGCGACGGTCACGCCGCCCGCCATCGCCTACTCCGTGTCGGGAGCGGGCGCGGTCGGGTCGGCGATCGTGTGTCTGATCACCTCGCGCCCGGCGTAGGTGCCGCAGGTCGGGCAGACCCGGTGCGGCAGCCGCGGGCTGTGGCATTTGGGGCACTCATTGAGCCGCGCCTTGCCAGCCTTGTGCGTCGCCCGCCGCTTGTCGCGGCGGGTGCGGGAAGTTCTCTTCTTCGGGACTGCCATCGGCTGGGCATGGTAGCGGGCGAGGGACGCTTTGAGGGGGAGGGGGTCGGGGCGCCCCTCCGCTTGCTGGGTTTTTCGCCTTGCGGCCCGCCTCTCTCGCCGAGCGGCCTGTGCGAAAAACGGACGCCGCGCACTCCGGGGCGCCCCGACCCCCTCACAGCGAGATGCGTCAGTAGACGGCGCGGACCACAGCCAGGTCGTCCTCCTGCCAGGTGATCTCGCCGTCGCACCAGCTCACCAGTCGGTCGAGCTGGTCCTGCTCGAAGACATCGCCGATGACGAGGGCGCGCGAGTGGTCCTTGACCCGGCGGAAGAGGGCTTGCTTCTGGTCGTCGCTGAGGTCGTTGACCGAGAGCACGGAGATGACGAGGTCCCAGGGGCCGTCGGGGAGCGGGTCCTCCATGCGGGCGAGCTGCACGTCGTCGTAGCTCTGGCGGGCGCGGAAGACCATGTCGGGGCTGGCATCGAGCCCGACCACCCAGCTGTCGGGGTGGGCCTCGATCAGGCGCCGGGTGGTCTCGCCGGTCCCCATGCCGAGCTCCAGCACGCGCTCGGGCGCGAACGGGATCGCCGCGATCGCCTGCTCCTGCAGCTCGTCATAGCGCGGGATCCGGTCGCGGATCCGCTCCAAGTACTCGTCCGGTGTCCAGTCGAATTGACTCATTTCGTAACCTCGTCGGGAGGTTGCCATCGTAAGCGGCAGGGCGGAGGAGGCTCGCAATGGCCAATACGCAGAGCACGATCATCGACCTGGCGCGACTCTCGCTGGCTCACGGCGAGGGGGCGCGGATCGACCTTCCGGTTCACCTCGAGCCGCTCGAGCTGGGCGGACAGGTCTACGTCCCCGACAGCGATCTGATCGAGACCCGGATCGACGCTTCGCGGCCCAGCAATGGCCACGCCTTCCGCCTGCGCTTCCCGCTGCGGGTGGACGGCCCCTGCATGCGCTGCCTCGAGCCCGCCGCGGTGGAGACCGCCGTCGACGCCCGCGAGGTCGACCAGTCCGACGCCGAAGACGAGGAGCTGCTCAGCCCCTATGTCGAGGACGAGAAGCTCGACCTCGGCCGCTGGGCCCACGACGCGGCCGTCCTCGCCGTCCCGAGCCGGATCCTCTGCCGCCCCGACTGCGCCGGCCTCTGCCCCGTCTGCGGCGAGTCCCTGAACGACGCAAACCCTGAAGACCACAAGCACGACAGCGGCACGGACCCTCGCTGGTCCAAGCTCAAAGAGCTAAAGCCGGACTAGCGCCAAGCGCTCGCGCGGGAGGGGTAGGGGGTGCCCCGGAGCGCGCGGCGTCCGTTTTTCGCAGCGCCAACTCAGCGACAGCAAGAAGACTTAGAGGCGAAAAACCCAGCAAGCGGAGGGGCACCCCCTGGCCCTCCCGCTACTGAAGCCGCTGCTACTGCTCGTCGAGCTCGGCGACCGGCTGCTCTTCGTCGCGGCCGGCGAGGCGGTCGCGGCCGCGCTGCACGGCGGCGAGGAACTTCTGCAGGTTGACCTCGAGCGTGTTGAGGATCTCGTCCGCGTAGTCCTCGGCGCCGAGGCGGATCTCACGCTCGCGGGTGCGGGCGTCCTCGACGATCTCGTCGGCGGCGCGCTCGGCCTGCTTGGTGACCTCCTCGTCGGAGATCAGACGCGCCTGCTGCTCGCGGGCCTCGCGCACGATCCGCTCGGCCTCGCGTTTGGCCTCGGCCAGCATCTCCTGGCGCTCCTTGACGATCCAGCGCGCCTGCTTGATCTCCTCGGGGATCGTCGCGCGCATCTGGTCGAGGAGGTCGTAGATCTCCTCGCGGTCCACACGAACCTGATCCGTGAGGGGCACGGGTCGGGCGTTGTGGACAACGTCGTCCAGCTTGTCTATGAGAACGAGAACGTCCATCAGCAGGGCGTAAGCCTACGTGTCAGAGACACTTTCGGTGAAGAAGCCGCGATTTCCTCGGCTTTTTGCAAACTCTCGCCCACGGGGCGTCGGCCGGCAAAGCCTACCTCTCGCTCAGGCGGCTTGCCATCGCGGCCGCCACCGGGCCCGGAACGAGGTCGGAGACGTCGCCGCCGAAGGTCGCCATTTCCTTCACCCCGGTCGAGGAGAGGAAGCTGTACTGCGGCGAGGCGATCATGTAGACGCTCTCGATCCCGGGGTCGAGCTTGCGGTTCAGCTGCGCCATCTCGAACTCGTACTCAAAGTCGGAGATCGCCCGCAGGCCCTTGACGATCGCCGTCGCACCCTGCTCGCGGGCAAACTGGACGAGCAGGCTGGAGAAGACCCGGGCCTCGACGTTGGGCAGGTCCGCGGTCGCTTCTTCGATCAGCCCCTTGCGCTCCTCGGCGCTGAAGAGCGTCTTGTCCTTGCGCATCGGGTTGTTGACGACGCCGACGACGACGCGCTCGAAGACCTCGGAGCTGCGGGTGATGATGTCGAGGTGGCCGTTGGTCACCGGGTCGTAGCTGCCCGGGCAGACGACGGTGCCGTCGCGCTCGTGCTCGGCCATCAGCTGCCCCCCGCTGCGTAGAAGGATACGTCGGCGGCGCCGTAGCGGCGCTGCCGGGTGCGCTCGAGCGCGGCGATCCGCAGCGGCGTGCCGGCGCCGCTCTCGATCACGGCCCGCCCGCCGGGGGCGAGCAGTCGCGGCAAATGGGTGTCGAGTGCCTGCCCCACGCGGTCGGCGAGTCTATAGGGGGCGTCGACGAAGATGAGGTCGAAGCCCGCCTCCGCCGTTGCCGCAGCCGGGCGGGCGAGCCAGCGCTCGGCGTCGGCGCGGACGAGCTCGGCGCGCTCGCGCAGCCCGAGCCGCTCGACGTTGCCGAGCGCCGGGCGGGTGTCGCGGTCGACCAGGACCGCGGCGCCGGCGCCGCGCGAGAGCGCCTCGATCGCGAGCGCCCCGGTGCCGCAGTAGAGGTCGAGGACGCGGGCGCCGGCGACGTCGCCGAGCGCCGAGAAGACCGCCTCGCGGACCCGGTCGGAGGTCGGCCGCACCTTCCAGCCGCGCGGCGCGACCAGGCGCTGGCCCTTCAGCTCTCCGGCGATGACGCGCACATCGCCACTCTGTCATTTGCGTGTGAGGTTAGGGCTGCAATGGGATCCAAACCTCACACGCAATCCCTCAGAGCGGGATCGGATCGGTGGCGCCGGCGCCGAAGCGGCGGTGGGCGGCGTCCAGCAGCGGGCCCAGGGCGGTGGCGTCGAGCGAGCCGTGGCGGTCGAGCAGGGCCAGCACCTCGTCCCGGGCGGCCGCCAGCAGCCCCGCTTCTTCGGGCAGCTCGGCGACGGCGAAGCGCGGCAGGCCGCTCTGGCGCGTGCCCAGCACCTCGCCCTCGCCGCGCAAAGTCAGGTCGACCTCGGCGAGCTTGAAGCCGTCGCGCTCGCGCGCCACCGCCGCCAGCCGCCGTCGCGCCATCTCGCCCGCCTCTTCCGGGAATAGCAGGCAGTGCGAGGCGTGCTCGCCGCGCCCGACCCGGCCCCGCAACTGGTGCAGCTGGGAGACGCCGTAGCGCTCAGCCCCCTCGATCACGATCACGGTCGCGTTGGCGACGTCGATCCCGACCTCGATCACGGTCGTCGCGACCAACACGTCGGTCGCCCCGGCGGCGAATGCCTCCATCGCCTCGGCCTTGCGCGCCGAGGGCATCTGGCCGTGAATTACGCCGACCGCAAAGCCGTCGAGCTCCTCGGCGCGCAGCCGCTCGGCCTCGGCCTCGGCCGCCTTGCCCTGGATCTTCTCCGAGGCCTCGACCAGCGGGCAGACGACGAAGGCCTGCCGCCCGGCGCGCAGCTCGGCGCGCAGGAACTCGTAAGCCCCTGATCGCTCTTCCTCGTGCACGACCCGCGTCTCGACCGGCCGGCGCCCGGCCGGCAGCTGGTGCAGCGCGGTCGTGTCGAGGTCTCCGTAGGCGGTCAGCGAAAGCGTGCGCGGGATCGGCGTCGCGGTCATATGCAGGACGTGCGGCGCCATCCCCTCCACGCCCTTCGAGTCGAGCGCCCGCCGCTGCTCGACCCCGAAGCGATGCTGCTCATCGACCACACACAGCCCGAGCCGGGCGAACTCGACGTCGGGCTCGAGCAGCGCGTGGGTGCCGACGACGATGCCGAGCTCACCGCTCGCGAGCCGATCCAGCGCTTCCCTGCGCCGAGCGGCGGGAGTCGCCCCGGTCAACAACGCAAACGGCGTCGCCTCTTCCGCCAACAGCTTCCCCAGCGTGATCGCGTGCTGCTCGGCCAGCGTCTCGGTCGGCGCCATGAGGACAGCCTGGAACCCGGCTTCGAGCGCCCGCAGCATCGAGTGCAGGGCGACCACGGTCTTGCCCGACCCCACCTCCCCCATCAGCAACCGCTGCATCGGCTCCCCGGAATCCAGATCAGAATCGATCTCATCGAAAGCCTTCAGCTGATCCCGCGTCGGCTCAAAGGGCAACGACTCGATCCAGCGCCCCACCGCCTGACCCGGCTTCCCCAACCTCGGCGCGGGCCGGGATTTCCTCCGACTCCGCTTGCGAGTGGCGAGGATGGCCTGGTAGAGGAAAAGCTCCTCGAACGCGAGTCGTTGCCGCGCCCGCTCGACTTCCTCCGGGCCCTCCGGGAAATGCATCGCCTTCACGGAATCGGCGGCCCCGGCAAGCTCCAGACGCATCCGCAGCTCGGCCGGCAACGGCTCGGGCACATTCCCCACCCATTGCATCGCCTGCTCCACCCACTGCCGGATCCTCTGCGCTTTCAACTGCTCGGTCGCCGGATGAACCGCCACCAGCCGCCGCGAAGGAGGGTCAGGGTGTCCCCCCGGCGCAGCGGCGTCTTCTTTTTCGCCCCGCCCGCCCTCGGGGACGACCGCCTCACTCCCCTGGCGAAAAACCCAGCCAGCCGGGGGGACATCCTCACCCTCCCCCACCACCTCGTATTCGGAAACCCGGAACCCACGTTTGTCCCGCGAGCCGGTGAGGAGTAGCCGCGTGCCGGCCTTCATCTTCTGCGCCAACCAAGGCTGGTTGAACCACGTGGCCCGCACCGAGCCGGAGTCGTCCCCCACTTTCACCGTGAGGATGCTGAGGCCCCGTTTGCGGAACGGGCGGGATGCGTCGGCGAGCACCTCGACCCGGATCGTCGCCTGCGCCTTCGGCTCCAAGCCGGCCACCGGCACGATCGTGCGATCTCGGTGACTGTGCGGAAAGCGCAGCAGCAGGTCGCCGATCGAGCCGATCCCGGCTTCCCTCGCGGCCTCCGCCAGCTTCGGCCCGACGCCCTCCAGCGCCTCCAGGGAAACGTCGAGCACGCTCGGCCGCGGCCAGTGGACGGGCGCGCTCAACAGCCGCTCGCGGGACAGCCCCGCGCCGCCGCCGAAGGAGCGCGCTACTGGGCCGCTAATAGCCACCACCAACTCGGCTGGCCCCCGTCGTGGGCCTCGATCTCGACCCCGTCCGGGACGTGGGTGTCGATCTCCTCGAGCGGGATCGGGGCGTCCTTGCCGGCCAGCACGGTGACGATCTCCGCCTCGGCGGCGAGTCGCTCGACCGTCCTCGCCAGGGTCGAGCCGGCGCCGCCCCAGGCGACGATCTCGCCGTCGGCGAAACCGACCGCGTCGCCCTTGCGGAAGCGGCCCTGGGCGTCGTCACGCCCGGCCGGGGCGACGCCGCCGGAGACGATCCCCTCGAGCGCCTCGGTCAGTCGCTCGGCGTTCTCGCCGGCCGTGGCCTCGGGGTCGTGTTCGATCAGCGCCAGCAGGCCGGCCTGCTGCGATGTCGCCTGGATCACCCGGGCCGGCTTCTCGGAGAGCTCGCAGGCGCGCTCGGCGGCCATGATCACGTTCGAGGAGCTGGGCAGGACGAGGACTTCCTCGGCCGGCACCTCGTGGATCCCGGCGAGCAGCTCGTAGGTCGACGGGTTGAGCGTCTCGCCGCCGGGCACGACGTGGGCGCCGAGCTCGGCGAAGAGCCGCTCGAGGCCCTCGCCGGCGGCGACCGCGACGACGCCGGTGCGGCCGCCCTTGAGCCGCGCCTGGCGCGCGGCGATCTGCTCGCGCATGTCGGCGACGTCGAGGTTGGTGACCCGGCCCGCGCCCTCGAACAGCGCCACCGCGCCTTCGGGCTCGTCGGTGTGGACGTGGACCTTCAGCGTCGCCTCGTCGCCGACGACGAGGACCGAGTCGCCGAGCCCCTCCAGCCGCGGCAGGAAGTCGCGCGCGGCGAGGCCACTGCCGGAGACGATGAAGTTGGTGCAGTAGCGGTAGCGACTGTCCTCGTGGTGGGGGCGGCTCAGGGTCGGCGCGTCGTGATGGGCGATCTCGGGCGCCGGCGCGGCGTCGCCGCGCAGCCCCGCGACGACGCCGGCGAGGATCAGGACGAGGCCGTAGCCGCCGGCGTCGACGACGCCGGACTCGCGCAGCACCTCGAGCTGCTCGGGCGTACGCTCGACCGCCCGCTGGCCGTCGGCGATCGCCTGCTCGAGGATCTCGGCGAGGACGGCGTCCTGCTGCGCGTCGCTGACGCCCTTGTCGAGCCGCTGTTTCTCCGCCTCGAGGTGGGCGAGCCGGCGCGCGATCGAGTGCGCCATCTCGCGGAAGACGGTCAGCATCGTGCCCTCGGCCGGGTCGCGCACCGAGGCGTAAGCGGCGTCGGCGGCGCTGGCGAAGGCCGAGGCGACGAGGACCGGGTCGACCAGCTCGCCCGGCCGGCTCGCCAGCTCCTCGGCGGCGCCGCGGACGATTTGGCTGAGGATCACGCCGGAGTTGCCGCGGGCGCCCATCAGCGCCGCCCGCGCCAGCGCCTGGACCAGCTCGGTGCGGCCGACCTCGTCGACCTCCTGGCCGTCGAGCCGGTCGAGCTCCTCCATCACCGCGCGCATCGTCATCGCCATGTTGTCGCCGGTGTCGCCGTCGGCGACCGGGAAGACGTTGAGGTCATTGACCTCCTGGCGGCGTTCCTCCAGGTGGGCGTATGCGGACGTGATTACGCGCCGGAAGCGCGCGATCGAGGGATCGGGCATCGGTCGAAATCTAGCTGCCGCCGCCGGATGCGCTCCTGTGACGGACCGACCGACAGCGTTCGCTACGGTGCGACGCTCGATGAGACGCTTCGCCACCTGGACCACCGGCCACCGCAAGACGGTCATCCTCGGCTGGATCGTCGCCCTGATCGGGGTCGGGATGATCGCCGGCTCGGTCGGCTCGGACTTCTCCGAAGACTTCAAGCTGCCCGCCTCCGACTCCCAGGAAGCCTTCGACCTGCTCGAAACGAAGTTCCCGGCGCAGTCCGGCGACACGGCGACGATCGTCTACCGGGCGCCCGGCGGGGTCGAGGCGGCCTCGGTCAAGCGCACGATGAACGGCGTCTTCGCCGGCGTCGCCAAGGTTCCCCACGTCAGCGAAGTCGCCAGCCCCTACGAAGGCGGCGGGGCGGCGGCGATCAGCAAGAACGGCGAGATCGCCTACGCGACCGTCCAGTTCGACGCGATCAGCAACGAAATCGACGACGGTGACATCCAGCGTGTGATCGACACCTCGCGCGAGGCCTCCGGCGACGGCCTGCAGGTCGAGGTCGGCGGCCAGCCGGTCGAGGAAGCGCGCGCCGAAGAAGAAGGGGACTCCTCGTTCATGATCGGCCTGCTGGCGGCGGTGATCATCCTGCTGCTCACCTTCGGCTCGGTCGTCGCGATGGGCCTGCCGCTGCTGACGGCGCTGTTCGCGCTCGGCGTCGGCCTCAGCCTGGTCACGCTCGGCACCCACGTCTTCGACACGGCCGAGTTCGCCCCGCAGCTGGCGGCGATGATCGGCCTCGGCGTCGGCATCGACTACGCGCTGTTCATCCTCACCCGCTTCCGCAACGGCCTCGACGAGGGGCTGGAGTCGCGCGACGCCGCGATCGCCGCAGTCGACACCGCCGGCCGCGCCGTGCTCTTCGCCGGCGTGACCGTGATCATCGCCCTGATGGGGATGCTGCTGCTCGGCCTCAGCTTCCTCTACGGCGTCGCGATGGCGGCGGCGCTGGCGGTGCTGATGACGATGATCGCGGCGCTGACCCTGCTGCCGGCGCTGCTGACGATCGCCGGCCGCCGGGTCGACAAGCTGCGCATCCCCGGGCTCGGCAAGCGCACCCCCTCCACCGCCGAAGACACGCGCTGGTTCCGCTGGAGCCGCGAGATCCAGAAGCGCCCGGTGCTCTCGGCGCTGCTCTCCGGCGGCCTCTTGATCGCGCTCTGCATCCCGACGCTCTCGCTGCGGCTCGGCTCCAACGACGCCGGCACCGACCCGGCCGGGACGACCACCAAGGAAGCCTACGACCTGCTCGCCGAGGGCTTCGGCCCCGGCTTCAACGGCCCCTTCTCGATCGTCGCGGCGCTACCCACCAAGGGCGAAGACGCGGTCCTGACCGAGACCCGCAAGGCACTCGAGGGCGAAGTGGGGATCGCCGCGACCACGCCGGTGATGCTCAACCCGGCCGGCAACACCGGCGTCTTCCAGGTCTACCCGACGACCTCGCCGCAGAGCGAGGCGACGACGGAACTGCTCGACCACATCCGCGGTGAGGTGATCCCGCCGATCGAGCGGCGCACCGGCGCCCAGGTCCACGTCGGCGGCATCACCGCGATCTTCGAGGATTTCGGCAACGCGATCGCCGAGAAGCTGCCGCTCTTCATCGGCGTCGTCGTGCTGCTCTCGGCGCTGCTCCTGATGGCCGTCTTCCGCTCGGTCCTGGTGCCGCTCAAGGCGGTGCTGATGAACCTGCTCAGCATCGGCGCCGCCTTCGGCCTGATCGTCGCCGTCTTCCAGTGGGGCTGGGGCGCGAGCCTGATCGGGATCGACAGCACCGGGCCGATCATCTCCTTCTTCCCGATCTTCCTCTTCGCGATCATCTTCGGCCTCTCGATGGACTACGAGGTCTTCCTGATGTCGCGCATCCACGAGGAGTGGGAGGAGCGCGGCGACGCGACCCTCGCCGTCACCCGCGGCCTCGCCCTGACCGGCCGCGTGATCACCGCCGCCGCGGCGATCATGGTCACCGTCTTCGCCTCCTTCATGATCGGCGAAGACCGGATCATCAAACTCTTCGGCCTCGGCCTCGCCGCCGCCGTCTTCATCGACGCGGTGATCATCCGCTCGGTGCTCGTGCCGGCGATCATGCAGCTGCTCGGCAAACGCGCCTGGTGGCTGCCGGCCTGGCTCGACCGCATCCTCCCCCGCCTCCATGTAGAGCCCGCCGAGGGCGACCCCCACCCCACCGGCGAGCACCCGGTGGTCGTTTCCGACTAAGCCGCCTTAACTACCTTGTTGGCCTTGAGGCACCTGGTACAGACGTAGGTGCGTAGCTTGCGGCCGTTTTCCTCGATCCGCACCTTCTGCAGGTTCGGGTCGAAGCGCCGCTTGGTCGCGACCATCGAGTGGCTTCGGGACTGGCCGAACGCCGGTCCCTTGCCGCAGCTGTGGCATACCTTGGCCATCGGGTCGTGCATGCTAGCGTGATCGGTGGTTAGCTAACTGGACTAACCAAGACTGATCGCAAATTCCGCCCGGTTTCAACCGAAAGGGGGAGAGAAATGGCCGCTGAGGACTTGGAGCAGGTGAACATGCACGAGGCCAAGACCCACTTGTCGAAGCTGGTCGAGCGGGTGGAAGGAGGCGAGGAGATTGTGATCAGCCGTGCGGGCAAGCCCGCGGCGAAGTTGGTGCCGATTATCAAGGCGAAGCCGGCCAAGCGGAAACTCGGAGGTTGGGAGGGCATGAAGATGCCATCCGACGAGGAATGGGAGCAGATGGACAAGGAAATCGAGCAGCTCTTCGAGGAAAGCGAGATCTTCCCCGGCGAAAACAAGAGGCGAGGCGAAAGGTGAGGCTCCTGCTCGACACCCAGGTTCTGATCTGGGGGCTGAAAAGCCCTGAAAGATTGGCCGATGCCACGAGGCAGGCGATAGCCGCGAGCGACACCCGGGTCTTCGTCAGCATGGCCAGTCCGTGGGAGATGGCGATCAAGGAAGCCCTCGGCAACCTGACGCCTCCCGATGACCTCGAGGCGCATCTAGAGGAGAACCGATTCGAGCTGTTGCCGATCTTCCTGCGGCACACCCGAGCCGTGGCCTCCCTCCCCCACCATCACGGCGATCCATTCGACCGCATGCTGATCGCCCAGGCCCAGGTCGACGGAATGACCCTGGTCACCTCGGATCGGGAGATCGAGCGCTATCAGGTCGCCTTGATGCCGGCGATCTAGGCCAGCTGCCGCTGCAGCAGCGCCATGCGAGCGACGGTGAGGGCGGCGTTGCGGCCCTGGTCGCGCTTGCCGCCGCCGGCGCGCTCGAGCGCCTGCTCCATCGTGTCGCAGGTGATCACGCCGAAGGCGCAGGGGACGCCGGTGGCGAGCTGGACGTCCTGGATCCCGCGGGCGGCCTCGGCGCAGACGAAGTCGTAGTGGTCGGTCTCGCCGCGGATCACGACGCCGAGGCAGGCGACGCCGGCGAAATCGCCGCTCTCGGCGTGCAGCTTGGCGGCGTAGGGCAGCTCGTAGGCGCCGGGCACCGAGGCGTGGCGGATGGAGGCCGCCGGCACGCCGGCGAGCTCAAAGCCCTCGTTGGCGCCGCGCAGCAGGCGCTGCGCCAGATCCTCGTAGAAGCGGCCGACGCAGACGGCGAAGCCGAGCGTCGAGAGGATCGAGCGCTCGCCCTCGTCGAAGCTCTCCAGGAACGCCCCGGGCTCAGCCACCGGCGCCCCCGGCGTCGCGCTCCTCCTCGTCGTGGATCATCTCCTCGTCGAAGGCGAGCCCCTGGTGGTGCAGGGTGTGGCCCATCTTGTCGCGCTTGGCCCGCAGGTAGTCCTCGTTGTGTGCGTTGGGGGTCGACTCGATCGGCACCTGCTCGCTGACCGAGAGGCCGTAGCCCTCGAGCCCGACGATCTTTTTCGGGTTGTTGGTGAGGATGCGGATGCTGGTCAGGCCGAGGTCGCCGAGGATCTGGGCGCCGATCCCGTAATCGCGCAGGTCGGCGGGCAGGCCGAGCTTGAGGTTGGCCTCGACCGTGTCGGACCCTTCCTCCTGCAGCTTGTAGGCGCGCAGCTTGTTGAGCAGGCCGATCCCGCGACCCTCCTGGGAGAGGTAGAGCAGGACGCCCTGTCCCTCCTGCTCGATCATCGCCAGCGCCGAGGCGAGCTGTTCGCCGCAGTCGCAGCGCATGCTGTGGAAGACGTCGCCGGTGAGGCACTCGCTGTGCACGCGGACGAGCACGTCCTCGGCCCCGTCGACCTCGCCCTTGACCATCGCGACGTGGTGTTTGTCGTCGACCAGCGAGCGGTAGCCGACCGCGGTGAACTCGCCGAAGGCGGTCGGCAGGCCGGTGTCGACGACCCGCTCGACCAGCTTCTCGGTGCGCCGCCGGTAGGCGATCAGCTCGGCGACGGTGATCATCTTCAGCTCGTGCTTCTCGCAGTAGGGGACGAGGTCGGGGACGCGGGCCATCGTGCCGTCGTCGTTCATCACCTCGCAGATCACCCCGGCCGGGGTGAGGCCGGCGAGGCGGGCGAGGTCGACGCTGGCCTCGGTGTGGCCGGTGCGCTCGAGCACGCCGCCCTCTTTCGCCCGCAGCGGGAACATGTGGCCGGGGACGACGATGTCGCGCGGGCCGGAGTTGGGGTCGATCGCGACCTGGATCGTGTGCGCGCGATCGTGCGCGGAGATCCCGGTGCTGACCCCGCCGGCGGCCTCGATCGTGACCGTGAACGCGGTCTGCAGCGGCGCCTCGTTCTTGGCCGCCATCAGGTTCAGCCCGAGCCGCTCGCAGCGCTCGGCGGTCAGCGCCAGGCAGATCAGCCCGCGCGCTTCCTTGGCCATGAAGTTGACCGCCTCGGGCGTGGCGAACTGCGCCGCCATCACCAGATCGCCCTCGTTCTCGCGGTCCTCGCCGTCGCAGACGACGACCATGCGGCCGCGGCGGATCTCCTCGATCGCCTCCTCGATCGTCGCGAACGGGCTCTCGCCCGACGCCTGCTCGCTGCCCTCTTGTCTTTGCGCCTCCGTCATCTGGCTCACGCTCGCTCCTTTCCAGCGAATGGTGCCATCAACCGCTCCACGTGCTTCGCGATCAGGTCACACTCGACGTTGATCTTGCGTCCGGGCTCGGCTTCGCCCAGGTTCGTCCGCTCAATCGTCTCGGGTATCAGGGAAACAACAAGCCAAGACTCGCCCAATTCGGCGATCGTCAGGCTGACTCCGTCGAGCGTAGTCGAGCCCTTCTCGATCGCGTAGCGCAGCAGGCCCGGGTCGAGGGCGACGCGGAGCCGCCGGGCGAAGCCGTCCTGCTCGACCGCGGTGACCTCGCCGACGCCGTCGATGTGGCCCTGGACGATGTGGCCGCCGAGCCGGTCCGACGCCCGCATCGCGAGCTCGAGGTTGACCTTGGCGCCGGCGTCCAGGCCGGCCAGCGCCGTCATCGCCAGCGTCTGGTTCATCGCCTCGGTCGCGAAGCCGTCGCCATCGACCGCGGTCGCGGTCAGGCAGGCGCCGTTGACGGCGACCGAGTCGCCGGGCTCGATCTCGGCGGCGAGGCTCGTCGCGATCCGCAGGCGCGCGCCGTCCGCGCCGGCATCGACCGACTCGACCCTGCCCACGTCCTGAATCAGTCCGGTGAACATCACCACTCCTTGAAGCGGGCCTTGATCAGAGCATCGTCGCCGATGTTCGTAACCGCGGCCGATTGGGCGACGGTGGGGGTGTCCGGCCGGGTGCTGGGTTTTTCGCCTTGCGGCCGGTCTCGCTCGCTGAGCGGTTCGTGCGAAAAACTGGACGCCGCGCCCGCCCGGACACCCCCACCATCACCCTCGCGGATGCTTCCAAGCAGGACGGGGGCGACGAAGGTCCGGGCTTCGTCGATTGCTTGCGCCGCCATGAAAGCTGAGGCCAGGGTGCGGCCGCCCTCGAGGAAGAGGCTGGTGATGTCGCGGCGGCCGAGGTCGGTGAGGGCGGCGGCGATGTCATCGGCGACGAGCGTCTCGACCCCGGCGTCCCGCAGGGCGGCGAGGCGGGCGGCGTCGGCCCGCTGAGAGACGACGGCGAGCACCGGCGAAGTATCGAGCGTGCGCAGCAGCTGCGAGTCGAGCGGCAGGCGGGCCTGACGGTCAAAGACAACGCGCATCGGCTGCCGCACGTCGGTTCCGGTGCGCCTTTCCAACCCATGCGGTGGGAAAGGCGCACCGGAAGGGTCGGGGCGGGCCGTGAGGAGGGGGTCGTCGGCTAGGACGGTGCCGATGCCTACGGCTATTGCGTCGGATTCGGCTCGCCAGCGTTGGACCAGGGCCTGGCTCTCGGGGCCGGAGATCCAGGGCGAGGCGCCGGGCGGGGTCGTCGTCCGGCCGTCGATCGAGATCGCCAGCTTCAGGGTGACGAACGGCAGGCCGGTGCGGGCGTGCTTGCGGAAGGGCTGGTTGAGCAGCCGCGCCGCCGTCGCCTCCTCGCCGGCGGCGACCTCGAGCTCCACCCCACCGTCGCGGAGTATTCCCGGCCCGCGCCCGGCGGCCTTCTCGCTGGGATCGTCGGACCCGATCACGACGCGCGCGATCCCTGCCTCCAAAATCGCCTCCACGCAGGGCGGCTGCCGCCCCTGATGCGCGCAGGGCTCCAGCGTCACGTACATCGTCGCCCCCGCCGGATCCTCCCCCCTCTCCCCGCAGTCCACCAACGCCGCTCGCTCGGCATGAAGCTCCCCAAGCTCAGCATGAAATCCCTCGCCGATCGTTTCGCCATCGCGAACCAAAACCGCCCCGACCAGCGGATTCGGACTAACCCGCCCGCGCCCGAACTCCGCAAGCTCAAGCGCCCGCCGAAGATGCTCACGATCCGCAGTTGTAAGCGTCGAATCCATTACCGATTGACGAGTCAATCAATCGTACTCCGTGTGCGTCCCGTGCGGGGAGGAAGGGGTGTCCCGAAGTGCGCGGCGTCTCTCACAAGCTGAAGACCCCAGCCGGTCGGGGTCTACTCGCTTGCGTTTCTCGCGCGGGTGGCGCGGCGGCGGGGGCCCCCATAGCGGAGGGCTCGCGAAGCGAGTCCGAGCACATGGGGGAGGCCGCCGTGACAGGACCCGCGCGCCGGAGGCACGGATACCCTGAGCGCCCAACGATGAAGCTGATCATCCAGATCCCCTGCCTCGACGAGGAGCAGACGCTGCCGGAGACGATCGCGGCGCTGCCGCGCGCGATCGACGGCGTCGACGAGGTCGAGCTGCTTGTCGTCGACGACGGCTCGACCGACCGCACGGTCGCGGTCGCGCGTGAGTGCGGGGTCGAGCACATCGTCCGCCTGACCAACAACCGGGGACTGGCAGCGGCCTTCCAGGCGGGGCTCGACGCCTGCCTCAAGCTCGGCGCCGACCTCGTCGTCAACACCGACGCCGACAACCAGTACAGCGGCGCCGACGTGCCGAAGCTGGTCGCGCCGATCCTCGCCGGCGAGGCCGACATGGTTGTCGGCGACCGCCGCGTCGCCACGATCGAGCACTTCTCGGGCGCCAAGAAGCGCCTGCAGCAGCTCGGCAGCGCCGTCGTCCGCAAAGTCTCCGGCACGGCGATCGCCGACACCACCTCCGGCTTCCGCGCCTACAACCGCGAGGCGGCGCTCGGCCTGCTCGTGACCGACAACTTCACCTACACGCTGGAGAGCCTGATCCAGGCCGGCAAGATGCTGATCGCCGTCGACCAGGTCGAGGTCGGCACCAACGCCCAGACCCGCGAGTCGCGGCTGTTCGACTCGACCGGGGCCTACGTGCGCCGCAACGCGCTCTCGATCCTGCGCATCTACGCCCGCTACGAGCCGTTGCGCCTCTTCGCCGGCGCCAGCGCCGCGGTCGGCGCGCTGGCCCTGCTCGCCTGGCTGCCGTTCCTGATCGACTGGATCTTCAACGGCGACTCGAGCGGCCACATCCAGTCGCTGATCCTCGGCGCGGTGCTCTTCATCGCGGCGCTGCAGCTGCTCGCGCTCGGCGTGATCGGCGACCTGCTCGCGGGCCAGCGGGTGATGACCCAGCGTGTCTTCGAGCGCGTGCGCCGGGTCGAGCTCTCGCTCGGGGTCGAGCCGTCCCACTACGAGCGCGGCGCGCCGCAGCGCCGATGAGCGAGGGAAAGGACGCCTCGGCGACCGCCGAGTACGGTCGCCTCGCCAGCTTTCTCGCAGTCGGGGTGGGGCTCACCGGGCTGATCACCTACGCCTACTTCCTGATCGCCTCGCACGTGCTCTCCAAGCCCGACTACGGGCAGATCACGGTGCTCTGGTCGGCCGTCTTCATCACCATCTCGACCCTCTACCGGCCGGTCGAACAGCTGCTCTCGCGGCACATCTCCGAACGTCTGGTCAAACGCGAACCGATCGGCCAGCCGATGCGCGTCGCGGCGACGATCCAGGTCGGCCTGGCGCTCTTCTTCGCCGTCGTCGCGCTGGTCCTGCGCGGGCCGATCCAGGACGGCCTGCTGGAAGGCAACGAAACGCTCTACTGGGTCTTCTTCGGCGCCGTCCTCTTCTACGCCGCCAGCTACTTCGCCCGCGGCTTTCTCGCCGGCCAGCGCAGCTTCGGCCTATTCACGGCGCTGATCCTCTCCGAGTCGGTCTTCCGCACCTCCTTCGCCGTGCTCGTCGCGGTCAGCCTGCTCAGCGGCCAGTCGGCGGTCGCGATCGGCATCGTTGCCGCCCCCTCGCTCAGCCTGCTGGTCGTGCCGCTCGCGTTCGCCCGCCGCGCCCAAAAAACCCAGGCGCCGCCGACGCCCGCCGCCGACGAGCATGAGGACTTCTCGATGCGCCACGGGACGGGCTTCGCGGCCGCCGTGCTGGTGATCATGTTCAGCGAACAGGCCTTCCTCAACGCCGGGCCGCTGATCGCCCGCGGGCTACAGGGCGCCGCCGCCGCCGGCTTCATCTTCAACGTGCTGATGATCGCGCGGGCGCCGCTGCAGCTCTTCCAGGCGGTCTCGACCAGCATCCTCCCTCACCTGACCAGCCTCCACGCCAGCAAAGGGGAGGGCAGCGAGCGCGAATTCCACGGTTCGGTGCGGATGGTCCTGCTCGGCGTCGCCGGCTTCACCGCGGTCGCCTTCCTGGCGATGGCCGTCGCCGGGCCGAAGCTGATGCAGATCGCCTTCAGCGACAAGTTCACCTACGACCGCGAGGGGCTGCTGCTGGTCACCGCCGGCATGGGCCTCTACCTCTCCTCGGTCACGGTCAATCAGGCCTGCCTCGCGCAGGGCCAGGTGCGCCGGGCCGCCGCCCGCTGGATCGGCTGCGCGGCGCTGTTCATCGCCTGGAACTTCGTGCCGCTTGTCGGCGACGAGTTCCTCCGCGTCGAGATCGGCTTCACGCTCGCCGCCGGCGTCCTCTTCGGCCTGCTCTACCTGATCTACCGCCGCCCGCACGAACGCGCCGAGGACATTCCCGAGGCCGGCTCGCCCGAGGAGCTCGAGGCGCAGCTGGCGGCGATCGACGAGTCGGTCTGACGGTCGACTCATCTAGGGTCCGCCGATGGAGGGACACGACGCCGAGCTGATCCTGATCGTCGGCGCCCTGCTCGCCGCCGGGATCGCCGCCGCCCTGGTCGCCGACCGCGTCCGCGTTCCCGGCCTGCTGCTCTTCCTCGGGCTCGGGATGCTGCTCGGCTCCGAAGGGATCGGCGGGATCGAATTCAGCGACTACCGCGCCGCCCAGACCGCGGGCACGATCGGCCTCGTGCTGATCCTCTTCGAGGGCGGCCTGACCGCCGGCTGGCACGAGATCCGGCCGGTGCTGCGGACGGCGGTGAGCATGGCCACGCTCGGCACCTTCCTGACCGCGATCGCGACCGGCCTGGCGGCGATCTGGATCTTCGACCTGAGCACCCTGCAGGGGCTGATCCTCGGCGCCGCCGTCGCCGCCACCGACTCGGCCGCGATCTTCGCCGTGCTGCGCGGCTCGCGGCTCGAGCGCCGCCTCGCGCGCACGCTCGAGGGCGAGTCCGGGATGAACGACCCGGTCGCGCTGCTGCTCGTCGTCGGCTTCGGCGAATGGATCGCCGACCCCTCCTACGGCGCCCCGGACATGGCGCTCGCCTTCGTCGTCAAACTGACCCTCGGCGCCGCGCTCGGCCTCGCCGTCGGCTGGCTCGCGCGCCGCGCGATCGCCCGCGCCGAGCTGCCCACGCAGGGGCTTTACCCGGTGGCGACGCTGGCCACCGCGGCGATCTCCTACGGCGTCGCCGAGGTCGCCGGCGGCTCCGGCTTCCTCGCCGTCTACGTCACCGCGCTCGTCCTCGGCACCGGCTCGCTGCCGGCCCGCAGCACCGTCGTCGCCTTCCACCAGGGGCTCAGCTGGCTGGTCCAGATCGGCCTCTTCTTCCTGCTCGGCCTGCTCGTCTTCCCGAGTGAGCTCTGGGGGGTCGCCGGCAAGGGCCTGCTGCTCTCGGTCTTCTTGATCTTCGCCGCGCGGCCGCTGGCGACGCTGCTCGTCACCCAGTTCGGCGGGCTCAACATCCGCGAGCGGACGATCCTGAGCTGGGCCGGCCTGCGCGGCGCGATCCCGATCTGGCTGGCGACCTTCCCCGTCGTCGCCGGGGTCGCCGAGGCGCGGCTGATCTTCGACGTCGTTTTCTTCATCGTCGTCACCTCGACCCTGATCCAGGGGGCGACGATCGAGCCGCTGGCGCGTTGGCTCGGCGTGACCAGCACCGAGCGCGCGCTGCCGCAGCCGGTCGCCGACGTCGGCATGGTGCGCGAGCTCGGCGGCGAGCTGATCTCCTGGCGGGTGCGCGGCGACGACGCCGCGGCGGGGCTGCTGGTGCGCGAGCTGGGCATGCCGCGCGAGGCGCTGGTCCACCTGATCGTCCGCGACGGGCGGGCGCTGGCGCCGCGCGGCTCGACCCGGGTCGAGCCCGGCGACGAGCTGCACCTGCTCGTGCAGGAGGCGCAGCGCGAAGAGCTCGAGCGGCTGACCCGGCGCTGGCGCGAGGGGCCGCTGGGCGAGCCGGCGCCGCTGCTGCTGCCGCCGCGCGGCTCGCCCCAGGTCTTCACGGTGCGGCCGGGCGACAGCCTCGACGGCGACCCGGCGCTGCCCGAGCAGATCGACGGGATCGGCGTGCGGGCGCGGCTGCGCACGCGGCGCGACGAGCCGGGGGCGCTGGTCGCGCTCGCCGACGGCCGCTTCGCGGTCACGACCGAGAGCGCCGTGGCGCTCGGCGGCCGGCGGGCGCTGGCCGATTGGTGCGCGCGGCGAGCCCTGCGCGAGGGCCTGGCCGAGGCCGAGCGCTCCTGGTGGCAGGAGGCGGCGGGGACGCTGGTCGTTCCCATTGCTAGGCCTGAGGCATCCCGGTAGGGACTCCACTTAACTTTTTGCGAAGACAGTTGTCCGCTGTCCGCAAGCGCTTCCGCGCAAAAAGTACAAGACGTTCCGCCCCTACCGGGATGCCTCAGGCGGCATCCGCGGCCGCTGCCAGCTGGGCGTACGCCTCTCCTGGGTTGGCGTCGCTGAAAATTGCGGAGCCCGCTACGTAGAGGGAGGCTCCGGCTTCGGCCGCCGAGCGCGATGGTGGAGACATCGATGCCGCCGTCGACCTCGATCCGGGCGGCGCCGACGAGCTCGGCGAGCCGGGCGACCTTCTCGACCGAGCCGTCGATGAACGACTGGCCGCCCCAGCCCGGGTTGACGGTCATGCAGAGGGCGATGTCGGCGAGGCCGCGCAGCTCGGTGAGGGCCTCGACCGGCGTGCCGGGGTTGATCGCGATCCCGGCCAGGCAGCCGAGCTCGCGGATCGCGGCGAGGGTGCGGTTGGCGTGCGGCGTCGCCTCCTCGTGGAAGGTGATCGAGTCGGCGCCGGCGGCGGCGAAGGCCTCGATCTGGCGCTCGGGCGCCTCGATCATCAGGTGGACGTCGAGCGCCCCGCCGGCCGAGTGCACCCGGTCGGCGATCGATGCGGCGACCAGCGGCCCGATCGTGATCGGCGGCACGAAATGCCCGTCCATCACATCGACGTGGATCACCCGCGCCCCCGCCGCCATCACCTCGTCGACCTGCGCCCCGAGCTGGGCGAAGTCAGCCGAGAGAATCGAGGGCGCGACGCGACGCTCCTCGAGCAGCTCCGCCATGCGCTCAGACACGAGGGGGCCTCCCGTTCATATGGGCCGAAGCATCGAGTCTCCGCAGGTCTGACATGTCATGTCCTCGGTGGTGCTCATCCGCGCGATCGTCTGGTGCTCGCCGCAGTTGGGGCACTGCGAGACGAGCTCGAAGCGGTGCAGACAGTACACGCAGCGGAAGCGGCCCGGCAGCTGGGTCGGGCGCAGCCAGGGCTCACTGCAGCTCGGGCATTTGGCTCGTTTCAGCATCGTCGCCCGACCTTATCGGCGATCTTGTCTTCTCCGTCCATTTGCGTCAATCGTCTCTGCTCAAACGGCTGACAAAAAATCCGGTCGTGCCGTCGCGGTCGGGCCGGGTCTGCAGGGCGCGCGGATCGTGGCTCGAGGCGAGGCTCGGGGCGCGGGCGCCGAGGTCCTCGACCGCGAAGCCCGGGGCATCGCCCGCCGCCGCGAGCGCCTCCAGCGCCGCGATCCGCTCCTCGCCCTCGCGGCGGGAGATCGAGCAGGTCGAGTAGACCAGCGTGCCGCCCGGCCGCAATGCCTCGAGGCCGCCGGCGCAGGATCGCC
The DNA here is from genome assembly GCA_963789505.1 of uncultured Solirubrobacterales bacterium. Taxonomy (GTDB): domain Bacteria; phylum Actinomycetota; class Thermoleophilia; order Solirubrobacterales; family 70-9; genus VRUE01. Next base: position 155,107 of record CAWBLE010000008.1, read on the forward strand.
GCCTGCAGCTCGGCGAGCCGCTCGATCCCACGCGGCGACTTGCGCCAGCGAGCATCGGGACGCGAGGCAAGCGCACCGAGGTCCGAGCAGGGCGGATCGACGAGGACGCGGTCGAACCCGCTCGGCATCCCCGCGGCGGCGGCGTCGGCCTCGAGCACGGTGAGGCAGCGCAGGCCGAGGCGGCTCGCCTGGGCGGCGACTTCGGCCGCCCGCGCGGCGTCCTTCTCGACCGAGATCAGCTCGCCGCGGTCGCCCATCCGGGCGGCGATCTGGGCGCTCTTGATGCCGGGCCCGGCGCAGAGGTCGAGCACCTGCTCGCCGGGCCGCGGGTCGAGCAGCTCGACCACAGCGGCCGAGCCGCGGCTCTGCGGGGTCAGCTCGCCGGTCGCGACGCGCTCGGGCACGGTGTCGCCGCTGCGGCCGGCGACGACGATCTGCTCCGCGGCGCCGAGCGGCCACTCCGCCGTGGACGGCCCGGCGCTGACGCCCGCCTCGCGCAGCGCGCCCAGCACGGCGTCGCGGTCGCTCCGCAGGGTGTTCACGCTCAGCGCCAACTCGGCCGGCTCGTTGCAGGCCGCGAGCAGCGAGCGGGCCCCCTCGGCGCCGAGCTCGCGCCACCACATCTCGGCCAGCCAGAGCGGCGCCGAGTGGGCGGTCGCGGCGCCCTCCGGGGTCGAGTCGTCGCCGAGCAGAGCGGCGGTGAGCGCCTCGCGTTCGCGCCCGGCCCGGCGCAGGACCGCGTTGACCAATCCCGCCGCGTGCGCCGCACCGGCCCCCTTGACCAGCTCGACGGCCTGGTCGACCGCGGCGTGGTCGGGGGTCCCGTCGGCGAAGAGCAGCTCGTAGAGGCCGAGGCGCAGGGCGGCGAGCACCGGCGGGTCGAGCAACCGGACCGAGCGCTCGGCGAGCCGTTCGATCGCCGCATCGGTGGTGCCGCGGCGTTGCACGGCGCCGAAGGCGAGCCGCTGCGCCTGGGCGCGCTCGCGACCGGCGAGCTCGCGGCGATCCGCCCCCTCGCGGAAGAAGCGCTCGCTGTGGGCGTCGCGCTCGAAAGTCGCCCGCAAAGTCTCGAAGGCCAGGCTGCGCGCCGGCGCGATCAAAGAACGGGCACCGGGTGGCCGCGCAGGTAGGCGTCGGCGGGCATCGGCTTGCCCCCGGGCGGCTGCACGACCTCGAGCCGCAGCGCGCCGCGGCAGCAACCGAGCAGCAGCGCCCCCCACTCGGCCTTCAAGCCGCCTTGCTTGACCGAGACGTCGACCGCCCGCGCCAGCCGCACCCCGAGCCGGCCCCCGTCGCCGGCTTCGAGGTAGGCGCCGACATGTGGAGTCAGGGCGCGTACCGTGCGGGCCAGCTCTACCGCCGGCCGGGCGGGGTCGAGACGCCGCTCGGGAGCCTCGATCTTCTCGGCGTAGGTCGCCTCCCCGTCGGCCTGCTCGGCGAACGCGATCGTGCCTCGCTCCTCTCCTTCAAGCCCTTCGACCAGCAGCTCGCCGCCGAGCGCGGCGAGCTTGCCGGAGAGGCTCTCGAAGTCGTCCTCGGGGCCGATCGGCATCTCCTCGCGCAGCGCGACCGGGCCCGAGTCGAGCCCTGCGGTCACCCGCATAATGCTGACCCCGGTGCGCTCGTCCCCGGCCATGATCGCCCGCTCGATCGGCGCCGCGCCGCGCCAGCGCGGCAGCAGCGACGGGTGGACGTTGAGCAGCGGCCACTCGGAGAGCAGCGGCTCGCGGATCAGTTGGCCGAAGGCGCAGACAGCGACCGCCTCGGGCCGCGCGGCGCGGATCCGCTCGAGCGCGCCCGCGGCGTTGACGTTCTCAGCCTGGAGCAGCTCGATCCCGAGCTCGGTCGCGACCGCGGCGGCCGGCGGCGGCGCGGTGCGTCGGCCGCGGCCCTGGCGCCGGTCCGGCGGGGTGACGACCAGGAGCGGCCGGTGGCGCGACTCGGCCAGGCGGCGCAGCACGGTCGCGGCGAACTCCGAGGTGCCGAGGTAGACGGTCCTCACGCGTCTGTGCGGGGCTCGCGGTGCTCTTCGGCGTCGCGGGCTTCGCTCTCCTCGGTCGCCGGCGCGTAACTGCCGCCTTCACGCAGGGCCCGCAGCGCCGCCTTGCGCTGGGCGCGCGGGGCGCGATCCAGGATCAGCACCCCGTCGAGGTGATCGATCTCGTGCTGGAGCACCCGCGCCTCGAGCCCCGCCGCCTCGATCCGCACCGGCTCCCCCTCGGCGTCGGCGCCGGAGAAACGCGCGTAGAGCGGGCGCTCGACGTCCATCGCGACCCGCGGCAGGCTGAGGCAGCCCTCTTCGGCGACGACGGCCTCCTCCGAAAGCCACTCGATCGTCGGGTTGACCAGCGCGGTCGGCTCGCTGTCGGAGCCGGCCTGGAAGACGAGCACCCGGCGCAACACGCCGAGCTGGGTCGCGGCCAGCCCGACCCCCATGCCGTCGCGCATGATCGCGATCATCCGCTCGACCTCGGCCCGCAACTCCGGGCCGAAATCGGTGACCGGCGAGGCCCTGCTCTTCAGCACCGGGTCGCCGAACTTGACCACCTTGGCCAGCGCAGTCTCGCGCCGCTCGATCAGCTCAGCTTCAAGCCGCTCGCGCTCGCCCTCGTCGGTGACCGCCCCTTCGTCGCTCATCGCAGCGATTGTATGGATCGGCCTGGGCTACTGGGGATCGATGTCGACGGCGATCGCGATGTCTTTGAGGGCGCGGTCGCTGGCCATGCGCTCGACCACGGCGCCGATCGCGGCGACGGTGCGCCTCGCGGTCCCGGGCCTTGGTCAGGATGCGGCGGCGGTAGCGGTTGCGGACGCGGAACATCGGCGCCGGGCCGAGCAGGTCGGTGTCGTCGGGCAGCTTCTCGGCGAGCGATTCGGCCAGCTTCGCGGCGGCGCGGTCGAGCCGCGGCTCGGACTCGGCCTTGAGCACGACGCGGGCGAGGTGCGAGAAGGGCGGGTAGCGCAGCGCCCGGCGGCGCCCGATCTCCTCGGCGAGGAAGCCGGCCGAGTCGTGGCCGGCGGCGTGGACGATGCTCGGCGCCTGCGGCGCCAGCGTCTGCACGATCACGTCCCCCCCGGCCTTGCCGCGGCCGCTGCGGCCGGCCAGCTGGGCGACCATCGCGAAGGTGCGCTCGCCGGCGCGGAAGTCGGGGAAGCGCAGGGTCGCGTCGGCGTCGACGATCGCGCTCAGCGTCACCTCGGGGAAGTCGTGGCCCTTGGCGACCATCTGGGTGCCGACCAGGACGGCGCTCTCGGCCTCGCCGAAGCCGGCGAGGATGCGGGCGTGGGCGCCGCGCCCGGCGGCGGTGTCGGAGTCGAGCCGGAAGACCGGCATCGGGTCGAGCTGCTCGGCGAGCAGCGCCTCGATCTGCTCGGTCCCGGCCCCGGCCCGCGAGAGCGTCGTCGAGTCGCAGTCCGGGCAGGCGCGCGGCAAGGGCTCGGAGTGGGCGCAGTGGTGGCAGACGAGCCGCCCGGCGTGGCGGTGGACGATCAGCGAGACGTCGCAGTTGGGGCAGCCCCAGTGGCGCCCGCACGAGCGGCAGGTGAGCCAGGGCGCGAAGCCGCGCCGGTTGACCATCAGGATCGCCTTTGCCCCCGCCTCGCGAACGGCGCCCAGCGCCTCCCAGGTGGCCGGGTGCAGTGGCCCGGCGCGGCCCTCAGCCTCGCGCATGTCGAGCACCTCGACCGGCGGCATGCGACGGCCGTCGACGCGGCGCGGCAGCTCGACCCGCGGCAGCTCGAGCCAGGACTCCGGCCGCGGCGTAGCGGTGCCGGCGGCGAGCACGGCGCCGCATTCCTCGGCGCGGCGGCGGGCGACGGTGCGGGCGTCGTAGCAGGGGTCGCCCTCCTGCTTGTAGGAGGCGTCGTGCTCCTCGTCGATCACGATCAGGCCGAGCTCACGGACGGGGGCGAAGACGGCCGAGCGGGGGCCGACGCAGACGCTCGCCTCGCCGCTGCGCAGACGCCGCCACTCGTCGTAGCGCTCGCCGGGCGAGAGCGCCGAGTGCAGGACGGCGAAGCGGTCGCCGAGCCGGGCGCGGAAGCGGGCGACGGCCTGCGGCGCGAGGCCGATCTCGGGGACGAGGACGATCGCACCCTGGCCGCGCGCCAGCGCCGCCTCGACCGCGGCCAGGTAGACCTCGGTCTTGCCCGAGCCGGTGACGCCGTGGAGCAGCAGCTTGCGCGGCGCCCCGGCCTCACCGTCGAGTGCCGCGACGAGCGCGGCGACGGCGCGCTCCTGCTCCTCGAGCAGCCGCGGCCGCTCCGCCTTCGCCCTCAGCTCGGCCCCTCCCGGCCGGCGCCGCAGCTGCGAGCTGCGGGTCGAGATCAGGCCGCGCCCCTCGAGCCGGCGCAGCACCTGGCGGTCGGCGCCGAGCGCCGCGGCCAGCTCTCCGGCCGACATCTCGCCGCCACCGAGCGCCTCGAGCACGGCCCGCTGCTTGGCGCCCAGCCGCCCGCTACCGGCCAGCGCCTCCTCGCCGGCGGCCGAGATCTCCGCCCGCAGCTCGGTCCGCGTGCGCACCTTCTGCCCGCCCGCGCCGGTGCCGGGCGGCAACACCAGCTGCAGCCCGCGCGAGGGCGTCGAGCAATACTCGGCGGCGATCCAGAGGCCGAGCCGGACGAGCTCGGCCGGGACCCCGGCCTCGAGCGCCTCGAGCGGCTCGGCAAGGCGCTCGGGCGCCAACTCCGAGGTCTCGGCGAGGGCGACGATGACGCCCAGCGTCCGCTTCCGCCTGCCGAACGGCACCCGCACGACGCTGCCGACCTCGAGCTCGGACATCGCCGGCGGCAGGCGGTAGTCGAAGGGCCCGCGCAGCGCGCGGGCGGTGGTCAGCGGTTCGACCTTGGCGATCACCGGCCCAAGCTATGGAGAAAGGCGGACGGCGGGATATCCTGCCGGGCGATGGCGCTCAACCTCAGCCCCGGCGAGCGGGTGATCTTCCAGGGCCACCCCTCGTGGCGGGCGATCCTCGGCTTCTACCTGAAAGGGGTCCTGCTCGCCGCGATCGTCGGCGTGATCGCGAAGCTCTTCGGCGCCGGCAGCGGCAGCGTCTTCCTGATCGTCCTCGTCGTGATCGGGCTGACCGTCCTGATCGGCTTCGTCAAGCGGGTCGCGACGACCTACACGATCACCGACAGGCGGCTCAACATCAAGCGCGGCATCGTCTCCCGCGAGGTCCAGGAGACCCGCCTCGAGCGCGTCCAGAACGTCAACTACCGCCAATCGGTCTACCAGCGGGTGATGCGGATCGGCGACGTCGACTTCGACACCGCCGCGACCGACGACTACAACTTCATCTTCAGCGGCGTCGCCGAGCCCGCGGATGTGGTCCACCGAGTTGATCAGGCGACCGGCGCCTTCGCCGGCGAGCACGGCCTCGGCGAGGCGCAGCCGCCGGCTTAAGCGGGCGTCGCGGCTGCCCCGGCGGCGCTCTTCAGAGCCTCGGCCCTGTCCGTCTTCTCCCAGGTGAAGTCCGCGTCCTCGCGGCCGAAGTGGCCGTAGGCGGCGGTCTTGCGGAAGATCGGCCGGTGCAGGTCGAGGTAGTTGCGGAAGGCGCCCGGGCGCAGATCGAACTCGGCTTCGACCAGGCGCGAGATCTCCATGTCGGGCAGCTTGCCGGTGCCGAAGGTCTCGACCATCAGCGAGACCGGCTGGGAGACGCCGATCGCGTAGGCGACCTGGACCTCGCAGCGCTGCGCCAGGCCGGCGGCGACGACGTTCTTGGCGACGTAGCGGGTCGCGTAGGCGGCCGAGCGGTCGACCTTCGAGGGGTCCTTGCCGGAGAAGGCGCCGCCGCCGTGGCGGGCCATGCCACCGTAGGTGTCGACGATGATCTTGCGCCCGGTCAGGCCGGCGTCGCCGACCGGCCCGCCGATCACGAACTTGCCGGTCGGGTTGACGAGGAAGCCGTCATGCAGCGCGCCCTCGTCATAGAGGCCCTCGGCCTCGGCGCCGAGCACCGGCAGCACGACGTGCTGCCAGAGGTCGGCTTTGATCGTCGCCTGCTCGACGCCGTCGGCGTGCTGGGTGGAGATCAGCAGCTTCTCGACCCGGATCGGGCGGCCGTCGGCGTAGCGCACCGTGACCTGGGTCTTCCCATCGGGGCCGAGATACTCGAGCGTGCCGTCCTTGCGCACCGCGGCGAGCCGCTCGGCAAGCCGGTGGGCGAGATGGACCGGCATCGGCATCAGCGCCTCGGTCTCGTCGGTCGCGTAGCCGAACATCATTCCCTGGTCGCCGGCCCCGGCGACGAGCAGCTCGTCATCGGACCCGGAGCCGCTACGTCGCTCGATGCGACTCGTCGACTCCCTGGGCGATATCGGGCGACTGCTTGTCGAGCGAGACGAGGACCGAGATGTGGTCGCAGTTGTAGCCGTAGTCGCCGTGGTCGTAGCCGATCTCGCGGATCGTCTCGCGGACCAGCTCGGGCACGTCGAGGTGGACGTCGGTCGAGATCTCGCCGGAAACCACCGCCATCCCGGTGTTGACCAGCGTCTCGCAGGCGACGCGGCCCTCGGGGTCGCCCGCCATGACTGCGTCGAGGACTGCATCCGAGATCTGGTCGCAGACCTTGTCGGGATGCCCCTCGGTGACGGACTCGGACGTGAACAGGTACTCGCCCGCGGCGAGTGGCTCGATATCTGACATGCGGGGAAGGTTAGTGAACGGATTTCAACGTCGGCGGCCCGTATGTGGGACGAAGTCGATTATGAGAGGGATCCCCTCCAAGCCGTAGGCCTCGCGCATCCGGTTCTCGAGGTGGTAGGCCCAGTCGCGGACGATCAGCTTGCGGTCGTTGACCTGGATCGCGAAACGCGGCGGCCGCTCGCCGATCTGGGCCGAGTAGTAGAGCCGCAGGCGGCGGCCGCGGCGCGAGGGCGGCGGCGTCGTCGCGACCACGTCGGCGACGAAGCGGTTCAGCTCCGGGGTCGGGATCCGCTCGGCGGCGCGGTCGGCGAGCCGCAGCGCCTTCGGCAGCAGCTTGTGCACGTTGCGCCCGTGCAGCGCCGAGCAGGTGACGACCTCGGGCCGCAGGCGCAGCTTGCGCTCGACCCGGGCGCGGGCGTCGTCGACGTCGGTCGCGCCGATGTCCCACTTGTTGAGCGCCAGCAGGGTCGCGCAGCCGGCTTTCATCGCCAGCTCGGCGATCCGCAGGTCCTCGGCGGTGACCCCGTCGGCGGCGTCGCAGACGACGATCGCCACGTCGGCGCGCTCGACCGCGAGCTCGGAGCGCAGCTGGGCGTAGTAGTCGACCGTGCCGGCGACCTTGGAGCGGCGCCGCAGGCCGGCGGTGTCGACCAGCAGCAGCGGGCGCCCGTCGACCTCGAGCTCGGTGTCGATCGCGTCGCGGGTGGTGCCGGCGCGCTCGGAGACGATCACACGCTCGCTGCCGAGGAAGGCGTTGACGAGCGAGGACTTGCCGGCGTTGGGGCGGCCGATGACGGCGACGTGGACGAGGTCGCCGCGCTCCTCCGTCGGCGGCAGCTCGCCGAGCAGGGCGACGACCCGGTCGAGTAGGTCGCCGCTGCCGAGCCCGTGGGTGGCCGAGACGACGAGCGGCTCGCCGAGCCCGAGCTGGTTGAACTCGGCGCCGAGGTGCTCGTCGCCGGGGCTGTCGACTTTGTTGACGACGACAAGCACGGGGACGTCGCCGCCGCGCAGCGTCTTGGCCAGCTCGGCGTCGCCGGCGCGCACCCCGGCGCGGCCATCGACGACGAGCAGGATCGCCTCCGCCTCGGCGATCCCGATCCGCGCTTGGCGCTGCACGTCCTCGGCCAGGGCGCTCTCGTCGGCGAGGTCGATGCCGCCGGTGTCGAGCAGCTCGAAGCCGACCCCGTTCCACTCGCAGGGCACCCGCTTGCGGTCGCGGGTCGCGCCCGGCTCGGCGTGGGTGACGGCCTCGCGGCCGCCGGCGAGCCGGTTGACCAGGGTGCTCTTGCCGACGTTGGGGAAGCCGACGACGGCGACGGTGGGCAGCCGGCTCACGCGCCTGGCCCCTTTTGCGTCGATATGGCGTAAAAGGGGCCAGGGATCCTCACGTCAGACCCCGCTCTCGGGCCAGGGCAACGACCCGCTCGACGACCTCGTCGAGCGCGACGCCGGTGGTGTCGACCTCGATCGCGTCTGCGGCGGCGCGCAGGGCGCTGTGCTCGCGGGTCTCGTCGCGCTCGTCGCGCTCGCGCTGGGCGGTGAGCACCGCGGCCTCCTCCTCGCCGGTCTGCGCGGCGCGGCGTCGAGCGCGCTGCCTCGGCCGAGGCGGTGAGGAAGACCTTGAGCGGCGCCTCGGGACTGACCACGGTGCCGATGTCGCGGCCCTCGGCGACGTAGCGGCCGGCCTTGATCAGGCGGCGCTGCGCGGCGACCATCGCTTCGCGCACCGGCTGGTGGACGGAGACGCGCGAGGAGGCCTCGGTCACGCGCGGCGTGCGGATCGCCTCGCCGACGTCGCGGCCGTCGAGCACGACCCGCTCGCCGTCGAGCCCGATCCGCAGCGAGCCGGCCAGGGAGCCGAGCGCCACGGCGTCGTCGAGGTCGACGGCGCGTTCGAGCGCCGCCAGCGCCACACAGCGGTACATCGCCCCGGAGTCGAGGTAGGTGAATTCGAGCGCCGCGGCGACTGCGCGGGCGACGCTTGACTTTCCGGCCCCGGCGGGGCCGTCGATCGCGATCACCATGGGCGGCAGCGTATGGCGCGGGGCACGTTTCGGGTGCTAGGCACCCGAAACGTGCCCCGCCGGAGCGAGTGAGGCGAGGTCGGCCTCGAAGCCCGGATAGCTGACGGCGGCGGCGTCCATGCCGTCGATCTCGACGCCCTCGCGCGAGGCGAGGCCGGCGACCGCGCCAAGCATCGCGATGCGGTGGTCGCCGTGGGACTCGATCGCACCCCCGCGCAGGCCGCCGGCGCCCTCGATCCGCATCCCGTCCTCGCTCGTCTCGACCACCGCCCCGAGTGCCGTCAGCGCCGTCGCCACGGTCTCGATCCGGTCGCTCTCCTTGCGCCGCAGCTCGGCCGCGTCGCGGATCGTCGTCTCGCCCTCGGCGAAGCAGGCGCCGAGCGCGACCAGCGGCAGCTCGTCGATCGCCAGCGGGATCTCTTCGCCACCGACCTCGGTGCCGCGCAGCCGCGAGGGGCGGACGCGCAGGCGGCCGCTCGGCTCGCCGCCGCGCTCGGATTCGGGCTCGACTTCGATCTCTGCCCCCATACGGGTGAGGATCGTCAGCAGCCCGGTGCGGGTCGGGTTGAGGCCGACGCCGTAGAGCTCGACCTCGCTGCCGGGCACGAGCAGCGCCGCGAGCACGAAGAAGGCGGCCGAAGAGAAGTCGGCGGGGACGGCGATCTCGCCGGGCTCGAGCAGCGCCGCGGGCCGCACCGTGACCGCGCCGTCGGCGCGCTCGATCTCAGCCCCGGCGGCGGCCAGCATGCGCTCGCTGTGATCGCGGCTCGGCAGCGGCTCGACGATCCGCGTCTCGCCCTCCGCCAGCAGGCCGGCGAAGAGCAGGCAGGACTTGATCTGGGCGCTGGCAACCGGCAGCTCGTACTCGATGCCGCGCAGCGGCGCCGCCTCGATTCGCAGCGGCGGCAGGCGGCCCTCGCGGCACTCGACCCGGGCCCCCATCAGGCCCAGCGGGTCGGCGACGCGATCAACGGGGCGGCGGCGGATCGAAGCGTCGCCGTCGAGCGTCCAGGCGCCGGTCTCCTGCCCGGCGAGCCAGCCCGGCAGCAGGCGCAGCAGGGTGCCGGCATTGCCGACGTCGATCTCCGCGGCGGCCGCGCCCCGCAGACCGACTCCGCGCACCCGCAGCCCCAATCCATCGACCCGACCTGCATCGGACCCCGATTTGGGGTTCGATGCAGGTCGGGTGATGTCGGCTCCCAATGCCGCGACCGCGGCCAGGGTCGAGTGGGTGTCGGCGGCGTCCAGGTAGCCCTCGATCGTCGTCTCCCCCTCCCCCATGGCGGCGATCAGCGCGGCCCGGTGAGAGACGGACTTGTCGGGCGGTGGCCTGAGGCTGCCGCGCAGCGGGCCGGCGGGGTCGAAGCGGGTCGGCACGCCGCTACTCCCGCGATTCCCGGTCTTCGGCGAGCCCCGCCGCGAGCTCCGCCGCCCGCGCGTGCCAGCCGGCGATCGCCTCGCGGTCGCCGGAATCGATCAGCTCGCGCGCCTCGCCGAGACGGGCGACGACGTCGTCGATCGCGACCAGCACGGCATCGGCGTTGGCGCTGTAGATGTCGGCCCATATCGCCGGGTTCGAACCGGCGACCCGGGTCGCGTCGCGGAAGCTCGGGCCGACGTCGGGCAGGCGATCGGGCGTGCCTGTCAGCTCGCCGGCCGCCTGGGCGACGAGCGCGTTGGCGAGCACGTGCGGCAGGTGGCTGACCGTCGCCATCAGGCGGTCGTGGGCGGCGGCGTCGATTGCCTGCGGGCGGGCGCCGAGGCCGGCGATCGCGTGCTGTAGGCGGTCGTAGAGGGCGCCGCCGGTGCGCTCGGTCGGGGTCAGGTACCAGCGTGCCCCGTCGAAGAGGTCGGCGCGGGCGTTCTCGACCCCGGCCGTCTCGGCGCCGGCCAGGGGGTGGCCGCCGACGAAGCGCTCGTCCTCGCCGAGCGCCTTGACGATGTCGCGCTTGGTCGAGCCGGCGTCGGTGACGATCGTCTCGGGGCCGCTCGCCGCGAGCGCCTCGCGGGCGAGCTCGGGCAGCGCCGCGACCGGGGCGGCGCAGAAGACGAGCTCGGCGCCGGCGCAAGCCTCGGCGACCGAGCCGGCGGCGCGATCGACCGCGCCGAGCTCCAGCGCCCGCTCGACGGTCGAGCTGTTGTGCCCCCAGCCCGCCACCTCGCACCCGAGCCGCTGCTTCGCGGCGAGTCCGATCGAGCCTCCGATCAGGCCCACCCCGAGCACGGCGACCTTCATTCGCCGCGCCGTGTCCTGACCGCCGTCGCCAGCCCCTCGAGCGCCGTCACGGTGTGCTCCCAGTCGATGCAGGGGTCGGTGATCGACTGACCGTAGGTCAGCCCCTCGCCGTCGCCGAGGTCCTGGCGGCCCTCGACCAGGAAGGACTCGAGCATGACGCCGACGATCGCCGCGTTGCCGGCCGCGACCTGATCGCCGATCATCGCCGTCGCGGCCATCTGCTTCTCGGGGTCCTTGGCGCTGTTGTCGTGCGAGGCGTCGATCACGAGCCGCTCGGCGAGGCCGGCGCCGGCGAGCATCTCCAGCGCGGCGGCGACACCCTCGGGGTCGCAGTTGGGCCCGCCACGGCCGCCGCGCAGGATCACGTGCCCGTCGGGGTTGCCCGCCGTGTGCAGGATCGCCGGGCGGCCGGCGTCGTCGATCCCGGCGAAGGCGTGCGAGGCCGCCGCCGCGCGCACGGCGTCGACCGCGACCTGGACGTTGCCGTCGGTGCGGTTCTTGAACCCGATCGGCATCGAGAGGCCCGAGCCGAGTTGGCGGTGCGTCTGGCTCTCGGTCGTACGGGCGCCGATCGCGCCCCAGCCGACCGTGTCGGAGATGTACTGCGGCGTGATCGGGTCGAGGAACTCGCAACCGACCGGCAGGCCGAGGTCGAGCACCTGCAGCAGCAGGGTGCGCGCCATGCGCAGGCCGGCGTTGACGTCGCAGGAGCCGTCGAGGTAGGGGTCGTTGATCAGACCCTTCCAGCCGGTCGTCGTGCGCGGCTTCTCGAAGTAGACCCGCATCGCGACGAGCAGGTCGTCGCCGAGCCTGCCGGCCAGCTCGGCCAGCCGCGCGCCGTACTCGAGCGCCGCCTCGACGTCGTGCACGCTGCAGGGGCCGACCACGACCAGCAGCCGGTCGTCGACCCGTTCGAGCACGTTCTCGACGTCCTTGCGCCCACTCACCACCGCGCGCTCGCGCTCCTCGCCGAGCGGTAGGTCCTCGAGCAGCGCCTCCGGCGGCACCAACTCCACGACCCGCTCGATCCGCCGGTCGCGAACCCGGTCCCGCGCCTCCTGTCGCATTCCGATGATCATCTTGCCGTCGCCTTTCTCCACCCTCTGGACTCTACTTTCCGTGCGGATTTCGCCACGCGAGCGCGGGCGTCGCGATTCCGCGAACCGTTCAAGCGGCGCCCGACCAGACGCTCTATGTGGGCGGCGCGAAGCCGCCAGGCCGGACGCCTAGCTAAATCGCCAGAGCCACGAATAGCGGCCAGGGGCCACCGCGATGCGCCTTGCGCACATGCTGCTCGCGGTGTCGCCTGTTCGCTTCACTCCGCCTGACTTTGTAGCAGGCGCGACGGGAATAGTCGAGCGATGGGCCGTGCCGTGCGCGAGCTCAGCCGAGGATCGCGGCGATCGCGGCGAGGAAGCGGTCGTTCTCGGCCGGCGTGCCGTAGCTGACGCGGATCTGGCCGGGATCGCCGAGCGGGGTGCCGGGACGGACCGCGATCGCCTGCTCGGCGAAGCCGGCGACGACGCGCTGCTCGCTGGCGTCGCCGAGGTCGATCCAGGAGAAGTTGGTCTGCGTCTCCGCCGTCGCCAGGTTGAGCTCGTGCAGGCCCGCCTCGACCCGGACGCGCTCGACCAGGGTGCGCTCGACCCGCGCTTCGACGTCGTCCTGGTGCAGGACAGCCTCCGCGGCCGCGGCCTGGGCGAGCGCGTTGACGCTGAACGGCTGGCGCACGGCGTCGACCGCGGCGCGGAACTTGGCCGAACCGAGCGCGAAACCGACCCGCAGGCCGGCCAGGCCGTAGACCTTGCTGAAGGTGCGCAGGACGACCAGGTTGGGGAACTCGGCGAGCAGGTCGACCGTCGTGTCGGGGTCGTCGACGGTCTGGAACTCGACGTAGGCCTCGTCGAGCACGATCGTGACGTGGCCGGGGACGCGCTCGCAGAAGGCGGCGATCTCGGCCGCGGGCAGGTGGGTGGCGGTCGGGTTGTTCGGGTTGCAGACGATCGACCAGCTGGGTCGCGGCGGTCACCTCGGCCGCCATCGCCTCAAGGTCGTGGACGTCGCCCTCGGCCAGCGGCACGCGGACCTCACGCGCCCCGGTCAGCGCCGCCAGGTGCGGGTACATCGAGAACGAGGGCCAGGCGTAGAGGATCTCGGCGCCCGGCTCGCAGAGCGCCTCGGCGGCGGCGAGCAGAATCTCGCAGGAGCCGTTGCCGACGGCGACCCGGCCGGGCTCGGTCTCGTAGCGCTCGGCGATGCCGGCGGCGCAGCAGGGTCGCGTCGGGGTCCGGGTAGCGGTTCATCGCCGCGGCGGCGGCGCGGATCGCCTCGACCACCTTCGGGTGCGGGCCGAACGGCGACTCGTTGGAGGCGAGCTGGGCGATCCCGCTGGCGGCGATCGCCTCGGGCGCCTGCCCGGTCGGCACGCCGGCCTGGTAGCCCGGGATGCGGGCGAGCTTCTCCGCGAAGGTGACGGTCATGCGTGCCGATTGTGGCCGACGCCGGGCGTTACTGGGCCGCGTGGAGGTCGCTGCGCAGCTCTTGCGTCTGCGCCCCAGGTAGGCGTGCGCTGTCGCGTGCTCGGCCGGCGCGTAGTAGTGGACCATCGCCCGGATCACCCGCGGCATCGAGCCGGGAACGGGGATCTCGCGGCAGCAGAGCAGCGGCACCCCGTCGAGCCCGAGCTCGCGCGCGGCGACGGCCGGGAACTCGGCGTCGAGGTCGTCGGTGGTCGTGAACAGGCAGCTGACCATGGCCTCGGGCTCGAGCTCGTTGCGCTCGAGCAGCTCGCGCATCAGCTCGTCGTCGCGGCGAGGATCGCCTCCGCCTCGTTGGCCTCGGCCTGCACCGCCCCCCGCACCGCGAAGAGCTTCTGGTTCGCCGTTGACGCTCATTGCCTCGCATCTTCCCAAAGCGCGGTCGATCTCGTCGTTCGTGAGGCGGCGGGACCTGCCCTCGGGCAGATCGCCGAGCTCGATCGGGCCGAAGCGGACGCGGCGCAGCGACGACGACCTCGTTGCCGATCGCCTCGGCCATGCGGCGGACCTGGCGGTTGCGGCCCTCGCGCAGGACGACCTCGATCTCGCGCTCGCCGAGCCGCCGCACCGCGGCCGGCGCGGTCGGCCCGTCTTCGAGCTCGCACGCCGCTCGCCAGCCGGCGCAGGTCCGCTTCGGCGGGCGGGCGGCGCAGCTCCACCCGGTAGGCCTTGCGGACTTCGTAGCGCGGGTGCGTGAGCCGGTTCGCCAGCTCGCCGTCGTTGGTCAGCAGCAGCAGCCCGGTCGAATCCGCATCGAGCCGGCCGACCGGGATAAAGCCGTGCCGCCGAGTCGACCAGCTCGACCACGGCGGCCTGTCCCCCGGCTCGCGCGCCGTCGAGACGACCCCGGCCGGCTTGTTGCACCGCCCAGACCTCGCGCTCCTCGGCGCCGACCAGCCCGCCGTCGACCCGCACCTCGTCGCCCTCCCCCACGTCCCGAGCCGGGTCCCGCACAACCTCCCCACCAACCGTCACCCGCCCCGCACCAATGATCACCTCAGCTTTCCGCCGCGAAGCGACTCCCCCGTGGGCGAGGAACTTCGCCAGCCTCACGAGGAGGGAGTCGGGGGAGGTCCCGGCGAAGCCTCCCCGCTGTTGCTCCGGCAGGGACCTCCCCCGACTCCCCCTTCAAGGCTCGGCACGTTGTTCCCCCGCCTTCAGGAGTCGCTCGCGCAGCTCCCGCTCGTCCTCGGGCGTCGGGATCGAACTGGGCCGGATCGGGCAGCTGGTCGAGACCGCCGAGGCCGAAGAGGCGTTCGAACAGCTCGGTCGTCTTGAACAGGGCGGCGCCGAACTGCGAGCGTCCCGACTCCTCGATCAGGCCGCGCTCGGCCAGCGTCTGCACGGCCGACTCCGAGGAGACGCCGCGGATGCGCGCGACCTCGGGCCGGGAGACCGGCTGCAGGTAGGCGACGATCGCCAGCGTCTCCGCCTGCGCCTGGGTCAGCGGCGGCGTGCGCGGCTTGGCCAGCAGGCGGCGCGCCGCGTCCTCGCTCGCCGGGTCGCTGGCGAGCGCGAAGCCGCCGGAGACCTCGCGCAGGACGACGCCGCGCCGGCCCTCGGCGAGGTCCTCGCGCAGCAGCTCGATCGCCTCGGCGACCTGGCCCTCGGTCGCCTCGGTCGCCTCGACCAGGTCGGCGGCAAGGCGACCGGCTGGGGCGAGAGGAAGAGCAGCGCCTCGATCGTGCGGCTGAGGTCGCTCATGCCGAGCTGCCCTCCTGGCGGCGGATCTCGATCGGGCCGAGCGGTTCGCTCTGCTTCCAGGTCACCTCGCCCTTGCGGTAGAGCTCGAGCAGGGCGAACAGGGTGACCGCCTGGGTCAGCCGGTCCTCGCCGCCGAACTGCTTCGTCGAAATCGATGCTGGTGCGTCCCGGAGAGCGCGTCGCGCAGGGCGCGCAGCCGCCGCTCGAGCGAGACGGTCGGGCGGATGTGGCTGACGTCGACCGGCGGCGGGATCTCGAGCAGGTCGCCGAGCGCGGCGCCGAGCCGGTCGGGATCGTAGGCGGCGACGGCGGCGTCGAGCGCGACCCGGCGCAGGCCGGACGGCAGCGGTGCGGCGCGGTAGAGGTAGCCGCGCGCCGCCTCGAAGCGCTCGCGCAGCGGCGCCGCGGCGGCGCCGTAGCGGCGGTACTCGAGCAGCCGCGCGAGCAGCTCCTCGACCGCCTCCTCCGGCCCCATCTCCTCCAGCTCGGGGTCGGCCCCGGGCAGCAAGAGCCGTGACTTCAGCTCGAGCAGCGAGGCGATCAGGACGAGGAACTCGGTCGCCACCTCGAGCTCGAGCTCGCCCGTGCGCTCGAGGTGCTCGATGTAGGCGACGACGACCTCGCCCAGCTCGACCTCGCGCAGGTCGACCTCCTCGCGCAGCAGGACCGCGATCAGCAGATCGAACGGCCCGGCGAAAACGTCGAGCTCGAGATCAAGGTCGGCGAGGCCATGCCCGAAGACTCAGTCCGACGGGCGGGCCGACGCCCATCCGCTCGCGCACCTCGGCGAGCGTCGGCGCGGCGAGCGCGCGGGCCTTCTCGGCGCCGGCGGCGAGCGTCGCCTCGATCGCCGCCTGGTCAGGGCGCAGCGCGGTCGTAGCGCTCGCGCACGCGGCGCCAACAACTCGGCCACGCCCTCGGCGACAGCCGCCTTGAAGTCGCCGTAGCCGGCGTCGCCGAACTCGCGCTCGACCTCGGCCGGGTCGACGCCGCGGGCGACGGCGAGGATGTCGATCAGGTTCGTCACGCCCGGCTTGTCCTCCCCGCGCCGCACCTCGCGGCCGGAGTCGGTGACGGCGCTGCCAAGCTTCTTACGAATCGCCCCGGGCTCGTCGAGCACGTAAAGCGTGCCCGCCTCGCTGCCGCTCGTCGTCGACATCTTCTTATCCGGCTCCTGCAGATCCATGATCCGGGCGCCGACCTGCGGCACGACCAGGTCCGGCACAACCAGGGTCTCGCCGAAGCGCTGTTGAAGCGGCGGGCGATCTCCCTCATCAGCTCAACGTGCTGGCGCTGGTCGTCGCCGACCGGTACCTCGGTCGGCCCGGTAGGCGAGCACGTCGGCGGCCATCAACACCGGGTAGTAGAAGAGAGCCGCCGAGGCGAGCTCTCGCTGGCGGCCCGACTTCTCCTTGAACTGGTGCATGCGGTCGAGGTCGCCGTGGGCCGTGACGGCGGAGAGCAGCCAGGTCAGCTCGGAGTGCTCGCGCACGTCGGACTGGCGGAAGAGGATGCAACGCTCGGGGTCGAGCCCGGCGGCGAGCAGGATCGCGGTCGTGTCGTAGACCCGCTCGCGCAGTTCGGCCGGGTCGTAGGCGACCGAGATCCCGTGCAGGTCGACGATGCAGAAAATCGCCGGCTCGCCGCGCTCCTGGCCCTCGACGTACTGGCGGATCGCGCCGATGTAGTTGCCGAGGTGCTTGCGGCCGGTCGGCTGGATGCCGCTGAAGATGACGGGGGCGGGCACGGGGCGGAGCCTATTAGGGGCCGCGGGCGGGGTGCCCCTCGCTCCGACAATCGTCGGTCTAATGAGACCGACGATTTGAGTATCCGCCGGTTCGAGGGGCACCCGGCCCCTGTCTCATGCGGGCTGTGCCTCGTGACCGCACTCGCCGGCTGAAGCCGCGCCGCCAGCCGGTACTGCCTTGATCTGCTGTTTCGGGTTCTCGATTCCGATTCCGGCGAGGATTCCGCCGGCGATCATCAGGATGCCGGCGATCGCGACGCCGAGGTGGAAGGCTGCCGTCGACGCCGCGGGGGCCTTCGCGGTGAGCGGGCCGGTCGCCACCTCACTGCCGACGCTGGCGTCGAACTTGGCTGCGATCACGGCGCCGAGCACGGCGATCGCGAGCAGGCCGGCGACGCGGGCGATGCCGTTGTTGACGCCCGAGGCGATGCCGACGTGGCGCTCCTCGACCGAGTCGAGCACGGTCGCGGTCAGCGGCGCGACCGTCGCCGAGAGGCCGAGTCCGAAGACGATGATCGCCGGCAGCACGTCGGCGGCGTAGTTCGCGTCGGCGTCGACCCGCAGCAGCAGGATCAGCCCGATCCCGCCGACGATCGGGCCGGCGCACATCGGCAGCCGCGGACCGGTGCCGGAGGCGAGCTTGCCCCAGCGCGGCGAGAGCACGAAGAGGACCAGCGAGATCGGCGTCGTCGCCAGCCCCGCCTCGATCGGCGAGTAGCCGGCAACTTGCTGGAGGAAGAGGCCGACGAAGAAGAGGCCGCCGATCAGCCCGGCGTAGGCGGCGAACGTGGTCACGTTGGCGACGCGGAAGTTGCGGATCTTGAACAGCGAAAGCTCAAGCATCGGATGACGGGCGCGGGCCTCATGGACGATGAAGAGTGCGAAGGCGGCGATCCCGACGACCATCGGCAGCCAGACGACCGGGCTGCCCCAGCCGTAGTTGGGCTGCTCGATCAGGGCGAAGACCGGGCCGCCGAGGCCGACCGCCGAAAGGCCGATGCCGGCCCAGTCGATTCCGCGGAAGGCCTCCATGTCGCGGCTCTCGCGCACCGAGTGCATGGTCAGCGCCACGGTCGCCGCGATCACCGGGATGTTGACCCAGAAGATCGCCCGCCAGGAGAGCGCCTCGACCAGGGCGCCGCCGCCGGCCGGGCCGAGCACGGTCGCGATCCCGGTCCAGGCGGTCCAGGTGCCGACCGCCTGCCCGCGCGCCGGCCCCTCGAAGGTCGCGGCGACGATCGCCAGCGAGCCCGGCACCAGCAGCGCCCCGGCGATCCCCTGCAGCGCCCGCGCCGCGACGAGGAACTGGACGTTGGGAGCGAGCGCGCAGAGGATCGAACAGGCCCCGAACGCGACCAGGCCGAAGACGAACATCCGCCGCCGCCCGAACTGGTCGCCGAGCGAGCCACCGACGAGCAGCAACGAGACCAGGGTCAGCATGTAGGCCTCGACCACCCACTGCTGGCCCGCCAGCCCGGCGTCGAGGTTGTCGGCGATCGCCGGCAGCCCCACGTTGACCACGGTCGAGTCGAGGAAGACCACCGTCGAGCCGAGGATCGTCGCGACCAGGGTCAGACGCTGCTGGCGTGACACGTGCCAAGTGTAAGGAGAGAGGTCAGTCCAGCTCGCGCAGCTGCTGCGCCTTCGTGAAGAAGTTGCGGTAGGCGAGGCCGGTGGCGACGAGGGCGGAGATCGCGGTGCTGCCGAGCAGCAGGTAGAGCAGGATCAACTGCAGGCGGACGGCGTCGGTCGGGTCGGCGCCGGCGAGCAGCATGCCGACCATCGTGCCGGGGAAGAAGATCAGGCCGGTGGTCTTGGTCGAGTCGATCAAGGTGATCGTGCCCGAGCGCAGGGCGCGGCGGACGAAGGGTGCCGCCGCCTCGCGCGCCGTCGCCCCGAGAGCCAGCGTCGCCTCGATCCCGGCCCGCGACCCGCCGACCTCGTCGCCGAGCCGGTTCAGGGCCACCGCCGATGCGGTCATCGCGTTGCCGATCATCATCCCGCCGACCGGGACCAGGTAGCGCGGAGTCGCTTCGAAGATCCCCAAGGCGACAACCAAGCCAAGGGTTGAGGCAGCGGCGAGCGCCAGCCCGATCAGCAGCGGCCAGAAAGCGCCGGGGACCTTCTTCGCCCGGCCGCGCGCGGTCAGCGCCCCGAACAGGACCATCACCGAGAGCAACGCCACGACCAGCCAGATCGTGTCGGCTTCGAAGATCAGCTTGATCGCGTAGCCGATCGCGGTCAGCTGGACGAAGGAGCGAACCGTCGCGACGACGATGTCGCGCTCGAGGTCGGTGCGGCGCCAGAACGAGATCGCCGTGGCGAGCGCGACCAGGGCGAGGGCGGCGGCGACCTGGCCGAGCGAGACGTCGATCGACGTCGTCATCCGATTGCCTTCCGGTGTGCTCCTCCCCGAGCGTGCCGGAGGCGCACCGCCGGCCGTTTGCCAGATGGAGGGAGCGGTCGGTGAGGCGAGCGGCCTGTTCGGGGTCGTGGCTGACCACTACCAGCGAGACGTCGAGCTCGCGCCGCAGGTCGGCAAGGGTCGCCTCGATCGCGTCGCGGGCATCGTGGTCGAGTGCCGAGGTCGGCTCGTCGAGCAGCAGCACGGCGGGCCGCTGGGCGAGCGCGCGGGCGAGCATCGCCCGCTGCTGCTCGCCGACCGAGAGCCTGCTCACATCGCGCTCGGCGAAGGCGGGGTCGAGGCCGGCGAGGCCGAGGCAGCGGCCGGCGTCGAGCTCGGTCCCGGCGAGCCCGGCCGCGAAGGCGAGGTTCGTCCCGACAGTGCCCTCGAGCAGCGAGGGCAGCTGCGGCACCAGCGAGACTTCGCGGCGCAGCGCCAGCGGATCGTACCCGGGCAGCGGCCGGCCGCGGTAGGCGATCGTCCCGGCCTCGGGGTCGACGAGCCGGTTGAGCAGGCGCAGCAGGGTCGACTTGCCGCTCCCGGAGGGCCCGAGGATCGCGGTCGCCCCGGGGTGGATCTCGGCGTTGATCGCGTCGAGCACCCGGCGGTCGCCGCGGGTGAGGCTGACGTCGCGAAGCTCGAACAGCACCGGCGCATGATCCCGCACCGTTCGCAAGAAGCCTCTCGCGGGCCGCCGGCTGTGGCGGCAACCGGCATTCGACTGCCAGAATCCGGGTAGGTGAAGCGCTGATGCCAAGAGCCATCTGGAGCGGGACGATCAGCTTCGGGCTTCTCAACGTGCCCGTCAAGCTCTACAGCGCCGTCGCGCGCAAGGGCATCGCGCTGCGCGAGATCCGCGAGTCCGACAGCGCCCGGATCAAACACCGCCGCGTCGCCGAGGGCACCGACGAAGAGGTCCCCTACGGCGAGATCGTCAAGGCCTTCGAGATCACGGCAGGCAAGTACGTGCCGCTGAGCAAAGACGAGATGGCGGCGATGGCGCCGGAGAAGACGCGCGCGATCGAGGTCCAGGACTTCGTCGACCTCGACCAGATCGACCCGATCTACTTCGACAGCCCCTACTACCTCGGCCCCGCCGAGGGCGCCGAGAAGGCCTACTCGCTGCTGGCCCAGGCGATGCAGGAGTCGGGCAAGGTGGCGATCGCCCGCTTCGTCTTCCGCAACAAGGAGCACCTGGCGGCGCTGCGCCCCGGCGACGGAGTGCTGACCCTGACCACGATGCGCTTCGCCGATGAGGTGATCGCGCCCTCCGAACTGGAGGACGTGCTGCCGCAGAGCAAGCAGAAGGTGGCGAAGAAGGAGGTCGAGATGGCCGAGCGGCTGATCGAGTCGCTGACCACCGCGTTCGACCCCGGCGCCTACCGCGACGAGTACCGCGAGCAGCTGCTGGCGCTGATCGAACGCAAGGCCGAGGGCAAGGACGTGGTCAGCGCGCCGGCGAGCGAGGCGCCGAAGGCGACCGCGGCGCCGGACCTGATGAGCGCGCTCGAGCAGAGCATCGCCGCGGTCAAAGAGCGCGGCAAGGGCAAGCCGAAAGCCGCCAAGGCGAAGGCCGCGGGCAGGCCCGCCGCCAAGAAAAAAGCCAAAGCGACGCCGAAGAAACGCTCCTCCGGCAAAAAAGCCAAAGCCTCGAAATAGGCGATGGCCACGAGCCGTCAGGTCGAGGTCGACGGCCGCGAGCTGAAGCTCACCAACCTCGACAAGGTGCTCTACCCCGAGGCCGGGTTCAGCAAGGGCGAGGTGGTCGACTACTACGCCAGGGTCGCGCCGGCGATCGTCCCCCACCTCAGCGGCCGCGCCGTCACCCTGCGCCGCTTCCCCGAAGGGGTCGATGACCTCGACGCCGCCTTCTTCGAGAAGCGCTGCCCCAAGCACCGGCCGAAATGGGTGAAGACGGCGCGGGTCGAGGCCGGCCCGCACGCCGGCAAGATCGACTTCTGCGTCTGCGACAGCCTGCCGACGCTGGTCTGGATGGCGCAGCTGGCGGCGATCGAGCTGCACCCCTCGCTCTCGCTCTCGCGGGCGCCGAAACGGCCGACCGTGCTCGCCTTCGACCTCGATCCCGGCCCGCCCGCCGACATCGTCGAGTGCTGCCGGGTCGGCCTGCGCCTGCGCGACCTCTTCGCCCACTTCGCGGTCGAGTGCTTCCCCAAGACCTCGGGCTCGAAGGGCCTGCAGGTCTACGTCCCGCTCAACAAGAAGGCCTCCTACGAGCAGACCAAACCGTTCGCCAAAGCGATCGCCCAGCTGCTCGAGAAGCAGACCCCCGACGAGGTCGTCTCGAAGATGAAAAAGGCCGAACGCGAGGGCAAGGTCTTCGTCGACTGGTCCCAGAACCACCAGCGCAAGACGACGATCTCCGTCTACTCGCTGCGCGCCCGCGAACGCCCCACCGCCTCCACCCCGGTCAGCTGGGACGAGGTCGAACAGGCGGCCGACAGCGGCGACGGCTCGCCCCTTGTCTTCGAGGCCGGCGAAGTCCTCGAGCGAATCGAAGACCACGGCGACCTCTTCGCCCCGGTGCTGGAGCTGGAACAGGACCTGCCCGAGCTGTAGCCGCCTAGAGCGGCTGGCGCACGACCGGCTTGCGGGTGGCCTTGACCTCGTCGAGGCGGCGGACGGGGGTCGTGTAGGGGGCGTGCTTGGCCTTTTCCGGACCCTGCTCGGCCTCGGCGAGGATCTGCTCGATCGCGTCGGCGAAGGCGTCGAGCGACTCCTTGGTCTCGGTCTCGGTCGGCTCGATCATCAGCGCCTCCTCGACCAGGAGCGGGAAGTAGACGGTCGGCGGGTGGAAGCCGAAGTCGAGCAGGCGCTTGGCGAGGTCGAGGGTGGCGATCCCCAGCTCTTTCTTCATCGGCTTGCCGGAGAGGACGAACTCGTGCATGCAGTGGCGGTCGAAGGCGACCGGGGTGTGCTCGCCGGCCCGGCCCGCGGCGAGGCGGGCCTTGAGGTAGTTGGCGTTCAGCACCGCGGTCTCCGACGCCTCGGCGAGGCCGTCGGCGCCGAGGCTGAGGATGTAGGCGTAGGAGCGCACGAAGACGCCGAAGTTGCCCTGGAAACCGCGCAGGCGGCCGATCGACCTGGGTCGCTCGTGGTCGAGGTCGAAGTGCGGGCCGGCGCCGTTGCCGCTCTCGCGCCGCACCACCTGTGGGCGCGGCAGGAAGGGCTCGATCCGCTCCGAGACGGCGATCGGGCCCGCGCCCGGCCCGCCGCCGCCGTGCGGCTGGCTGAACGACTTGTGCAGGTTGACGTGGACGATGTCGAAGCCCATGTCGCCGGGGCGCGACTTTCCCATCACCGCGTTGAGGTTGGCGCCGTCGTAGTAGAGCGTCCCCCCCGCCGCGTGGATCAGACCGGCGATCTCGGCGATGTTCTCGTCGAAGAGCCCGAGCGTGTTGGGGTTGGTCAGCATCAGGCAGGCGACCTCGTCGTCGACCTTGGCCCGCAGGTCGTCCATCTCGACTCCGCCGCGCTCGTCGGTGGCGACCTTGACGATCTCGTAGCCGGCCATCGTCACCGAGGCCGGGTTGGTGCCATGCGAGGTGTCCGGGGCCAGCACCTTGTGCCGAACTTCGCCGCGATCGGCGTGGAAGGCCCGGGTGAGCAGCAGCCCGGCGAGCTCGCCGTGCGAGCCGGCCGAGGGCTGCAGGCTGACGTGCGGCAGGCCGCAGATCTCCGCCAGCGACTCCTGCAGCAGCCACATCAGCTCGAGCGCACCCTGGGCGCGCTTCGGGTCCTGGGCCGGGTGCAGGCGGGCGTGGCCGGGCAGCGCCGCGACCCGCTCGTTGAGCCGCGGGTTGTGCTTCATCGTGCAGGAGCCGAGCGGGTAGAAGCCGCTGTCGAGATCGAAGTTGCGGCGCGAGAGCCGGTTGTAGTGGCGGACGATCTCCGGCTCGGCGACCTCCGGCAGGCGCGGCGGCCGCTCGCGCAGCAGCTTCGCCGGGATCAACTCGTCCAATGGCGGCTCGGGCACTTCGGCCGCGGGCAGGACGGCGGCGCGGCGGCCGGGCTTGGAGCGCTCGTAGATCGTCCGCGCGCGTTCGCGCTGCATCGGGGACGTCATCCGCTCTCCCGGGGCACGTTTTGGGTGCTATCCACCAATAAGGTGCCCCGCTCGGCCGCGACGGCGGCGCCGAGCGCCTCGGCGAGGTCGTCGATCTGGGCGCGGGTGCGACGCTCGGTGATCGCGACCAGCAGGCCGTCCTCGTGCTCGGGATACTCGCGGCCGAGTGCGTAGCCGGCGGCGATGCCGCGCTCGGCGCAGCGCTCGAGCACGCGGTCGACCGGCGCCGCGAGCCGCACGGCGAACTCGCGCGCGACCGGCGCCCCGTGCAGCAGCTCGACCCCGGGCGTCGCGGCGAGGCGCTCGCGAGCGTAGGCCGTGCGGCGCAGCAGCAGTTCGCCGAGCTCGCGGAAGCCCTCACGGCCGAGCCAGGCGAGGTGGATCGTCGCCGCCAGCGCGTTCAGCGCCTGCGCGGTGCAGATGTTGTGGGTCGCCTTCTCGCGGCGGATGTGCTGCTCGCGCGTCTGCAGGGCGAGGACGAAGCCGCGGCGACCGTCCACATCGTCGGTTTCGCCGGCGATCCGGCCCGGCATCTTGCGCATCAGCTCCTCGGTCCCGCAGAAGAAGCCGAACGAGGGCCCGCCGAAATCGAGCCGGTTGCCGAGCGGCTGGCCCTCGCCGAGGGCGATGTCGGCGCCCTGCTCCCCCGGCGGCTTGAGCACGCCGAGGGTCATCGGGTCGGCGGCGACGACGAGCAGCGCGCCGTGCTGCTTGGCGACCGCGCCAAGCGCCTCGACGTCCTCGACCGCACCGAGAAAGTTGGGGCTCTGCAGGAAGACGGCGGCCGTGCGCTCGTCGACCGCGGCGGCGAGCGCGGCGGCGTCGGTCAGGCCGTCCTCGAGCCCGACCTCCTCGATCTCGGCGCCGTAGCCGACCGAGTAGGTGGCGAGCGTCTCGCGGCCGTGCGGGTGGACGCCGCGGGAGACGACGAAGCGCCGCCGTCCCTTGCCGACCGCGAGCGCGAGGTAGGCGGCGGAGGCAACCGAGGACGGGCCCTCGTAGAGGCCGGCATTGGAGACCGGCAGCGCGGTCAGCTCCGACATCGCGGTCTGGAACTCGAACATCGCCTGCAGGCCGCCCTGCGAGATCTCCGGCTGGTAGGGCGTGTACGGGGTGAGGAACTCGCTGCGCTGGGTGATCGCGTCGACGATCGCCGGCACGTAATGGTCGTACATCCCGGCGCCGAGGAAGCTGACCTGCTGCTCGCAGTCGGCGTTGCGCGCCGCCAGTGCGGCCAGTCGCTCGTAGACCTCGGACTCGCTCATCCCATCGGGCAGCGCCAGCGGGCGGCCGAGGCGCAGCGGCTCGGGCACCTGGGTGAAGAGCTCATCGACCGAGTCGATCCCGATCGCGGCGAGCATCTCCGCCCGGTCGGCGTCGGTGGCTGAGGTGTAGCGGCTCACGCGGTCAAGGCTACGGAAACGGGCGAGGCGATCTGGCTAGCCATCCAGCAGCTTGCGGTATTCCTCGGCGTCGAGCAGCGCGTCCCGCTCCGCCGGCGCGCCCAGCTTGACCTTGACCAACCAGCCCTCGCCGTATGGGTCCTCGTTGATCCGCTCGGGGGCGTCGGCGAGCGCGTCGTTGACCTCGACGATCTCGCCGGACATCGGCGCAATCACGTCGGAGACCGCCTTGACCGACTCGACCTCGGCGTAGGAAGCGTCCTTGTCGATCGTCGCGCCGACCTCGGGTGGGTCGTAGAAGACGACCTCACCGAGGCTGTCCTGGGCGTACCAGGTGATCCCGAAGACGGCGTGGTCGTCGCCCTCCAGGCGCGCCCAGTCGTGCTGGTCGTGGTAGAGCAGCTCA
The DNA here is from genome assembly GCA_963789505.1 of uncultured Solirubrobacterales bacterium. GTDB lineage: Bacteria > Actinomycetota > Thermoleophilia > Solirubrobacterales > 70-9 > VRUE01. The sequence continues at coordinate 180,304 of CAWBLE010000008.1, forward strand.
TCGGGGTAGTTCGCTTCGGACAAAGGTCACTTCTCCTTCCGGGACGAGGGACTCGCGTAAAGGGGCTTGGAGGCTATGCGGGCCGGACGATGCTTGCCGCGCACGTCGATCTCGATCTCGGCGCCGGGCTCGGCGAGGCCCGCCCGCACGTACGCCATCCCGATCCCGATTTCCAGCGAGGGAGAAAAACTGCCGCTGGTGACGACCCCGGCCGGCTCGCCCCCGGCCAGCACCGGGTTGCCCTGACGCGGGATCCCGGGGCCCTCGATCTTGAACGGCGCGAGGCGCTGGGCCGGGCCCTCGGCGCGGGCGCGGGCGATCGGCTCGGCGCCGAGGAACCCGGTCCCCTCCGCGCAGCACCAACCGAGCCCGGCCTCGATCGGGTTGTGGTCGGGGCCGAGGTCGTTGCCGTGCAGGTGAAAGCAGGCCTCGAGCCGCAGCGTGTCGCGGGCGCCGAGCCCGCAGGGGACGACGCCGGCGTCGAGCAGCTCGGCCCAGGTCGGTGCCGCGACCTCAGGGTCGATCAGCAGCTCGACCCCGTCCTCGCCGGTGTAGCCGGTGCCGCAGGCAAGCGCCGGCCGGCGGCCGACCAGCACCGTGGCGACCCGCATCCGCGGCGGCAGCTCGATCGCGAGCGCTCGGGCGACGATCGCGCGGGCGTGCGGGCCCTGCACGGCGAGCATCGCGTAGCGGTCGGCGACGTCGCGCACGCTGACCTCGAAGCCGCGACTCCAGCGCCCGAGCCAGGCGAGGTCGGCGGCGTGGTTGGCCGAGTTGGTGACAAGCAGATACCGATCCCCGCCGAGCCGGTAGGCAAAGAGATCGTCGAGCACCCCACCGTCCTCGGCGCAGAGACACGAGTACTGGGCGCCACCGACCGCGATCGCGGCAACGTCGTTGGACAACACGCGCTGCAAGAACGCGAGCGCCCCAGGCCCCTCAACCTCGACCTCTCCCATGTGAGAGACGTCGAACATCCCCGCGTGCGTCCGCACTGCCGAATGCTCCTCCCGCACCCCCTCATAAGCAACGGGCATCTCCCAACCGGCAAAATCCACCAGCTTCGCGCCCGCCTCGAGATGCCGCTCGTAAAGGGAGGTCTTCCTCAAGCTCACGGCGCGCAAGGCTATTGAGCCGGGTCAAGGAGGGTCAGGTGGCCCTCCCAGGGAAGCTCCCAGAACCACGCCCCGCACCCAGGCAAGCAACTCAGCTGCGCGACGGCTTCCATGGGAGGGGCACCTGACCCTCCCGGCCGGACCTCATTCCTTCAAGAACCCCGGCACGTCGATGTCGTCGTCCGACACCCGCAGTTTGCGGATGTCCGTGTCCTCGGCCGAGATCCGCGGACGGCTCTCGTAACGACGACGGACCCGCTGCGGCGAGCGGGCGAGCAGCTCGAAGCCCTCGAACCCGGTCGCGATCACGGTCACGCGGACCTCGTCGCGCATCGACTGGTCGACGACCGAGCCGAAGATGATGTTGGCGTTGTCGTCGGCTTCGGCCTGGACCAGCTGCGCCGCCTCGTTGACCTCGAACAGGCCGAGGTCCTCGGGGCCGGTGATGTTGAGCAGCATCCCGGTCGCGCCCTTGATCGACTCCTCGATCAAGGGCGAGGTGACGGCGGCCTTGGCGGCGTCGACGGCGCGCGACTCGCCCGAAGCCGAGCCGACCCCCATCAGCGCCGAGCCGGCGTCGCGCATGATCGTGCGCACGTCGGCGAAATCGAGGTTGATCAGGCCGGGGATCGTGATCAGGTCGGTGATCCCCTGCACGCCCTGGCGCAGGATGTCGTCGGCCTGGCGGAAGGCCTCGAGCACGCTGGTGCGCCGCTCGACCGCCTGCAGAAGTTTCTCGTTGGGGACGATGATCAGGGTGTCGACGTTGTTGCGCAGCTTCTCGATTCCCTCGAGCGCCTGCTGCATGCGCCGTTTGCCCTCGAACTCGAACGGCTTGGTCACCGCGCCGACCGTCAGCGCGCCAATCTCTTCCTTGGCGATCTCGGCGATCACCGGCGCCGAGCCGGTGCCCGTGCCGCCACCCTCGCCCGCGGTGACGAAAACCATGTCGGCGCCCTTCAGCGCCTCCTTGATCTCGTCGCGGCTCTCCGCCGCGGCGCCGGCGCCTACCTCGGGGTTGCCACCGGCGCCGAGGCCACGGGTCAACTCCTGGCCGATCGAAAGCTTGATGTCGGCGTCGCACGCCTGCAACGCCTGCGCGTCGGTGTTGACCGCGACGAACTCGACGCCGCGAATCCCCGCGTCGACCATCCGGCTTACGGCATTGGTACCGCCGCCGCCGGCTCCGACGACCTTGATCACGGCCAGGTAAGTGGATTCCATCTCCCGATTTCTCCAAGCCCAGCCCGCTGAGGGCCGGTATTTGCCCAGCCCATTGAGGGCTGGATTTGAGTTGAGCCTTTATTCCGTCCGACGCTTCAGTGAGGCTTAAGGGTTCAAGCCTACTCCTGAACCACGGAAATTGCGCTCAACGTAGGGCATTCCGCCGCCTCTGTCAAACGCCCGGGAGACATCCTGCAAGGCCATACCCTCAAGGCCTAGTTGAGACTTTGGCCAGTCTAACCCTACGGTCGAGGGTTCATTCGGCGGGCGGAAGCGTATGCCCAGAGCCGCCCACAGAGGCGCGCCCAGGCACACGCAGGTCTACATAATCGAGCGTCGTGACCGACGGGTCGGCAAGCACCGCCGCGGCGGCCTTCCACTTGGCCGCGGCCTGCGAGGCGTCGCCGAAGCGCAGTTCGATCCCCGAGCGCAGCACCACGTCCACCCCGGTCTCGCCGTAGTAGCTGCTCTCTAGATAGGGGCGCCAGTTCGCCGGGGCGGCACCGAGCACCCTGGCCTGCTGCAGCACCGGGCCGGCGAGCCTGCTGCCTTTCGGGGCGATCGAGATCGGTAGGACCGGCAGCTGCAACTCCTCGGGCAGCGGCAGCCAGGCGAGGATCCGGCCGTTCGGCCCGACCGCGACCGCTTCCGAGCCGCTCCCGATCGTCGCCGTCGCCCGCGGCGCCAGGACCTGCGCTTCGACCGTGGTGTCGCGGATCAGAAACCAGTAGGCGGCCGCGAGCAGCAGGGCCGCGCCGAGGACGGCAATCAGCCGGCGCCTCATAGCTCCCAGCCCTCCGGCCAGCGGACCTCCCCCAGCAGCTGCACCTCCGGCTCGAGCACGACCCCGAAACGCTCGTGGACGCGGCGACGGCCGGCGGCCATCAGCGCGAGCACATCGGCGCTGCTCGCGCCCTCGGCGTTCTCGACGAAGTTGGCGTGCTTGGGCGAGAAGCGGGCGCCGCCGACCGCGAGCCCGCGACAGCCGGCGGCCTCGAGCAGCTGACCGGCGGTGCGACCGCCGGCGGCCTCGTCCCCGGGGTTCTTGAAGGTCGAGCCGAAGGTCTTGATCCCGGACGGTTGCGCCTCGTGGCGCCGTTCCCGCATCGCCGCCATCGTCGCCTTGACCCGCTCCGGCTCGGCCGCGGTGAGCGCGAAGGACGCCCGGGCGACGACCTCGCTCCCGCCGAGATTGGAGCTGCGATAGGCGAAGCCCAGCTGCCCGGGCTCGCGGCGCTCGAGCCCGGTCGGAGCGCAGACCTCGACCCACTCCAGCGCCTCGGCAAGCTGCCCGCCGTAAGCGTTGGCGTTCATCCTCACCGCGCCACCGACGGTGCCGGGGATGTTGACCCCGAACTCGATCCCGGCCAGGCCCCAGCCGGCGGCTTTGGCGGCCGCCGAGGGCAGCCGGGCGCCGCCGCCGCAGAGCAGCCGCTCGCCCTCCCGCTCGATCGTCGCCAGGGCGCCGTCGAGCTTCAACGCCAGGCCGCGGAAGCCGGCGTCGGCTACCAGCAGGTTGGAGCCCGAGCCGACGACGCCAACCGCCAAGTCCTGCTCCGCGGCCCAGGCCAGCAGCTCCTGCAAGGACTCGACCCCGACCGGGCGCGCGAACCAGTCGGCCGCGCCGCCGGTGCGGATCGTCGTCAGGCGCGCCAGGGGGAAGTCGCGCTCGACTCCTTCGGCGGCGCGCTCATCGTTCCCCGCCGGCGGCGAGCAGCGACTCGCCGACCGCGAAGACATCGCCGGCGCCGACCGTCGCCGCGACCGCCCCGGGGCCGAGTCGCGCGGCCAGCGCCGCCTGGGCCTTGCCCGGCGTCGGCGCCCAGATCATCGCTCTGCCGCCCATCCGATCGGCGGCGGCGCGGGCCACATCGAGCCCGCTGACTCCGGCGAGCTCGCCGACCGGCTGCTCGCGCGCCGGATAGACGTCGAGCACGATCGCTTCGTCGGCCAGCGCCAGTGCCGCGCCGAACTGCGTGGCGAGCGCCTTCGTGCGCGAGTAGAGATGCGGCTGGAAGACGGCGATCAGCCGCGCGGGCTCGATCTCGCGCAGCGCCGTCAGCGCCGCCCGCAGCTCGGTCGGGTGGTGGGCGTAGTCGTCGTAGAGGCGCGCCCCGCCGCTCTCGCCCTTGAGCTCGAGCCGGCGGTGGACGCCAGGGAAATCGGCGAGCGCGGCGGCGAAGGCGTCGAGGTCGAAGCCAGCGAGCTCGCGCTGCGGCAAGCGCCGCGCGTGCGTTGAGCACGTTGTGGCGCCCCGGCACCGCGAGCGATAGCGCCGCCGGCCTGGGCGACTCGCGTCAAATCCACCAACCTTACGTTTTGACCCTCTTAGGGGCTTGATGCAGGTCTCGTCCTCTGCTTGCAGGGCGACGGCTTTTGCAGCTCGCCGCGAACTGGGCGAACGCGGTATGCAGCTCGCCGATCGAGCCCCAGCGCGAGTGGTGGTCCATCTCGATGTTGGTGACGACGGCGATCTCGGGCTGCAGGTCGAGGAAGCTGGCGTCGCTCTCGTCGGCCTCGGCGACGACCCACTCCCCGGCGCCCCAGCCGGCGTTGGCAGTCGCACCGCCCGGGCCGAGGCCGGGAACCTCGCCGCCGACGAAGAAGGCCGGATCGGCGCCGAGCCTGCGCAGCGCCCAGGCGAGCATCGCGGTCGTCGTCGTCTTGCCGTGCGTGCCGGCGACGGCGATCAGCCGCTTCTCGGCGCAGAGCTCGGCCAGCAACTCGCCGCGGTGGCGGACGGCGAGGCCGCGCTCGCGAGCGAGCGCCAGCTCCGGGTTGTCGGCGCCGATCGCGGTCGAGACGATCACCTCGGCGCCGTCCGGCAGGTTGGCGGCGTCGTGACCGACGACCGGGTCGAGCCCCGCCGCGCGCAGCCGCTCCATATAAGAGGAGTCGCCGCGGTCGCTGCCGCTGACCGCCGCGCCAAGCTCGGCGCAGACCAGCGCCAACCCACTCATCCCGGCCCCGCCAATACCGACGAAGTGCAGCCGCCGCTCGTCCCAGCCACTCATGCGCGCACCACCTCCAGGACCTCGTCGGCGATGCGGCGTGCGGCGTCGGGCTTCGCCAGAGCGGCGGAAGCCTCGGCCATCGCCGCCAGTCGCGCCTCGTCGTGCAGGATCGCGCCGATCTCCTTCGCCAGCCGCTGCGGCTCGAGCTCCTCGTCGCGGATCGTCACGGCGGCGCCGGCGCCGGCCATCCAGGCGGCGTTGCTCTCCTGGTGACCGGCGGCAGCGTGCGGATAGGGCACGAGGATCGCCGGCCGCCCCGCCGCGGTGAGCTCGAAGATCGAGCCGCCCGAGCGTCCCAGGACGAGGTCGCAGGCGGCGAGGCAGTCGCCGAGGTCGGGCTCGTAGGCGAGCAGCGTGTAGCGCCGGCTGTGCGGCGCCGCGGCGAGCCGCTCCTCCAGGACCTCGAAGTCGCGCTTGCCGGCGAGGTGGATCACATCGAAGTCGCGGCCGGCGCGCTCGGCCAGGGCGGCGAGCGCGCACTCGTTGATCGAGCGGGCCCCCTGGCTGCCGCCCATCACCAGCAGGCAGCGCGCCCCGGCCGCGATGCCGAAGCGCTCACGCGCGGCGCCGCGGTCGGCGGCGAGCACCGCGTCGGGCACCGGGCGTCCGGTCACCCGGTAGCGCTCGCCCTCCCGCCCGTCGATCGGGAAGGCCAGGCAGACGCGGCGCGCGGCGCGGGCGAGCAGGCGGTTGGCGAGCCCGAGCTGGCTGTCGGCCTCGGTCAGCACGAGCGGGACGCGCGCGAGCACGGCGGCCAGGCCCGCCGGGCCGGCGACGAAGCCGCCGCCGCCGACCACGACGTCGGGCCGGCGCCGCCAGAGGACCCGCAGAGCCGTGCCGACGGCGAGCAGCGCCTCGAACGCCGCCTTCGCCGCGCGCAGGGGACTGCCGCGGTCGATGCCGCGCACCTTGACGAAGTCGATCTCGTAGCCCGCGGCGGGAACCAGGTCCGCCTCGATCCGCTCGCGCGTGCCGAGGAAGGAGACCTCGGCGCCGCTAGCCCGAAGCGCGTCGGCGACCGCCATGGCCGGCACGACGTGGCCGGCCGTTCCCCCGGCCGCCACCAGCACTCTTACGTCGTTTGGCACCGCTCGCTTGGCTCCTTCCTCGCGCGGGCTTGCGCCCGCCCTCGACGACGCGCAGTTTGCCAGCGCGGGCGGTCCCCCCACGGGCGACGTTGAGGATCAGCCCCACGGCGAACAGCGTCGCCATCAGGCTGCTGTTGCCGTAGGAGACGAGCGGCAGCGGCACCCCGGTCAGCGGCGCCAGGCCCATCACCGCGAAGAGATTGATCGTCGCCTGCACGAGGACCAGCGAGGTGAGGCCGGCGACGAGCAGCTTGCCGTAGTTGTCCTTCGCTTTCTTCGCCACCTGCAGCCCGGCGTAGCCGAAGAGCGAGAAGAGGCCGACGACGCCGAGGATGCCGACCAGGCCGAGCTCCTCGCCGATCACCGCCGAGATCATGTCGGTGTGCGCCTCGGGCAGGTAGAAAGCCTTCTGCACGCCGTTGCCGATGCCGACGCCGAAGAGGCCGCCGGAGCCGAGGGCGATCTTCGCCTGCGCCGCCTGGAAGCCGGCGCCGCCGGCGTCGGCGCCCGGATTGAGGAAGCCGGTCAGGCGGGCCATCCGGTAGGGCTCGATCACCGTCATCAGCAGGCCGAAGAAGGCGAGCACGGCGACGATCACGGCGAGGTCGCGGATCCGCATGCCGGCGGCGACCAGCGTCGCGGCGACGGCGAAGGCGACGACCATCGCCGTGCCCAGATCGGGCTCGACGACGATCAGCAGCGTCGCGGCGCCGACGACGAGCAGGAAGGGCATCAGGCCCTCGATCGTCCGTGCCCGCTTCGGCTTGCGCGCCAGCAGGTCGGCCCCGTAGAGGATCAGCGCCACCTTGGCGAGCTCGGACGGCTGCAGCTGGATGAAGCCGGGCCCGATCCAGCGACTCGACCCGTTGACCGAGGTGCCGCCGAAGAGGACGATGAACAGCAGGAACATCGAGACGCCGAGGATCGCCGGCGTGAGGCGGCGGATCGTCGAGAGGCCGTGACGCGCCGCCAGGTGCATGATCGCCAGGCCGACCGCGCCGAAGAGCAGCGTCCGCTTCAGGTAGAAGGCGCTGTCGGAGAGCCCGCCGTCGTTGAGGATGCGCGTGGTCGAGCTGGCAGAGAAGACCATCACGGCGCCGAAGGCGAGCAGGCAGAGCGTCGCCGTCAGCAGCATGTTGTACTCGGCCGGCAGCTTCGCCGCGCGCTTCTTCGACTTGGCCTTCTTGCGCTTTCCCTTTCGCTTCGACCCGGACCAGGGCAGCGAGAGCGCGGTCATCCGAGCCCCCCGACGATCGCCCGGAAGCGCTCGCCGCGCCGTTCGAAGTTCTCGAAGGCGTCGAAGCTGGCGCAGGCCGGCGAGAGCAGGACCACATCGCCGGGCTGCGCCGCGGCGGCGGCGCGGCGCACGGCCTCGTCGAGATCGGCGCAGCGGTGCAGCTCGACGCCGGCGGGAACGACGGGCGCCAGCTCGGCGGCGAGCCGGTCGGCCGTGGCGCCGGTCAGGTAGGCGGCGGCGCAGCGCTCGCGCAGCGGCCCGACCAGCGGCGCGAAGTCCTCGCCCTTCTCGCTGCCGCCGAGGATCGCATGCACGCCCCCCTCGAAGGCGGAGATCCCGACCACGGCCGAGGCGACGTTGGTCGCCTTGGAGTCGTTGACGAAGCGCACGCCGCCGATCGCGGCCACCTGCTCGAGCCGGTGCGGGACGCCGGCGAAGCTGCGCAGTCCCTCGCGCACGCCGTCGCGGTCGATCCCCATCGCCAGCGCCGCGGTCGCCGCCGCCATCGCATTGGCGACGTTGTGCTCGCCGACGATCCCGAGCTCGTCGGCGGCGATCAACGGCTCGCCGTCGTAGAAGACTGTCCCCTCGGCCAGCGCCACCTCGCAGTCCGGCGCCGCGCCGCGGCAGAAGGCGATGCGCCGCCCGCAGCCGCCGAGGTCGGCGCCGGCGAGCGCCGGGTCGTCGGCATTGTAGACGGCGAGGTCGTCGTTGCCCTGGTTGGCGAAGATGCGCAGCTTCGCCGCCAGGTAGGCGTCGAGATCGCGGTGGCGGTCGAGGTGGTCGGGCGCCAGGTTGAGGAAGACGCCGCACTCGGGGGCGAAGTACTCGGTGTCCTCGAGCTGGAAGCTGGAGGCCTCGCAGACCACCGTCGCCGCGGGGTCGAGCTCGCCGGCCAGCGAGGCGAGCGGCGTGCCGACGTTGCCCGCCACGGCGACCGGCTCGCCCGCCGTGCGGTAGACATGCCCGAGCAGCTCGACCGTCGTCGTCTTGCCGTTCGTCCCGGTGACGGCGAGGAAGCGATTGGGGATCGTCCGCCAGGCCAGCTCGAGCTCGCCGACGACGTCGAGCCCGTGCTCCAGCGCGGCGGCGATCACCGGCGCCTCCCGGGGCACGCCCGGGCTCTTGACGACGGTGCGCATGCCATCGAGCTGAGCGACTCCATCCGTATCCAGGGCAACTTCGACGCCCTCCCCCACCAACCCTGCCGCGCCGTCCGGATTGCCGGCGTCGACCCCGCGCACCTCCTCGCCGCGCCCGGCCAGCAGCCGCGCCGCAGCCTGGCCCGACCGGGCCAGGCCGACGATGAGGAACGGGCCCCGCGGCAGCGGCGGCCGCGGCTTGCGCGGAGGCGGTGGGCTCATCCCGCCATATTCGCCCTCGGCGCGGCGGCCTCCTGTCAGTACAGGGCCGCGGCGAGGCGCTTGCGGTACTTGGGGCCGAGCGGGTCGGCGGGGTCGAGCTCGCTGAGGATGCCGACGATCGCCTTGCGCAGTTCCTCGCGGGCCTCCTCGTCGGCGCCCGGGAGCTCGTCGAGCAGCGCGTCGAGCGCCGCCTCGCTGTGACCGCGGTCGAGGGTGGCGAAGGCCTCGACCGCCACGCCCCGCTGCGAGAGCCGCACCCGGGCGGCGATTCCCTCGGCGGTGAAGTCTCCCTCGAAGCCCTCGACCGCCGCCAGGGCGTCGTCGTCCGCCCCACGCTCCAGCCGCGCCTTCGCCAGCGCGACCGCGATATCCGCACGCCGCGGCTCCAGCTCGGCCGCCTCGCGCAGCGAGAGCTCGTCGCCCTGCGCCAGCAGCTCGTCGGCGCGCGAGGGAACGAGCGAGTCGAACAGCTCTTCGACCTTCGCCTTCGGCACCGCGCCGACGAACTCGCCCGCGACCTCGCCGTCGCGGAACGCCTTCACCGCCGGGATTCCCTGCACCCCGTAGCGCGCGGCCAGTCCCTGATTCGAGTCGACGTCGACCTTGGCCAGCACGACCGCGCCCTCGCGCGCCTTCTCCGCCGCCTCCAGCGCCGGGCCCAAGGTCCGGCAGGGCCCGCACCACTCGGCCCAGAAGTCGACCACCACCGGCGTCTTGCGCGAGCGCTCGAGCACCTCCTGGGCGAAGCTCGCCTCGGTCACATCGATCGGCATGCCTGGAGCTTAATTCGGCTCGGCCGGGGACTGCGGCAATCCCCCGATGCGCGAGGAAATCGGCGCAGTACGGTCGTGGACGGGCGGGGAAATTCCAGCAAGGAGAAGAGATGTCAAACGTCGACACCGCACGAACCGCGTACGAAGCCTTCGGCCGCGGCGACCTCGAGGCCCTGCAGGCCGATTTCGCCGAGGACGCCGTCTGGTACACCTCCGAGGAGCTGCCGCTCGGCGGCGAGACCCAGGGCCGCGACGCGGTTATGGCCAACTTCGCCCAGATCCCCGACTACTGGTCGTCGTTCAGCGTCGAGCCGAGCGAGTTCCTCGATGCCGGCGACACCGTCGTCGTGCTCGGAACGCAGCGCGCGAGCAACGACAAGGGAAGTTTCGAGTCGCCGTTCGCCCACGTGATGAGGTTCAACGCGGACGGCAAGGTGATCCGCGGCGAGTTCCACTCCGACAGCGCCAAGGCGGTGAAGCTGCTCTAGGCATGGACCGATCCCGGTAGGGCCCTACCGGGATCGGTCCGGGTCTTTTCTGTTACGCCTTGGCGGGCTCGACCTCCAACTCGGAGTGGCGCACGCGCGGCAGCCAGCCGAGCGAGCTGGGCAGATACCAGTTGCGCTCGCCGAGCAGCTTCATCGCGGCGGGGAGCAGGATCGCCCGCACGACTGTCGCGTCGATCAGGATCGCGACGGCGAGGCCGATACCCATCTCCTTCATGTCGACGATGCTGAGCGTGGCGAAGATCGAGAAGACCGCGACCATCACCAGCGCCGCGCTCGTCACCGTCCCCGCCGTCGCCGAGATCCCCTCGCGCACGGCGTCGTCGCTGCCGAGCCCGCGGTCGATCCCCTCGCGGACCCGGCTGAGGATCAGCACGTGGTAGTCCATCGAGAGCCCGAAGAGGATCACGAAGAGGAACATCGGCAGCCAGGAGCTGACGCCGCCGTTGGAGTGGAAGCCGAGCAGCGACTCGCCCAGCCCGTTCTGGAACACCAGCACCAGCACCCCGTAGGCGGCGCCCACCGAGAGCAGGTTGAGCACGATCGCCTTGATCGGCACGACGATCGAGCGGAAGGTGACCAGCAACAGGATGAACGCCAGCCCGAGCACGAAGGCGAAGACCAGCGGCAGCCGCTGCGCGACCAGGTCGCCGAAGTCCTTCGACTGGGCGGCCATCCCGGTCACGTTGACCTCCGCGCCGCTCGCGCCGGCGAAGGCCGCCGGTACCAGCCGCTCGCGGATCCTCGCCAGCGCCGCCGTCGCCTCGGCGTCGCTGCCACTGCCGACGGTCGGCACGTCGATCGAGGCGACGCCGCCGTCGGCGCTCCTCGTCACCGTCACCGGGCCGTTGACCACGTCGCTCGCGTCGGCCCGCTCGCGCAGGTCGGCGATCGCCGCGGCCACCGGGCCGGTGCGCGTGTCGGCCGCCTCGACGACGACATCCGCTCCAGCCGCTTCGCCGGGAAAGGCCGCGGTGACGCGGTCGTAGGTCTGCACGACCGGCACGTCGCGGGGCAGGTCGTCGGCGCCGCTGACGACCAGGTTCATGCCCAGCGCCGGGATCGCCAGCGCGACCAGGAAGCCGGCCGAGAGCACGATTGAGAGCACCGGTCGGCGCATCACGCGCTCGACCACGCCGGCCCAGACGGAGCGGCCGCCGCGACGCTCGCGCAAGCGGCCGAGCAGCGGGATCCGCCCCTTCTCGACCTTGTCGCCGAGCTTCGAGAGCACCGCCGGGAGGACGGTCAGTGAGGCGAACATCGCCACCGCGACGACGGTCATCGTGCCGACGGCGAACGAGGTGAAGGTCGGGTCACCGCTGAGCAGCATCCCGGCCATCGAGGCAATCACGGTCGCGCCTGAGACGAGCACCGCCCGGCCCGAGGTCGCGGCCGCGGCCGCCAGGGCCGCTTCCGCCGTGCGCCCGGCCCGCCGCTCCTCGCGCTCACGGCGGAGGTAGAACAGCGAGTAGTCGACGCCGACGGCGAGGCCGACGAGGACGATCACCGAGGAGACATTCGGGTCCATCGGCACCAGCTGGCTCGGCAGGGCGAGCAGGCCCAGCGTCGCCAGCACCGCCGAGAAGGCGATCAGCAGCGGCACCAAGGCGGCGACGAGGGCGCCGAAGGCGAGCACGAGGATGATCAGCGTGATCGGAAGCGAGCTCGTCTCGGCCTTCTTCAGATCCTCGTTGAAGACCGCTTCCAGGGCCTTGTTGGCGCTGGTGTCGCCGAACTGCTCGACCCGCAGGCCGCGGTGGGCGCGCTGGGCCGCCGCGGTCGCGGCGAGGCTGGCGTCGACCCGCGTTTCCGCCTGTTCGGCGTCGCCGCGGATCTCGAATTCGATCAGCGCGGCGTGGCCGTCGGCCGAGACCTGGCCGCCGCCGTCGCTGGGCGAGTGCAGCGCGGTCACCGAGGGCAGCGCCCGCAGGCGCTGCGTCGTGTCGGCCACCGCCGCGTCGAAGCCAGGGTCGCCGGCCTCCAGCTCATCGCTCTGAACCAGGACCAGCTCGCTGTTGGGGTCGAGTTGTGACTTTTCGAGCGCGACCTCAGCGCGGCCGGCCTCGCCGGGCACCGCTTCGGAGTTGCTCAGTTCCTTCATCCCGATCGAGCCGCCGGCGAGGACGGAGACGATCACGAAGGCGAGCCAGCCGAAGATCGCGACCTTGCGATGCGTGGTGCTCCAGCGGGCGGCTCGTGCGGCGATGTTGGACTTGGCCTTGGCGTGCATGGGGTTCCTTTCGGAGGGGTTGAGTTGACCGATCCAGGCTCCCAATGCGCGGGCCCCGTTCCAATGCGGCTGGCTGGCGTCTCCGGGTGCGGGCGGCCACGCCCGGAAGTGGGGTTACCCGTACCCCCGGACCGCCCGCCGTGAAGGACAATCGAGCGATGAACAGCCTGCGCAGAGCCCTGATCGGACTCGCCGTCCTCGCCCTCCTGCTCGGCGTCGGCTCGCTCGTCCTCGTTCTCACCAGCGACCACACCAACCCGCGCGGACTGGCGGCGGCGCTGATCCTGATCGCCGGCTGGGGCTTCGCCGGGACGGGGCTCTACGCCTGGTACCGGCGCCCGTCGAGCAACGTCGGGCCGCTGCTGACGGCGGTCGGCTTCACCTGGCTCTTCCAGGCGCTCGGCTCCTCCAACAACGCCGTCGTCTTCCTGATCGGCTACCTCGGCAACTCACTGCCCTACGCGATCCTGATCCAACTGCTCATCACCTTCCCCAGCGGCCGACTGGAAACGCGCGTACAGAAATTGCTCGTCGCCGTCGCCTACTTCGTCACCACCGTGATGCAGGCGGCCTGGGTGCTGTTCGCCGAACCCGAACGCGAAGGCTGCGACGGCTGCCCCGCCAACCCGATCCAGATCCACGGCCACAGCGGGCTCGCCGACGCGATCGGCGGCGCCCAGGGCCTGATCGCGATCCCGCTGATCGGCGCGACGATCGTCGTGCTCTACCGGCGCTGGCGGCGCAGCGACGCGACCGAGCGGCGGGTGCTGACGCCGGTGCTGGCGACCGGCGGCCTCGCCTTCCTGCTGCTCTTCGTGCAGCTCCTGATCGGCCAGCTCAGCGACGCCGAAGGGGCCGAGACCGTCGCCTTCATCGCCGGCGTCGCCGCCTTCGCCTGCATGCCCTTCGCCTTCCTGCTCGGCCTGCTGCGCTCGCGGATCGGCCGCGATGAGGAAATCCGCACGGCACTGAGCGCCGAGAACGAAATGCTCAACGAGGAGCTGCGCGCCAAGGTCGAGGAGCTGCACGCCTCGCGGGCGCGGATCGTCGCCGCCGGTTATGAGGAGCGCCGCCGAGTCGAGCGCGACCTCCACGACGGCGCCCAGCAGCGGCTGATGGCGGTGGCGATGACGCTGCGCCTCGCCCGGGGCAAGCTCGAGTCCGAGCCGGCGGTCACCGGCTCGCTGCTCGACGAGTCGATCGAGGAGCTCGCCGCCGCGACCGGCGAGCTGCGCGAGCTCGCCCGCGGCATCCACCCCGCCGTGCTCACCGACCGCGGCCTGGCGGCGGCACTCAGCGGCCTCGCCGGCCGCTCGCCGGTCCCGGTCGAGGTGCTCGAGACGCCGGCCGAGCGGCTGCCGGCGGCGATCGAGTCGGCGACCTACTTCGTGATTGCCGAGGCGCTGACCAACGTCGCCCGCTACGCCCATGCCGACTCCGCCACGGTCCGGGTCGCGCGCGACGACGGCGTGGTCGAGGTCGAGGTCCGCGACGACGGCGTCGGCGGCGCCAACCCCGCCGCCGGCACCGGCCTGCGCGGGCTCGGCGACCGGATCGGCGCCCTCGACGGCGAGCTCGCGATCGAGAGCCCGGGCGGCGCCGGGACGACCGTGCGCGCCCGCATCCCGCTCGGCGGTTAGCGTCTCTCCCATGCGCGTGGTCGTAGCCGACGACTCGACCCTGCTCCGCGAGGGCGTCGTGCGGCTGCTCGAGGACGCCGGACTGGAGGTGGTCGGCCAGGCCGGCGACGCCGAGGAGCTGCTGCGCAAGGTGCGCGCCCACAAGCCCGACGTCGCCGTCGTCGATGTGCGGATGCCGCCGACCCACACCGACGAGGGCCTGCGCGCCGCGCGCGAGATCCGCGCCGAGTTGCCGGAGGTCTCGGTCCTGGTCCTCTCCCAGTACGTCGAGGTCGCCTACGCCAGCGAGCTGCTGGCCGAGAGCGCCGAGGGGCTCGGCTACCTGCTCAAGGACCGCGTCGCCGACGGCGAGACGCTCGCCGACTCCGTGCGCCGCGTCGGCGGCGGCGGCTCAGCCCTCGACCCCGCCGTCGTCTCCGAGATGCTCGGCCGCACCCGCCGCGACGACCCCCTCGCCGAGCTAACCCCCCGCGAGCGCGAGGTTCTCGCCCTGATGGCCGAGGGCCGCACCAACGCCGCGATCGCCGCCGAGCTCGTAGTCACCGATCGCGCCGTCGAGAAGCACGTGACCAACATCTTCGCCAAGCTGGACCTCCCGGCCAGCTCCGAAGACCACCGCCGCGTGCTGGCGGTCCTGCGCTTCCTCGAGGGCCCGGGCTCATAGCCTGAAGTCGCGGATTTGAATCTCGCCCCCGCTATAGCACGAAAGGCCCGCAATAGGTTTTTGTTTTTTTGCGAGAGGGTGAAATTGCATGGGGAGCCTGGGCAGGTGAGGTAAAAGGCACCGAAAGGCTGCCGTGGGGTGGTCGGCCGGAGCAAAACGATCAACTTCGCTCACCGCTACCCGGAGGCTGTAGACTGCAGAGGTCTCAGCCTGCGCCTGCGTATCAAGGATGTACTGCACTCGTTTCGCCGCTGCCGCCGGTCTCGTGCTCCAGATGCGGATCACCCTCTACTCTGCCTGTTGGAGCTGTGCATCGACTTCGCGATCCCGTTTTATATTCCTTGAAGCTTCGGCGTCCGTAGTCAAGTTTGCCTTTGGCATAGATCGGTGTAGTTGACAGCCGTGCCAGAAGCAGCCATCCACGAAGACGGCCAAAGACGGACGGTGAAGACCACGTCGGGACGAATGCGCCGACCCCCCACCTCAATTGGGTGATCGACTCGGAATCGCAGGCCTCTGCGGTGCAACTCGGAGCGGAGCCGGCGCTCTGGAGCCGTGCCAGTTCGGCGATTCGAGCGCATACTCGCCGAGCGGCCGGGCTAGTTGGGGCCGGTCGCGAATTTCCCGCGGACACGTCTCTATTCTGGTGATTCTTGCCAGCGACCGTCGGTGAAAGCATGCCTCAAATGGTTTCAGGCGGGCACGGGGACGAACGCCGGTGG
This sequence comes from uncultured Solirubrobacterales bacterium, assembly GCA_963789505.1. Taxonomy (GTDB): domain Bacteria; phylum Actinomycetota; class Thermoleophilia; order Solirubrobacterales; family 70-9; genus VRUE01. The sequence goes on from CAWBLE010000008.1 coordinate 195,881, forward strand.
CCTACGGCGATCGATCTCTCTGTGGTGCGGGCGGACTCACCGTCGGTCTGAAGCGTGCCCGATCCGTGTGCTGGCGGGAGTCGAGCTCGACCGCTCGCGGCCGCGACCTATAGCGACAATCATCCGCGGGTCCACCTCTGGGAGCGAGACATCCGCCTCTACCGGTGGCGAGATCTGCCGCACCCTCGACATCAGACCAGGCTCTCTCGACTGCTCGCCGTCTGTCCGCCGTGCTAAGGGTTCTCGACTATCCGCCTCGCAAAGCAGGCAAGCCGGCAAAGGATGACCGAAACGATCTTGTACTTGAATTCGGCCGGCTCGCCCGCGGCCTCTTCCCAAGGCGATATATGAAAACGTTCCGGGACTGGCCGCTGACGGCAGACTGGCAGAGCTCTGCGGCATCCTCAAGAAACTAGGTTACATCGTGCATCACGAAGCAGGAACGCCGCCGAATTCGGTGGTCACAGCGACGCAAGCGTCTAATTTTGTTGGCCGGCCGTCGCCGCGAGATTCCCTTTCCGAGCGCTCTTGCCGATCGTCGCACCGTGAGGTATGTGCTAAGGATCTGCCGGCGCCGGGAGCTATTGGCGATGAGATCTATGATCTCTAGAGAAGCGAAGCGCTGCGATCCGCGACCGAATTCGCCTCTTTCCCAAGCTGAGATAGACGCAGCGCTCTCGAAGATCAGCTGAACTGCCACACGACTTAGAAGGCTTCTACGACGTGTACGAGCGAATGCACGGTATCGCATTTCCCCGACGATCTCGAGCTTTGCATCTATCCTTCGAAAGCCGTTTTCTCATACCGAGCAAGATCGAGCGATCACCTTGCGCAGACGGCGCTACTGCAAGGGTTACCGCCTCGCTACCGGTTCAAGCTCGACAACGGCAAGTACCGCGCCGCGAGCTGATAGGCAACGCTCTCCCACCTGACCTCGTCGCCACCTGACCTAGAAGGCGAGTCCTCAACAACGCCCCGCGCTCGCCCACCAAGAGATGAACGGCATATGAACCTCGAAGATGTCCTCCGCGCGGAGCTGACTGAGTTACACAAGAGACAGACACAGACACCGCGAATGAGATCATAAAGCTAGCTAGCGCTGGTACGGGGAAATCGAAGACCCTTGCCTATCGCATCGCGCGCCTGTAAGAGAGAGCGAGGAGCTCAACTAGATCGTTGCCTTCACCTATACCGAGAAGGCGGCCGACTCAATCAAGCGAGAGAGAAAGAGGCGCTGATAGAGATCGGCGCTGATCTGAACCTGATCGGCGCGATGTACGTAGGCAACATCCACTCCTACTGACAGATGGTGCTGAGCGAGATGGACGCGAGCTACTGGCAGTTCGACGACCTCGACGACAATCGCCTGAAGCTGTATCTGATCTCGCGGTACCGGGACTGAGCATCGCTGCGAAGAGATGCGCATCTACCTGTCGGCGCTGCAACCGTCGATTACTTCCGCTCGGTCGAAAGTCGCAACCCCTGGACTTGCTCTACGACGAGCTACATCGATCATGAATTTACGAACGAACGCTGTGCAGACAACACCCTCGCCGAGTTGCTAGGGCAGCTCCGCGACGATCATCGACTCTCGCTAAGATACAGCTTATCGCCGATGCCCTGTCGCTGAGAGCTCGGGGCGCTGCGCGCGACTAGGAGGTTCGCCATCTACTGATCGACGAGAACCAGGATGTAAATCCGGCGCAGGAGGCCTAGATCGAGCAGCTCCGAGCCAGGGGCTGCCTCTATTTGTCAACGGCGACGATGACCAATCCATCTACTCGTGGCGCGGCGCCGATGTCGGCACACCCTTCCTTCCACGAACGCTACCGACTCCGCGAGCACCGCTCTCGCACAATTTACGTAGTACGCCCGCGATTGTCAACGTGGCTGATCGCTCCTACCACCGAGCTCATGCAACGCGCATCTCCAAGAAATACACCGCGAACACAAAAAACATAGCGAAACCTCTGTGCTGTCTGCTTCAAGCGCGGTCCCTGTAATCTATTACCTCGCTAGATAAATCGAGAACAGTTCTGCACTGCTTACCTAGAGCGAGACTGCTCTATCCGCGACCATCCTCTACGATCTCATGATCTCCCACTATAAACTAAAACAAAAAGAGAGATAGCAACCCCCGGCACGATGCGTTCACCGCTGCCCCCCTATGAGAACTCTTTACAGCCTTAAAACCAAAGACAGCATCTACGAATAACACAGATCGCCGCTCTGCGCGATTCCTACCTTCTGCTGCGCGACCGCTCCCCGGATCAAAAAACGCTGAATCGCACTACTCCGAAATTATACAGCTCGCAATTCCGCACGCTGACTCCTCCTACTACACCGAGCGATAGCGCTCTCCCTACGAAATCCATGCCCCGTCAACGAGAACGCTGCGCCGGGTCTTCCCCCTGCACCCTTTATGAACTCCCGAAGCTTTCGGCCTCTGCAGAGCGACTTCGACGAAGAATGATGAGAGCGCTGTGCCTCTTCAGTTGCATCATAGGACGTCGATGCGGTGTTCGTCTGTATCTACAGCATTACGCTACACCTCGATCCTGAACTCTTCCAAAATAACGCTGAGACAGAGTATGACACCGCAACCGAGGATATCCTGCGGCGACCATCTGATCTCATCTACACCGTCCACAAGATGAAGGAAATAGAGTTAACTGTAGACTACGACGACGATGTAGAGCAGGAACGGTTACAGAAAAACAAACGAAAGTAAGAGAGCTGGCTACCGGCTAGCGACAACCAGCCAGCGCTCGAAAGAGGCGCTAAACAAAGCAACAGGGCGGAGGAGGCGCGCCTCTTCTATACCGCTCTGACTCGCGCCGAGCGGTACCTGTACGTGTCCGGCAGCGAACAGCTACCAGCGGCGAAAAGAGCAAAGAAAAAATCAGCCTGCGAGCCTTCTGGCCCGCAGAATAGTCCGATGATCCAATGAGCTACCGGCTGAGCTCGAAACCGCAAAGCCGCAGCCTCGAATCGACGAGGCGGTTATGCCGACCACCTACTCGAGATTCGCTACTACCTGCGATCTCCGCCGTACTATCGCTCCGAAAGAGCTACGAGTTCAGCCCTCTGATCACGAGATCTCTGCTTCGGCATGACGATCCACGCCGCTATCGGCAAGCTACACGAGCTCAATCCCGATCTTGTGCTCAGCCCTGAGCACCGCGAGAGCTCGCTGAACAGATCTCCTATCTGAAGCACGTGCCCCAGAGGGCGACCCTGAGCACGGGTCCCAGAGCGTGCGCGCGACAGCGCTGCTCACATCCTTGCCAATTACACCACCGACTACGCGAACGATTTCACCCACCAACGTCAAGTGGTCTGCGGTTTGAGGTTCTAATCCAGCAAGGGGTTATTTCGGGCTAAATCGACCTGTTGCTCCGATACGACGACGAGGGCTACCTGATCGGAGCTGCTCATCGACTCCAAACTATGGAAGGATTGACAACAGGAAGAGAATCGAGAGCTAGACTGGACCGAGCTTGTCAAGATACAGCTCTACGCGCTCGGCGCCAAGAAGTCCACGGCGAGCTGCCGCACCGGTGCTGTCCCCCTGAAGGACGGCCAGCGAACGATGTGCGATCGATGACGGGGCGGTGCGGCGGCGGTGCCACGTGGAGAGAGGGATCGAGCGGACGACAGAGATCCGATGCGGCCAGCGGACGAGAAGTGCAGAAAGCGATACGGCGCTCTCGCGCGAAGCACCGGAGGAGTCTCAACCAACGAGATACCCCCCCATCCACCTCATCGGCGGCGAGCTTCGGCTGAGCGCGCCCCAGAGAGTTCGAGGCTAGTCTACAGCTGCTGAAAAGATAGTGAGGCAAAGGAGCCCCACAGACCAGCCGAATCCCGCTCCCACTTAGAACGACGGGCGGGCATTACTCACTGCGAAGCTGTTGGAGAAGATCATCGAGTGGAACAGCCCCTCGAGATCGTACGGACCGTCGCGAACTCAGTTACAGAGTGAGAGGAACCGGACGCCCGGCTCCGTAGCCGTATCGCCACGGTCGTCGCCAAATGAGTCAATCGTCGAAGCCAGCGGGACTCTCACGCTCTCTAATACCAGCCGGGAGGAGTATGCCTAGAACATGTGCTTCACGAATCCCATGATTCGAGTTTTCACCCAGGTGACGTAGTTCATACGGGCCTCGTCTAGGCGACCTCGCAGGGTGTGGCGCTGCCCAGGTGCAGGCTGTCGGGCACTCCAGTTGCCTTTGCTTTTGTGAAAGTCATGAGGGCCGTAAGGGTCGTCCTGGGCCGATTATCAGCAGCCCAGCTCTGATAGGCGGCATTGACGGTTTGACTCTAGATCCTCTAGGCAAGCCTCTATCTCTGCATGTGCCAGTACTCGAAATCCGCGAGTCGGTCGAATACACGCGCCGAATAGGCCTCTGTTTCGTCAAGCTTGGACGGGAGAGAATGCCGGCGGAGTTCGGTATGCGTTTTGAAGCTGCTTGAGCCGAGGGGACCGCGCCACGGTCTTCAGGGACGAATCCGGTGTCCTCGAGCGTTGGCGCTGGCCCTCAACATCTAGAACATTGTTGAGTGCATCGCCCAGTGCTTAAGTCGCGTATGCGTTGCAGGGATGCTCTTCGTGGTGCTGGTAATGGACTCAAGGAAGGCCGCATCGTTCGGCAAAGGTCATTAAACGCGGAGACCACGGCATCACCGGACGCCTCGGATGCTTGTCGTACCCGGAAAGCGAAAATAGAAGGATTACGTCAAAGACCGCGCGGTGAAGGGCGCTCTTTCGTTGCAGGCGAAAACCGGCGGAAGGCAGTCTTGCCGAAAATGGAGAGGGGGTTTCAATCGCGGCATCACAATGATCTGCCGCATCGAAAACTGCCTCCTCCTCCGTATCCAGGATTCATTCAGTTCTGGCACGTGGAATCGAGAAATTGTTTGAGATCTCCGTTGTATCCTGGAGGTAAAAGGCAAAAGCAAAGAAGCGAATTAGGAGCCAACGTCGCGCATTCGGAAATCTGGACGCTTGAGGTTGAGCGCTCGCGGACGCCTCGCTCCTCGCTGAGCGGTCGTCCGCAAATCAACGAAGTGCCCGGGATGGAGGGCTCGGCGGAGCCTGAGGTGACAGTTGGACGCTGCCGGTATTCAGACGAAGAAAGACCCGGTAGAGAAAATCCTCGTCCGGCCACGCTCTCACTACGACCGTGCGGATGGTCTCATTCTCAAATGCCGACACATCACCGACGTGATCAGGGGAGTCTGTAGATCGGCAAGCGTCATCCCCCAAGGTCGGGGCGGACCTCAACTCCGGAGCTGTAGCGGCGACAAGTTGTCCTCTGAAACCGTGGCGTCAGTGGCGGCGAATCGGCGAAGCGCTATGAGTCGCTGCTCCCATCAATAACGATGTACGACCTCGCTGGTCTATCATCGGCAAGAACCAGCTGCGGGATCGGAAGGCCAAGAATCAGAGACTCGATAAACGCGCTCTCCGAGCGTCATCCCACGTCCTCGCCGCTGGAATCGAGGATCCAACTCAATATTTCCACGCTATAACTGTCGCAGGATCGTTTCTGCGGTCCAGTCGGTCCCGGTAACTACGGCAGTGCTAAGGCATCCGGCGAGGAGACCAAGGTCATCTCGCTCTCCGAGGCCGGATCTTCGTTGAAGAAATCTTCTCGCTGTTCGTCGCTCACCATCGGCACTCTAACTAGGGTCGCGGAGCACCCTTGACTACACTGCCGTCGCTCAGCCGAAACGCCGACATCGCGGGGCGATCGTGCCGGGGCACGAAGACGGTGGGACACGGATCTCGGAATCGAGCTGTAGGGCCAGAGATCTATGAGGAGGCTCCCTGGTGGGCAGCGCCACCAGGCCCTTGAGACCAGATCGCGCTCGTCGCAGCTGACAAGGCGATGACCGCCTTGTCGGCGGCAGCTGCGTAGGCGCCATCGTAAACGGAGATCGTGTGGTGCTCGGCGAGCTCGGCAGCACGTGCCAGGAGGGTGTCGGCGGAGGCGAGGACGCCGCCGTCGTCGGCGAGCCTCTCGACCACGGCCAGCAGCGGCGCCACGAACTCTGGGCTCGCCAGGCTCGTACGGCGACGTTGGCGACCTCGTAGCGGGCGAGATCTAGCGTGGCGAGGGTGACCTCGTCGTCTTCCAGCAAGGCTCGTGCCGGTCATGGTGGTCGTCGGCTGGATCGAAGGCAGCGAGTAGGACGCTCGCGTCGAGGAGGAGAGTCGTCACGGAATGGGCCGGGCGCCTTACTTGCTCTGCGGCACCACCGCCATGGGGCGAGGCCTCGCTGAGCAGCGATCGCATCGCTGCAGCTCGGCCCCACGCCGCCGGCGCAGCGCCGCATCGGCGAAATCCCTCAAACGGCGCGCGGGTCGTGCGCGCGCCGCGCCTCGGCGTCTACCTCGGCGAGGAGATCTCAGGAGGGAGACTGACTGCATGGGGGCAGTATACCAGGTATACCGGCGGTCGCTGGGGCAGGTGCCCCAGGATAGGATCTCAGGGTAGTTCGATGGGAAGGAAACCGAGTAGTAGCGCGAGCGGAGCTCATACCGAAGTCGCGGATTTGAATCTCGCCCCCGCTTTCACGAAAGGCCCGGCGACAAACCGCAAAGCAGAACTCAGGCGGCGGTGACCGCGGGGCCGGAAGCCGTCGCCGACTCGTGACGGCGTTCGAACAGCAGCGCGGTCGCGATCGCCCCGGCAGCCAGGATCGCCGCCGCCCACCAGAACGCGGTCGCGTAGCCGTACACAGCCGCCTCAGCTTGAGACAGAGCCGCCGGAGTTCCGCTCGCCGCCGCGTAGCCGGTGGCGGCATCGGCGAACACCGTTGAAAGCAAGGCCACGCCGAGCGACCCGCCAACCTGCTGGGAGGTATTGACCATCGCCGAGGCGACACCCGCATCGGCCGCGACCACCCCGTGGGTTGCGGTCTCGAACGAGGGAGCCATGATCAGCCCGAAGCCGACGCCCATGACGATGATCCCCGGCAGGACCGCTCTCGCATAGGACGCGTCGAGGTCGATGCCGGTCAGGTACACGAGCCCGGCCGCCGCGATAGCCATCCCCGTGGGGACGAGCGGGCGCGGGCCGACGCGCGGAAGCAGCTTCGTCGCCGCCGCGGGCGCCGTCGCGAGGATCGCAACCACCATCGGCAGGAACGCCAGGCCGCACTCGATCGGCGAGAAGCCCAGGCCTTGCTGCATGTAATAGGTCAAGAACAGGAACGTCGCGAACATCGCGACTCCGGCCACCGAGACGGCCAGGAACGCCGCGCCGCGGTTGCGGTCACTGACCACCCGCAGCGGCAGCAGCGGCTGAGGCACCTTCCGCTCAACGGCGATGAAGGCCGCCGCCGCCACGAGGCCGTAGGCCAACAGGCCGACCGTGAGCGGAGCGGTCCAGCTGTCCATCTCCGCATTCGAGAACCCGTAGACGAGGGCGAAGAGCCCCGAGCTCGCGGTCAGCACCCCAGGCACATCGATCTTGGGCTGCTTGGCGGGCCGCATGTTCACCAGCAGGCGGGCGGCCCCGACGGCGGCGGGGACCGCGAACGCCATGTTCACGTACATCGTCCAGCGCCAGGTCAGGAGCTCCGTCAGGAACCCTCCGAGCAGAAGGCCCAGTGCGGCGCCTGCGGTCGCGAGAGCGCCGTAGACGCCGAACGCCTTGCCGCGCTCCTCCGGGTCGGTGAACGTCGTGGTGACGATCGACAGAGCTGCCGGCGCCAGCAGCGCGGCGAAGCCACCCTGCAACGCGCGAGCGCCCACGAGAACCGCGAACGACGGCGCGGCGCCGCCAAGGACCGATGCGCCGGCGAAGCCACCCAACCCGACGATGAAGATCCACTTGCGGCCCACGATGTCGCTGATCTTCCCCCCGAGGAGGAGCAGCGACCCGAACGCCAGCGCGTAAGCCGTGATGACCCACTGCCGGGAGTCGGTGCCGAAGCCGAGATCCTCCTGGGCCGACGGAAGCGCGATGTTGACGATCGTCACGTCGAGGACGACCATGAGTTGCGCCAGGGCGATGATGCCGAGAATGCGCCACCTGCGTTCATGGTGTGGATCTGCGTGGGTCGTTTGTGCCATGGCCTTGCCTTTCCGCTAAGTGGAGGATATGTCTCAACTTAGGGGAACCGTAGCACGTAACCGGAGACTTGTTCTCCGTTTAGATACGATCGGTCCATGACGCGTCCTCGAACGCCCGACAAGCCCCTGCGCGCCGACGCCGAGCGCAACCGGCTGCGGATCCTGGAGGCCGCGCACGAGGTATTCGGGGAACGGGGCCTGCACGCGAGACTCGACGAGGTTGCCGAGCGCGCCGGGGTGGGGGTCGGCACGGTCTACCGGCGCTTCCCGGATCGCGAGGCTCTCGTCAGGGCTGTGTACGAGGAACGCCTCGAGGAGCTGATCGAGATGGCGGAGCGCGGCGAGCAGAACCCCGATCCGTGGGAGGGGCTCGTCGGGGTTCTGCGCGAAGGGGCGGCGTTCCACGGGCGCAACAGGGCCATCAGGGAGCTGGCATTCAGCCCGCCGGGCGAGCGCGAGTGGGTCGATCGGAAGCGCGGCATCGTGGGCCCGAAGGTTGCGAGGCTCGTCGCCGCGGCCCAGGAGCAGGGCAAGCTGCGGCCCGACATGGCGACGCTCGACGTCCCCCAGATCCACCTGATGCTCGCCGAGGCGATGGAGGTCACCGCGGATGTCTCCGCGGACTCCTGGGAGCGCCTCCTCACCTTTGTGATCGACGGTCTGATGACCCGCCGCGACGAGCCGACGCCCCTCAAGGCAAGCCCCATCACGGCGCCCTACGTCCCCGATGTGATTCGGTGACCCCGCTCGAAAACCCCGCCCCACCGCGCTCG
>CAWBLE010000009.1:0-38556 GCA_963789505.1 uncultured Solirubrobacterales bacterium
CGACTGAAGAAGTGACCGCCTGTGTCTGGGTCGGCTACGCCGACACGACGACGCCGATGACCACCCTCTACAACGGCGGCCCCGTCCAGGGCGGCACCTTCCCGGCGGAGATCTGGGCCAGCGTGATCTCAGCCTGGGAAGGCATCCGCGACGACCGCGCGGCGGAAGCGAAGAGCGCCAGGGCAAGCAAGGCCTCGAGTTCTGACAAGGGCTCCTCTTCGGGCGGCGGCGAAGTCGAAGAAGAAAGCTACGTGCCGGAAGAATCGACGCCCGAAGTGGCGCCGGAACCAGAAGCGCCCGAACCGGAAGCGACGCCGGAAGCCCCTCCCGAAGCGGCACCCGCCGAATCGGGCGGCGGCGGCGGGATCACGGCCGGCTAGGGCCGCGGCCGCGAGACGAACGCGCTGCCGGCAAGGCTGAAGCGCCAGGGGCGCTCGACCGCTTTCGTGATCCCGACGCGGGGCCCGGCGACAACCTCGCCCCGCCACCCGGGCGCCGGCGGCGCCAGCAGGAAGGGGTCGGCGCCGAGGTCGCCGCGGTCGGCCTCGAGGCCGATGCCCAGCGCCTCGGTGAGCTTGCCGGGGCCTGAGCACAGATCGGCATCGGGGCGCTCGCCGCGCCGCGCCCGCATCTCCCCCAGGCCGGCGCGCGGCTCGAGCGCGCGGATCAGCACCGCCGCCGCCTCGCCCTCGGGTTCGCAGACCACATTGAAGAGGCTGTGGATCCCGTAGGAGAGGTAGACGTAGGCGCGGCCGGGTGGGCCGAAGAGCGGCGCGGTGCGCGCGGTCAGGCCGGCGTAGGCGTGGCAGGCGGGGTCGTCGCGCTCGTAACTCTCGGTCTCGACGATCGTGCCGCCGCAACCGGCGTGCAAGAGCCGGCAGCCGATCAGCTCGCGGGCGACGGTGTGGACGCTGCGCGCGTAGAAGGCGGCGTCGAGGCGCTCGGCCATCGTCGCCGCCGCGCTCACAACGGTTCCTCGGCGACCCGTTCGCGGACCGACGCTAGCGTCTCGTGGGCGAGCTCGATCTGGCGGGCGAGCGGCGCCGAGCCGGTGCCGCCCTCGATCTTCTTCGACTCCAGCCAGCCCTCGCTGTTGAGCACCTCGTAGAAGGAGCCGTCGAGGTACTCGCTGCGCCTGCGCAGATCCTCCTCGCTCAGCTCTGAGAGGGCGATGCCGCGCTCGACCGCGTCGCGGACGAGGCCGCCGACGATCCCGTGCGCCTCGCGGAAGGGCACGCCCCTGTGGACCAGCAGGTCGGCGATCTCGGTTGCCGCCAGCATCTCGTCACCGGAGGCGGTGGCGAGCCGCTCGCGGTCGAACTCGATCCCGGCGAGCATCCCCTCGGCCGCGTCGAGGCAGCTCTCGACGGTCTCGATCGCGTCGAAGAGCGGCTCCTTGTCCTCCTGCATGTCCTTGCCGTAGGTCAGCGGCAGCGCGTGCATCGTGCCCAGCAGCGAGAGAAAGCCGGCGCCGACCCGCGGGCTCTTGGCGCGCAGCAACTCGGCCGAATCGGGGTTGACCTTCTGCGGCATGATGCTCGACCCCGAGGAGAAGGACTCATCGAGCCGGCAGAAGCCGAACTCGGCCGAGCTCCAGATGACGATCTCCGAGCCGAGACGCGAGAGATGCATCGCGCAGATCGAGGCCGCCGAGAGGTAGTCGAGGACGAAGTCGCGGTTGGAGGCGCCGTCGATCGAGTTGGCGCTGACGTCGGCGAAGCCGATGTCGTCGGCGACCGCGCGCCGGTCGATCTCCCAGTTGACCCCGGCGAGGGCGCCGGAGCCGAGCGGCATCACCCCGGCGCTGTCGAGCGCGAACTGGAAGCGCAGCACGTCGCGGGCGAGCATCCAGAAGTAGGCGAGCAGGTGGTGGCCGAGGTAGACCGGCTGGGCACGCTGCAGATGGGTGTAGCCGGGCATCGGCCAGTCGCGGTGGCGCTCGGCCCCCTCGAGCAGGCGCTCCATCGCCGCCCGGGCGAGCTCGATCGCCCGCAGCGAGTGCGCCTGCACGACCATCGCCACGTCGGTCGCTACCTGGTCGTTGCGCGAGCGCCCGGTGTGCAGCTTGCCCGCCAGCGGTCCGATCTCCTCGCCGAGCAGGCGCTCGATCGCCATGTGGATGTCCTCGTCGGCGGCCTCGAACTCGAATCCGTGGGCGCCGATCCGCTCCTGGACCCGGTCGAGGCCGGCGACGATCCGCTCGACCTCGTCGGCGTCGAGAACGCCGATCCGGCCCAGTGCCCGCGCGTGCGCCCGCGACTGGTCGAGGTCGTACGGGGCAAGCGGCCAGTCGAACTCGAGCGAGCGGTTGAGCCGCCAAAAGCGCGGGTCTGGGTCTTTGCGGAAGCGGGACATCAGCGCAGGGATCGGTCGAGAGCCTCGCACACCCGGTCGACCTGCGACTCGGACATCGCCGGGAAGAAGGGCAGGGCCAGCGATTGGGCGGAGGCCGCTTCGGCGACCGGGAACTGGCCCTCGCGCCAGCCGAGCTCGCGCAGGTGGGGGAAGAGATGGATGCAGGGCAGGTAGGCCTTGGCGGCGATCCCCTGTTCGGCGAGGCGCCCGATCGCCGCGTCGCGGTCGATCTCGGGGTCGAGCCGGACGACGTAGACGAACCAGCTGCGTCGCTCTGCGCCGCGCGCGGCAGGCATCGTCGCCACCCCCTCGACCGCGTCGAGCCCGGCCTCGTAGAGCGCCGCGACCGCGTCGCGGGCGGCGAGCATCCGGTCGAGCTTCTCGACCTGGGCGACGCCGAGCGCCGCGGCGACGTCGGAGAGCCGGTAGTTGAAGCCGAGCCCACCGTGGTCGAGCCAGCCCATGTCGGCGGCGCGGCCCTGGTTGCGCTCGGAGCGCAGCCGCGCCGCGACCGCGGCGCTCGGCGGCACGATCATCCCCCCCTCACCGGTGGTCAGCTGCTTGTTGGCGTAGAAGGCAAAGGTCGCGAGGTTGCCGCGGGCGCCGACCCGGCGACCCTCGGCGTCGACCGCGCCGAGCGCCTCGCAGGCGTCCTCGAGGATGCCGAGGCCGCGCTCGGCGGCGATCCGCTCGAGCTCGGGCAGCGCCGCCGGGAAGCCGAAGATGTGGACCGGCAGGATGCCGGCTGCGCGCTCCCCGGCCGCGGCCTTGACCGCGGCCGGGTCGAGGTTCAGCGTGACCGGGTCGACGTCGCAGAAGATCGGCCGGGCGCCCTCGTAGAGCAGGCAGTTGGCCGAGGCGACGAAGCTGAAGGGGCTGGTCAGGACCTCGTCGCCGGCGCCCCAGCCGAGCGCCCGCACGCCGAGGTGCAGCGCCGTCGTGCCGCTGGAGACGGCGACCGCGTCCTCGACCCCGAGCCAGGCGGCGAGCTCGCGCTCGAAGCGCTCGCCGAGCGGTCCGAGCGAGAGCCTGCCCGAGCGCAGCACCGCGAGCACCAGCTCCTCCTCACGGGCGCCGAGCTCCGGCTTGGCGAGTGGGATCGGGTCGTTCATCGCGGCTGGAAGGCGAACTCGAGCGAGTCGACCAGGGCCTCCCAGGAGGCCTCGATGATGTTCTCCGAGACGCCGATCGTCCCCCATTCGCGCTCGCTGTCGGCCGAGTCGAGCAGGACGCGGGTGACCGCGCCCGTGCCGTGGCTCTCGTCGAGGATGCGCACCTTGTAGTTGCTCAGCTCGATCTCGGCCAGCTCGGGGTAGCGGTCGGCGATCGCGCCGCGCAGGGCGCTGTCGAGCGCGTTGACCGGGCCGTTGCCCTCGGCGACCCGGACGTAGCGCTCGCCGTCGACCCGGACCTTGATCGTCGCCTCGGTTTCGACCTCGCCGTCGGCCCGCTTCTCGACCAGGACCTTGAAGCTCTCGAGCTCGAAGAGCGGCCGGTAGCTGCCCGCCTCGCGGCGCAGCAACAGCTCAAAAGAGGCCGGCGCCGCCTCGTAGTGGTAGCCGCGGTGCTCGCGCTGCTTGAGCCGCTCGACCGCGCCCGCCGCCTGCTCCTCGCTCAGCTCGAGCCCGGCCTTGCGCCGCTTGGCTGCGGATCGTCGCCTTGCCGGAGAGCTCGGAGGCGAGGATCTCGCGCTCGTTGCCGAGCAGGGTCGGGTCGAGGTGCTCGAAGGTGCTCGCGTCGGCCTCGACTCCGGCCGCGTGCATCCCCGCCTTGTGGGCGAAGGCGTTGCGGCCGACGTAGGGCTGGTCGGGGTTCGGGGTCATGTTGCAGAGCTCGTCGAGGTAGTGGCTGGTCCGGGTCAGCGCCGCCAGCTTCTCGGCCGCGACGACATCGAAGCCCAGCTTCAGCTGCAACGCCGGCAGGATCGTCGCCAGATTGGCGTTGCCGCAGCGCTCGCCGTAGCCGTTGACGGTGCCCTGCACGAGCCGGGCGCCGGCTTCGACCGCGGCCAGCGAGTTGGCGACCGCGCAGCCGGCGTCGTCGTGGGTGTGGATGCCGACCTCGACCGCCTCGCCGAGCGCCTCGACCACGGCCGCCGTGGCCGCGGCGACGAAGCCGGGCAGGCTGCCGCCGTTGGTGTCGCAGAGGGTGACGTTCTCCGCCCCCGCGTCGGCCGCGGCGCGGGCGCATTCGAGCGCGTAGCCGGGGTCGTCGCGGTAGCCGTCGAAGAAGTGCTCGGCGTCGAAGACCGGCCGCTTGCCGCGCGCGCGGCAGAAGCCGATCGAGTCGGCGATCATCGCCAGGTTCTCCTCGGCGCTGACCTTGATCACCTTCTCCAGGTGCAGGCCCCAGCTCTTGCCGACCAGGCAGACGACCGGGGCGAAGCTCGCGGTCAGCACGGCAGCGCCTCGTCGTCCTCGGCGGCGCGGTCGCGGCGCCGGGTCATGCCGAATGCGGCGATCGTCGCCCGCTCCAGCTCGAGCTCCGGCGAGGCGCTCGAAGAGCTCGGCTTCTTTCGGGTTGGAGCTCGGGAAGCCGGCCTCGATCGAACTGCACGCCGAGCTCGTCGAGCGCGCGCACGACCTTCAGCTTCTCGTCGACCGAGAGCGACATGCCGGGGCCGCCCATGCCGTCGCGCAAGGTGGTGTCGTAGAGCTTCACCTGTTCCATCTGATGCCTTTCGATTCGAGGATGATCCGGGGAATCGCGCGCAGCGCTACGCCGGCCGCTAGGCGGCCGGCGTAATTCGCCCGGTCGGCGCCTCGACGAAGTCGAGCCACTCCAGGTACTCCTCGGCGCGTCCGTGCAGGGCGTCCTGGAACTTGGCCTGGATCACGCGGGTGATCTCGCCCGGCTCGCCGAGCGGGTGGTCGTCGACCTCGCGCACCGGGACGAGCTCGGCCGCGGTGCCGGTGAGGAAGACCTCGTCGGCGAGGTAGAGCTCGGCGCGGGCGATGTCGCGCTCCTCGACCGCGTAGCCGAGGTCGACGGCGATCTGAACGATCGAGTTGCGCGTGATCCCGTCGAGGATCGCGGCGGTGTGCGGCGGCGTGCAGATGACGCCGTCGCGGACGACGAAGACGTTCTCGCCCGAGCCCTCGGAGACGCAGCCGTGCTGGTCGAGCAGGATCGCCTCGTCGTAGCCGGCGTTGGTCGCCTCGGTCTTGGCCAGGACCGAGTTGAGGTACTGGCCGGAGGCCTTGGCGTGCGGGATCAGGCTGTCGCCGGAGATCGTCCGCCAAGAGGAGACCTTGGTGCGGATGCCGTGCCGCGAGCCCTCCTCGCCCAGGTAGACGCCCCAGGGGAAGGCGGCGACGATCACGTCGATCGGGGCGTCGGTCGCGTAGAGGCCGAGGTTGCCGTAGCCGCGGTAGGCGAGCGGCCGGATGTAGCAGGAGCCGAGCCCGTTGCGGCGGATCAGCTCGTGCGTCGCCTCGCGCAGCTCCTCCGCCGTGTAGGGCAGCTGGAAGTAGTAGAGCTCGGCCGACTTCTCGAGCCGCGCGAGGTGCTCGCGGTGGCGGAAGACGGCGGGCCCGCGCTCGGTCTCATAGCAGCGGATCCCCTCGAAGACGCCGGTGCCGTAGTGCAGGCCGTGGCTGAGCACGTGCGTCTTGGCCTCGTCCCAGGGCACGAACTCGCCGTTCTGCCAGATCAGCTCCGCGGTCTCCATCGTCTGAGAAGTATGCCAGCACGGCGGCGGTCATTTCATCCGTGCCGACGACTGCATCTCCGCCTGCCGCCAGGTCGGGGGTGCGCAGGCCGCGCTCGAGCACGGCGTCGACCGCAGCCTCGATCCGCTCGGCGTCCTCGGGCCGGTCGAGCCCGTGCCGCAGCAGCATCGCCGTGCTGAGGAAGGTGGCGAGCGGGTTGGCTACGCCCTGGCCGGCGATGTCGGGGGCCGAGCCGTGCACCGGCTCGAACAGGCCGGGGTCGCCAGCCTCGCCGAGACTGGCCGAGGGCAGCATCCCGAGCGAGCCGGTCAGCATCGCCGACTCGTCGCTGAGGATGTCGCCGAAGAGGTTCTCGGTGACGATCACGTCGAACTCCGCCGGCCGCGAGACCAGCTGCATCGCCGCGTTGTCGACGAGCAGGTGGTCGAGCTCGACATCGGGATACTCGCCGGCGACGCGGCCGACCACCTCGCGCCAGAGCCGCGAGGTCTCGAGCACGTTTGCCTTGTCGACCGAGGTGACCCGGGGCGCGCGGTCGCCGCCCTCGGCCCGGCGCTGCGCCGCGGCGAAGCCGGCGCGGGCGATCCGCTCGATCTCGGCGACCGAGTACTCGCAGGTGTCGTGCGCCACGTCGCCGTCGCGGCCGCTGTCGCCGAAGTAGATCCCGCCGGTCAGCTCGCGCACGACGAGCAGGTCGGTGCCGGCGATCCGCTCTTCGCGCAGCGGGCTCGACCCGACCAGCGCCGGGCTCGGCCTGACCGGGCGCAGGTTGGCGTAGAGCCCCATCCCCTTGCGCAGGCCGAGCAGCCCCTGCTCGGGCCGCGGCGCGTCGGGGTCGGTCGTGTCCCATTTCGGCCCGCCGACGGCGCCGAGCAGAACCGCGTCGGAGCCCTTGCAGGCGTCGAGCACCTCGTCGGTGAGGGCGACGCCGTGGGCGTCGATCGAACAGCCGCCCATCAGCCGCTGGTCGAACTCGAACTCGCCCAGCGCCTCGAGCAGCCGCCGCGCCGCGGCGACGATCTCGGGCCCGATCCCGTCGCCGGGCAGCAGCACTATGCGGGGCGCGTCGCTCACGAGTTGGGCACTCTAGCCTCGATGTTGAGGCGCACGTAGTCGAGCGTGAACGGCTCGGGGGACTCTTCGAGGACGGCTTCGGCAAAGGGGCGGCGGCGGTCCTCCGGGAGCTGGGCGAGGATCGGGCCGAGGGTGACGGTCGAGATGAAGGCGAGCGGGTCGGCCGGGGTGACCGGCTTCGGCTGCAGCCAGCAGCGGGCCTCGGAGAAGCCGGCTCCGCGCAGGCGCTGCTCGGTCTCCTCGGGGCCGGCGAAGTTCCAGATCCCGGTCAGCTCCTTCAGGTGCGGGGCGAACTCGGGACGGGCGCCGACGGAGGCGATCGCATCGGTGTGTTCGGCGACGTTGCGCGCGGCCACCGCACTGGGCGACCAGCCGTCCGCCCGGCCTGAGCGCGGCGCGCAGGCGGGCGAAGAGCCGCTCGTGGTCGGGGAGCCAGTGGAAGGTCGCGGTCGAGAAGACCAGGTCGACCGGCTGCTCGACCTCGAGCTCGGCGAGGTCGGCGACCAGGTAGCTCGCCCGCTCCCCCAACCGCTCGCGCGCCTTCGCGACCATCGCCTCGGAGCCGTCGACCGCGAGCAGGCTGCCGCGTGGCAGCCGCTCGAGCAGCAACTCGCTCACTCGGCCCGAGCCGCAGCCGGCGTCGATCGCCGTCTCGTCGCCGCGCAGCTCGAGCCGCTCGACCACCTCCGTGCCCCACTCGAACTGCGGGTCGGAGACGGCGTCGTAGGTCTCAGCGTCCCACTCGCGCGGGCCGCTGTTGATCGGGCCGGCCATCGCGCTCAGAGCGCCGTCGTGCTCGGGCCCGCGGCGCTCTGGCCCGCCTCGAAGGCCTCGATCGCGACAGTGCTCTCGAGCGTGATCCCGATGTCGTCGAGCCCGTTGAGCAGCCTGTGCTGGACGTCGGGCTCGATCGCGAACTCAAATACGCCGGCGGCGCTGGTCACGGTCTGGTCGTCGACGTCGATCCGCGCCTCGCCCGCCTCGGCGACGGCGCGGCAGTGCTCCTCGTCGAGCTCGACCGGCAGCAAGCCGACCTTGGTGCAGTTGGAGTAGAAGATGTCGGCGAAGGAGGGCGCGACGATCGCCTCGAAGCCGAAGTCCTCGAGCGCCCAGGGCGCGTGCTCGCGCGAGGAGCCGCAGCCGAAATTGCGCCCGGCGACGAGGATCGGGTTGGGCTCGAGCTCGATCTCGCCCGAGCGCAGCCAGTCGTAGAAGAGGAACTCGCCGAAGCCGGTCCGCTCGACCCGCTTGAGGAACTGCTTGGGGATGATCTGGTCGGTGTCGACGTCGTTCCGGTTCAGCACCGACACCTTGCCCTCGATCACGTCTATCGGTCGCATAGTCAGCTCCAATCCCTGATGTCGACGAAATGGCCCTCGATCGCGGCGGCCGCGGCCATCCTCGGGCTGACCAGGTGGGTGCGCCCACCCTTGCCCTGGCGGCCCTCGAAATTGCGGTTCGAGGTCGAGGCGCAGCGCTCGCCCTCGATCAGCGTGTCCGGGTTCATCCCCAGGCACATCGAGCAGCCCGCCTCGCGCCACTCGAAGCCGGCGCCGCGGAAGACGTCGTGCAGGCCCTCTGATTCGGCGGCGAGCTTGACCTGCTGGGAGCCGGGGACGACCATCGCCCGCACCGTGCCGGCGACCTTGCGGCCGTCGACGACCGCCGCGGCCTCGCGCAGGTCCTCGATCCGCGAGTTGGTGCAGGAGCCGATGAAGACCCGTTCGGGCGCGACCTCGGTCATCGGCGTGCCCGGCTCGAGCGCCATGTAGGCGAGCGCCCGCTCGGCCGATTCGCGGTCGGCCGGCGAGTCCATCGCCGCCGGGTCGGGGACCGAGTCGGTCACCTCGACGACCATCCCTGGGTTGGTCCCCCAGGTGACCATCGGCGAGATCGCCCCGGCGTCGACCTCGACCTCGGTGTCGAAGCTCGCGCCGGCGTCGGTCGGCAGCTCGCGCCAGCGGGCGACCGCGGCGTCGAAGTCCGCGGGCGCCGCCTCGCGACCGCGCACCCACTCGAAGGTGGTCTCGTCGGGGGCGATCATGCCGGCGCGGCCGCCGCCCTCGATCGTCATGTTGCAGATCGTCATCCGCCCCGGCATCGAGAGCGACTCGATCGCGGGGCCGGCGTACTCGACCGCGTGGCCGACCATGCCGCCGGTGCCGAGCCGGCCGATCGTCGCCAGGATCAGATCCTTCGGCGTCACCCCCGGGCCGAGCTCGCCGGAGTAGAGGATCCGCATCGTCTTCGGCCGCTTCTGGACCAGGCACTGGGTCGCCAGCACGTGCTCGACCTCGGACGTGCCGATGCCGAAGGCGAGCGCGCCGAAGGCGCCGTGCGTCGAGGTGTGGCTGTCGCCGCAGACGATCGTCATCCCCGGCTGGGTGACCCCGAGCTCCGGCCCGATCACGTGGACGATCCCCTGGCGCTCGGAGCCGAGCGAGTAGAGCGGCACACCGAACTCCTCGCAGTTGCGCTCCAGCGTCTCGACCTGGACCCGCGAGAGCTTGTCGGCGATCAGCGCCGCGGCCTTGGTGCCGTCGGTGGGCACGTTGTGGTCGGCGGTCGCGAGCGTCCGGTCGGGCCGCCGCAGTGGCCTGCCGGCGAGGCGCAGCCCGTCGAAGGCCTGCGGCGAGGTCACCTCGTGGACCAGGTGCAGGTCGATGTAGATCAGGCCCTCACCGACTTCGTGGGCGCTCCAGATCTTGTCGAACATCGTCTTAGACATTGCTAGCTCCTCCTCAGTCCGGCGGCGATCACGGCGAGGAAGCGTGCCTGCTCCCGGCCGTCGTTCTCGAAGTGATGTGGAAGGTCGGCGTCGAAGGTGACGCAATCGCCGGCGTGCAGCTCGTGGCGGGTGCCATCGACGGTCAAGGATAGGACTCCAGCGAGCACCACGGCCGTCTCACGGCTGCCGGGCTCGTGGATCGGCGGGTCGTCCGGGCCGCCGGTGGTCGCGCCGGCCCGCAGCGTGTGCAGCGAGACGTCGGCGCGCTGCCCGGGCAGCGGCGGGGTCAACTCCTCGAAGCGGTGGCCGCCGCGCTCGAAGCGGCGGCGCTCGCCGGCGCGGCTGACGGCGACATGCTCGCCCTCGTCTAGCCGCAGAAGCTGGGAGAGGGTCAGCTCCAGCCCGGTCGCGATCTTCTCGGCCACAACCAGGGTCGGGCTCGTCTCACCGCGCTCGACCTGCGAGAGCATCGGCGCGCTGACCCCGCTGCGCTCGGCCAGGTCGCGCAGCGAGAACCCCATCGCCTCGCGCAGGGTCTTGGTCCGCCGCCCGAAGGCGGGCACGGATGCCGCGCGCACATGAATCTCAGCAACAGCGTTCATTACGTTTGTACGTTATCACGTACGAAGCCCCCGTGAGTTTGCTTTTGCCCGCCTATTTGGCGGGAAAGAGCAAACTCGAGTGACAGGAGCTGGCGAAGATCCGCGAGAACAGTCGCTGGGTCTTCGAGTTGGCGCCAGGTGACCCTGATCGTGCGCCATCCATTTGCCTGGATCCGTCGGTCGCGTTCGCGGTCTTCCTCGAAGGCCACACGGGTCCGGTGCGCCTGTCCCCCGTCCAGCTCGACAATCAGGCGTTGCGCTCGCCAAAGACAATCGGCTTCGATCTTTCGACCGCCGAGGTCCAGAAGCGCGTTGAGCTCGGGTTGCGGCAGATCTGTCTGGGCGAGCAGCGTGGCGAATTTGTCCTCGAGCTTGCTCCGCCTCCGGCCCTTTGGCCCGCGGCCGAGCCGGATCAGGCAGGTTCTGACCGCTCGCGCCCCTCGCTTGCCCGGATGATGCACGAGCAGCCTCTCCAGACCCTCAATCTGAAATCGGTGCAGGTATTCCGCCTCGCGAATTGCTCCTTCCAGGCCTTCTGCGGAGGTTTCGCCGGCGATGTCAAGCAGCGTTCGGGCAAGGGTGGTGACGGGGATGCGCCGTCTCACGGTGAACTCGTCGTCGCTCAGCCGCAGATAGCGCCGGTGGATACCCGACGCCGATCGAGTGGACCGCGGCGTCGAGACATCGATCCGGCCGGATCGCTTTGGCCTCCAGATTCCCCACAGCTCCGCGGCGGACCCGTGGCTGAGCACCGCGCCCGCGCCGGCGCTGAAGACCGCGGCCAGCCAATGGCCGTCCCTGGACACAACCGTGTGGCCCACCGCGTAGACCCCTCGATGCAGCCGGTGCAGGCGACCAGAGGCGAGGCGAGCGTCGACTGCGTCCTCGCCGATGCCGAGCTTGAGCAGTTGGGCCCGCGTCACAACCCCGTATTGCCGCCCCGCCAGGTCGGCGATCCGGCCATCCGAGGCACGAACTTGTCCTTTCCCGTCTATTTGGCGGGTAACCGCAAACTCGGAAAGGGGATCGGGCATACCGCGAGGGTGGCGGGCTGGGGCGCGCGTGTGGCGCGCAGAGTGTGACTTTTTGCGCCTACAGCTCCTCGACGACCTCGCGCTCGACGGCGGCGACCTCCTGCTCGAGCTCTTCGAAGACCTGCTCCTCGAAGAAGGTGATCTGGGCGGCTACGCAAGTGAGATAGAGCGCGGTCGCGGTGAAGCCGGCGAGGGGCCAGGCGGCGCTGCCTTGGACGAAGTGGGCGACGAGCGAGGCGGCTCCGATCGAGGCGGCGACGGGGACGAAGTGGAAGCTGCCCCACAGCACCGGGTGGCTGACCGCCCTCCCCCGCACCGGCGGGTTGGTGCGGAAGGCGAGCGCGCCGGTCGCCGCGAAGGCGATCACGGCGCCGAACATGAACAGCATCGCCTCCAGCGTGTCGGGCACGCCGCGGGCGTGGATCAGCACCGCGCCGGTGGTCCAGACCGTCAGCGTGTAGCCATAGGGCCCGGCGCTGGTGCCGACAGCTTTGCGCAGGCCATGGCGGTAGCGGTCGCCCAGCCGCGGGGTCGGCATCGCTTCAGGGGCCCGGGGTCCGCTCGACCGCTGCCTCGGCGGTGGCCGCCTCGGCCTGGCGGATCGCGGCCCCCTCGAGCGCATTGGAGAGCGCTCGAACGTAGGCCCGCGCGGAGGCCTCGAGGATGTCGGTGGCGACACCCTGGCCGGTCGCCAGGCGCCCCGCGACGCGCAGCATCACGGTCACCTGGCCGAGCGCGTCCTCCCCTCCGGTCACCGCCTCGACGGTGTACTGGCGCAGCTCGCCCTCGGTGCCGACGGCCCCCTGGATCGCCTGGAAGATCGCGTCGACCGGGCCGTCGCCGCCGGACTCGCCGACCGCCTCCTCGCCCGAGGGCATCGTCACCGCGACCCGGGCCAGCGGCTCGCGCCGCGAGCCGGCCTCGACCTCGAACCAGGCCAGCTCGTGGGCGTCGGATTTCTCGCGCATCTCGTCGGAGACCAGCGCCTCGAGGTCGAGCGCGGTGACCTGCTTCTTGCGGTCGGCGACCTCCTTGAAGCGCTTGAAGGCGGCGTTGAGGGCGTTGCCCTCGATCTGGAAGCCGAGCTGCTCCAGGGCGTCGCGCAGGGCGTGGCGGCCGGAGTGCTTGCCGAGCACGATCGAGTTCGACTCCAGCCCGACTTCGGTCGCGTCCATGATCTCGTAGGTCGAGCGCTCCTTGAGCACGCCGTCCTGGTGGATCCCGGACTCGTGGGCGAAGGCGTTGCGGCCGACGATCGCCTTGTTGGGCTGGATCGCGTAGCCGGTCAGGCGCGAGACCATGCGGCTGGTGCGGGCCAGCTCGCGGTTGTCGAGCCCGGTCGTCAGCCCGTGGACGTCCTCCCTGGTCTTGATCAGCATCGCGATCTCCTCCAGCGAGCAGTTGCCGGCGCGCTCGCCGATCCCGTTGACCGCGCACTCGACCTGGCGGGCGCCGGCCAGCACCCCGGCGTAGGAGTTGGCGACGGCCAGCCCGAGGTCGTCGTGGCAGTGGACGGAGACCTCGACCTCGCGCAGCCCCGGGACCAGCTCGTAGAGGCGGCGGAAGTACTCGCTGTACTCCTCGGGCGTCGTGTAGCCGACCGTGTCGGGGATGTTGACGACGGTCGCGCCCTCCTCGACCGCGATCGCGCAGACCTCGGCGGTGAACTCGAGATCGGCGCGGGTCGCGTCCATCGGCGAGAACTCGACGTCCTCGCAGTAGGAGCGCGCCAGGGTGACGGCGGCGCGGGCCTGGCCCTTGACGTCCTCGCGGTCGGTCTGCAGCTGGTGCTCGATGTGGATGTCGGAGGTCGAGATGAAGGTGTGGATGCGCGGCCTCGCCGCGTCCTTGATCGCCCCCCAGGCGGCGTCGATATCGGCCTTGTGGGTACGCGCCAGGCCGCAGATCGTCGGGCCCTCGACGCGACGCGAGATCGCCTCGACCGCCTCGAAGTCGCCCGGCGAGGTGATCGGGAAGCCGGCCTCGATCACGTCGACGCCGAGCCGCGCCAGCTGCTGGGCGATCTCGACCTTTTCGGCGGTGTTGAGCGAGATGCCGGGCGACTGCTCGCCATCGCGCAGGGTGGTGTCGAAGATGTGGACGCGGTTTGCGTCGGCCGCGGGACTCATGGTGTTGCTACCTCCTTCTCCGGTGCTCTCGAATGACCTTGTCTCTCGCGGCTATCGCGCCGCCCAGCGCTATTCCCCCCGGAGGGGGAGGAGAAGGTGTAGCGCGAGGCTGTCGAGCGGGTGCGTCATTCACGCCTCAGCTTAGCGTAGGGTGCGCCGATCGCAAGGCTCGACCGCACCACCGTCCTGGCGCTGCTCGCGATGAGCTTGAGCGTGCTCGTGATCGCCAACGACTTCTCCGCCATCAACGTCGCGATCCCGACGATGGAGAAGGACTTCGATACGAACATCAACACGATCCAGTGGGTGGTCAACGCCTACGCGCTCACCTTCGGCGTGATGATCGTCACCGGCGGCCGCCTCGCCGACATGTTCGGCCGCCGCCGCGCCTTCTTCCTCGGCACCGCGATCTTCGCCTCGATGTCGGCGCTCGGCGGCGCCGCGCAGACGGAGACCTGGCTGATCGCGACGCGGGTCGTGATGGGGATCGGCGGGGCGCTGATGTGGCCGGCGATCCTCGGCATGACCTTCGAGCTGCTGCCGGACGAGAAGGCCGGCCTGGCGGGCGGGATCATCATCGGCGCCGCCGGGCTCGGCAACGCGATCGGGCCGCTGATCGGCGGCGTCCTCACCGACGCCCTGAGCTGGCGCTGGATCTTCTTCCTCAACGTGCCGGTCGCGATCTTCGCCGTGATCGTCACCTACTACCTGGTCCACGTCAAAGACCCCGAGGAAGGCGAGCAGAAGATCGACTACCCGGGGATCGCGACGCTCTCGATCGGGCTCGTCTCGCTGCTGATCGGGCTCGACCAGGTCGACGACTGGGGCTGGGGCGACCCGCGGGTGATCGGCCTGTTCGCTTTGGCCGCGGTGTTGATCGCCTCCTTCATTCCGATCGAGCGCCGTGCCGGGCTGAGCGCCCTGGTGCCGCGCGCGGTGATGAAGAACGAGAGCTTCCGCGCCTCCTGCGTGGCGATCACGTTGATGTCGGCGACCTTCTTCGCGGCGCTGCTCTACCTGCCCGAGTTCATGCAGAAGCACCTCGGCTACTCGCCGCTCGAAGCCGGCGTCGGCGTGCTGCCCTTCCTCGCCACCTTCGCGCTCGTTTCCTTCATCGCCGGCCCGCTCTACAACCGGGTCGGGGCGAAGCCGCTGGTCGTGGTCGGCGCCGGCTGCATCACGATCGCGCCCTTCCTCTTCTCGCAGGTCACGGAGGGCTCCGCTTACGGGGCGCTGGTTCCGGGGATGTTCGTGCTCGGGATCGGTATCGGCAGCTTCTACCCGACCGCGACCACCGCCGCCGTCACCTCGGTCGACGAATCGCAGAGCAGCCTCGCCGGGGGAATCCTCTACATGTGCCAGATCGCCGGCGGCGCGATCGGGCTCGGTCTGACCACCACCGTCTTCTCCGCCCAGGACAACTTCGTCGACGGGATCGAGGCCGGCTTCCGGCTCGACGCGGGCCTGTCCTTCGTCGGGTTCCTGATCGCGCTGTTCTTCGTCGGCGGCAGGCTGCGCCGAAGCTAAAGCGTGCCGTGGGAGCGGTGCGTCCTGCGCCCCGACCCGAGCCTGTCGGCGCCCGGCCCGCCCCGCAGCGTGTTTTTGCCGGGCCCGCCGAGGAGGACATCGTCGCCCGGCCCGCCGTAGAGCACATCGTCGCCGCGCCAGCCGATCAGGCGGTCGTCGCCATCGCCGCCGATCAGCTTGTCGGCGCCGGCGCCGCCGAGCAGGAAGTCGTTGCCGCCGCCGCCGCGCATCGTAACCGGCACGGTCACGTTTTTGGCCACGCGGACGGCGTCGTCGCCGCCGCCGGCGTTGACCTCGAAGCCGGCGATCGAGGGCGCGGCGCAGACCAGCTGGTTTGGGTTGCTTCGGCGGGATGGCCGCAGACATTGCCGCCGACTTCGAGTTGCACGACCGAGTCGATCACGTACTCGCGCCCGTCCTGGCTGAGCCAGATCTTGATCGTGTTGGCTTCTTCGCCGCCCGCGAGCAGCACGGTGTAGGTCTTCGTCGTGGCAGCGGTACTCCCCGGCGCGAGCAGCGCCGTGATGGCCAGTGAGATGAGCAGCAGCCTCTTCATCGCGAAAGTCGTCCCCGCCACCGCGCGACGGTCGGGGCGTCTATGAAGGGAACAACACGACCTTGCCTACGTTGCGGCGCTCGGCGATGAATTTATGCGCCTCGCCGGCGCGCTCGAAGGGGAAGGCCTCGGCGACGACCGGCTGCAGGCGGCCCGCCTCGAGGTCGGCCGAGAGCGGCTCGACGAGGCGGTCGAAGTTGCCCTCGGCGTCCCACCAGTTGAGCATGTTGAGGCCGAAGACGCCCTTGTTCTCGTTCATCGTCATAAGGCTCTTCCACCAGGGCATCGTCGCCGTCGGCATCGACGCGAGGGCCTTCAGGGTTGCGGCGATGTCGCGCTTCGGCCCTCCGCGAGTTCTCGGAGATCCCGTACATCACCAGGCGGCCGCCTGAGCGCAGCAGCCGGTAGTCCTTGCGGAACGAGGTCGGGCCCAGGGCGTCGATCGCGAGGTCGACCCCCTCGCCGCCGGTGATCCGCATCACCTCCGGCTCGAAGTCGAGCGTGCGGTAGTCGATCGGGTGGGCGAACGCCCTGCGCTTCGATCGCCTCGTGCTTGGAGGCCGAGGCGGTGCCGAAGATCTCGGCGCCGATATTGCGCGCGATCTGCGTCGCCGAGATGCCGACGCCGCCGGCGGCGGCGTGGATCAGCACCCGATCGCCCTCGCGCAGCCCGCCCATCACGACCAGCGCCGCGTAGGCGGTGCCGTAGTTGACCGGGAAGGCCGCGCCCTGCTCGAAGCTCAGCGCCTCGGGCAGCGGCCAGGCCTGCGAGGCGGCGACCGTGACCAGCTCGGCCTGGCCGCCGAAGCGGGTGCCGGCGACGACGCGGTCGCCGACCGCGCGGCCCTCGACGCCCTCGCCCACCGACTCGACCTCGCCGGCGACCTCGTAGCCGAGCACGCAGGGCGGCTTCGGCGCGTCCGGATAGAGGCCGACGCGCGCCATCGTGTCGGCGAAGTTGATCCCCGCCGCCTTGACCGCGATCCGCACCTCGCCCGGCCCGACCGGCGGGTCGGGACGCTCCTGCACCTGCAGGACGTCGTAGCCCCCCGCGCCGGTCAGTACCACCGCCTTCATGGCGCGGAGGCTACTCCGCGCTGTCACGCGGTGTTCCTGCGCGGCTTGAGGCGCGTCTTCTGGACCTTGGCGAGCTTGCGTCGCAGGCGCCGGTAGTTGCGCTCCTCCAGCGGCGTGCGCTCGTAGCCTCCGCGCGAGGTTGATGCGCTCGAGCGGGTCGCGTTTGAGGTCGTACATCTCCCACTGCGGCGGCTTGCGCCTTTTCCTGAGCGGGTGGGCGTCGTAGTACTTGGCCAGCTTCCAGCGCTTCTCGCGGATGCTGACGATGTGGTTCGGCGGTTTCGGGTACGGCGGCTGCGCTGGCCGGACTGGTAGTCGTCGTAGGTGAAGACGACGTAGTCCTGGGTCGAGCGTTCCGGCGTCGGCCGCAGCACCAGCTTCGAGTAGTCGACCCCCTCCCAGTTCGCCCGCGCCGATTTCGGCGCCGCGACCAGGTTGGCCATCGTCGGCAGCAGGTCGACGTGCGAGACGAGCGCGTCGGAGGTGTGCGGCTTCGGGTACAGCTTCGGGTTCGAGTAGACCATCGGCACCCGCAGCGTCTCCTCGTAGAAGTTGAAGTTCTTCTGCCGCATGCCGCCGTGGGTGAGGCCCATCTCGCCGTGGTCGGAGGTGCGGACGACCAGCGTGTCGTCCATCAGGCCGTTGGCTTCCAGCGCGCCGAGGACGTCGACCAGGTAGCCGTCGGAGGCCTTCATCAGGTTGCCGTAGAAGTTGAGGTAGGCGCGCCGCTTTTCCGGCGTGTCGATTTCGCCGCCGAAGCGATCCATCAGATCCCTGAATTCTTCCTGCACCGACGGCTTGCTCGAGAGGTCTTCGAGGGCGGTCGCGGGCGGGCGGATTTCGCCCCTCGAGCCATTCTTCCCCTTTTTCTTCCTCTTCTTCGTAGCCCGACTTCGCGAAGGCTTCCGGGTAGAAGAGGACGTCGTGCGGGTTGACCAGCGAGATCACCATGAAGAACGGCTGCTGCTGGCCGCGGCGGAGTTGAGGTACTGCAGCGCCCCTTCCGCCGCCCCCCTGCCTTCTTCCTTCATGAAGCGGCCGTCGTTGTCGTCGGTGCCGCCGCCGGCCTGGTCGACGTCCTGGTTGGCGCCGGCGTCCGGCGGGTCCCAGCGGTCGAAGCCGTACTTCTCCAGTTCGGCCTGCGTCGCGTCCTCCCCGTACGCCGGCTTCGAGCAGTGCCACTTGCCCTTGTAGATGACGTTGTAGCCGGCCGCCTTCATCACCGTGGCCAGGTTCGGCATCACCGAGGGCAGCGGCATCTCGACCTGCGGGTTCTTTTTCCGGTGCATGTTCGTCTCGAGCGTGTACTTGACGCCGTGCTGGGCCGGGAAGAAGCCGGTCATCATCGTCGCGCGGGAGGGCGAGCACATGCAGGCGCTGGTGAAGGCGCGTTCGAAGCTGATCCCGTTGCGGCGCAGACGCCGCATCCCCGGCAGGTGCTTGCGCTGCCAGTTCTTCGGGAAGTGCTGGATCGCGCGCTCCTGGTCGCTGATGAAGAGGACGATGTTCATCCCGGCCACGTTGCGCTTGTCCTTCGGCGCCGCGAGCGCGCGCTCCACGCCAGTCGCCTGCGGCAGCAGCGCCGCTGCCGCGGCCGCCGCGCCCGAGCCGATCAGCTGTTTGCGCGTGAGTCCCTTCGCGTCGGTCCCCGAATCGCCCATCCCCTCCCTTTCTCCGTTTGCCGCTGACGGTCCCGACCATATAGCGCGAATCGGCGGCTTTGGCCGCGTACCTACAGGACGGCGGGCGACGCGGAAGCCGAGGTTGCCGGTCGAGGCGTCGGCGCCGTTGGCGCTGCGCGCGTCGACCCGGTAGCGGTTGCAGTAGGAGGCGTGGCAGAGGTAGGAGCCGCCGCGCATCACCCGCGGCCCGTCGCCCTCCTCGCAGCACGGGTCGACCCGCGGGCTGTCGGCGTAGTAGTTGCGGTCGAAGCGGTCGGCGGTCCATTCCCAGACGTTGCCGGTGACGTTGTGGAGCCCGTAGCCGTTGGCGGGAACGCGTCACGGGCGCCGTTCCCGCGTAGCCGTCGGCGCACTCGTTGTCGCTCGGGAAAGGTTCCCTGGAAGACGTTCATCCGGTGCTCGCCGCCGGGCTCCAGCTCCTCGCCCCAGGGGAAGCGGCAGCCGGCGAGGCCGCCGCGCGCGGCGAACTCCCACTCGGCCTCGGTCGGCAGTCGCGTGCCGCTCCACTCGGCAGAACGCGATCGCGTCGTTCCAGGAGACGTGGACGACGGGGTGGTCGGGCCGCTCCCGCCAGCCGCTCCTGGGCCCTTCGGGATGCGCCCAGTCGGCGCCCTCGACCAGCCGCCACCAGGGAGCGGCGGCGGCCGCCCGGGTCGGCGCAGGCTCTTCGGGCAGGAAGCCGGCGAAGACGAACGACGCGCCGCAGCGCTCGGCCTCGGTGCGGTGGCCGGCGGCCTCGACGAAGGTGGCGAACTGTTCGTTGGTGACGGCGTGGCGGCAGATCGCGAAGGGCGAAAGCTCCACCGCGTGCGCCGGCCCCTCGCCGTCGATCATGTAGCCGTAGTCGCCGTCGGTCCCCATCGTGAACTCGCCGCCTTCGAGCCCGACCAGGTCGAGGTCGATCGAGGCGCTCACGGGTGCGGCTAGAGGTCGACCGAGCGGCCGACCGAGAACCCGTCGAGCTCGAGGATCTTGTCGATCGTCTCGGCGCGGACGGGCGCGTCGGTGGTCAGCGCCATCACCGCCTGCTCGCCGCCGGGCTCGGCGCCGACCGCGGCGGAGATGATGTTGACGCCCTCCTCGCCGAAGCAGGAGCCGACCCGGCCGATCATCCCGGGGCGGTCGGCGTAGCGGAAGACCGCCAGGTGGTCGGCGAACGGCAGGTAGAAGCTCTCGCCCCAGACCGAGACCAGGTAGGGCTCGTTGCGCGGCCCGACGCCGGTGCCGGCGACCTCGACCGCGTCGGAGCCGGAACCGAGCCGCACGGTGATCAGCTCGGTGAAGTCCTCGGAGCCGCTCTCCTTCGTCTCGACCAGGTCGATTCCCCGCTCCTCGGCCATCTGCGGCGCGTTGACCAGGTTGACCGGCTCCTCGGTGTGGCCGGAGAGGATGCCGACCAGCACGGCGATGCCGAGCAGGCGCGTGTCGTAGGTGGCGATGCGGCCGCGGAACTCGACCGTGACGCCGCCGATCGAGCCGTCGCCGAGCCCCTGGGCGAGCCGGCCGAGCTTTTCGCAGAGCGGCACGAAGGGCGCCAGCGCCTCCATCTCCTCGGGGCGCACGGCGGCGATGTTGACCGCGTTGGTGACGACGCCGCCGTTCAGCGCCGCGATCACCTGTTCAGCCGTGACCACGCCGGCGCGGTCCTGCGCCTCGGCCGTCGAGGCGCCGAGGTGCGGCGTGACGACGACGTCGTCGCGGCCGAAGATCGGATGGTCGGTGAACGGCTCCGCGGGGAAGACGTCGAGCGCCGCGCCGCCGAGCTTGCCGGAGTCCAGGCCGGCCGTCAGGGCGTCGAGGTCGACCAGCTCGCCGCGGGCGCAGTTGACCACGCGCGCCCCGTCCTTCATCGCGGCGATCGCCCCGGCGTCGATCAGGTCGACGGTGTCCGGCGTCTTCGGCACGTGCAGGGTGACGATGTCGGCGCGGGCGAGCAGGTCCTCGAGCTGCTCGGCGCCCTCCACCCCCAGTTCGCGGAAGCGCTCGGCGGAGACGAACTTGTCGAAGGCGACGACCTCCATCTGGAAGGCCTGGGCGCGCTTGGCGACGAGCTGGCCGATGCGGCCGAAGCCGATCACGCCGAGCGTCTTGCCGTAGAGCTCGGTGCCCTTGAACTTGGGCCGCTCCCAGGCGCCGCCGGTCAGCGAGGAATGGGCGCGAGCCACGTTGCGGCAGAGCGCCAGCATCAGCGCCAGCGTGTGCTCGGCGGCGGCGACGGAGTTCGATTCGGGCGCGTTGGCGACGACGATGCCGCGCCGGGTCGCGGCGGGGATGTCGACGTTGTCGACGCCCGTGCCGGCGCGGCCGATCACCTTCAGCCGCTCGGCGCGCTCGATCAGCTCCGGCGTCACCTGGGTCGCCGAGCGGACCAGCAGCGCGTCGTACTCCGCCGATCGCGTCGCTCAGCTCCTGCTCGCTCATCTCCAGGCCGAGGTCGACGTCGAAGCTCTGGCGCAGCAGCTCGACGCCCGAGTCGGCGATCTTCTCGCGCACCAGGACCTTCACTCGGTCACCTCGGGCGCGTTCTCGATCGTCCAGTCGATGCAGGCCGTGAGCGCTTCGACGTCGGCCGGCTCGACCGCCGGGAACATGCCGACGCGCAGCTGGTTGCGCCCCAGCTTGCGGTAGGGCTCGACGTCGACGATGCCGTTGGCCCGCAGGGTCGCGGCGAGCGCGGCGGCGTCGACCCCCTCGGCGAAGTCGATCGTGCCGACGACCAGCGAGCGCTTCGCCGGGTCGGCGACGAACGGCGTCGCGAAATCGGCCTCCTCGGCCCAGCCGTAGAGGTGCCCGGAGGACGCGCGCGTGCGGCCCACGCACCAGTCGAGGCCGCCGCCCGCCAGCATCCACTCGATCTGGTCGGCGAGCAGCAGCAGGGTGGCCAGGGCGGGCGTGTTGTAGGTCTGGTTCTTGCGCGAGTTCTCGACCGCCGTCTGCAGCGAGAGGAAGGCGGGCTGCCAGCGCCCGGCTGCGCCGTCGAGCTCGCGCGATCCGCTCGATCGCGGCCGGGCTGAGCGCCGCCAGCCAGAGCCCGCCGTCGGCGCCGAAGCCCTTCTGCGGGGCGAAGTAGTAGGCGTCGGCCTGGCTCGCGTCGAGCGGCAGGCCGCCGGCGCCCGAGGTCGCGTCGACCAGCACGAGGGCGTCGCCGGCGTCGTCCGGGCGCCGCACGCCGACCATCACGCCGGTCGAGGTCTCGTTGTGCGCCCAGGCGATCACGTCGGCGCCGGGGTCGGCGACGGGCTCCGGCGCGTCACCGGGCTCGGCCTCGACCAGGATCGGGTCGGCGAGGAAGGGCGCGCCCGTCGTCGACCTTGGCGAACTTGCCGGAGAACTCGCCGTAGGTCAGGTGCAGGGCGCGCTCGCGCACCAGCCAGGCGGCGGCGGCGTCCCAGAAGGCGGTCGTGCCGCCGTTGCCGAGCGCCACCTCGTAGCCCTCGGGCAGGCCGAGCAGCTCCGAGAGCCCGTCGCGCACGCGGCCGACCAGCTCGCGCACGGGCGCCTGGCGGTGCGAGGTGCCCATCAGGTCGGCGCGCTCGCCGAGCGCCGCCAGCGCCTCCGGGCGGACCTTCGAGGGCCCGCAGCCGAAGCGCCCGTCGGCGGGCTTCAGCTCCGCCGGGATCTGGACTGAGGTCGTCGTCGCCATTCGGCGGCCAAGGTTATTGACCCGCGCGGGTTGACCTCGGCGAGCCGCGCTGGCGTACGATGCGGCCGATGTCGGAGGCCGCCGAGAACGGCGCGATCGAAGGGCGACGGCTACGCGGTCGCCAACCTCTCCGACCTCGGCGAGGGCTACGGCTTCCGCAAGATCCGCAAGGGCCTCGACGTCACCGCCTTCGGCGTCAACGCGATCGTCATCCCGCCCGGCTACGAGACCGGCCGCCACCTGCACGAGGAGCAGGAGGAGCTCTACTTCGTCCACCGCGGCGAGGTCGAGATCGAGTTCGGCGACGGCTCGACCCACCGCCTCGAGGCGGGCGGCCTGGCCCGCGTCGACGCCCCGACGATCCGCAAGCTGCGCAACCTCAGCGACAGCGAGGACGCCGTCTACGTCGTCGTCGGCGGCAAGGACGGCTACGTAGGCCGCGACGGCAAGCTGCCGCCGGGCGAGGAGTCCCGCTTCGGCGACGGCCCGCCCGGCGCCTAGTCTTTGCAATCGACATTCAGGCCTTGAGATCGGCCTGAACGAAATCGTCAACAGACGCGAACGGAGCGGGGCTCGGTCGCGGCTGTAGCCGCTAGAGACTTCACTGCCTCGTACTCCCGCTCTGACAGGGTTGTCTTGTTCGGCTTCTTGCGTCCATCGATGATCACCACTCGCCCCTCTTTGCGTTGCCAGAGGACGAAGAGCCGGTAGAGGGTCTCTCCCTGCTTGTCGCGCACCTCGTGGAGGTTGGCCAAGTCGCCCTTCATCGGCAGTGGCTGTGCCGATCGGCCCATTGTCTCGCCCAACCGTGAGGACCGCGTCCAGGATCCCCAAGCTGCGCGGACGCTTTGACGGGGACGGCGAGAGCGAAGCGGTCGCAATCACCGCAGGCTGCTCATGCGAGCGATGGCGAAGTGATCGATCGCACCGCTCGAGTACTGCGTCGCAGTGATCAGCGCCCTGATCCGGTGCTGCTCGACGTAGGCGAGCGTGAGTGATCGTCGACACGCAGAGCAGGTAGCCGGAATCGACTGCCGGCTTCTCGGTGCCGGTCTATGAGCCACTGGACCTCCGCATTCGCATGTCTCGCAGCGTATTGAAGCTGCACTAGACGGGATACGCCGACGGTGAAGAGGGCTCGGTTGCGACCATTCATGCAAAGCAGCGCTACTCTCTTCACATGGCAAAGCCTCAGACGCCTCATGAGACCGCTCTCGCTGCAGCTAATCCCGGATGACGAGAGGGCCGGCTTACGATCCGCCAGCGTCAAGGCACTTGTCGCGCGTAACAGCTTCTCGCGACCTTGGAGTCCGTCCGCGAGTCGGAGAAGCTTTCAAAGAAGGACCTCGCCGACCGCGCGGGTCTCGACGCTTCGAGCTGTCCGCCGCCTGCTCACCGCCGAGACGTGCGGAATCCGACCACCGACGAACGCTTCCTCCTGCGTGGGCTGTCGATGGGCATGAAGTTCGAGGCGGTCCTCCCCGCTCTCGGTCGCATCCTCGAGCTCGATCGCTCTGGATCAGCTCGAAAGAACATCCACTGGAGCACCGTGAGCGCGCTCGTGAGCCTGATCGGGCTCGTGCGCGGGAGCGTAGCGGGTTCCATCAGCGAAGTACCAAAGGATCGCATCCGACTCGCCGAGTGGGCGGCCGTCCTCGAGCACAACGGTCGGCACATTGAGGGACGGGCTGAGCCCACCAAGTACGTCGGACCGGTCGCCGAGGTCGACAACCGAAAGCTCCTTGCGCTCGTACTCGATGCCGAGCAAGCTGAGGAGCAGTCGGACCTTGTAGCAGTTGCGACGATACCATGACCGCTGGTGCCCGTGAAGCGGTGTGCCTCTCCGGGAATGTCAGCGAAGCGGCGATATGCAATCTGAGGTTGGGCGCGGCGGAGCCGCGCGGCACGTTCGTCGCTAAGCGCGCAGCGCGTGCGACATCAATTCACGGAGAGGCACACCGCCTCGCGGGCCAGTGGCGAGCGGCCTAGAACTCCGTCTCGATCCAGGGCATCATCTGGCGTAGCTCGCCGCCGACCTCCTCGACTTCGTGGGCGGCGCCCTCCTCGCGCATGCGGGAGAGGTTCTCGCCGCCGGCGCGGTTCTCGGCGATCCACTCCTTGGCGAACTCGCCCGACTGGATCTCGCCGAGGATCTGCTTCATCGCGGCGCGGGACTCCTCGCCGATCACGCGTTTGCCGCGGGTCATGTCGCCGTACTCGGCCGTGTTGGAGATCGAGTAGCGCATGCCCTGGATCCCCTTCTCGTACATCAGGTCGGCGATCAGCTTGAGCTCGTGCAGGCACTCGAAGTAGGCGAGGCGCGGGTCGTAGCCCGCCTCGACCAGGGTCTCGAAGCCGGCGCGGACGAGCTCCGAGGCGCCGCCGCAGAGGACGGCCTGCTCGCCGAAGAGGTCGGTCTCGCACTCGTCCTTGAAGGTCGTCTCGATGACCGCCGCGCGGGCGCCGCCGATCCCCGCCGCGTAGGCGAGGACGAGGTCGTGGGCGTTGCCGGTGGCGTCCTGGTGGACGGCCATCAGGCAGGGCACGCCGGTGCCTTCCTCGTACTGGCGGCGGACCAGGTGGCCGGGGCCCTTGGGGGCGACCATGCCGATGTCGACGCCGGGCGGCGGCGCGATCTGCTCGAAGTGGATCGCGAAGCCGTGGGCGAAGAGCAGCAGGTTGCCGGGGGCGATCCCGTCGGCGATCTCGGCCTGCCAGACCTCGGCCTGCTTCTCGTCGGGCAGCAGGATCATCACCACGTCGCCGCGGCTCGCCGCTTCGGCGATGTCGAGCACCTCGAGCCCGGCCGCTTCGGCCTTGGCGCGGCTGGAGGAGTCGGGGCGCAGTCCGACGACGACATCGACTCCGGAGTCCTTCAGGTTGAGCGCGTGGGCGTGGCCCTGGGAGCCGTAGCCGAGGATGGCGACGGTCTTCCCCTCGCAGCTTCGAGAGGTCGGCGTCCTTGTCGTAGAAGATGTCGTCGGTTTTCATCAGCGGTGAGGCTACCTGAGCGCGCTTCGCAGCAGCTTGCCCGAGGGCGTGCGCGGCAGCGCCGCCGCCAGCTCGACCCGCTTCGGCACCTTGAAGCCCGCCAGCGACTCGGCGCAGTGGCGGCGCAGCTCGTCCGGCGTCGCCGTGGAGCCGTCCCGGAGCACGACCACGGCGGTCACCGCCTGCTGCCACTCGGGGTCCTCGCGGCCGACCACGGCGGCGTCGGCGACCTCGGGGTGGCGCAGCAGCACCTGCTCGACTTCGGCCGGGACGACGTTCTCGCCGCCGCTGACGATCATGTCGTCGATCCGGTCCTCGACGTAGAGGAAGCCCTCCTCGTCGATCCGCCCGAGGTCGCCGGTGTGCAGCCAGCCGTCGGCGTCGAGCCGGCTCGGGCGCGACGGTCGGGCCCTGGACGAGGATCTCGCCGTCGCGGATGCGCAGGTGCGTGGTCAGCAGCGGCCGCCCGGCGGAGCCGAGCTTGCGGCGCGCCTCGGCCGGGGCGAGCGTCGTCACCTGCGAGCAGGCCTCGGTCAGGCCGTAGGTCTGGACGACGGTGGCGCCGCGTCCGATCGCCTCTTCGAGCGGCTCCTTCGGGACCGGGCCGCCGCCGATCAGGATCGCGCGCGGCCCGGAGAGGTCGGCGCCGGCTTCGAGCAGGCGGGTCAGCTGGGTCGTGACCAGCGAGACGATGGTGATCTCGTCGTCAGTGCAGCGCCGCCGCGACGCGGTCGACGTCGAAACCGTCGTGGAGCACCGCGGTGGTGCCGTAGATCACCGAGCGCATCGCGATGCTGAGGCCGGAGATGTGGCTGAGCGGCAGGCAGCAGAGCCAGCGGTCGCTCGGCTCGACGCCGATGTTGAAGGCCGAGCCGACGGCGCTCCAGAGGAAGTTGCCGTAGGTCAGCTCGACCGGGTCGAGCGTGCCGCTGCTGCCGCTGGTCAGCACCCGGCAGCAGGGGGCGTCCATGTCGTGCTCGCCGAGCAGCGGCAGGTCGGCCTCGGTCTGGGTCAGCTCGCCGGGGTCGCCGAGCTCGACCGTCGGCTCCTCGGCGGCGATCACGGCGGCGCGCTCGGCGGCGGTGAGGCGCGGGCTGAGTGGCAAGAGCACCGCGCCGACCTTCATCAGCGCGTGGACGAGGACGACCTGCTCGCGGCGCGGCTCCATCGTCAGCGCCGCGACCGAGCCGCGGCGCACACCGTGCGCCTCGAGCCGCCGCGCGACCCAGGTTGCCTCGGCCTCCAGCTCGGCATAGGTCACCTCCGACCCGTCCGCGATCAGCGCGGTGCGGTCGGGGCAACTCTGTGATCTCTGGGCGAGCCAGTCGTCGAGCTTCATCGGCCGGATATCGTGCCCATCATGCCCAAACGCCACAAGGGAGCCCCGTCCGATGCCGAACTGCCACGCGCCGATCGAGTGGCGCGCGGCGGGCGAGTACGAGGACATCGCCTACGAGAAGGCCGAGGGGATCGCCAAGATCGCGATCGACCGGCCGAACGTGCTCAATGCCTTTCGCCCACAGACGCTGGTCGAGATCTCGGCCGCGCTGGAGCTCGCCCGCGAGGATCCTGGGGTCGGCGCGATCGTGCTCACCGGCGCCGGGACCAAGGCCTTCTGCTCGGGGGGTGACCAGACGGTCCGCGGCGACACCGGCTACGTCGCCGAGGGCGCCTCGATCGGCCGCTTTCACGTCACCGACCTGCAGGTGCAGATGCGGCGGCTGCCCAAGCCGGTGGTCGCGATGGTGGCCGGCTACGCGATCGGCGGCGGCCACATCCTGCACGTCTGCTGCGACATGACGATCGCCGCCGACAACGCCGTCTTCGGCCAGACCGGGCCGCGGGTCGGCTCCTGGGACGGGGGCTTCGGCGCCTCGCTTTTGCGCGACCTGGTCGGAACCAAGAAGGCGAAGGAGTTCTGGTTGCTCTGCCGGCAGTACGACGCGGCGGAGGCGCTCGAGATGGGCCTGGTCAACGCGGTCGTGCCGCTCGACCGGCTTGAGGCGGAGACGGTCGCCGCCTGCCGCGAGATGCTCGCCCTCTCCCCCTTCGCGCTGCGCCTGGTCAAGGCCAGCTTCAACGCCCACGAGGACGGCTACGCCGGCATCCAGCAGCTCGCCCATGACGCCAACCTGCTCTTTTACGGCAGCGACGAGGCCGCCGAGGGCCGCGAGGCCTTCAAGGAAAAGCGCGCGCCGGACTTCTCCAAGTTCCCCAGGCGGCCATGAGGATCTGGCTGATGGCGGCGCGGCCGCGCACGCTGCCGGCGGCGATCGCGCCGGTGCTGGTCGGCACCGCCGCGGCGGTCGAATGGGTCGGCCACCTGCCCCGGCTCGGCGCCTTCCTCGCGGCGTTGCTCGGCTCCGTCTTCATCCAGATCGGCACGAATCTCGCCAACGACTACTCCGACGCCAAGCGCGGCGCCGACACGGTCGATCGGCTCGGCC
This sequence comes from uncultured Solirubrobacterales bacterium, assembly GCA_963789505.1. GTDB lineage: Bacteria > Actinomycetota > Thermoleophilia > Solirubrobacterales > 70-9 > VRUE01. The sequence continues at coordinate 27,517 of CAWBLE010000009.1, forward strand.
CGGTGCGCGTCACCTCGGCGGGATTGGTGACGCCGCAGCGGGTGCTGGTCGCTACGTGGGTCGCCTTCGGCGTCGCGATCGCCTGCGGGATCTACCTGACCGCGGTTGCCGGGCTTGTGATCCTCGCTGATCGGCGCCGTCTCGATCGCCGCCGGCGTGCTCTATACCGGCGGCCCCCGCCCCTACGGCTACGCCGGGCTTGGCGAGGTCTTCGTCTTCCTCTTCTTCGGACTGGTCGCCGTCAACGGCTCCTACTACGTCCAGGTCGAGCAACTCGACGCGCTGCCGCTCGGCCTCTCGATCGCGGTCGGCTTCCTCGCCACGGCGATCCTCGTCGTCAACAACGTGCGTGACCTCGAGACCGACCGGCGGGCGGGCAAGAACACGCTCGCGGTGCGGATGGGGCGCCGCAACGCGGTAGCGCTCTACCGGGGGTTGGTGCTCGGGGCGTTCGTCGTGCTGCCGGTCTCCCTCCTCGCCGGCGGCGCAAGCGCCCTGCCGCTGATCGGCCTGCTGGCGCTGCCGCTGGCGATCAAGCCGCTGCGGACAATGAGCAACCGCACCGACGGCCCCGCCCTGAATGCCGCCCTTGCCGGCACCGGCGCCCTGCTCGGCGTTTTCAGCCTGCTGGTTTCCGTCGGTCTGCTGCTCGCCGCGTAGGCTTGCCCGATGCGCATCGCCTCGCTCGAGGTCATCCCCTATGCGCTCCCTTTCAAGGAGCCGTACGTGACCGCGGCCGGGACGCTCACGCGGCGTGAGATGGTGCTGTTGCGCTTGCGCTCCGACGACGGGCTGGAGGGACTGGGGGAAGCGGTGCCGCTCTCGCTGCGCGGCGGGACGACGATCGCGCGGGTGGTCGAGGAGCTGAGGGCGCTGGGCGGAACGGAGTCGCTGGACGAGACGAGCCTGCGCGAAGAGGCGGCCTCGCTGTCCGCGCCCTCACGCTGCGCGGCGCTCACGGCGTTGCTTGACCTTCGTGGGCGCAGAGCGGCACAGGGTTCGTCGCCTGTCGGGACCAGACCGACAAACAGCGAAAGGCCCGCGGTCAGGTGCAACGCGACCCTCGTCTGCGATGACCCCGCCGCCGTGGTCTCGGATGCCGAACGCTGGGCCGCCGACGGCTTCTCCACCTTCAAGCTGAAGCTGGGGACGGGCGACGACGCCGCCCAGGTGCGGGCGGTGCGCGAAGCGCTCGGGCCGCGGGCGCGGATCCGGGTCGACGCCAACCGCGCCTGGGATCTCGAGACGGCGAAGCGCATCCTCGCCGAGCTGGAGCCCTATGAGATCGAGCTGGCCGAGCAGCCGGTGGCGACGCTGGAGGAAGCCGCCGAGTTGGCTCCGTCGACTTCGATCCCGCTGGCGGGCGACGAGAGCATCGAGAGCCGCGCCGACGCCGAGCGCGCGGTGGCGACCGGCGCCTTCCGCCTGACCGGGATCAAGCTCTCCAAGGTCGGCGGGCCGGAGCAGGCGATCGAGATCGCCGCGGTCCTCCCCGCCTACATCTCCAGCGCCCTCGACGGCCCGGTCGGGATCGCCGCCGCGGCGCAGGTCGCGGCAACCCTGGGCGACGCGGCAGACCTCGCCCACGGCCTCGCCACCCAGCGCCTCTTCTCCTCGACGGTCGCCGCAAAGGAGTGCGAACTGCGCGGCGACACGTTGCGCCTTCCCGACGGCCCCGGCCTCGGCGTCGAGATCGACGAGGACGCGCTGCGGGCGCACCGGCTTTGAGTTGGCGCCTTTCCGGTCATATGGACGGGTAACGCGCCAATAGGCTTGAGCCATGGATCCGACCAACGCCAACACCGCGCTCGCCTCGGCCTTCGTCGAGGAGCTGGCGCGCTGCGGGTTGCGCCACGCGGTCGTCTCCCCCGGCTCGCGCTCGACCCCGCTGGCGCTGGCGCTGCGGCGGCAGCCGCAGATCGAGACGACGGTGATCGTCGACGAGCGCTCAGCCGCGTTCTTCGCAGTCGGCGCCGCGCAGGCGAGCGGCCTCCCGGTGGCGATCCTCTGCACCTCCGGCACTGCCGCGGCCAACTACCACCCGGCGGTCTGCGAGGCCGACCACTCCGGCGTCCCGTTGCTCGTCCTCACCGCGGACCGCCCGCCGGAGCTGCGCGGCGTCGGCGCCGGCCAGGCGATCGACCAGCTCAAGCTCTACGGCGAATCGGTGCGCTGGTTCTGCGAGGTCGGCACTCACGAGGCCGACGACGACGGCCTACTGCACCTGCGCTCGACCGCCTGTCGCGCCTTCGCCGCGGCGCGGCGCGAGTCGCGCCCTGGCCCCGTCCATCTCAACTTCGCCCTGCGCGAGCCGCTGGCGCCGCTGCCGGTCGAGGGCGCCGTGACGGCGACCGAGCCACTCGCGCTCGAAGGACGCGACGAACGGCCGCTGACCGCGGTGACGCCGATCGACATGGAGCCAACCGAGTTCCTGCTCGACGAGGTGGCGGGCCATATCGCCGAGGCGCCGATCGGGGCGATCGTCGCCGGACGCCAGCTCGACCCGGAGTTGCGGGAGCCGCTCGCCCGCCTCGCCGCGGCCGCCGGCTATCCGATCCTCGCCGAGCCGACTTCACAGATCCGCTGCGGTCCACATGACCGTTCGCACGTCGTCACCGCCTATGACCTGCTGCTGCGCGACGAGCGGTTCCGCGGAACCGCCTCGCCGGAACTGATCCTGCGCTTCGGCGAGATGCCGACCAGCAAGCCGCTGCGCTCCTGGCTGACCGAATCGGGCGCCGACCAGATTGTCGTCGACCCGCTGGGCGACTGGAACGAGCCGAGCCGTCGGGCGGCGGCGCTGCTCCGCGCCGACCCGACCGAGCTGGCGGCGGGCTGGGCGGCCCGGCTCGGCGAGGAGCGGCCGCAACCGACGATGTGGTTGCGGGCGGAGCAGGCGGCACGGGAAGCGATCGAGGCCGAACTGGGCGAGGCCGACGGTCTGACGGAGCCGGGTCTGCAGCTGGCTCTCGGCGCCGCCTATCGCGACGACGAGCTCGTTTACACCGCTTCGAGCATGCCGATCCGCGACCAGGAGGCCTTCCTGCCCTCGACCGCGACCGACGCAACCTTCCTCTGCAACCGCGGCACGAACGGAATCGACGGCCTGATCTCCTCAGGCATCGGTGCCGCCCACGCAACCGGCAAGCCGACCACGATCGTCAGTGGCGACCTCGGCCTGCTGCACGACATAGGCGGCCTCGCCGCCCTACGCGAAGTCTCCACCCCGGTCCGCATCGTCGTGATCGACAACGACGGCGGCGGCATCTTCCACTTCCTACCTCAGGAGCAGGCGCTGGGCAGCGGTGAGTTCGAAGCCCTGCTCGGCACCCCCCGCGGCGTCGACGTGGCCAAGGCCGCCGCCCTCTTCGACCTCCCCCACCGCCGGCTCGAGACCCTCGACGACCTACCCGAAGCGCTCGCCGCCGGCACCGGCCTGATCGAGGTCAAGACCGACCGTCGGGCCAACGCTGCCCTCCACCGCCGCATCGCCGATCGCGTCGCTTCACTCCGCCACTAGCGGCAGCAGGGCCTGGAGCTTGACCTCGGTCTCCTCGAGCTCGGCGGCGGGGTCGGAGCCCTCGACTACGCCTACTCCGGCGAAGAGGCGGGCTTCGCGGTCGCGGAGCAGGGCGCTGCGCAGGGCGACGCAGAACTCGCCGTCCTCGGTCGCGTCCATCCAGCCGACCGGGGCGGCGTACCAGCCGCGGTCCATGCCCTCGAGCTCGTCGATCGCGCGGGCGGCCTCGGCGCCGGGCTCGCCGCCGACCGCCGGGGTCGGGTGCAGCACGCCGGCCAGCTCGACCGCGGAGTGCGGTTCGGCGAGCTGGGCGATCACCGGGGTCGCGAGGTGCTGGATGTTGGCGACCTTGATCACCTCCGGCTCGGGCGCCGTCTGCACCCAGACCGCGTGCGGGCGCAGGCGGCGGACGATCCGCTCGGCGACGATCCGCTGCTCGCGGCGGTTCTTATCGCTGCGCAGCAGCTGCTCGCCGAGGTGGTCGTCGACGGCCGGGTCGGAGCTGCGCCGGGTCGAGCCGGCGAGGGCGACGGTGGAGGCGCCAGCGCCGGAGCGGCGGATCAGCAGCTCCGGGCTGGCGCCGAGGAAGGCCGCCTCCGGCGTGCCCGCGCAGAAGCAGAAGCAGGACGGGAACTGCTCGCGCAGCGCGCCGAAGACGGCCGCGGGGTCGTGGGCCGACGCCGCCTCGACCGTCACCTCGCGGGCGAGCACGACCTTGCGCATCGCGCCGGCGGCGATCCGCTCTGTCGCCGCCGCGACGATCGCTTCGAACTCCCCGGGCGGGTAGACGCTGCGGATCTCCGGCCGCCCCGTCGGGTGCGGATCGAGCAGCGGCAGCGGGTCCGCGCGCAGGCCGCTGAGGCGCTTGGTCATCCGCTCGACAATCGCATCGGCATCGTCACCCGGCGAGACGACGATGTTGGCGGTCAAGAAAGCGTCGTCATCCTGGCGGCAGATCGACACCTCCGGCAAGACCATCGACGCCGGCCTGAACGAGGACCAGGCTGGCGTCGATGCCCCCTCGGGATCGAACGCGAATCCCCCCGCCCAAACCGGTCCCGCCCCGGCCGGCAGGCCCGCGGGCTCGTCCAAAATCGCCCCCTCGTTCAGTCGCATGCACTCGCGTCCAATGTCCGCGAAGCGGCTCTTTCCGCGAGAAGCCGCCTGGTGCGCCACTCCAAGGGCAGCGAGTGAAAAGCCCCTATCGGGTTGCTCCCAGCAGAACCAATGGTCTGAGGCTAGGCGTGACGAAAAAACCGCAGCGCATGGATCTTCAAAATCAACCGGAGCAGTAACGCTTACGAGAGTCCTCTTGCCACGGGAGAGAGCGCGTTCGACCGCCGGTCGGAGACTAGAAATCAGGTGAAGGGTGAAAGTCACCGGCCTGTCTGGCTAGAAGATGACGCGGCGCAGGCGCGGCCAGACAAGGACGCAGGGAGCCGGAATAGCAACGCTATTTCGGCGACCGAGGACGCCGTATGGCAGCGATCTGAGTCCGTCATCTTCAGTCAGACCCGCGGGCGATCGCGATCTCGCCGGTCCGGACCATTTCTATGAGGCCGTGGGGGCGGATCATGCGCTCGAAGGCCTCGATCTTGTCGGCCGAGCCGGTCACCTCGATCGTCATCGCGCGGCGCGAGACGTCGATGATCTTGGCGCGAAAGATCTCGGCGAACTGGATGATCTCGGCGCGGCTCTCGACCGCGGCGGAGACTTTGAACATCGCCATCTCGCGGGCGACCGTCTCCTCCGGCTCCATGTCGCGGATTTTCAGCACGTTGACGAGCTTGTGCAGCTGCTTGGTCACCTGGTCGATCGGGTGCACGGCGCCGTCGAGCGTCAGCGTGATCCGCGAGATGCTCGGGTCGTCGGTCGGGCCCACCGCGAGCGTGTCGATGTTGAAGCCGCGGCGCGAGAACAGGCCGGCGATCCGCGCCAGCACGCCCGGTTTGTTCTCGACCAGGATCGAGAGGATGTGCTTGCGCCCGGTCAACTGCCCGGGCACGTGCAGATCCTCGAGTTTCACCATCTCCGGCGTCCCGGCCTCCATCAGCGCACCTCCTGCGGCGCCTCAACCATGTCCCTGGCGGCTTCGCCAGGCGGGATCATCGGGTAGCAGTTCTCCTCCTGGGCGACGCGCACATCGAGCAGCACCGGGCCGTCGGTCTCCAGCGCCTGCTTCATCTGGCCCTCGAGCTCGTCCGCGTTCTCGCAGCGCATCCCGGTCGCGCCGAAGGCCTCGGCCAGCTTCACCCAGTCGGGGCTGGCGCCCATCTGCACCGAGCTGTAGCGGCGGTCCCAGAACAACTCCTGCCACTGGCGCACCATGCCCATGTAGCCGTTGTTCATCAGGAAGACCTTGACCGGGATCTCTTCGCTGACGCAGGTCGCCAACTCCTGGCAGTTCATGATCAGGCTGCCGTCGCCGGCGAGGCAGACGACGTCGTCGTCGGGGCAGGCGACCTTGGCGCCGACCGCCGCCGGCAGGCCGAAGCCCATCGTCCCCAAGCCGCCGGAGTTGATCCAGCGGCGCGGCTGCTCGAAGCCGTAGTACTGCGCGGCCCACATCTGGTGCTGGCCGACGTCGGAGGTGACGATCGCGTTGCCGCCGGTCGCCCGGTGCATCGCCTCGACCATGAACTGCGGCTTGATCTCACCATCGACGCCAGGCTCGTAGCGCAGCGGGTGCTGCTGCTGCCACTCGCGCAGCTGCTTCCACCAGGGGTCGAGGCGGGTCGTGTCGGTCTGCAGCGCCCTGTACTCGCGGTTCAACTCCGGCAGGACGAGCTTGACGTCGCCGACGATCGGGATGTGGGCGCCGATGTTCTTCGAGATCTCGGCGGGGTCGATGTCGATGTGGATGATTTTCGCCTGCGGCGCGAACTCGGAGAGCTTGCCGGTGATGCGATCGTCGAAGCGGGCGCCGATCGCGACGATCAAGTCGGCGTTGTCCATCGCCCAGTTGGCGGTCACGGTGCCGTGCATGCCGAGCATCCCCAACCAGTGCTCGCCCGAGGCCGGGTAGGCGCCCAACCCCATCAGGGTCGAGGTGACCGGGAAGCGGTCCGCCGCGGCAAGCTCGCGCAACTCAGCGGCGGCGTTGCCGTTGACCACGCCGCCGCCGGTGTAGAAGATCGGGCGCTTCGCGTTGGCGAGCGCTTTGGCGGCGATCCGCACCTGTTTGATGTTGCCCTTGCTCATCGGCTTGTAGCCCGGCAGCTCGACCGGTTCGGTCCGCGGCGCGTACTCGATCTCGGCCCGCGAGAGGTCCTGCGGGATGTCGAGCAGCACCGGCCCCGGCCGCCCGGTCGAGGCGACGTGGAAGGCCTCGTGCACGTACTCGGGGATCTGGCGCGGGTCGGTGACCTGGAAGGAGTGCTTGACGAAGGGCAGCGTCGCGCCGAGGATGTCGGCCTCCTGGAAGCCGTCGGTGCCGATCAGCTCGGTCCGCACCTGGCCGGTGACGAAGACGGTCGGCACCGAGTCCATCATCGCGTCGGCGATCGCCGTGACCAGGTTGGTCGCGCCCGGCCCCGAGGTCGCGAACGCCACCCCGACCCGGCCCGAGGCCTTGGCGTAGCCCTCGGCGGCGTGGCCGCCGCCCTGCTCGTGGCGGACCTGGATATGGCGGAAGCCGGCGTCGACGAGCGCGTCGTAGGTCGGCAGGTTCGCCCCACCGGGGATGCCGAAGATGTTTTTCACACCCTCGGCCTCGAGGCTTTTCATCAACGCGTCCGCGGCTCTCATCGGACTGGCGATCCTACCAGCGGGCCTATGCCTGGCCAGCAGGAGATTTGGCGGGGTTCCAGCGCGTGCGCGGATCGATCGAGCCCTCGATCACGTTGCCCTTGTAGCGCTCGATCGCGTGGATGATCGACTCGACCAGCTCCTCGCCGAGCAGGGTCGGCTCGAGGCCGAGGTCGAGCAGCTTGGTGTGGATCGCGTTGTAGTAGTGCTCTTCCTTCTCGACCCGGGGGTTCTCGACGTGGTCGATCTGGACGCTGTAGCCGAGGTGCTCGGCGGCGTGCTTGACCAGCTCGGCCAGCTCGCGCACCGAGAACTGCTCGGTGAACTGGTTGAAGACGCGGAACTCCCCCGCCTCGGCGGGGTTGGTCGCGGCCAGTTCGACACAGGCGAGCGTGTCGCGGATGTTGAGGAAGCCGCGCGTCTGCCCGCCGGTCCCGTAGACGGTCAGCGGGTGGCCGATCACGGCCTGCACGCAGAAGCGGTTGAGCACGGTGCCGAAGACCTCGTCGTAGTCGAAGCGCGTGATCAGGCGCTCCTCGCCGGCGGTCTCCTCGGTTTCGATTCCGTAGACGACGCCCTGGTTGAGGTCCGTCGCGCGCAGGCCCCAGGTGCGGCAGGCGAAGTGGATGTTGGTCGAGTCGTGGACCTTCGAGCAGTGGTACAGCGAGCCGGGCAGCTTCGGGAAGGGCAGGGTGTCCTTGCGCCCCTTGTGCTCGATCTCGATGTAGCCCTCCTCGATGTCGATGTTGGGCTGTCCGTACTCGCCCATCGTGCCGAGCTTGACCAGGTGGCACTCGGGCACGTGGTCGCGCAGGGCGAAGAGCAGATTGAGGTTGCCGATCGTGTTCGTGTACTGGGTCTCGACCGCGCTCTCGCGCGAGATCATCGAGTAGGGCGCCGAGGGCTGCTCGCCGTAGTGGATCACGACCTCGGGGCGGGTCTCGGCGACGACGCCGTCGAGGAAGTCGCCGTCCTCGACCTTGCCGACAAAGCTCTGGATCTGCTTGCCCGAGATCTCGCCCCAGGCCTCGATCCGTTGCTCGAGGCTGCCGATCGGCGTCAGCGAGTCCGAGCCGCGCTCGGAGACCCAGCGGCGGCGGGCGAAGTTGTCGACGACGGAAACCTCGTGCCCGCGGGCCGAGAAGCGCAGCGCCGTCGGCCAGCCGAGGTACCCGTCGCCCCCGAGGATCAGAAGGCGCATAGCGCGGCAGAGTATCCGACAGGGGCGACATAGCATCCCCCGGATGAGCAGCCTTGCAACGCGAAACGGCGGTCGGGCGGGGCTTTCCCTGCTCGTCGGGATCCTGCTGCTGGGCGTCGGCCTGCGCAGCGCCGAGGCCTGGGACGGGCGCCCCCCGGTCTACGACGCCCAGGCCTACGCGCGCATCGCCGCGAACTTGGAGCGCGGCGAGGGCTTCGCGCTCGGCCCGGAAGCGACGCAGCCGGCGAGCAACTACTCCCCCGGCCTGCCGCTGTTCGTCGCCGGCGTCTACGCGGCGAGCGGCGGCGTGCACGAACGGTTGGCGCGGCTCGTTCTGGCTCTGCTTGGATCGCTGGCGATCCTCTTCGCCTACCTGATCGGGCGACGGCTCTCGGGCGCGGTCGCGGGCCTGATCGGGGCGGGCCTGATCGCGATCTATCCGGCGCTGCTCGAGTACCAAGGCATGTTGATGTCGGAGCCGCTGGCGGCGACGCTGCTGTCGGGGGCGGTGCTGGCGATGCTCTGGGCGGCAGGGACGGGTGGCTTCCGGCCCGCGGGTCCTGTCGGGACAGGGGACCCACCTCCCCTTCCGGTCGCTAAAGCGTCCTCAGGGGAGGTCCCCCCTACCCCGCCACCCGCGGGAGGGTGGCTTGTTCCGGGACTGCTGCTCGGAGCACTGGCATTGGTCCGGCCCGAGTACCTGGCGATTTCGTTGCCGATAGCCGTAGTGGTGTTCGCGCGCCAGGGGCGGGACGGATGGCGAGCTGGGTTGACCCAAGCGCTGATCCTGCTCCTTGGCTTGGCCGTTGTTGTGGTGCCATGGACGGTGCGCAATGGGGTTGCGTTGGGGCGGTTTGCGCCGATTTCCACGGGGGGCGGACAGGTACTGTTTGCCGGTAGCTATATGCCGTCTGGCGGAGATCCGGAGCGGGTCGGAGAAGAGGTTCTGGAGCGCCACCCGCAATTGCGTGCTGAGTTGCCACCGAGCCCGAGGCTTGAGCAGATCCTTGCCGCCCTCGCCGAACAACGGTTTCCGGGTTTGGAGACGGACGCGGCGCTGGCGCGGATGGGGCGTGAACGGCTTTGGGACAACGTCAGCGAGCGGCCGCTCGGGTACGCGGGCTTCCTGGCGGCGAAGCTGTGGCTGGTCTGGGGTCACGGGCCGCGCGAGGTGATGCGCGCGCCGGGCTGGGCGGCGCTGCACTGGCTGCTGGTCGCGCTTGCGCTGCTCGGGCTCGGCCTGCTGGCGGCGCGGCGGTGCTGGGAGGCGCTGCTGATCGCCGTCGCCCTGCTCGCCGTGACCGCGACCGGTCTGCTGCTCGTCGCCTCGCCCCGGCGCGCGCTGGTGACGATCCCGCTCCTCGCCGCCCTCGCCGGGGTCGGGGCGACTGCGTGCCGGGATAGCCTGGCTCGACGATGGCACGGCTGAAAGTCTGGGCGCGCTCGCTGCCCGAGCGCCACGGCAAGACGACGCTGATCCTGCTGGCGGCGATCCTCATGCTCGGCTTCGGCCTGCGTGCCTACCGCGTCGCCGAGCCGCTGGCGACGCCGGGCGACGACGCCCACGCCTACTACGGCCTGGCAAAGGCCCTCTACGAGGAAGGCAGCTACGGAGGCCCCGAATTCCGCGACGCCAGCGACTGGTCCCCCGGCGCCCCGCTGCTCTACGCGGCCGCCTTCTACGCCACCGGAGGCGCCCGCGAAGGAACGGCCCGCATCGTCGAGCTCTTGCTCGGCCTGGCGGCCATCCTCACCGTCTATCTACTCGGCCGCCGCCTCAACTGCGCCCCGGCCGGCCTGGTTGCGGCCTTTGGCGTAGCTATCTACCCCCCATTCATCCACTCAACGGGGGCTCTATTCAGCGAGCCCCCGGCAATCTTCACCCTGCCGGCAGCAGTGCTGGCCTTTATGTGGGCCGCAGGCATTCCTCGCGCGGGTGGCGCGGCGGCGGGGGCCCCCCATAGCGGAGGGCGCCGCGAAGCGGTGTCCGAGCACATGGGGGAGGGCCGCCGTGACAGGACCCGCGCGCTCAGATGGATGGTCCCTGGCTTCTTGTTCGGCCTGACCGCACTGATCCGCCCCGACTACCTGCCCGTCGGCATCGCCTTCGCGATCCTCGCCGCGATCCGCGCCGGCCGCGCCCGCGGCTGGCAACCCGGACTCGCCGGCGCCGCCCTCTTCCTCGTCGCGCTGGCGCTGCCGATAGTCCCCTGGACGATCCACAACCAGGTCGTCCTCGATCGCACCGTGCCGATCTCGACCGGTGGCGGCAAGGCGCTCTACGTCGGCACCTTCCTGCCCGCTGACGGCGAATACCAGCGGGTCAAGGCGCGGCTCGCCGAGCGCTACCTCGGCCGCGACCTGCCGCCCCACTCCAAGGCACTCGAACGGGTCGACCCACGGCCGCTCTTCGACCGCGTCGCCGCGCGCTATCCCGAGCTGCCGCGCGATTCGGCGCTGGGCAAGGTCGGCAAGGAAAACCTCTCCAAGTACCTCGGCGAAGACCCGGTCGGCTACGGGGCGATGACCGTGCGCAAGGTCTGGCGGATGTGGAGCGCCGGGATCGCCGAAG
>CAWBLE010000010.1:0-105034 GCA_963789505.1 uncultured Solirubrobacterales bacterium
GTGGACGACTCGCCGCCGACGACGGACGCGAGCGTGCGCTCGAAGGCGAGCGCCGACGCGCCTGTCCCGACGGCGCCGTTCGAGGGCGTGCGCGAGATCGACGTCGATCTCGACGAGGTCTTCCCCTACCTCGACCGCCACGTGCTGTTCAAGCTGCACTGGGGTGGCAAAGGCGTCAAGGGCGAGGCCTGGCGGCATGCTGATCGAGGGCGACGGCGAGGAGGAGGGCTTCGCGCCGCGGCTGGAGCGGATGTGGCGCGAGCAGGACTACCTCGAGCCGCGTGCCCGGCTCGGCTACTTCCCCTGCAACTCGGAGGGCAACGAGCTGATCGTCTTCGACCCCGAGGACCACGAGCGCGAGCTCGAGCGGCTCGTCTTCCCGCGCCAGCCCAAGCACGACCGGATCTGCCTCGCCGACTTCTACCGGCCGCTGGACAGCGGCGAGCGCGATCTGGTCGCCCTGCAGGGGGTCACGGTCGGCCCCGAGGTGACCGAGCGGATCGAGCGGCTCGAGCGCGAAGGCGAGTTCGCCGAGCAGCTCTTCGTCCACGGGCTCGGCGTGCAGTCGGCCGAGGGCCTGGCCGAGTGGCTGCACGCGCGGGCGCGCCGTGAGCTCGGGATCGAGCCCGACCAGGGCCGCCGTTACTCCTGGGGCTACCCGGCCTGCCCGGACCAGTCCGAGCACGAGAAGGTCTGGCGCCTGCTCGGCCTCGAAGAGATCGGCATGACCCTCTCCGACGGCTTCGCCGTGATGCCCGAGCAGTCGACGGTGGCGATCGTCGCCCACCACCCCCAGGCGGTCTACTTCGGCATGAAGTCCGGCTTCATCCCCGAGGACAAGGCCCCCGACGAACTGATCGCCGGCACCGACCGCGGCGGCGAGCTCCCCCGAGCGCGAGCCGGTCTCCGAGGAGCAGATGTCCTCCGCCGGAGGGGCCGTCGCGCAGCTGATCCCTTGCCTGCTTCGGATCGTCTGTCCGGGAGCCTCCGGCGGAGGACATCCGGCTCCCCTCTAAGCTGTATTCGACCTTGGGGAGTCGGCTAATGGCAAGCCTCGGGCCTTTGGAGCCCGCTATCCCGGTTCGAGCCCGGGCTCCCCAGTTCGTCCGAAGCTGAATCCAGGGTCGTTCTATGGAGATGAGCGGAGTGCAGCTGGACCCTGAGGTTCGCGCCGGGCTGGCGCGGAGTTGGAAGGCGTTGATGACGGTCGGCGTGATCGCGATCCTGGTCGGCTGCGTGGCGATCGTCGTGCCCGCGGTGGCCGCGGTCGGGACGGCGATCTTCATCGGCTGGATCCTTGTCATCGCCGGCGCCTTCCTCGTCGCCGGCGCCTTTGCCGCGCACTCGATCGGCTCGGTGATCCTGCGCCTGATCTGGGCCCTGCTGACCGTGGTCGTCGGCCTCTGGCTGATCGTCGAACCACACAACGGCACGCTCACCCTGACCCTCGTGCTCGGCATCTACTTCCTCTTCATGGGCATCACCCGCGTCGCCGTCGCCTTCGCCGGGCGGGGCCAGCAGGGCGCCGGCCTGGTCGGCCTCAGCGGCGTCGCCGGCCTCCTGATCGGCATCCTCGTCCTCGCCAAGTTCCCCAGCAGCGCTGACTGGGCGATCGGCCTCCTCGTCGGCATCGACCTGATCTTCGCCGGCTGGACCCTCACGTCCGTCGCCCTGGTCGGCCGGGACCTTTCGCGCGTTTGAGCTGAGGGCCGGAAGGGTGGGGTACCCCTTCCGCTTGCTGGGTTTTTCGCCGGGGAGCTGTTGTTTCTCTCGCCGAGCCGGCGGGGCGAAAAACGGACGCCGCGCACTCCAGGGGCACCCCACCCTTCCACCCGCGGAGCCCAGGTGATCGAAGGAGGCCTCACAGGGCGTGCCCCTTCAAGAAGCTGATTTTGAACGGGAACTCGTCCGCGAGTTCGGCCTGAGTCGAGCGAGGATGGGGCATCCCGGAGTGCGCGGCGTCCTCTTTTCGCCCCACCGGTCGGCGAGAGCTCGGTCCGGTTGGTGGCGAAAACCCAGCAAACGGAGGGATGCCCCATCCTCCCGTCCACGCATTACGATTCCGGGGTGAGTTCGCCTCTGGTCCTGGTCATGGCGGCGGGCGAGGGCACCCGCATGCGCTCGAGCCTGCCGAAGATGCTGCATCCCGTCTGCGGGCGGGCGATGGTCGCCTGGCCGATCCTCGCCGCGCGCGAGGCGGGGGCCGGAAAGGTCGCCGCGATCGTCTCGCCCGGCCGCGACATCAGCGCCGGCTTCCCCGGCGAGGTCGAAACGGTCGTCCAGCCCGAGCCCGACGGGACCGGTGGCGCCGTGCGCGCGGCCCTGCCGCTGATCGAAGAAGCGGAGTCGGTCCTGGTCCTCTCCGGCGACCACCCCGTGATCTCCGCCGAGGTCATCGCCGGCTTTCTCGCCGCCCACGCGTCCTCGGGCGCGGCGGCCACCGTGATGACGATCGAGCTCGACGATCCCGGCTCCTACGGCCGGGTCGTCCGTGCCGGCGACGGCTCGGTCGAGCGCGTGGTCGAGGCGAAAGCCGACGGCGACGCGACCGCCGAGGAGCTGGCGATCGGCGAGATCAACGCCGGCACCTACGTCTTCGACGCCGCCCCGCTGGCGGCCGCGCTCGCCGGGCTTTCCAACGACAACGCCCAGGGCGAGTACTACCTGCCCGACGTCTTCCCGGCCCTGCGCGGGGCGGGCCACTCGGTCGGCGCTCACCTTTCCGACGACTTCGCGGTGACGATGGGCGTCAACAATCGCGCCGAGCTGGCCGCGGTCGAGGCCGAGGCGCGGCGCCGCATCCTCGAGCGCCACATGCTCGCCGGCGTCACCGTCGTCGACCCCGCCAGCACCTGGGTCGACGCCGGGGTCGAGATCGCCGCTGACGCCCGAATCGAGCCCGCCACCAGCCTGCGCGGCGCCAGCGCCGTCGGCGCCGGCTCGGTTGTCGGCCCGCTCAGCACGTTGATCGACACCACCCTCGGCGAAAACGTCGCCGTGCCGCACTCCTACCTGGTCGAGTGCGACGTGCTCGACGGCTGCAGCGTCGGCCCCTTCGCCTACCTGCGTCCCGGTGCGAAGCTCGAAGAGGGCGCCAAGGCGGGCAGCTTCGTCGAGGTCAAGAACTCGACCCTCGGCCCCGGGGCCAAGGTCCCGCACCTCGCCTACGTCGGCGACGCCGCCGTCGGCGCGGGCAGCAATCTCGGCGCCGGCACGATCACCGCCAACTACGACGGATCCCGCAAGCACCGCACGACGATCGGCAGGGACGTGCGGATCGGCGTTGACACGATGCTGATCGCACCTGTAGAAGTCGGGGACGCCGCCTACACTGGCGCCGGAGCGGTGATCAAGAACGACGTCCCCGAGGGGGCGCTTGCGGTGAGCGAGAACGACCAGAGGAACATCGAGGGCTACGCGGAGGGCAAGTCCGCGCGGGCCGCTGAGGAGGATTCGTGAGCACGATCGAGCAGCGCCCCGAGACGGCCCCCGCCGCGCCCCCGACCGCGATCCCGCACGACTACTCGAAGCGGATGATGGTCTTCGGCGGCCGCAGCTCGATGGAGCTGGCGGCGAAAGTCGCCGGCAAGCTCGACCTCGACCTCGGCCAGGTCACCCTGCGCACCTTCGCCAACGGCGAGGTCTACTGCCGCTACGAGGAGTCGATCCGCGGCGCCGACGTCTTCATCGTGCAGTCGACCTGCGCCAACGAGCAGACCGAGCTGACGCCCAACGACGCCCTGGTCGAGCTGCTGACCATGATCGACGCCGCGCAGGGCGCCTCGGCGCACCGGATCATCGCCGTGCTGCCCTGGTACGGCTACGCCCGCCAGGACAAGAAGTCGGCTCCGCGCGAGCCGATCTCGGCCCGGATCATGGCCAAGTGCCTCGAGGCCGTCGGCACCGACCGCGTCCTCACCATGGACCTGCACGCCGGCCAGGTGCAGGGCTTCTTCCACGTCCCGGTCGACCACATGACGGCGATGCCGATGCTGACCCAGTGGTTCGCCGACCAGGAACTGAGCGAGGAGCTGGTGATCGTCTCGCCCGACGCCGGCCGGGTCAAGACCGCGCGCAACTTCGCCCGCCGCATCGGCACCCACTGGGCGGTGATGGAGAAGGAGCGCCCGGCCCAGCAGGTCGCCGAGATCGGCTATGTGGTCGGTGACGTCAAGGGCAAGACCGCGGTGCTCGTCGACGACATGATCGACACCGCCGGCACGCTCTGCGCCGCCGCCCAGACCGTGCTCGACGAGGGCGCCGCACGGGTGATCGCCTGCGCCACGCACGGCGTCTTCTCCGGCCCCGCCTTCGAGCGGCTCGCCTACGAGAACTCGAAGATCGAGCGGATCGTCGTCACCGACACGATCCCGCTGCGCCCCGGCGCGCCCGACAACATCACCGTGCTCTCGACCGCCGGTACCTTCGCCGACTCGATCCGCCGCATCTTCACCGACGACTCGGTCTCCGAGATCTTCGCCGGCGAGAACCAGCTTTTTTGACGCGGGCGGCTGCGGTGGGATGCGGCGTCTGGACGCCCAGCCATCCACATCCAACCCTGCCGACCGCTTGGCTTGGGTAGGAAATTGATTCGAGTGGGGCATAAGGGGGCCGATTCGATCGTTCCCGGGAACACCCCTGAGAGCTTTAAGAAGGCGGTGGAGGTGGGGGTGGATGTCGTCGAGTTGGATGTCCTGCGTCTTCGGGATCCGAACTCACCGCTCGTTATCGCCCACGATTGGCATGACGCGGAGCGGCGTGAGCCGCTGACGCTCTCCGAGGCGCTCGATGCGTTCACACGGCCCCCGCTCGACCGGGTCGAGATCGACCTCGACATCAAGCTGCCGGGCAGGGAGGAGGAGATCGTCGACGCCGTCCGCCGCCACGGCCTGCTCGAGCGGGCGATGATCTCGACCATGGAGCTCTCGACCCTCGCCAAGATCGGCGCGCTGGAGCCGGGCCTGCGGCGCGGCTGGACCTATCCCAGGGTGACCAAAGACTGGGGCTCGAAGCGCTGGGCGAAGCTGCCGATGCTCGCCGCGCTCCTCTGGATGCGCCACCGCCTGCCCGGCCTCGCCGCCAGTGAGCTGCCGAAGATGGGGGTCGAGGCGATGTGGGTATACCACCCGCTGGTCAGTCCACAACTCGCCAAGATCACCGACCTGGCCGGCGTCGAGCTGATCGCCTGGACCGTCGACGACCTTCCCCGCATGCAGAAGCTCGTGGCCGCCGGCGTCAACGGCATCTGCTCCAACGACCCCCGGCTCTTCACCGACCTTCCCGAGTGCCGCTGAGCCGGCGATGCCCCGAGGCGCTTCCGGTGCGCCTTTCCCACTCCATAGGTGGGAAAGGCGCACCGGAACGGATCAGGCGGACGCGAGCATGCGCTTGACTCGGGTTGCCACGGCGGATGGTTCGTCTTCGGCCTGGCGCCAGGTGACCCGGGCGACGCGGTAACCCGCCGCGACGAGGCGCTGATCGCGTCGCCGGTCCTCCTGGAATGCGCTGCGCGTGCCGTGTGTTTCCTCGCCGTCGGCCTCGATCGCGAGCCGCCGCTCGCGCCAGAGCAGGTCCACCTCCAGCGGCCGCCCGCCGTCGACTCGCAGCTTGACGTTGTACTCAGGGCGAGGGACTCCGGCTGCGATCAGAGCGGGTAAGAGGCGTGCCTCCAGTGGGCTGCGCAATCGCGGTTTGCGTTCGGCGTCTGTGCGCCAGAGTTCGAGGATCGTCCGCAGGTTCGGGGCTCCGCGTCGGCGGCCGCGGGTGAGAATGCGATCCACCTCGGCAACATCGAGTCGGCGCTGGATGGCCGCCCGCTCGACCAGGCGGCCCAGCGAGGTGAATCCGGTGCGGCCCGCCATGTCGACCAGTGTGCGGGAGACGGTGGTGCATGGAATGCCATCGCGAATCTCGATCTCGCCTGGCGTGGGACGGAGGACGTTGTGCCAGCGGATGTCGGCGATCTTGCGGCCCGCCCGCCGTGGCGGGATCACGTCGACCTGGATCGATTGCTTGTCCCACAGTTCCTGGAGCTCGGCCGCGCTTCCGTGCGAGAGCAGCGCCCCGTCTCCACACGCGAGCACCGCGGCGAGCAAGCGGCCCCGTCGGCCGATCGCAAGATGCCCTACGGCGAACGTCCCCCGGAAGACCGGATAGAGCTCGCCGGACGTGATCCGCAGGTCGATCTCCCGCTCGCTGAGCCCAAGCGCGTTGAGTTGCCCCCGCGACACCACCCCGTGCTGCCGCTCCGCCAGGCGAGCAATCGCGTGACCCCGGCTTCCGGTGCGCCTTTCCCACTGCATGGGTAGGAAAGGCGCACCGGAAGCTAGATTCGCCCCCTTTGGCTGCGGATTTGGCCGCGAGTTGCGGTTAGACCGTGCCGGGCGTCGCCGTGGGCGGGGCGTTGCGGCCGCCCTTCTTGACCTTCACGGCCGACTCCATGTCCTCCGCGGTGAAGCCGCCGACCGCGTCGCCGTCGAGCGCGTAGCGGTAGAGGGCGACGCCGAAGATGCCGTTGAGCGCCTGGCTGACGAGCAGCGAGATCGCCAGACCGATCGCGCCGATGACGACGAGCAGGGCGCCGGCGAACCCGGCCGAGGCCCAGATCAACACCCCGGCGGCGATCACGATCGCGCTCGGCAGCATGCCGAAGAGGAACACGGCGCCCCCGATCGCCAGGTTGCCGGTGATCTGCTGCCCCCAGCGCGACTTGAACAGGTGCGCCGAGCGCTTCAGCGTTTCGAACGGCCCGGCGCCCTCGATCGCGATCACGGGCACGGCGAGGAAGGTGACCAGCGACCAGGCCATGCCGACCAGGCGCGAGGCGATCGTGCCGGCGATGCCGCCCTGGTTCTCCAGCGCCGCCATCAGCACGCTGATCGCGGTCGATACGGCGGCCCAGCCACAGATCTGAGCGAAGCGGCTGCGGGCGACGGCGAGCCCGTCGCCGACCGTCGCCTGCTCACCGCGGAAGATCATGTCGGCGGCGGCGGCCAGCCCGACGCCGAAGTACGTGCCGACGACGCTGAGCACGTAGACGCCGATCACGAGCAGTGGGATCGCGCCGGCGAGCGTGCCGTCGTCGAGGAAGTAGAGCCCCGGGCCGAGGAAGATGAAGGCCAGCGGGATCGTCGCGACCGCGCCGTAGAGCGGGAAGCGGACCAGTTCGCGGTGCTCCCGCAGCACACCCCAGCTTTTCTTCGTCAAAGCCCAGCCGCGTTTGATCCTGCTCATTGCGCTTCTCCTTCCAAGGAACGCTCGACAATCGGGGTCTGCCTGACGCCTCTTCCCTCGAAGTACTCCCACTCCTGCTCGCCCAGCTCGGTTGCGGGCTGGTCGGCATAGATCCACTCGCGCATGATCCGGTGCCAGTTGCGCTTCGCCCGCAGCTGGCCGAGCACCGCGACGACGCCGATTTCCATCCGCCGCCCCATCAGCTCGTTTGCCGGTAGCGACTCGCGACGCATCAGGTCGTAGTACTCCGAGCGGGGGTCCTGGGTCGACTCGATGATCTTCATCACCCGTTTCGGCGTGATCTCGATCTCGCGGTCCTCGACGAACCAGCCGCTGACCGCCATCGTGTGCTCGAGCAGCCGTTCGGCGTCGAGCGTGGAGGGGTTCTTGACGAAACCGAGGTCGTGCAGGGCGCCGCGGAAGCGCTCCGGATCGCTGTGGAAGGCGGCGTCGAGGGCGCGCTGCTCGAGCACGATCTGCTCGTGGTCGAGCTTCTTGGTCATGCCGAAGTCGAGGAAGGCGACCCGGCCGTCCTCCATCAGGAAGTAATTGCCGGGGTGGGGGTCGGCGTTGAAGTGGCGTAGGTGGTAGATCGATCCGAAGCTGCCGCGGAAGACGATCTCGCCGAAGCGGCTGCGCTGCTCGTGCGGCAGCTCTTTGACCTGGTCGAAGGTCATCCCCTCGACGAACTCGGTGACGAGCACGCGGCGCCGCGAGAGCCGGGTGATCACTTCCGGCACGTAGATGAACGGGTGGTCGCGGTAGGCGCGGGCGAAGGTGCGCTGGTTCTGCGCCTCGTACTCGTAGTCGAGCTCCTCCATCACCCGCTCGCGCAGCTCGTGGGCGATCGCCTTGGCGTCGAGCCCGGGGGCGAGGGCGCGGGCGAGGCGGACGATCGTGCCCGCGTTGCGCAGGTCGGCGTCGAGCGCCTCGGCGATTCCCGGGTACTGGATCTTGACCGCGACGCGGCGCCCGTCGAGCAGCTCGGCACGGTGCACCTGGCCGATCGAGGCGGCGGCGAAGGCCTCGTGCTCGAACTCGGCGAAGAGCTCGGAGACCGGTTCCCCGTCGTACTCTTCGAGCAGCACCTGCTCGACCTTCTCCCAGGGCATCGGCGGCGCCGAGGTGCGCAGCTTGGCGAGCTGCTCCTGGTAGATCTCGCGCGACTCCTCGGGCAGGAAATCGGTGTCGATGAAGGAGGCGAACTGCCCGAGCTTCATCGCCGCGCCCTTCATCTGGCCGAGCGCGCCGACCATCTTCAGCGCCGTCTCGAGGTGGCGCTGCTCGAGCTTTTCCTTGCTGCCCTCCTCGGAGCGGGCGACGTTGGTCGCTTTGGTGCCGGCGTAGCGGGCGCCCTGCACGCCCACGATCGAGCCCAGCTTTGCCGAGCGGCGCAGGCGGCCTTTGGGGATCTTGGCGTCGTCAGCCACGTTCTCAGTATCCTCTCCCGTCCGATGGCTCGCACTCGCGAAAAGCTCAAGGCCGCGCCGCGCACCGATTTCGGCTCGCGCAGCTCGCGCCGCCTGCGCGGCGAGGGCCTCGTGCCCGGCGTCGTCTACGCCGGTGGGGCCGAGGCGAAGGCGTTCCAGGCGGGCGAACGCGAGATCCGCGCCGTCCTCACCGGTGGCCAGGCGCTCTTCGACCTCGAGCTCGAGGGCTCGAAGGCGGTGCCGGTCGTGGTCAAGGAGCAGCAGCTGCACCCGGTCCGCGGCAGCCTCCAGCACATCGACCTGCAGGAAGTGAAGCTCGACGAGGCGATCCAGGCCGAGGTCACGATCGAGCTCGAGGGGACCGAGGTAGCGCCCGGAGTCAAAGAGGGCGGCGTGCTCGAGCACGTCACCCGCGAGATCACCGTCGAAGCGCTGCCGACCGAGATCCCCGAGCGGCTGATCGCCGACGTCTCCGAGATGGTCATCAACGACACGGTCACCCTTGCCACCATCGCCGCCCCCGAGGGCGTCAAATTCGTCGCCGAGGACCCCGACGAGGTCACGATCGCGACCCTTTCGCCGCCGCGCGTCGAGGAAGAGCCCGAGCCCGACGTCGAGGAGGAAGCGGAGTTGGTCGGCGAGGAGGGCGAGGCCCCGTCCGCCGAGGACGGTGGCGAGGACGCCGACGGCGGCGACTCGGGCGACTCCGGCGGGGAGTAACCGCTGTCGCTTTTTCGCCGCGCCGATGGGCAGGGCGATCGGATCCTGATCGTCGGGCTCGGCAACCCGGGCGCCGAACACGCCGGCAGCCGCCACAACATCGGCTTCGAGGTCGGGGCCGAGCTCTCGCGCCGCTGGGGCCTACCGCGGGCGAAGCAGAAGTTCGGCGGGCTGATCGCCGAGGGACGCACCGGCCTGGGCGGCGAGCGGGTGGCGATCCTGCTGCCGCAGACCTACATGAACGCCTCCGGCGACTCGGCCGGGCCGGCGCGTGGCTCGCTCAAGGTCGCGCTCGACCGCGTGATCGTCGTTCACGACGAGATCGACCTGCCGTTCGGCGAGGTGCAGAGCCGGCTCGGCGGCGGCCTCGCCGGGCACAACGGGCTGAAGAGCCTCAAGCAGGGCTTCGGCGGCGCTGATTTCTGGCGCGTCCGCGCCGGCGTCGGCCGTCCCGACACGACCGACCCGGAGATCGTCTCCGCCTACGTGCTGGGTCGCTTCCGTGAGCCCCGCGCCGAGGTCGAAGCGCTGATCGGCCAGGCCAGCGACGAGACCGAGCGGCTGATCGACCGACTAGCCTCCGCGGCCGATGATGAGCGCTGAGAGCACCGAGAGGCGGACGAGCTACGTGGCCGACCCCGAAAACGGGGTCGCGCTACTGCGACTCGAGCGGCCGCGGGCGCGCAACGCGATCGACACGCAGATGCTGCTCGAGTTGCTCGAGCACCTCGCCGTCGCCCGCGGCGACGAGACGGTGCGGGCGCTCGCGATCAGCTCCTCAGACCAGATGGGCTTCTCGGCCGGTGCCGACGTCAAGGAGCGGCTCGACGAGGAGGGCAAGGTCCGCCGCATGCAGCTCTTCGCCGACCTCTACGACGCGATCGTCGCCTTCCCCAAGCCGACCGTGGCCGCCTGCCACGGCGACGTCGTCGGCGGTGGGGCGGAGATCGCGGTCGCCTGCGACATGCGGGTCGGCGGCGCCAACCTGCGCATGCGCTTCCCCGGCGCGGCGCTCGGCGTACCGGTCGGCCCGGCCCGCCTCGTCACCCTCTGTGGCCTCGCCGCCGCCAAGTACCTGCTGCTCAGCTCGCGCACGGTCGGCGCCGACGAGGCGCTTCGCCTCGGCCTCGTCAACCGCGTCGCCCCCGCGGCGAGCACCGAGGAGGCGGCCCTGGAGCTCGCCGCCGCGGCCGCCGCCCACCCGCCGGAGGCGGTCGCGCGGCTGAAGGCGATGCTGCACGAGTGGGACGACGTCGAGGGGCGGTCTGAAGTCGAGGGTGTCGGGCAGGTCGAGTGGGCTCGTACCGGGCCGGGTTTGCCGCAGGCTGACTGAGAGACCATCCGGTAGGGCTTCCACTTAACTTCTTTCGGTGGATCGCCTCTGGGCTGGCGCCCGCAGCCCACACCGAAAAGGTACAAGACGTTTCACCCCTACCGGGATCGCCCCTCTATGCCCAGCTGGTCGGGTCCAGGGTGTGCCCGCTCGAAGGCGTCGGGGTTGGCGAGGACGTGGGCGGCAACTTCGTCGCAGCGGGCCACCCACGCCTGGGTGGAGGAGAGCTTGTTCAGGATGGTGGCGAGGTTGTTCTCGCCGAGCCAGGCGAGGAGCGGGAGGTGGAGGACGATCGAGCATGAAGCCGCCGTCGCGCTCGAGGCGGTCGATCTCTGCTCGCCAGGTAGGCGCGAACGTGTCGGGGCCGAGCGGGTCCGGGGAGCCGGTCATCTGCTCGCGGACCGGGTCGAGGCCGGGGAGCATCGAGGTGGCGTCGACGTGGCGCCACTGGAAGGGGAGCAGGGCGACGCCGTCCTCGACGCCGGCGCCCTCGCCCGCCGGCGAGGCGTAGCGCAGGCCGGCCTCGCGCAGGATCTCGACGCCGCCCGCGCCCAGCTGGCCGCCGGGCGGGCGCAGGCCGGGCAGCTCGAGGCCCAGCTCGGCGAAGGCGGCGACGCCTCGCGCCAGGTTCTCGGCCTGCTCGGCGGCGCTCAGGTCGCCCCACTGCTCGTGCAGCCAGGCGTGGTAGGCGACCTCGTGGCCGGCCGCGGCGATCGAGCGCAGCGCCCCGGCGTCGAGCTCGGCGTTGACGCCCTCGGCGAAGAAGGTCGCGGCCAGATCGCGCTCGGCCAGCTTCTCCAGCAGCGGCGGCAGAGCCGCGGTGGCGCTCGATGCCTCGTCGACCCCGAGGTTGTCGAAGCTGAGGCAGAGCGCGCCGCGGGCGCCGCCCGGCCAGGCGGCACGCCGGCCTCAGTCCTCGAGCAGCGCCGGGCTCCAGCGCTCCGGTTCGCGCTTCGCCTGCTCGCGCGCCCAGCGGAAGTGATGGCCGGCCGAGGCGAGCAGGACCGGGAAGCTGAGCAGGCCGGCGAGGGCGAAGCCGCGCGAGCCGCGCGGCGTCTCGGTCGCGAGGCTGAGCGCGCTGGCGACGCCCCAGGCCCAGAGCACGGCGTTGTAGGCGGGGAGCTGCGTCGTCGGTCAGGCCCTCGGCTTCGTCGAGCATCGGCAGGCCGCCGTGCAGCGACCAGGGCCAGGCCTTGAAGTGGACCGCGACGCCGGCGGCGCCGATGCCGGCGTTGAAGGCGGAGAGGCGCTCTGCCCAGCGGCCGCCGCGCCGCCGCGGCGATCCCCAGCGGGATCAGCCCGGCCCAGAGCGCGTAGGCGCCGCGCCGCCCCAGCTCCGGCTCGAAGACGAGCCCCACGCCGGCCCGCGTCTCAAGCGCGTTGTGGGCGGCGAGCCCGAGGGTGGAGAGGGCGGCGAACGGACGACGGAATAGCATCGGGAGGAGCCTAGCTCGAGTCATGAGCCTTCGCCCACTACTCGAGATCGCCGCAGAGAACGAGCGCCTGCACGCGCTCGCCGGCGAGGTGCGCGCGGCGGCGGCCGGCGCGCCGGTCGAGATCGGCGCCTCGGAGACGCTGCGGCCGCTGCTGCTGGCGACCCTGCTCGAGGACGATCGCGGGCTCGCCGATCGTCCCGCCCTGCTGGTCAGCGCCGACGATCGCTCGGCCCGCGACCTCGCCGCCGACCTGCGCGCCTACCTGGCGCCGCGCCGCGTCCGCTTCTATCCCTCGCGCGGCACCGGCTACGCCTCGCACGTCACCCCGCCGCCGCACCTGGTCGGCCTGCGGATCGACGCGCTCGACGCGCTGCGCGAGGGCGGCGACGCGGTCGTCGTCGCCGGCGCCACGGCGCTCGCCGAGGCGGTTCCGGACGCCTCGCTGCGCCCGGCCGGCTTCGCGCTCGAGCAGGGCGGCGAGCTCGACCTCGACGGGGCCGCCCGCGACCTCGTCGCCGCCGGCTACCACCGGGTCGAGCAGGTCGAGGAGCGCGGCCAGTTCGCCGTCCGCGGCGGCATCCTCGACGTCTACCCGGCGACCGAGGAGCGCGCCGTGCGGATCGAGCTCTTCGGCGACGAGATCGAGTCGATGCGCTGGTTCTCGACCTTCACCCAGCGCTCGCTCGGCGACGCCGAGCGGGTCGAGCTGGCGCCCGCGGCCGAGCTCGACGCCGAGCACCGCGAAGCTGGCCGAGCTGGCGGCGATGGAGCAGCCGAGGAGGAGGGCAGCGAGGCGCCGAGCGCCGGCCGAGGCGCTGCCGCTGGAGCACTTCGGCGCGCCGCTCGACCTCGTCCCCGCCGAGACCGCGGTGGTCCTCGCCGCCGCCGAGGAGATCGAGCCGGCGCTGCGCGACCACTGGGAGGACGCGACCGCGGCGATGCACGCCGACGACGCCCGCCACCTCTACGTCGACGTCGCCGCGCCGCTCGCCGCCCGCGCCGTGCTCGCGGTCGGCGGCGCCGGCGAGCGACGACGAGCGGCCTTCCGCGCCTCGCGCGCGGAGTCGCCGGCGCGCAGCGTCAAGGAGGCCGAGGGCGAGCTGGAGAAGCTGGTGCGCTCCGGCTACCGCACCGTCGTCGCCTTCGACTCGCTCGGCGAGGCGGAGCGCGCGCGCTACGGCTTCGACCGGCTCGACGCGCGCATGCTCGAAGGCGGCCGGCTCTCGCCGGACCCGGGTCTCTCGTTCGCCGAGGCGCGCCTGCGCGAGGGCTTCGTCAGCCCCGAGCTGCGGCTCGCCGTCTACCCCTTCCGCCGCCTCGTCCACCGGCGCCGCCGGGCCGAGGACCGGATCGCGCCGCACCGGGCGCGGGCGGCTCGCCTTCAGCGACCTGCGGGTCGGCGACTACGTCGTCCACGAGGACCACGGCGTCGCCCGCTTCGCCGGCTTCGAGACCAGGGAAGTCGGCGGCATCGCCCGCGACTACCTCTACCTCGAATACAAGGGCGAGGACCGCGTCTACGTCCCCACCGACCAGCTGGCGAAGCTGAGCCGCTACGTCGGCGCCGGCGCCGAACCGGCGCTCTCGGCGCTCGGCGGCAAACGCTGGCAGAACCTGAAGGCGCGGGCGCGCAAAGCGGCCGGCGCGCTGGCGGGCGAGCTGCTCAACCTCTACGCCGAGCGCCGCACCCGCAAGGGCCACGCCTTCCCGCCCGACGGCGAGTGGCAGGTCGAGATGGAGGCGGCCTTCCCCTACCGCGAGACGGCCGACCAGATGGAAGCGATCGAGGCGGTCAAGGGCGACATGGAATCCGAGCAGCCGATGGACCGCCTGGTCTGCGGCGACGTCGGCTTCGGCAAGACCGAGGTGGCGCTGCGCGCCGCGGTCAAGGCGGCCTCCGACGGCAAGCAGGTGATGATGCTGGCGCCGACGACGATCCTCGCCCAGCAGCACCACGGCACCTTCCGCGAGCGCCTCGCCGACCTGCCATTCACGCTCGACTGGGTCTCGCGCCTGCGCAAGCCGGCCGAGGTCAAGGAGGTGCTGAAGCGCTTCGAGGCGGGCGAGGTGGACGTGCTTGTCGGCACCCACCGGCTGCTCTCGCGCGACGTGCGGGCGAAGGACCTGGGTCTGCTGATCGTCGACGAGGAGCAGCGCTTCGGCGTCAAGCAGAAGGAGCTGCTGCGCCAGCTGAAGCTCAAGGTGGACGTGCTGGCGCTCTCGGCGACGCCGATCCCGCGCACGCTCCAGATGAGCCTCGCCGGCCTGCGCGACATCTCGACGATCGAGACCCCGCCCGAGGGCCGGCGCCCGGTCCGCACCTACGTCGGGCCCTACGACGAGGACCTCGTGCGCAAGGCGATCGTGCGCGAGCTCGAGCGCGGCGGCCAGGCCTTCTTCCTGCACAACCGGATCGAGAGCCTGCCCGAGGTCGCCGAGCAGATCCGCGGCCTGGTGCCGAAGCGCGCGGGTGGTCGAAGCGCACGGGCAGATGGAGGAGGCGCAGCTCGAGGAGACGATGATGGGCTTCCTGCGCGGCGAGGCCGACGTGCTGGCGACGACGACGATCATCGAGTCCGGGCTCGACATCCCGACCGCCAACACGCTGATCGTCGAGCGCGCGGACCGGCTCGGGCTGGCCCAGGCCTACCAGATCCGCGGCCGGGTCGGGCGCTCGCGCGAGCGCGCCTTCGCCTACCTGCTCTACCCCTCGGCGGAGGCGCTGACCGAGGAGGCGGCGGCGCGGCTCTCGACGCTGGCCGACCACACCGAGCTCGGCTCGGGCTTCAAGATCGCGATGCGCGACCTCGACATCCGCGGCGCCGGCGACCTGCTCGGCGACGAGCAGTCGGGCCACGTCGCCGCGGTCGGCTTCGAGCTCTACTGCCAGATGATCGACGAGGCGGTCGCCGAGGGGCGCCGCGGGCGAGGGTGGGGAGGCGGCCGGAGCCGCTGCGCTTCGACGTCCCGGTCGACGCCTACCTGCCCGCCTCCTACGTGCCCTTCGAGGCGGCGAAGATCGACATCCACCGCCGCATCGTCGCCGCCCGGGCGCCGGGCGAGCTGCGCGCGATCCGCGACGAGCTCGACGACCGCTTCGGCCCGCCGCCGCGCGAGGCCGAGAACCTGCTGGCGCTACAGCGGGCGCGGATCGAGCTGCGCCTGGCGGGGGCGCGGAGCGTCGAGCTGCGCGGCGGCAGGCTCAGCGTGGTCGGCGTCGAGCTCGACTCCGAGGGGTCGGGCGCGCTCGCGGAGCGGGTCGAGGGCGCGCTCTACGAGTGGCGCGAGAAAACCGCCTCGATGCGAGTGCCCGACGAGCCCGAGGCGAGGCTGGCGGCCGTGCTCGCCCTGGCCGAGGGCCTGCGCGAGGCGGGCCGCTCGCCAATGGTCGAAAAAGATATGCTCCCTGCTTCGTGAGTCCGAACCGGGGTGGGAAAGGGACTGGCAAAGGCGGGGGCGCCGGTGCGCCCGGGCCGGCCGCTGTGCGCCGCACGGGGCTGATCGTCTTCGGCGTCGCCTTCATCGCCCTCTTCGTGATCGTCGCGATCGCCGAGGGCATCGGCAGCCCGAGCGTCCCATCCGGCGACGTGCTGCTGGTCGAGAACACCCCCGGCGACATCGGCAAGGTCTCGGAGGCCGAATTCGACCACGCGCTCGAGCTCGTCGCCAAGGGCGGCGGAGAAAAAGTCCCGAAGCCCGGTGAACCGAAATACGCGGAACTGAAGGAATCGGCGATCAACTTCAAGCTCGAAGGCATCTGGATCCAGGGCCTGTCCGACGAATGGGGCATCGAAGTCAGCGACGGGGAAGTCGCCAAACAGCTCGCGAAAGTGAAGAAAGAAAGCTTCAAATCGAAAAGCCGAATTCAGGAAATTCCTCAAGGAATCCGGCTTCACGACGGCGGACGTCAAAGAACGCGTGAAGATCGAACTGCTCAGCGAAAAACTTCAGGAAGAACTGAAAGAAAGAGCGCCGAAGCCGAGCCAGAGCGACATCGAAAACTATTACGAGGCCGCGAAGGCGACCCAGTTCACGCAGAAACCGACCCGCGACGTGCGCGTCGTCGTCAACAAAAATCGCAAGAAGGCCAAAGAAGCGCGCGATGCGCTGACGAAAGACAACACGGCGAAGAACTGGCGCAAGGTCGCCAAGAAGTACTCCGAAGACCCGACGACGAAAGAAAGCGGCGGGCTGAAAAAAGGCGTCCAGGAAGGCGTCGAAGAAGAACCGCTGAACGCCGCGATCTTCGGCACGCCGACGAAGGGCAGATCGAAGGCCCGACCAAGACCAAAGCCGGCTACTACGTCTTCGAAGTCGTCAACTCGACGCCGGAAAGCGTGCAGGAACTGAAAGCGGTCGAAAGCCAGATCGAAGCGACGCTGGCCCAGCAGATGGAACAGGAATACTTCACGAACTTCATCTCGCAGCTTCCAGACGGAGTGGAAGCAGCGTACGTAATGTGCCGCCGGCTACGTGACCGAACGCTGCGCCAACTACAAGAGCAACGGCCGCTCGAAAACCGCGCCGGAAGGCTGCTACGAAGCGAACCCGAAAGCGCCGCCGGAAGCCTGCCCGGCGCCGGTGTTCCAGCTCGTACCGGCGCTGCCGGGCAGCGTGACCCCGCTCGAACCGAAGGGCAAACCGCTGGCCCAGCGCCCGCGGCCGGCGGAAGAAGAAAAAGCAGAAGAGGCCGAGGGTCTCGAAGGGCTGCCGGAAGGCGCCGTGCCGCCGACCGAAGCGCCGCCGGCCGAAGAGGCTCCGCCCCCCGCCGAAGCCGAATAGCGCCCTCCGCGCTCGCCACGGGCATCGATAGACTGGCGCCCCCGTGAGCGCGATCGCCTCAATTCACGCCCGCCAGATCCTCGACTCGCGCGGCAACCCGACCGTCGAGGTCGAGCTGACGCTCGACTCGGGCGCGACGGGACGCGCCGCGGTTCCCTCCGGCGCCTCGACCGGCGAGTTCGAGGCGGTCGAGCTGCGCGACGGCGGCGACGCCTGGGGGGGAAAGGGCGTCGACGCGGGCGGTCGAGCACGTCAACGGCGAGCTCGCCGCGGCGCTCACGGGAGCCCGCGCCGCCGAGCAGGGCGCCCTCGACGAGACGATGATCGAGCTCGACGGCACGCCGAACAAGGGCCGGCTCGGCGCCAACGCGATCCTCGGGGTCTCGCTCGCGGCGGCGAAGGCGGCGGCGGCCGACTCCGGCCAGCCGCTCTACCGCTACCTGGCGGAGCTCTACGGGGGCGGCGAGCCGAGCCTGCTGCCGGTGCCGATGATGAACGTGCTCAACGGCGGCGCCCACGCCGACAACTCGGTCGACTTCCAGGAGTTCATGGTCGTGCCCGCCGGCGCCTCGAGCTTCGCCGAGTGCCTGCGGATCGGCGCCGAGGTCTTCCATGCGCTGAAGAAGAGCCTCGCCTCGAAGGGGCTCTCGACCGCGGTCGGCGACGAGGGCGGCTTCGCCCCCGACCTCGAGTCCAACGAGGCGGCGCTGCAGGCGGTGCTCGCCGGGGTCGAGGCGGCCGGCTACGAGCCCGGCTCCGACGTCTTCATCGCGCTCGACCCGGCGACCAGCGAGGTCTTCGAGGGGGGCGCATACGCGCTCGAGCACGAGGGCCGCACGCTCTCCTCGGCAGAGATGGCCGCCTACTGGGCGGACGCCTGCGAGCGCTACCCGATCGTCTCGATCGAGGACGGCATGGACGAGGGGGATTGGGACGGCTGGAAGCTGCTCACGGAGAAGCTCGGCGACCGCGTGCAGCTGGTCGGCGACGACCTCTTCGTCACCAACCCCGAGCGCCTGCGGCGCGGGATCGAGCTCGGCGTCGGCAACTCGATCCTGGTCAAGGTCAACCAGATCGGCACTCTGAGTGAGACCCTGGAGGCGATCCGGATCGCCCGCGAGGCCGGCTACACGGCGGTGATCTCGCATCGTTCGGGCGAGACCGAAGACACGACGATCGCCGACCTCGCAGTCGCCACCGGCGCCGGACAGATCAAGACCGGCGCTCCGTCGCGCTCAGACCGCGTCGCCAAGTACAACCGCCTCTTGCGAATCGAGGAAGAGTTGGGCGGTTCGGCGGAATTCCCCGGCCTGCAGGCATTCGTCCAGCACGCCGGCTAGATGCAGGAATGCGGCCCCCGGCCGCGTAGGTCTGGGTATGGCGACCCGTTCCAGGCCGGCGAGCAGGACGACCTCGCGCCCGAAGCGCCGCCCGGCCGCCCGCCGCAAGCCCGCCGCCCGCCGCGGCGGCAGTCGCATCCGCTGGGACCGCGTGGGGCGGATCGCGCTGACGCTGGTCCTCGCCGCCGTCCTCTACTCGTATCTGAACCCGGCGATCGACTTCGTCAAGACCTACACGGCGACGACCGCGGCCAAGGCCGAACTGCACGAGATGCTGCGCGAAAACAAGCGCCTGCACAAGCGGATCCAGACCGCCGACGACCCGATCGTGCTCAACCGCCGGGCGCGCGCGCAGGGCATGGTCGCGGAAGGCGAGACGCCGATCGTCGTCCACGGCCTCGGTGACGGGTGACCCCCACCCACGATCCTCGCGCGTAGCGCTGCTACGCGCTTGCGGTCGCGTGCGCCGCCCAGCTTGGCCAGTCGCGCCCCCGCGAGCACGTTAATTCGCAGTCAACCGTCTAGTTTGCAGCCACTCTCTGATGGTCAGCCTTGGCTCTTACATTCTCAGCGCCGCCTTGCTGGTGGCCCTGGTTCTCTCGCTGGGGGTGTCCGCGGTCGGGTTGAGGCGGTGGCTGATGCCCGCCTGGGAGGGTGCTCCAGCTCTGCTGGTTGAGGCAATCGTCGGCGTTGCTTTGCTGATCTGGCTGTCCGAGCTGTTGGGCGCGGTCAGCCTCTTCTACGCGGGCACGCTCGTTGCAGCTGCCGCCTTGGTCGCAGCAACGGTCGCGTTCGGTCGCGGTGGGTGGCGCGGATTTGGGGGACCACCCCGAGGAAGCTTTAGCTACCGCAGGGGTGGTGGTTCCAAATCCGTGACAGGACCCGCCGCGCCGGGGGCAGCGTCATTTGTGGCTGTCGGGGTTATTGCCCTCGTCTTCGCGCACTGGGGGCTGACGGCGACGGATGCGCTCAGTCGGGGTGTCTTCAACTTCGACTCCCTCTGGTACCACCTGCCGTTCGCGGTCGACATCGCGCAGAGCCACTCGGTGACGGGGCTGCACTACACGGAGACGGTCTTCACCAACTGGTTCTACCCGCAGAACTCGGAGCTCCTGCACAGCGTCGGGATTCTGCTCACTGGGCGGGACACGCTGAGCCTGTTCCTCAACTTTGGCTGGCTCGGGATAGCCTTCCTCGCGGCCTGGTGCATCGGCCGCCCCTACGGCCGCGCCCCGCTGACGACCGTCGCCGCCGCCGTGATCTTGGAGTGCCACACGCTCGTTGTCCGCGAGCCGGGAGCCGCCAAGAACGACCTGATGGCGGCGGCTCTATTGCTGGCGGCGATTGCCATCCTCATCAACTGGAAAGCGTCTCTCCCGCGGGTGGCGGGAGGGGGTGCCGGGGCACAGCGGCGTCCTCTTTTTCGCCCCAACCAGGATCTCGGACGGCCGGTGGCGATTCAGGCGAAAAACCCAGCGAAGCCCCGGTACCCCCTCCCCCCGACAGGACCCGCGGCCACGATGTTCCCGCTCGCCGTCGCGGGGTTGGCTGTGGGCATGGCTGTCGGCACCAAGTCGACTGCGCTGGCGATGGCCGCCGCCTTGACGCTGGCCGTGATCGTGCTGGCCCCGAGCGGACGCCGCTGGGCGGCGGCAGGCTGGTGGTTCGCGGCCGGGCTCGCGGGCGGCGGCTACTGGTACCTGCGCAACCTGATTGTCGCCGGCAACCCGCTGCCCCAGCTCGAGCACCTGGGGCCGATCTCGTTGCCGCATCCCGAGCGCCTGCAGAGCGGCCGGCCCGACTTCAGCATCGCCCACTACGCCACCGACACCGGCGTCTGGCGCGAGTACTTCGAGCCCGGCCTGCACCAGGCCTTCGGCGCCCTCTGGCCGCTCGTGATCGCCGCCGCCGTGGGCGGCGCCCTCGCCGCCTTTGTCTGGGGCCGCCCGCGAGTCCTCCGCTGGATCGGCGGCGTAGCCCTCTTCGGCCTCCTCGCCTACCTCTTCACGCCGCTCAGCGCCGCCGGCGCCGACGGCGCCCCCACCGGCTTCGGCATCAACATCCGCTATGCAATCCCAGCATTGCTTGCCGGCTTGACCCTGTTGCCCGTGGGTCTTCTCTCGCTTCGGCGGTCCCGGACTTCGGCCTCATCCGCGGGTGGCGGGGGAGGGGTCCCGGGGCACAGCGGCGTCCTCTTTTTCGCCCCAGGAACAATCTCGGACGGCTGTCGGCGATTCAGGCGAAAAACCCAGCGAAGCCCCGGGGCCCCTCCCCCCCGACAGGACCCGCGGCCGAACCGCCATGGTCCCTTGGGATTGGAGCCTGCTCGGCGCCCTCCTGCTGCTTCTGGTGGCCACCAACCGCGCCGACGCCGCCCTGCGCGACCCCGACCGCCTCGCCGGCTGGCTGATCGCCCTGCTCTTCGTCCTGATCCCCGCCGCCCTGCTTTTCGCCCGCTCCCGCGGCCTCGGGCGCGGCATCATGATCGCCGGCTTTGCCGCCCTCGCCCTGTTGGTCGCGGCGATCGGCAATCCGGTCCAGCGCGACTACCTGCAGGACCGCTTCGCCAACGCCGACCCCGCGGCGAGCATTCCCGGCATGCACCTCGACTCGGCCTACCGTTGGGCAAGGGGGGTGGAGGACGCCCGCATCGGCCTTGCCGGCACCACCGCCGGCTTCCTCGAGTACGGCTTCTACGGCGCCGACCTTTCCAATCGCGTGCGCTACCTAGGCGTCGAGGGCCCGCACGGCGCCTTCAACGCGATTCCGACCTGCGCCGGCTTCCGTACCGCCGTCAACGCCGCCGAGCTCGACTACTTGGTCACCACGCCGCTGCTCAACTTCATCGAGCCCGGCGACCCGGTCGCCTCGCCCGAGGCCCGCTGGCTCCGCGGCGAGCCCGCCGTAACTGCGATCGACCGCAGCGGCCCGGTCACCGTCTGGCGCATCGACGGTCGCCTCGATCCCGGTGCCTGCGGCCCGGGCAACGCCCCCCTGCTGGAAATCCCCCACCAACCCTCTGCTTGACCCGCGCTTCCGGTGCGCCTTTCCCACTCATGAGGTAGGAAAGGCGCACCGGAAGCGACCGGGGGCCGGTCGCTAGGCTGGGACGCATGGCCTATCCGCTCGAGAACGCGCTGTTTCAGTGGGAGGAGGGACTGCGGGCGCTTCGCGCGGTCGAGGCGCCGCGCGAGCGGCGGCTGGCGGACCGGGTCGTCGCGGCGATCCAGGACGAGCTGCGGCGCCGGATCGGGCCGACCTTCGCCGCCGCCGAGCTGGCGGGGCTCTACGGGTGCGGCACCGACTGGTGCCAGCGGGTCGCGGCCGATGTGGCCCCGGGGCTGTCGGGCGACGGGCAGTCGCTCGCCGACGCCGCCTTCTTCCTCTACCTACGCGGCGCCACCGACTTTGCCGGCGGTCGCCAGCTAGTCGTCTGAGTCTTCGCCGCCGCCCGCGCCGCTCTCGCCGGCACGGCGGATCACGATCTGGTCGGCATCGATGCGAACGGTTACGTCGCTCTTGCCGGCCCAGTGCTCGGTGTAGACGGGGTTGTCCTTGACCGCCGCGTCGAGCCAGAGGCCGTAGCCGTCGCGCTCGCCGTGATCGAAGGTCGCCTCGAGCTCTTTGCGCCGGCCGCGCCCGCCGCGTCGGCCGCGACGACGGCGGCGGCGGGGGCGCGTGCCACCCGACTCCTCTTCGTCGTCGTCATCCCCGTCGGCTTTGGCTTTCGGTTTGCGCGAGCGGCGGGCGGGCTTCTCCTCGTCGCCCTCCTCTTCGCTCTCGTCCTCGTCGCTCGACTCGTCCTCGTCGGCCTCCTCCTCTTCGGCGGCCTCTTCGGCCGTCGCCGCCTCGACCTCGGCCTCGATCTCGTCGCGGAGGTCGACCTCGCCGGTCCCGGCCTCCTCGCTGTCGGCGTTGAGGTCGTGCTGCTTGCGGAACTCGCGCAGCTCCGAGGCGGAGACTTCAAGTTGGTGGGCGATCCAGGCGTCCGTGCGGCCCTGGCGGACCCAGGCGCGGATCTGGTTCAGCTGCGGCTTCAGTGAGCGTCTTGCCATCGGCGCGCGAGTCTATTCAACCTGGACAGCGGTTCGCGTCACGCCAGCCGTCGCTCAGGCCATCAGGAACGAGAGCGCCTCGAACATCGAGACGACGACGATGGCGACGGTCGCCGTCAGGCAGACGGCGAGCACGCTGAAACGCACCTTGCCGTGCTGTTCGTTGCGGACGATGCGGCGCTCGCGCGAGCGGTTCGCGGCGCGACGGCGCAGCTGCTCGCGGCGGCGGCGCTCCAAGCTCGTCTCCTGCTCGAAGGCGACCTCGAAGTGGTTGATGCTCTGACGCATTCTCATAGGGAGCGGCCCGGAGACCGCGCGGCGCACCGTAGCAAGGCGCACGAACGCCTGCACGATTCAAGCTGTGAGCTTGGTCACTATCGACAGACGCCCCAGAGCCCGCGCCCGGCCCGCGCGGCGGCCAGCTCGATGCGACGGAAACGCGCCGCGTAGCGGTCGTTGGGCGAGATCGTCAAGGTGCGGGCGAGCCCGCGGCGGAGCAGGATCGGGTTGAAGAAGCGCCCGCCGAGATGGACGTAGGCGAGCAGCCGCCCGTAGATGTCGCGCCGCTCGACCCCGAACACGAGCCGCACCCGCTGTCCGCTCAGCCGCCGTTTCGCGAAGTGCGAAGCCCGCTCGCCGAAGCACTGCACCGGCGTGTCCGGCTTGACCGTCTCCGGCGTGTCGACCCCGATCAAGCGCACGTCCTCGACCGCGTCCCCGATCTGCGCCTCGAACGTGTCCCCATCGACGACCCGCGTCACCAGCGCGGTCGCCACCGGCGGCCCGGCGCTCGGCTCGGCCTCCCACGGCCGCAGCACCAGCACCGCGACCACGACCAACAGGGCCGCGCTGCCTGTCCAGCCGCGCCTCAGGGGGTGCGGCGCACGTTGCCGAGCAGCGTCTCTTTGATCTGCGCGATGATCTCGAGCGCCTCGTTCCACTCGCGCTGCCAGACGTTGCGGCCAAAGATCACGCCGCTGCCGCCGGCCTGCATGACCTCGCGGCAGTGGTTGAGGACGACGTCGTCGTCGACCTTGGAGCCGCCGGAGAGGACGACCAGCGCCCGTCCCGCCGACTCGACGCAGTGCTGAATCGCTCCCGCCTGGTCGATCTCCATCTCGTTGTATGGAGCGGGCGCGTCCTTGTCCTTGGCCGGGTCGATCTTCGGCATGTTGAGCTTGACCACGTCGGCGCCCATCTCCATCGCCATCCGCGCCGCGTAGTCGATCGCGTAGAAGGAGTTCGGGCCGCCCTTGCCGTCGACCGCTTCGCCGCGCGGGTAGGACCAGACGATCAGTGGCATCCCGAAGCGGTCGCAGTCTTCGCGCACGCCGCGCAGCTGGGCCAGGTCCTGGTCCTGGCGCGGTGAGCCGACGTAGAGCGTGTAGCCGACCGCGTCGGCGCCGAGCCGCACCGCGTCCTCGACGCTGGCGTTGCAGGTCGAGAAGGCTTCGGCCGAGGATGGGATGTCGGTCTTGCCGTTGACCTTGAGGATCAGCGGCACCTGGCCGGCGTAGTCGGGGTAGTACTTGCTCGCCATCCCGATCTGGCAGGCGAGGGCCGAGTAGCCGGCCTCGGCGGCGAGCCGGAACTGGTAGTCGGGGTCCTTCGAGGCGGGGTTGGGGAAGAAGTCGCGCGGGCCGTGCTCGATGCCCTGGTCGATCGGCAGCAGCATCAGGGTGCCGTTGCCCGGGCCGAACTCGAACAGCAGGCGGCGCAGCCGGGTGCGTTTGCCTGGCGCCAGCTCGGCCAGAAGCGATTTCTGCTCGGTCAGACTCTTCAACTCCACGCTCGATTCCTCCTTGAAGATGGGGTTCGCGCAGTATGCCACCGGCGAGGGGCGGCGAGCGGCCGCTACCGGGCGGTTATCCTCGATCGACCATGAGCGAGACTGAGCTCAGCGTCATCTGCAAGAACTGCGGCTCCGAGGTCAGTCCTTACGTAACCGAGTGCCCGTACTGCGGCGCACGCCTGCGCAAGCGGGCGCCGAAGCTGGAGCGGCGCGGCGACGGGCTCGAGGCGAAGCCGCGCCGCGGCGGCGCCGGGCGGCTCTTTTGGGTCAAGCTGCGCTCGCGCGGCGGCGAACGGACGGCACGGCCCTACGCGACCCTGGCGGCGATCCTCGGCTCGGCTCTGCTGCTCCTGGTCGAGCGCGCGAGCGGCGGCGCCCTCGACACCTACGGCGGCCTGATCGTCCCGCTCGACGACCAGTGGTGGCGCTACCTGACCGCGCCCTTCGCCTACCTGGACGTCGGCTACCTCTTCGTCGTCGCGGTCGCCCTGGCGATCTTCGGGATCGGCGTCGAGCGCCGCCTCGGCAGCGCCGCGACCGCCGTCCTGCTGCTCGCCTGCGGCGCGCTGGGGATGGTGGCGGCCGGCGGCATCGCCGCCGCCGGTTCCGATGTGGTTGTGATCGCGGGCGGCAACGGGATGGCGCTGGGCGCGCTTGCCGCCTGGTTCGCCCTGCGCCGCGCCGAGGCGCGCGGAGCGGTCGACCAGGACTACGACCGGATCGGCGTCGTCGTCGCCGCCGCGGTCCTGCTCGCGCTGCCGATCTTCGAGTCGACCGCCAACGTCTTCGCCGGCCTCGTCGGCGGCGCGGTGGGCGGCCTTGCGGGCTTCATCGCCTCGACCGTGCGGCACGTCTAGGCTGGGCTGCGATGGCCGCCGATGAGACCGAGCAGCAGCGGCTCGAAGCAGCGATCGAGCGGCTTGCCGAGGCCGAGCGCTTCGCCGAGGCGGAGACGATCGTCGCCCGCGCGGCGCCGCAGCTGCAGCGCGTGCTCGGCGCCGCCCTGGCCGAGGGCGGCTGGTTCGGCGAGTCGCACGAGTCCGAGTCGCTCAAGGCCGCGACCGTCCCCGACCCCGAGCAGCGGATCGCCGCCGTGCGCACCCTGCTCGCCGAGGAGGCGCGGATCGGGATGATGGTCGGAGTCGCCGTCGGCTGGGCGTTGAAAGAGGAGATGAGCGAGGGCGCGGGCCCCGACAACGAGGGCTACGGCCCGGAAGGAGAGAGCTGAAGATGGAGATCAAATTCCACGGCCACTCGTGCTTCGAGCTGAGCGAGGGGGCGACGACGGTGCTCGTCGACCCGTTCCTCAAGCCGAACAACCCGGCGGCGGTCCACACCGGCGAGGAAGTCGAGCCGACCCACATCGTGATCAGTCACGGCCACGCCGACCACATGGCCGACGCGGCGCCCGTCGCCAGGCGCACCGGCGCCCACTGCGTCGCCGTCGTCGAGCTCGCCGAATGGTTCAAGTCGAAGGGCGTCAAGGAGGTCTCCGATCCGAACCTCGGCGGCACGGTGCGCTTCGAGTGGGGCTGGATCAAGCTCGTCCCCGCCTGGCACACGAGCACCCTGCCCGGCTCCGCGGAGGCGCTGTTCAATGCCGAGCACGGGACCTCGATCGGCATGCCCGCGGGCCTGCTGATCAACATCGGCGGCAAGACCGTCTACCACGCCGGCGACACCTGTCTGTTCAGCGACATGAAGCTGATCGCCGAGCGCAACCCGGTCGACGTCGCGATGCTGCCGATCGGCGGCCACTACACGATGGATCGCCACGACGCGGTCGTCGCGGCCGAGTTCGTCGGCGCCGGCACGGTGATCCCGATGCACTACGACACCTTCCCTCCGATCGAGACCGACAGCGGCGCCTTCAAGGCCGAGGTCGAGTCGCAGACCTCCTCCCAGGTCGTCTTGCTGAAACCCGGCGATACCCATGCCATCTGAGCCGATCGGAACCACGGAGTCAACCGGAACCCAGTCGCGGACCGAGCGGGCCGACTTCCAGGCGACCGCCGATCCCGCCCTGAACGAGGCGGCCGACCGCACGGCCGACATCAAGCTGCTCGACTACGGGGAGCTCTACGGGCTTTGGGAGCGTCAGCAGTGGCAGACCCAGGAGCTCGACTTCAGTCGCGACCGCGAGGACTGGCACGAGCGGATCGACGCCGAGGAGCGCTTCCAGCGCATGTACGGGCTCTCCTCATTCTTCATCGGCGAGCAGAAGGTCGCCGAGGAGTTGGGGCCGATCATGCGCGCCGCCCCGACTGAGGACCAGAAAATCTTCCTCTGCACGCAGATCGCCGATGAGGCCCGCCACGTGCGCTTCTTCGAGCGCTTCTACCGCGAGGTCGGTGTGCTCGAGGCCGACGGCCTGACCGAGATGCTGGCGGAGACTTCAGAGCACCTCAACGAGAACTTCGGCCGCCTCTTCGACGAGATGCTGAAGCGGCGCACCGAGCGGCTCTCGGCCGAGCCTGGGGACACCGAGGCGCTGGTCGAGGCGGTGACGATCTACCACATGGTGATCGAGGGGATGCTGGCGCTCACCGGCCAACACTTCATCATGGATTTCAACGAACGCGAAGGGACCCTGCCGGGCTTCGTCGCGGGCTTCCAGAACGTCGCCCGCGACGAGCACCGTCACGTCGCCTTCGGCTCGGTCTTTCTGCGCGAGAAGGCGCAC
Organism: uncultured Solirubrobacterales bacterium; assembly: GCA_963789505.1. Lineage (GTDB taxonomy): Bacteria > Actinomycetota > Thermoleophilia > Solirubrobacterales > 70-9 > VRUE01. The sequence continues at coordinate 26,805 of CAWBLE010000010.1, forward strand.
GAAGACCCGCGCTACAAGACCGCCATCCAGCGCGCCCTGGAGGAAGCCGTGCCGGCGGCCGAGGGCGTGCTCTCGCCGCCATGGGCGCCCGCGGAGGAGGACTACGAACTGTTCGGCTTCTCGATCGCCGAGACCCGCGCCTTCGCGGCGAAGTGCCTGATGCGGCGGCTGAAAGTGATCGGCCTGGGCTAGGCGGGTCTGGCGCTACTCGGCGTCGCCGGTGGCCGGGGAGCTTTCGGCTTCGGCGCCGGAGGAGGAAGAGTAGGAGCCTGCGCCACCGCCGCTTTCGCCGGTCGCCGCGGGCGGGGGCGATTCGACCGGGGGCGTCGCTTCGGCCGGTGGCGGGCTTGCGGCGGGCGGCGGGCTTGCTTCCGCCGGGGGCGAGGCCTCCGCGGCCGGCGGCACTTCGCCGCCGACGGTGACGACGACGGTTTCGCCGCCGGCCGGCGCGCCGGCGGTCGCGGCGGGCGCCTTCGCGGCGGTGAGCTTCGGCGTCGTCGCTTTCGCGGGCGGGTTGGAATCGTCGGCCGAGGTGTCCGGAGCGCCGGCCGCTTCCGTGCCGCCGGTCGTTTCGGTCGCCGGGGCGGGGGCCGGATCGGCGGGCGCCGGGGCTGGATCTTCGACCGGCGCCGGGGCCGCGGTCAGTTCTACCGCCTGCGGCTCGGGCTGAGGCGCGGGAGCGATCTGGCTCGGGGCGAGTGCGAGCGGGCCGCGCTGCACCGTGGAGACGTGGGCGGGCGGGCTGGTCCGCGGCGTCGGGCTCGTGTCGGCCTTCTGGTTGACCTCGACCGCGCCGGCCGTTATCACCGCGGCGGTCACGACCCCGGCGACAGCCTTGGCGCCGAGCGCCCCGCCGACCGCGCCGATCCCGCCGGCGGCTCCGCCGCCACCGAGCGCGCTGCCGACCGCGCCGACGGCTCCGGCTCCGGTCGCCGTTGCGGCCGCGGTGGCGCCCGCGCCGGCCGATGCGGTGGCGCCGGCGGAAGCAGCGGAAGCGGTCGCGCCCGCGCCGGCGGCGCTGCCGGAGCCGGCGGATGCGCCGCTCGCGCCGCCGATGCCGAGCTTGCCGAGGATGAGGCCTTTGAGTGCGACCAAGGCGCCGGCCGGGAAGAGCGCCGCCATCACCTTGTCGTTAGAGCGGACCTGGGAGCGGAAGTCGGCGCACTCCTCGCAGTCGCGGACGTGGCGGCGGACCGGGCCGGAGACCTTGCGCAGCCCCTCGGCCGCCTCTGCCAGCTCGAGCCGCACCTCGCCGCAGGTCAGCTGACGCGCCTGGCTCGCCTCGGCAAGCGAGATCCGCGCCCGTACCAGCAGCGACTTGACCGAGGGCACGCTGGTCTCCATCGTCGCGGCTATTTCCTCGTAGGACATCGCGTCCATCTCGCGCAGCAGCAGCGCCGTGCGCTGCGTCTCGGGAAGCTTGCCGACGTCGGTGAGCAGCTGGCGGAACTCCTCGCGGTTGCTGACCCTCTCGGCGGTCGAGGCGGCCTCGACGGTCGGCACCATGTCCATCGATTCCTGCGCGTCGGCGGTCGGTTTACGCAGGTGGTTGAGGCAACGGTTGCGGGCGATCCGGTAGAGCCACGGGCGCAGGTTGATCTCGCGCTCGTCGGCGAGCATCGCCCGGTATGCGTTGACGAAGACCTCCTGGAGCACGTCCTCGGCGTCCTCGGTCGACTTCAGCATCTGGCGGCAGAAACCGAGCAGGCGCGCCTGGTAGCGGTCGACGATCGTCTCGAAGGCGCCGGCGTTGCCGCTGCGCGCCATCGCGATCAACTTTGCGTCCCCCTGCAGCTTGAGCAGTGGGGAGCGGCGGGCGAGAAGTCCGCGCTGACTGGCGTGGGTTAGAGCCGATGCCTCCAAGCTTCCTCCAGGGAAAGGCGTTGCGAATGGCGTCGTCTTCTAAGTGGACACCGTAACAGCGCCATAGTTGCGCTCCGTACAAACATTTACCCGGGATTTAGACGCCGAATCCCGGCGGCGCGGCGGAGGGGAGTGCCCGGGGCGGGACTCGAACCCGCAAGCCCCGTGAGGGGCAGCGCATTTTAAGTGCGCCGCTTTTGCCAGTTTCGCCACCCGGGCGTCAGCGATGGTACCCCCGCCGATAGGCTCGATGAATGTCCGAGCACGGGGGGCGACTCGTTGCGCAGGCGCTGAAGTCGAGGGGCGTCAGCCACCTCTTCACGCTCTCGGGCGGGCACCTCTTCTCGATCTACGACGGCTGCAAGGCCGAGGGGATCGAGATCGTCGACGTGCGCCACGAGCAGTCGGCGGTCTTCGCCGCCGAGGGCTTCGCCAAGGCGACGCGACGGGTCGGGGTCGCGGCGCTGACCGCCGGGCCTGGCGTGACCAACGGGATCAGCGCGATCGCCGGCGCGCAGGCCAACTGCTCACCGGTCTGCGTGCTCGGCGGGCGGGCGCCGGAGCTGCGCTGGGGATCGGGCTCGCTGCAGGAGATCGACCACCTGCCCTTCGTCTCGCCGCTGGTCAAGTCGGCGGAGACGGTGAAGGACACCGGGGCGATCGCGGCGCGGACCGCGGCGGCGCTCGACCTGGCGCTGAGCGCGCCCTTCGGCCCGACCTTCGTCGACTACCCGCTCGACGTCGTCTTCAGCGAGGCCGAGGCCGAGGTTCCGGTCGCGGCGCGCGTGGAGCCCGGGCCGGCGGCCGGGGTCGAGGAGGCGGCGGCGCTGCTGGCCGGCGCCGAGCGGCCGGCGATCATGGCCGGCAGCGGGCTCTACTGGGGCCGCGGCGAGGGGCAGCTACGGGCGCTGGCCGAGGCGCTCGGGATTCCGGTCTTTCTCAACGGCCTCGGGCGCGGCTGCCTGCCCGCCGACCACGAGCTCGCCTTCAGCCGGGCGCGCGGCGCCGGGCTGAAGGGCGCCGATGTGGCGCTGGTGGTCGGCGTGCCGATCGACTTCCGGCTCGGCTTCGGCGGCAGCTTCGGCGAGGAGACGAAGCTGATCCGGCTCGACGCCGCGGCGAACGAGCTGACCGCGAACCGGGCGCCGACGGTCGACCTGGTCGGCGACGTCGCCGCGACGCTGGCGGCGCTGGCCGAGTCGGCGGGCGAGAGCCGCGGCCGCACCGATGGCTGGCTCGAGCAGCTGCGCGGGGTCGAGGCGGAGAAGCGGGCGGCGGAGCGGGAGGAGCTCGACGACGGGCGCTCGCCGCTGCACCCGGTGCGCGTTTACAAGGAGCTGGGCGAGGTACTCGACCGCGACGCGATCGTGATCGGCGACGGCGGCGATTTCGTCTCCTACGCCGGCCGCTTCATCGAGACCTTCGAGCCGGGCTGCTGGATGGACCCCGGGCCGTTCGGCTGCCTCGGCGCCGGGCCCGGCCAGGCGATCGGCGCCAAGCTCGCGCATCCGGACCGGCAGGTCTGCCTGCTGCTCGGTGACGGGGCGTTCGGCTTCGCCGGCATGGAGTTCGACACTTTGGCGCGTCACGGCCTTCCTGTGGTCGGCGTGATGGGCAACAACGGCATCTGGGCGCTCGAGCATCACCCGATGAAATTCCTCTACGGATACTCGGTCGCGGCTGAGCTGAGGCCGGAGACTCCGTACGAGAAGGTGGTTGAGGCGCTGGGCTGCGACGGGGTCGTCGTCAGCGATCCGCAGCAGCTGCGGCCGGCCCTCGAGCGGGCCTTCGCGTCCGGCCGGCCGACCCTGGTCAACGTCCTCACCGACCCCGAGGTCGTCTACCCGCGCAAGTCTAATTTGGCTTGATAAAGCCAAACCTGGCTGGCTGGCCAGATTGGAGCATTGCCTGGGCCCAGACAAGAATCGACCGCCATCGCTGGCGGTCGATCCAAGTTGGTCCCTCAGGACGGGCAGGGGTACGTCTCTTGGGACCAGTGCTTATTCGATGGACTCAGACGGCGGGAGGCGCCATGATGCGGCAATCGCCTGAACCCTATGATCGGATCCGTGGTCGGGACTCTCGTCCTCACCTCTTCCCCGATGTGACGAGTATGCGCTCGCCTATCCGAAATGTCTAGGAGCCTCTTTTGCCCCTACTAACAACTCGGTAGAGGGACTTTACCAAGTTTTCGGGGTTCGAGCGACATCTTTACCCAACTGGACGGGTGCCGAAAACCCCTCTGTACAACGGGTCCCACGGGTTTCGCCGCACCGTGTTCATGCGTAGCTAACCGCAGGCGGATGCCGTCTCGAGCGCCATCCCGTAGAGGATGTCGTGCTCAGAGGTTCCGATCTCGTCGAGCGCGAAGGCGCGCATCGCCTCGACCAGGATCACGCAGCCGGTGATGATCGTCGGCGCCCGGTCGGGGTGCAGGCCGGGGATCGCGGCGCGCTCGGCGAGCGGCGCCGAGGCGAAGCGGGAGAGCTGGCGCTGGATCTTGTCGAGCGTGAGGACGTGGCCGTGCACGCGGGCCGGATCGTAGGGCTCGAGCCCGAGCTCGACCGCGGCGAGCGAGGTGGGGGTGCCGGCGACGGCGATGCCCGCGGTGGCGATGGCGTCATCGCGGTTGGCCCGGGCGGCGGCGATCAACGCCCGCACGTCGGTCGCCAGGGCCTCGAGCTCGACTGCGGTCGGCGGGTCGCCGCTTATGTGACGCTCGGTGTGGCGGACGACGCCGGCCTGCAGCGAGGCGTGGAAGGCGACCTCGCTGCCCGTGCCGACGATCATCTCGGTCGAGCCGCCGCCGATGTCGATCACCAGGGTGGGCTGCGCGGGCGTGTTTTCGGCGGTGGCGCCGCGGTAGGTGAGGCGGGCCTCCTCCTCGCCGTCGAGGACGCGGGCGGAGAGGGCGAAGCGCTCGCGCAGCTCGGCGACGAAGGCGCTGCCGTTGGAGGCGTCGCGGACGGCGCTGGTGGCGATCGCGGCGACCCGCTCGACCTCCTTCTCGCGGCAGATCCTGACGTAGTCGCCGATCACGCCGCAGGCCGCCTCGATCGCCTCGTCGGCGAGCTGGCCGGAGAGGTCGACGCCGCGGCCGAGGCGGGTCACGCGGCTCTGCCGCTCGGCTACGGAGACGCCGCCGTCGACATCGGCGATCAGCAGCCGCGTCGAGTTGCTGCCGATGTCGATCACCGCGACCCGTTGAGCTTTCTCCGCCATGGGCAGCGGCACTCTAGTTAAGGTCGCTATGTGAAGACCGAGGTGCTCAGCAGGTCCGGTTACGAAAAGGAGTTGAAGCGTCTGCAGGTCGAGCTGGTCCGCCTGCAGGAATGGATCGTGCGGGAGGGGGTCCGGGTGGTTGTGCTGTTCGAGGGGCGCGACACGGCCGGCAAGGGCGGCGTGATCCGGCGCATCGCCGAACGGACGAACCCGCGCGTCGTGCGCACCGCCGCGCTCGGCACGCCGAGCGACCGCGAGCGCGGCGAGTGGTATTTCCAGCGCTACGTCGCCCACCTGCCGGCGGCCGGTGAGATGGTCCTCTTCGACCGCTCCTGGTACAACCGCGCCGGGGTCGAGCGGGTGATGGGCTTCTGCACGGACGCCGAGTACGGGGAGTTCATGCGCACCTGCCCGCAGTTCGAGCGGATCATCCAGGGCTCGGGCATCGTCCTGGTCAAGTACTGGCTCTCGGTCAGCGACGAGGAGCAGGAGCGCCGCTTCAAGGCGCGGGAGAAGGATCCGGCGAAGCGCTGGAAGCTCAGCCCGGTCGACGTCGAGGCCCGTGCCCGCTGGGTCGACTACGCCGAGGCCAAGGACGAGATGTTCGCCTACACCGACAGCAAGGACTCGCCCTGGTTCGTGGTCGAGGCCGATGACAAGCGCACCGCCCGCCTCAACCTGATCGCCCACCTGCTCGACCAGGTCCCCTACGAGCCCATCGACCACGAGCGGATCGAGTTCCCGCCCCGCCAGGACCGCGCCTACGTCCGCCCGCCGGCCGACACCCAGACCTACGTCCCCGAGCGCTACCGCGTGAAATAACCCGCAAGCCCGCCTGCGAGCCAAACTGCCGGCTTTGCCCCTCGCCGCCCCATTGCTAGCATGGGCAGACGCCGCGGGGTGGAGCAGCCAGGTAGCTCGTCGGGCTCATAACCCGAAGGTCGCAGGTTCGAATCCTGCCCCCGCTATTCCTCATGGATAGTGACCGCAGAAACGTTCTCGCAGCGTCGGTCGACCCCGAGAAGGCCGTCGAGACGCCGACGACAATTGACGCGGACGAGCTGGAGAAGGCTCGTCTTGACGAGCGCTGGCGCGAGTTCTGCTTGAACGCCGAGCGCTACGTCGCCGAAACGACCCGGCCGAGCGCGCGGGTTGGCCAGCGCGCCTAACCGCCGACGAGCGGCAGCCAGAGCCGACTTCGCTGAATTCCGTCGGCATCTCTGCGCTTGGTGAGCGAACTGCGAAAGCCGAAGCGCTGACGCCAATAGGTCTCCATGGCGGCGTCGAATGGGTCTATCGCGATGACAGCCGCGCCGACGTGGCGAGCGCCGATCTGGGCGATGCCGACCGCGTGGCGCAGAATCATCGCAGCGTCGATGTCGGCGTCATCCGCCCGGGCGAGCCAGAGGATCAGCGCCGCTCCTTGACGCGGATGCCTTGCGGAGAGCTTCTTGCGCTGCTCTGTCCGTAGCTCGACTTCGCTCATGCCGAGGGAGTAGAAGCCGGCGATTTCGCCCGCCATGACGAGCACGTAGGTCGCGATGTGGCTCATCTCCTTGAGGGCGCCCTCCTTAAGCCACGCGGCGGCCAAATCTCCGGCACGCCCCGACGGAGCGTTGAAGCGCTCGACCGCCGTGGTCAACGCCGGATCCGCACTGAGCTGCTCGGCGGTGAGATGTACCCACTCGTGGTCCGTCAAGAGACTCAGACTATCCGTTGCGTCGCATCCAGGCCTTCGGGAGCACAGATAGGCTGCGACCGCAATGGCAATGATGAATATCCGGACCGCAGACTTCCAGGACCGAGAGGCTCCGGCTGGCTTTCGATCGCGGCGAGCGCGGATCGGCTCCGAGCTCGGCATGGAATCAATCGGCGCGAGCATCTGGGAGATCCCGCCGGGAGAGGCCGCCTATCCCTACCACTTCCATCTCGCCGACGAGGAGCTGGTGATCGTCCTCTCGGGAAGGCCCAGCCTCCGAACCCCGGCTGGCATACGTGACCTGGAGGAGGGGGATGCGGTTCGATTTCCTCTGGGAGAAGAGGGTGCCCACCAGCTCCTCAACCGGACCCAGGAGGTCGTTCGCTTTCTCGCCGTGAGCAACAGCGGGCGACCGGACATCGTCGTCTATCCCGACTCCGAAAAGGTACGTGCAGCCGAGCGGCTTCCCGCCGGGGACGGCTTTTCCGCCTCTTTCCACCGCGGAGACGCCGTGGACTACTGGGACGGCGAGGCCCGTAGCTAACTCGTCGGAGCCACGACGGAACGTCGAGTTGAAAGCCCGCGACGGCGATCGGGCGCAGTCGCTGGCCCTGTGTGAGGCGCTCGGGGCAGACGATCGCGGCGAGCTGATCCAGCGTGACACCTACTTCAACGTTGCCACCGGTCGCCTCAAGTTGCGAGAGGAGAGGGATGCCGCAGCGCACCTGATCTCCTACGTCCGTGCCGACGAGCCGCGGGAGCGTTTGAGCCGCTATCGCATCGTCGAGGTCGAGGATGCAGAGGGCCTCAAGGCGGCACTGTCGGAGAGCCTGGGAGCCCGGGCCGTGGTGTCCAAGCGCCGGAGGCTCTTCTTGTGGCGGGACGTGCGCATCCACCTGGATTGGGTCGATGGTCTTGGCGACTTCCTTGAGTTCGAGGCGGTCGCGCATGAGCAGTCCGACCTTGCCGACGAGCGGCAAAAGGTCCAGCAGCTATGGGATGCCTTTGGGATCAGGAGCGAGGATCTGATCGACCGCAGCTACTCGGACCTCATCCTGGAGGCCCGCTGATCGCTAGGCGGACTGCCCCGGCACGGCGGGAAGGCGAATTGGCGCCTGGGGCAAGAAATGGGGCAAGGTGCCCCTGTCAACGCCGGTTGAAATCTGACCCCTTTCTGCCGGTTGGTCAGGCGCGGATCACGTCTACGTCTTTGAATGACGAGAAGTCCGTGTCTTGGGTGAGCACCGCTACTCCGTGTCGCATCGCAGTTGCCGCGATCCAGGTGTCGTGCCGTCGAAGGCGACGACCTCGGTTCTTCTCGGCCGAGGCGATCCGCGCGAAGCAGCTCGCCACCTCGGGGTCGACAGGGAGTAGGGGGTAGGTGGCCTGGACCCGCGAGAGAGTCGAGAGTCGCATCGCTCGCGCCTCGTCATCGGTGGCCCGTAATACCCCAAGCTCCAGCTCGGCGGCGGTGATCACCGAAACGGCGATCTGCTCTGGAAGCTCGCCAAGCTCTCGGCCTGCCTCTTGGGCGATGAAGATCGAGGTGTCGGCGACTGCCCGGCTCAATCGTCGAGCTCGGCGCCGCGGACGTCGGCGAGATCGTCCAGCAGGCCGGCGTCGGCGGGCGCCTCGGTCACGATGCGGCGCAGCTCGCCGGCCGGAACCCAGGGATCGCGATCCTCGACGTGGGGAAGGATGTCGGCGACTGGCCGACGGTTGACCGTCAGCGTCAATCGTTCACCGGCTTCGAGTTCGGAGACCACGGCAGAGGTGGAGTTCCTTAGCTCCCGGATCGAAACTGCTCGCGCCATGTGCACGACCGTAGCACTCGCTGCTACGAAGCGGTGATCTGGGGCAACAAATGGGGCAACATGCCCCACGTATTCCAGCCGATTTCCACGTAGCTCGATCGGTCGAGTACCCCTTGAAACCGTGCTCGACGTAGTCCGGACGAGTTCACGGTTCATTCTCATGATCGGACCGTCCTTGTGGAACCCGACGGTCACGAGGCTTTCCCGCCAGTCCTTCGGTCGACCTCCTCATCCAGGAGGGCGTCGATCAAGCGCTGCGCAGGAGCGCGGAAACGACTTCGCCGGGCTGCTGACCGCGCTCGCTGGCGATGCGCTCTAGCCGCTTGACGTCGTCGCCCTCGACGCTGACGAGGATCGACAGCTTTGCGTCGGGGTTGCCCTCGTGCATCTCGATCTGGGCGTGGTCCAACTCGGCGTCGAAGTCGCCAGGCTGGGGATCAGGGTCTCTCCAAGGATCCTTTGCCATCTCAATCGAGGATTCTACGCTCGCGGTCGGTTGCGGTCCAACCGGTGACGATCAACCAAGTCGTCGGGTCGAGGGTTCGCTCGATCACCAACGTCAGGGCTCGTCCCCCATCCGTCTGCCCGATAAGCATGAGCCGCTCACCCTCTTGCCCGCTGCCGCGAGGATTGCGCGCAGTCGCGTGGCGGTTGCGCGGCAGTTGCTCGGCCTCCGCGGTCGAGATGCCCCGCGCCCCGAGCTTGACCCGCGCGGCATCGGTGGCCAGCAGTTGGGAGATTCTTTCTGCCATCTCCGCGATGTCTATCCGATGGCGCTGACGGTCAACTCGGCGGCGCGGTTCTCTTATGCGCGATCTGCTGGGGCAAGAAATGGGGCAAGATGCCCCACGGATTCCAGACGATCTCCACATAGCTCGATCTCGCGAAAACCGCCTGAAACCGTGCCCCACGTAGTCCAGCGGGTCTCACGGACCATCCTCATAAGCGGACTGTCCGGGTAGGAACCCGACGGTCACGAGGCTTTCCCGCCAGTCCTTCGGTCGACCTCCTCGGAGGGCGTCGATCAAGCGCTGCGCAGGAGCTCAGAGCCGACCTCGCCGGGCTGCTGGCCGCGCTCATCTCAATCGAGGGTTCCACGAAATCAGCGCCGCGGCCAACGACGGTGATCAGCGGATCCTGCGGCGGGGGCCGTCATGCGGCGGCCTCGTGCTTCAGCGCGGTGCGCATCTCGCTGCGTCGGTCAGCCTTTGCGTTCGCGGTCAGCTTCTGGGGCTTGCAGAGAAGGCATCCAGCGCGGCGGTGCTTGGGTCGTTTGCGCTTGTGGTGGGCCATTGACTGAAGGCTACCGTTGCTGTCGCGTCGCGAATCCCATGCAAAACGCCCGGCCACCGTGTACACGGTCTTGTACACTTGCCTCGATGGCCAAGACCGTCCCAGTGCGCGAGCTCCGCAGCAACCTCAGCAGCCTGCTCGATGATGTCAGCGACCGCCGTGACCACGTGCTGGTCACCCGCAACGGGATCCCGGCAGCCGCCCTGGTCCCGATCGATGAGTACGAGGCGCTGGAGGAGACCGCCGAGATCCTTTCCGATCTGGACGCACTCTCTGCGCTGGAGGCGGGCCTTGCTGAGATCGAGCGCGGGGAGACGATCACCTTCGCCGAGCTTCGCGGCGAGCTGGCAGAGCGCCGGCCGACGGCCAGCTGATCGTTGGCGCGACTCGTCCTCGCCCAGCGCGCGCGCAGCGAACTGCTCGAGTTCGGCTGGCCGCTGATCGACGCGATCGAGGACGCCCTGGGGCTGTTGGAGCGCAACCCGCAGGCAGGGCACGCGCTCCGCGGGAGACTCCGCGGCCTGTACTTGCTGCGAGTCGGTTCGTACCGCATTCTCTACCAGCTCACTGACAGCGGGCGGACGGTTCGCGTCGCCGCCATCCGCCACCGCGCCATCGCCTATGGCAGTGATCCGCGCTGATCTGCTGGGGCAAGAAATGGGGCAAGGTGCCCCACGGATTCCAGGCGATCCCACGTAGCTCGATCTCGCGAAAGCCGCTTGAAACCGTGCTCCACGTAGTCCAGCCGAGTCAGCGGGCCGCGCTCATAACCCGAAGGTCGCGGGTTCGGATCGCCATCGGCGAGCGGCCGAGCTGGCGCCGCTGGGAGAACCCTTCGACCGTCGTGTACAGCGAGCGGATCAGCGGCTCAGGCACTCGCGCGGGTGAAGGTCACATGCGTGACCCCGCTGGGCGAGGACGTGGACTCGATCTCGTAGCCTTCCTCGGTGCCCTCCAGCCCGTCCCAGAGGCGGACGCCGCGGCCGAGCAGGATCGGGACCACGACGATGTGCATGTGGTCGATCAGCCCGGCGGCGAGGAACTCGCGGACCACGGTGGGGCCGCCGCCGATGCGCACGTCCAAGCCGCCGGCGGCCTCGCGAGCCGCCTCCAGCGCCTCGGCGGGAGATGCGTCGAGGAAGTGGAAGGTCGTGCCGCCCTCCATCTCGATCGACGGGCGTGGGTGGTGGGTGAGGACGAAGACCGGCGTGTGGAACGGGGGGTTGGGGCCCCAGGCGCCCTTCCACTCCGGGTCCTCGTGCCAGCCGGGGTGACCGAACTTGCCGGCGCCCATGATCTCGGCGCCGATCCCGATGGCGAACTGCTGCGCGAAGGCGTCGTCGATGCCGCCGCTGCCGCCTGCGCCGTCGGAGCCTCGCCACCAACGGGTCGCGAACATCCATTGGTGCAGCCGATCTCCGGCGTGGCCGAAATGAAGCTCGGCGCTTTGGCCCTCGCCGGTGCCGAAGCCGTCGAGGGAGATGGAGAAGTTCTGGACGCGGGCGAGTGACATAGTCGGTGTTCCTTTCGAGAGAACATCTAACGCAAATAACGTCGCGTTAAGAACGTACCGGACTCCCGGTAAAGGCGCAAGGTTTCGCGTTTAGACTCTAAGGCGATGACTGCCACTGAGCAACCGCGCCGGCGCCCGGGCGGTCGCAGTGCCCGGGTGCGCGCTCGGGTCCATGCGGCCGCGATCGAGCTGCTGGGCGCCGAGCCGCCGGAAGCGGTGACGATTCCGCGGGTGGCGGAGCGCGCCGGGGTCCATCAGGCCACCCTCTACCGCCGCTGGGGGAACGTCGCGGGGCTGGTCGACGACGTCGTCGCCGAGCGACTGGCGGAGGTGGCGCCGCTTCCCGACACCGGGACCCTGCGCGGCGACCTGGAGCTGGCGGCGGTCAGGTTCGCCGCGGCGATCGCTCCCCTGGGGACGATCATGATGCGCGCGGCAGCACTGGCGGCGCCGACCGCCGAGGCCCCGGTCTCCCTACGAACTCGCGCCGACCAGCTGCAGGCGATGCTCGACCGGGCGACGGCGCGCGGTGAGAAGACGCCGACGATCGCCGAGCTGCTGGAGGGGATTACTGCGCCCCTCTACCTGCACCCGCTCTTCTTCGGCCGCCCCGCCGACGCCGGCCACGCCAGGGAGCTGGTTCGCCGCCTGCTGGTCTACGTCGAGGCCGACCAGCGCTTGCCGTGATCGGTCCGAGGGCATCATGACCGCCACCTACACCTTCGACGTCTTCTCCAGCCTCGATGGCTTCGGCAGCTCCGTCGCGAGCGGTGACGCCGTCGAGGACCCCGTCTTCCAGGGCGCGGCCGACTTCGACCTCGAGCTGATCGAGAGCCGGACCCTCGACGGCAACATCCAGGAGTTCATCTACCGACCGACATTGCACGTCTGAGTCCGCCCACAGCACCACCTGCGGCAAACAACCGAAAGGAAGAAGACCATGGGAAAGATCGTCGTAACCGAGTTCGTCTCGCTGGATGGAGTGATGGAGGACCCCGGCGGCAGCGAGGGGGCCAGTCATGGCGCCTGGACGTTCAAGTTCGACCGCGGGGAGGACGGCAACAGGTTCAAGCTCGACGAGCTCCGCAACTCAGAGGCGCAGCTGCTCGGCCGCGTCACCTACGAGGGCTTCGCTGCCGCCTGGCCTTCAATGGAAGACGATGCCGGCTTCGCCGAGCGGATGAACTTGATGCCCAAGTACGTCGTCTCCTCAACGCTGCGGGAGGCCGCCTGGAACAACTCGACCATCCTCTCCGGCGACTTCGCCGAGGAGGTTGGGAAGCTGAGGGAAGAGGTTGACGGGAACATCTTGGTCGCCGGCAGCGCCCAGCTCGTCCAGGGCCTGATCGCGCACGACCTCCTCGACGAGTTGCGCCTGATGGTCTTCCCGGTCCTGCTCGGAAGCGGCAAGCGCCTCTTCGACGAGACCAGCCGCGCGCACCGCCTGCGGCTGACCGAGGCCGGGACCGTCGGCGAGGGCATCGCCACCCTCGTCTTCGAGCGGAGCCGGCAATGACGCTCGGCGTCGAGGTCGAGCGGGTACCGACCCAGCAATTCGAATGAGCGAAGGAGGCAGCACCATGCAGAAGATCGTCCCCAACCTGTGGTTCGACACCGAGGCCGAGGAGGCGGCGCGCTTCTACGTGTCCGTCTTCGAGGATTCGCGCATCGTCAGGGTCATCCACTACAACGAGGCCGTTCCGAGCAAAGCCGGGATGGCGGTAACCGTCGAATGGGAGGTCGAAGGCCAGCGCTTCGTCGGAATCAACGGCGGGCCGCAGTTCAAGTTCGACGAGGCCGTCTCCTTCCAAATCAGCTGCGCCGACCAGGGCGAGGTCGACTACTACTGGGAGAAGCTGGCGGCCGACGGCGGCAAGGAGGGCCAGTGCGGTTGGGTGACCGACAAGTACGGCCTCTGCTGGCAGGTCGTCCCGGCCGGCCTCGAGGAGCTGCTCGGCGACGATGACCCGGAGCGGGCTCGGCGCGCGATGGAAGCGCTGCTGAAGATGGGCAAGCTCGACATCGCCGCCCTGCGGGCGGCTGGCGACGGCATCGCGGTCAGGTGACCGGCCCACTCGTGCTTACGTCGAACTCGATCCGCCGATGTTCTTGCTCTAGGTCGTCGGACTTCCGGCTGGACCCGCCGCCGCCGGCGCTGGCGGCGGGGCTGCGGGCAGATGGCGGATGTCGGGGACGCTGATCAGCATCAGGGTTCCGACGATGGCAAGGCCGAAGGCCAGCCAGAGCGAGACGCTGACTCCGATGACGGCTGCTACCGGGCCCCAGATCGCGAGCCCCAGGGGGTAGAAGGCGAGCGAGCCGAACCAGTCATAGGAGCTGACCCGGGACAGCGACTCGCCGGGGACGTGGCGCTGGAGCGTCGACTCCCAGAGGGAGATCGCGAGCGCCATCCCCGCGCCGGACAGCAGCGCACCGCAGGCGATCAGCGCCACCGATGGGGCCGCCGCGAGGAAGGCCAACGGCAACGCGAAGAGCCCGTCGGCGAGGATGACCTCGGGCAGTAGACCGGTCGACGCGGGGCTGAAGAAGCCGGTGGCCGCGCCGGTCACGCCGGCCACCAGCGCGAGCATCCACACCTCCGCCACTCCCGCGATGAGCAGGGCCGCCATCGCGCCCTGGCTTGCCACCCGTACCAGGTCCGCGGCCACCATCACGGCCCGGCGGGAGGCCCGGTCGGCGACCACGCCGCCCACCAGCACGGTCGCCACCAGGGGGAACGCCCCCGCGGCCAGCACGAGGCCGACCTCCGAGGCCGAGCCGCCGATCTCGAGTACCGCGAAAGCGAGCGCCACGAGGGCCATGCGATCGCCCAGCACGGACACCGCCTGCCCACTGAACAGCAGCCGGAACTCCCGCGTGCGAAGTACGTCGAGGCTTTCGGGCAGGCGCGCCAAAATCGTGGCAAGCGTAGCCCGAACCACACCTATAATCGCGACGATGAGTCGCCCTCCAATCCTCGCGCCGGCCGCGATCGAGTCGCTGCTCTTCGGCCTGCTGCGGCCGATCGCCCGAGCCCGCGGCTACCGCGGCACCTACCCGCAGTACGGCCGTTCGCTGCTGGCGGCGGGGTAGCCGCGACCGGCTACGGGATCCGCTTGCGCTCCTCGCAGCCGGACTTCTTGCCGGGCTCCAGCGCCGTCGATCTGTACTGGCTGCCCCTGGGCGCCGGCGGCCACTTCGTCAGGCTCAACGGCCGCGTCTACGAGGCGCTGGCCGCGTGTATGCAGAGGCGCGCTGCCTGCGATCTGTATCACTCCGCCCTCCGGGTCCAGGTCCGTGACCGGGCATACGTCATCGAGCAGGCGCCGGTCCGAGACCTGCACGGTGAGCGGCGCGGCGTTGTAGCCGAAGGCGCCGTCGGGGATCGTCGCGCAGGCCGATTTCGGATCTTCCGATACGAGGTCCGCCGTTGGGACGGTGGCAGCATTCCGGACGTCAGCGAGGCCGTTGACAGCCCCCGGCGAGTGGCAACCGACGCAGCCAGTGCGAACCGTGTCCTCGATCTCGTCGGCAAGGTCCCTACCCCGGTTTGGGGTCGAGATGAGCTCGCGACCGGGGAAATGTGGAACTCGAACTCCATAGTCGCATGGGTGCTTGTGCGCAGCGGGGTTGATGTCGGCTCGATTCAGCCGCCAGCCGGGGGTCGTGCC
Source organism: uncultured Solirubrobacterales bacterium (assembly GCA_963789505.1). GTDB lineage: Bacteria > Actinomycetota > Thermoleophilia > Solirubrobacterales > 70-9 > VRUE01. The sequence continues at coordinate 41,880 of CAWBLE010000010.1, forward strand.
CCTGGCTGGAATGCTGGACTGGTCGTTGCGAACAGGGAAGACCGCCGGGGCCATGCGAAGGACCGTTTGCCGACTTGACCTGAATGAGACGTATTCCGGCGATTCAGCCTGGATCACCAGTGATGAGAAGGAAGAGTCAGCCCGATCCTTCAGCCTGCGCACGGGTGCCAGGGCTGCGCGAAAAGGTCATATGACTTGTAGATCGCGCTGAAGCCGATCGCCCGGGCCGTCTTGCAGTATTGCTTCGGCTTCTGTTCGTACTCAGCCTCGAAGACCGCCTTGTCGTCACGGATGAATCCCCGGTAGTAGCCGCATTCGTGGTACTGGAAGCACTGCTCGACGACCGCGAAGTCGAAGGCGTTGATCAGCTCGTCGGCCTGGCGGCCATCGTTCTTCAGCGCCACCGCCATGCCGCGCCCGTGGACCTGGCGGGCGACCCAGCGGTTGAAGCGCAGCTGGTCGGCCTTGGTGATCTTGAAACCGGTGTGGTTTTCTTTTTCCCAGCCGGCGACGTTGTCGGGCTCGACCGCGTCAAAGCCCTTGCGGGCACACATCGAGAAGCGCTGTTTCAACGGCCGCTCGAAGCGATGGAAGTGGGCGACGTCGAGCCAGCGCTCGTCGGGAAAGCCGGAGTAGCGGCGCCCGATCACCGAGCGCGGGAACTCGTCTTTGTCGGGGCGGTAGGTCTCCCAGCTGCCGACGTCGAGGTAGCAGATCACCTTGCGGCCCTGGCGGTGGAGTCGGCGCACCGTGCCGGCCGGCGTCTGGAAGCCGTCAACCTCGTAGACCGCGGCCTGAACTCCGGTCTTGATCTTTCCCTGCAGCTGCCACTGCCAGGGAGCGGTGGTGGGCCGCGGCGACCAGCGCACTGAGGAAGCGCCGGCGGTCGTGGTGCCCAGAAGCGCCAGCAGTCCCAGCATCCCGATCAGAAGCGCGCTCAGTGTGGAAGCTCTGTTCGGCGTCGATCCCATCTCCCCGCCAACCCGCCGATCCCGGGTTCGATGCGGGTGATCGCTTCCGTCTACTCGAAGCCGGCGGGCGGCTGGTCGAGACGGGCCAGTTCGAGTACCGCAACTGCTATCTCAGCTTCTACGCCCGCAAGGGCCGTTAGCGCAGCCGCACAGGCAGCGTTTTGAGCTGGTTGAGGAAGGCCGACTCGACGAAGGTCGGGCGGCCGTCGAGCTTCATCTCGGGATAGCGGGCGAGCGTCTCCTCGATCAGGATCTTCAGCTCGAGCCGGGCGAGGGCGGTGCCGAGGCAGAAGTGACGGCCGCCGGCGCCGAAGGCCTGGTGCTCGGGGTTGCGGTGGACGTCGAAGCGGTCCGGGTCCTCGTAGCGGCTCTCGTCGCGGTTCGATGAGGCGTACCACATCACCACCTTCTCGCCCTGCTTGATCTGCTTGCCGTTGAGGACCGTGTCCTCGGTCGCGGTGCGGCGGAAGTGGGCGAAGGCGGGGAACATGCGCAGCGACTCCTCGACCACGCCGGGGACGAGCGCCGGGTCCTCGACCACCAGCCTGCGCTGCGCGGGGTCTTCGATCAGCGCCCGCATGCCGCTGCAGTAGGTCGCCTTGGTGCTGTCGTTGCCGGCCGCGACGAGTAGGAAGAAGCCCATCACGATCTCGTGCTCCTCGAGCTTCTCGCCGTCGACCTCGGCGTTGACGAGGACGCTGGTCAGGTCGTCGGTCGGGTGGTCGCGGCGCTCGGCGATCATCGAGCCGCAGCGGGCGAAGACTTCCTCGATCGCCTTCTGGATCGTCGCTTCGATCGTGTCGGCGCCTTCCGGGCTGTAGTCGGGGTCGCTGGCCGCCAGCGCCATGTTCATCAGCTCGGCCCAGGCGGCGTCGTCCTCCTCCGGGATCCCCATGAAGCTGCCGATCACGCGGGAGACGGCAGGCTGGGCGACGTCAGTAACCAAATCGCAGGTCTCGCGGCCCTCGAGCCGGTCGAGGACCGTGGTGACGATCTCGCGGATCGACTCCTCGTGCGCGGCGATCCGCTTCGGCGTGAAGCCGGCCTGGAAGAGCGCCTTGAGGCGGTCGTGCTTGGGCGGGTCCATGCCGATGAACATCGCCCGGGCGAGCTCGATCGGGAAGACCTCGTCGATCACGACGACGCCGCCGAGTTCGGAGGAGTAGGTCTGCCAGTCGCGGCTCACCGCATGCACGTCGTCGGCGGTCGTCACCGACCAGAAGCCGGCCGCCTCGGGAACCTCGGTCACCTCGCTGGTCCAGTGAACCGGGCAGCGCCCGCGCATCTGCTTGAACAGCTCGAGCGGCGGGCCGTCCACCCAGTGCTCGCGCTCGAGCACGAGCTGCCGCTCGAGATCCAGCTCCTCGGCGTTTTTGCTCTCCTCGCTCACGCCCCGCCGATACTACTGGCTGACTGGCCAGTTTCCAACGATGGGCTTGGCTCAGGCGATCAGGCGAGCAGCCGTTCAGCTCGTCCGCTGACCAACGTGGCCACGTTGGAGCCGGCGGGAATCGCTTCGCGGTCGATCGCCGTGGCGACTCCCTCGATCGTCTCGATCGCGATCGCCCGGGCGCGGTCTTCCGGGTGGCCCCAGGTGACGGCCTCACGGAGGATGTCGGCGAGGGTCACGTCGGCGAGCGAGGGCTGGCCGCCGATTGCCATCGCCCCGTCGGTGCGCAGGTTCGGCCAGAGAGCGGTCGGCACGGTGTCGTAGAGGGGCGCGAGAGAAATCTCTTCGGGCGTCGGATGGAGGAGGGCGAGGTTCTTGCCGTGGGCGTCGGCATTGCCGATCAGCACCGTGAAGGTGACTATTGCGACGAGACGGTCCAGCTCCGCCTTGGCGTCGGCCGCGTAGGCATCGAGCAGATCCGCCGCCCGCCGCAGCGATGGCCCGCCGCCGGTTTCGTACTTGGCGCGTCCCCGTGCGCCGTCGGGATCGATGCCGAGCGCCTGGCAGAGATCCTCCTGGTGTACCCGCCGGACCTCGCTCCCGGTGAGATCGCGATCGAAGCGAGAGACGATCAGACAGGGGCTCGAGCCGATCCGGGCCAGCTCGGATTCCACCGTGGTAAGGCCGACCGCGCGGGCGAGGTCGAGGCAGAGAGTCTCGGCCTCGACCAACCCGGGATGGCGGGGATCGTCCACCTTGAGGATGTGGGTCGAGGGACGCCCGCCCAGCGGTCGCGCCCAGCTGCCGTCGCCGAGCTTGACCAGCAGAAGCTTGTCCTGGAGCCCGGCCAGGGAGAGCTCGCTGTCGTCGTGGACGCCCAGTGGGTACTCGTCCAGCTCTTCAATCGCCTCGATCAGCGCTTGCGGCGTGTAGGGCTCTGCGCCATAGCGGCGCTCGCTCGGCGCATCGGCGTCGATCACGAGGGCGCCGGCGACGTCGCGGCCGTAGCGGGCGAGCAGCTCGAAAGTGTCGTTGACGGCCACGCCGGCCCGTGCGGCAAGTGCCTGCAGCGCCTGGCCCTCGGGCAGAAGCCCTCGGCAAAACGCCGACGCGTCCTGCGACCGGCTTTTCAGTGGCAGCGAGCATGAGAGGAGGGGACTGTTGAGGCGTACGCGCTCGAGCGCCTCCTCGGTGTAGCGAAGGCGGATCCGGGGCCAGCGTGGCTGCTCGAGGTCGGCGACGCGGACGCCTTCGATCCAGACCCCGAGGCGATCAGTTCGCGTCGCCATCGTCCTCACGCAAGGTCACCGTGATGTCAGCCCCCATGCGGCGGAGCAGGCGCAGAGCACGTTCAATCGCGAGGGTGGTGGCGCCGGCCTCCAGCCGCGCCAGGTAAGAGCGCTCGACTCCCGTTTCCTCGGCCAGCTGTTGCTGGGTCAGGCCGCGTTTGTCGCGAACTCCGGCGATCGCCCGCCCGAGGTCGGCCGCCGAGCGAATCGCCCATTCGGGAGCGCGTCGTCTGTCTGTGCGCATATCCGCACTTTAGCGTGATTTCAAAGGTTATGTGGATATTTCCACAATAGGCGGTTCTTGCGCGTTGTGTTGATTTTCACACAGCCGTGCCCCCTTCCGGATTTTGGATAAGCAACACAAACCGATGGCTCGCGCCGGTCGAGCCGGGCCTGGCTCAGCGACAGGAGTCGAGCGTCAGCTCGAGGCCCTGCTCGAGCCCGACCGCCGTCTGCCAGCCCAGCTCGCGCGCGGCCTTGCCGGGGTCGATCGAGATCCGTTGCACCTCGCCCGGGCGGGCGTCCGCGAGCTCGGGCTTGAAGTCTTCCCTGTCGCCGAGCGCGGCCAGCTGCGCGGCCAGCTCGAGCACGTCGGTCTCGATCCCGGTGCCGATGTTGATCGGCCCGGTCGCCCGCGACTCGGCCGCGGCCAGCATCGCCGCGACCACGTCGCCGACGTATATGTAGTCGCGAGTCTGCTTGCCGTCGCCGAACACGGTCGGCCGCTCGCCGCCGAGCAGGCGGCCGCAGAAGATCGCGATCACGCCGGCCTCGCCGAGCGGGTCCTGGCGCGGGCCGTAGACGTTGCCGAAGCGCAGGCTGACCGAGGAGAGGCCGTAAAGGCGCTCGTAGAGGGCGAGGTAGCCCTCGCCGGCGTGCTTGCTCTGTCCGTAGGCGGAGAACGGTTCGATCGGGGCGCTCTCGTCGAGCGGCAGCGCCTTGCCCTCGCCCTCGCCGTAGATCGCGCCGCCGGTCGAGGAGAAGACGACCCGGCCGGCGCCGGCCCGGCGCGCCGCCTCGAGCACGTTGGCGGTGCCGCCGACGTTGATCGCGGCGTCGAAAGCGGGGTCGGCGAGCGACTTGCGCACGTCGATCTGCGCCGCCAGGTGGAAGACCGTGTCGGGGCGCTCGGCCTCGGCCAGCGCCGCCAGCGCCTCGCCGTCGCGGATGTCGAGCTCGGCCAGCTTCGCGCCCGCCGCCAGGGCGCCTTCGAGGTTCTCCCGCCGCCCGGTCGAGATGTCGTCGACGACCGTCACCGTCGAGCCGCGCTCGAGCAGCGCGTCGACCAGGTTCGAGCCGATGAAGCCGGCGCCGCCGGTGACCAGGGCCTTCATCGGCAGGCCGTCAAGCGAGGATCTTGGCCTTCTGCGCGGCGAACTCCTCGTCGGTCAGGACGCCCTGCTCTTTCAGCGCCGCAAGCTCTTTGAGCTGTTCGATCGTCGATTGCTCGCCGGCCGGGGCCGGGGCCGGCGGGGGAGGCGCGGCCTGCTGGGGCGCGGCTTCGGGCGGCGGCGCTCCCTGCGCTTCCTGCGCCTGCCAGCGTTCGCCCTGGCGGCGCGAGACGCGGTTGCTGACGGCGGTCGCGGTGCCGGCGATGGCCGCCGTCCGTGCGACTCCTCTAAGTAGTCCTGGCATCTCGTCTCCTCCTGTCTTGCTCAGTCCGACTCGGCCGCGTCGAGCGCGGCCTCGAGCTCCTGGATCGGGATCCGCCCGCTGGCGACGAGCTGGCCGCCGGAGCGGCGGACGGCGCCGGCGAAGGGGGCGGCCCAGCTGTTCTCGTAGACGAGCACTGCCGCCGAGGTGCCGGGCTCGAGCGCCTGGCCGGCCTCGCCGATGTCGTCGTCGGAGAGCAGCCCCGAGGAGGCGCCGGCGAAGAGCGCGAACTCCTCGACCTGCGCGCCGAGCTCGGAGATCTCAATCGCGCCGACCGCGCCGTCCTCGCCCTTGGCGATGAAGGCCAGGTCGAGAATGCGGATCGTGCCGCGCTCGACCAGCTCGATCAGGTGCGGCACGGCCGAGCCGTCGGGCTGGCGCCCCGGCCACTCGACCACGACGTAATCGATCGGGCCCATCTCCTCGAGCGGTTCGGCGTTCATCGCCAGGCAGCCTAGCGCTCATTCGCGCGCTTCGGCAGACCGGCCGACCACCGCGTTTGCTTCAATCTTTTGACCAGAGAAAGGAGGTGGTCCTAACTTGATTGACATGCTTGAGGGGACTCTGGAGGTGCTGGGCCGCTAGGCGCCGCACTGGTTCGGGCGCCCGGCGGAATCCACCCCGGGCACCGGCGAGCTTCGGGAGGCGGGTCTTGTCCCACCCGTTCGCGTCACCCGCGTTCGTCTCCAAGCACCAGGCCAGGGCCGCCTCCGGGTGGCCCTGGCTCTTTTTCGTCGCGGGCGTCTCAGGCGGGCGCGCCGTCGAGCAGGCTCTCGCCGCACTCGGCGATCGTGTCCTCGATCGGCCGCGGCGACCAGCCGAGGCTCGTCCGCGCCTTCTCGCCCGAGACGTCGCTGCGCTTGCCGAGCTGGCCGACGATCGAGCGGATGCCGGGGTCGAAGAGCGCCATCGCGCGCACGAGCAGGTTGGGCACCGAGCGGGTCGGAACCTTCGGCGCGCGCTCGCCGAGGCGCTCGCGCAGGATCGCCGCGACTTCGCCCATCCACATGAAGCGCTCGACCGCGACGAGGCGCTGGCCGGCGGCGGCGGGGTCGGTCATCGCCCTGATCTCGAGCTCGGCGACGTCGCGCACGTCGACGAAGCTGAAGCCGATCTTCGGCGTGCCGGGCATTCCTTTAAGCAGCCGATCGATCGCCTGCAGCGAGTAGGAGTGGTCGCCGTGCAGGACCGGCCCGATGATCGCGCCGGGGTTGACCGTCGCCAGCTTCGCGGTCGCGCCGCGCTCGGCCATGAAGTCCCAGGCCGCCCGCTCGGCGATCGTCTTCGAGCGCGCGTAGGGGGAGAGGTTGGGGTTGTCCGGGTCGCTCCAGTTGGCCTCGGTGAGCGGGCCGGAGGCCGGTTTGTCGCCGCCGCTGATCGCCGCCACCGAGGAGGTGACGACGATGCGCTCGACGCCCGGCGTCGAGGCTCGCCCGCGAGCACGCGCAGGGTGCCGTCGCGGGCAGGCACGATCAGCTCGTCGGGGTCCTTCGGCTGCTCGGGCGGGAAGGGCGAGGCGACGTGGAGGACGTAGGCGCAGCCCTCGACCGCCTGCGCCCAGCCGGCGTCGTCGAGCAGGTCGGCGGCGAGCACGGTGAGCCGCTCGCCGGCGTCGACCTGGGTGGCGACGGAGTCGCGCACCCCGGCCTCGCGGGCGAGGTCGCGCACGGTGGTCCGCACCGTGTATCCCTGTTCGAGTAGGGCGACGATGCACCAGCCGCCGAGGAAGCCGGAGCCCCCCGTGACCAGAACGGTCTTGCTGTCCGCTTGTGAGCCCTCCACCTGGCGGGGAGTATGACGTGAGAGGATGGACCGGCCGATGCCCGACTCCGTCGACAGGCGCTTCCTCGTCAAGCGCGACGACCTGCGCGAGTGCCGCGTGGCCGAGTCGACGCCGCCGGCGCCCGAGCCCGGCCAGGCGCTGCTGCGGGTCGAGAGCTTCGGCTTGACCGCCAACAACATCACCTACGCGGTGATGGGCGAGGCGATGTCCTACTGGGACTTCTTCCCGGCCGAGGAGGGCTGGGGGAGCGTGCCGATGTGGGGCTTCGCCACGGTCGAGCGCAGCGAGGCCGACGGGGTCGAGCCGGGCACGCGGGTGTACGGGTACCTGCCGGCTTCCTCGCACCTGCTGGTCACGCCGGTGGCGGTCGGCGAGGACGGCTTCGTCGACGGCGCGCCGCACAAAGCCGCTCTGCCCTCGGCCTATCACCGCTACCTGGCCAGCGGCCACGATCCCTTCTACCGGGCCGACACCGAGGCGATCCAGATGCTGCTGCGGCCGCTCTTCTTCACCTCGTTCCTGATCGACGACCAGCTCGATGACGAGGGCCTGGCGACGCGCGGGCCGGTGCTGATCTCGAGCGCCTCGAGCAAGACCGCGATCGCCGCCGCCTTCATGCTCGCCCAGCGCGACGGAGTCGAGCTCGTCGGCCTGACCTCGCCGCGCGGCGCCGAGTTCGTCGAAGGGCTGGGGATCTACGGGCGCACCGTCACCTACGACGCGATCGACTCGCTCGGGCGCGGCCCCGCCACCTATGTCGACGTCTCCGGCGACGGCGCCGTGCGCCAGGCCGTCCACTCCCACTTCGGCGACGAGCTGATCCACAGCATGGCGGTCGGCGTCACTCACTGGGAGCAGCTCGGCGCCGGGGCGGGCGATCTACCCGGCCCCACGCCGAAGCTCTTCTTCGCCCCCGACCGCGTCGTCAAGCGCGCCGAGGACTGGGGCCGCGCCGGCCTCGAGACCCGCGTCGCCGGCGCCTGGCACCCCTTCTGCGAGTGGATCGGCGCCTGGCTCGAGCCCATCCCCGGAGCCGGCTTCGACGCCGTTCGCGCCGCCTACCTCGACGTGCTCGAGGGCCGCGTCGACGCCAAGCACGCCCACGTGCTCACGATTTAGGCCCAATGGTGATCAAGAGGTCGCGTGGATGTCGTCAGGCGCGTCCACGCGACCCCTTGAGGCCGAGGCGGCGGCGCCAATCGCGCGCGTTGAAGGCGCGGGCGACGCGGCCGATCAGGCCGTGGCGGGCCTTCGTGTAGGGGTACCAGGTCGGCTCGCGCTTGCCGCCGAAGCGGCTGACGATCACCGAGCTGGGGCGGCAGTACTTCTTGATCCCGTACTCGCCGTGGCGGAAGCCGACCCCGGACTCCTTCCAGCCGCCCATCGGCACGTCCATCAGCACGTAGTTGACGATCACGTCGTTGACGTTGACCGCGCCGGCCTCGATCCGCCGCCCGAGCCGCTCGGCCCGCTCCTTCTCGCCGAAGACCGAGGCGGCGAGGCCGTAGCGGGTGTCGTTGGCGTACTGCAGCGCCTGCTCGGAGTCGCGCACCTTCATCACGCAGACGACGGGCCCGAAGGTCTCGTCGCGCATCACGGTCATCGTGTGGTCGACGTCGACCAGCACGGTCGGTTCGAAGTAGTCGCCCGGGCCCTCGACCCGTGAGCCGCCGGTCGCCGCCTTCGCGCCCTTCGAGATCGCGTCCTCGACCTGCGCTTCGACGATCGCGCGCTGGTTGGGCGAGGTCATCGCGCCGACGTCCTTGGCCGGCGTCTTGCCGTCGGCCCCCTGGCGCAGCGCCCCGACCTCCTTGGTCAGCTTGGCGACGAACTCGTCATAGACCGGCTCCTCGACGTAGATCCGCTCGACCGAGAGGCAGACCTGGCCGGAGTTGAACATCCCGCCCCAGGTGGCGGCGTTGGCGGCGCGGTCGATGTCGGCGTCGTCAAGCACGATCATCGGGTCCTTGCCGCCGAGCTCGAGGCTGACCGGGGTCAGCGTCTCGGCGGCGCGCGCCATCACCTTGCGGCCGGTGCGGTCGGAGCCGGTGAACTGGACGAAGTCGACGTTGTCGACGAGGGCGCCGCCGGTCTCGCCGGTGCCGTGCACGCAGTCGAACACGTCGGGGCCGCCGATCTCCGTCTTCCAGGCCGCGACGATCTCGGCCAGGCCGAGCGGCGTGAACTCGGATGGCTTGATCACGACCGCGGCGCCTGCCTGCAGGGCCGGGATCGCGTCGCCGAGCGCCAGCGCCAGCGGGAAGTTCCAGGGGCTGATCACGCCGACCACCGGGTAGGGCCGGTAGTGGACCATCAGCTTTTTCGAGGCCGAGAAGGGGGAGTGAGGGCGAACCGTCTCGTTGCCGATGAACTTCGCCGCCTTGCTCCCGTAGAAGTTGATCAGGTCGGTCAGGTAGATCGTCTCGGCGCTCGTGTCGCCGCGGACCTTGCCCGTCTCCGCCTGCATCGTGTCGAGCACCCGCTCGTGGTTGTCGAACAGCCAGTCGCGCAGCTCGCCGAGCCGGCGGTAGCGGCCCTCGATCCCGAGCGCCTCCCACTCGGCCTGGTTGGCGCGCACCCGTGCGACGGTCTCGGCGACGCTCTCGGCCGAGTCGACCGCGACGCTGCCGACCGTCGCCCCGTTGGCCGGATTGAGCACCTCGATCGTCTCGGTCGTCGACTGGTCGTACATTGGCTGCGCAGCCAGGATAGCCGCTAACGCGGGACCAGTCGAAAAACCGGGCCGTCGAGCGAAGTCACGTAGAGGCGGCCGTGGTCGTCTTCGCCGAATGAGCTCGGGGTCGAGACGCTGAGCCCGAGCTTGCGGTCTTGACTCGCCCGGTGCAGGTGGGGGACGAGGCTGCGCAGTTGTCCCTCGCAGAGGTCGGCGTAGACGTAGCGCTTGTAGAGCGAGCGCAGGCGGCGGTCGGCGACCACGTAGCCGCCGATGATCGAGCAGCTGCCGCCGCGGCTGTGCGGGTAGGCGAGGATCGGCTTGACCGTTCCGCCGGGGTCCGGGGTGCCGCTGTTCTCGTCGCGGTAGGGGGCGAAGCCCTCGAAGGCGTCCCAACCGAAGTTGGCGCCGCGCGCCGCCGCCACGGTCGTGTAGTCGACGTCCTCGAAGCGACTCTGGCCGACGTCGCCGATCGCGATCCGCGGATGCCCGGGGTCGGTCACCCGGTCGAAGGAGAAGCGGAAGGGGTTGCGCAGGCCAAGGCTGAAGACATGCGGGCTGGGACGTACTTCGCGCGGATCGACGCGCAGCAGCTTGCCGAGGCGGCTGCCGGGGTTCTGGGCGTTGTTGGGCGGGTCGCCGCCGGAGCCGCCGTCGCCCGTGCCGAAATAGAGCCAGTCGCCGAGGAACTGCAGCTGGCCGCCGTTGTGATTCGCATTGACCGGGTGGGGTATCTGGACAATTGCGCGACGGGAGCCTCGCGCGGCTCGCGTCGCGCTTCTCAGCGTGAACTCGTCGATTCTGATCTCACCGTTCGGGCCCGTGTAATAGACGTAGAAGCGACGGCTGCGCCGGTAGTCGGGCGGGAAGGCGATCGAGAGCAGGCCGCGCTCGCCGCCGCTCGAGATCAGCCCCGAGAGGTCGAGGAACGGCCGCGCCAGCTTGCGGCCTCCGCGCAGGACCCTGACCTTGCCGCCCTGCTCGACGACGAAGAGCAGCTTCGGGAAGCCGGGCGCGCCGCTGACGTAGACGGGCGAATCGAAGTTGCCGATTCGCTTCAGCGCGACGCCGCCCTTCGCCTTGCGGGCCGGGGTCGTCTGTCCGGGTTGTTCGGCCGAGCCGCAGGCGGGCAGGGCCAGGGCGATCAGCGCCGCGACGGCCGTTGTGCCGACCCAGCTAGCGATTGGCTTCGGTCGGCGGCTTCGGCGCCGGGACGACTTCGCCGTTGTCCTTGACGACGACGTCGGGCGGGACCTCGGTGATCTTCGCCGCGAAGACGCCGCCGGCTTCGGTCCCGTTGGCGGTCTCCGCCCTGGTGTCGTTGTTGAGCCCGGCGCCGATCTCATAGAAGAGCTTGTAGCTGCCCGTTTTCACGGCGCTCAACTTCCACACCGCTTCGGTCGTGGAGCCCGGGTCCAGCGGGCCGAAGGCGAAGGTCTTGGGGTTGGCGGTTTCGGCGCCGGCCCGCGCCGAGGAATCGCCGATCCGCGGGTAGCTCGCGGCCAGCGCCCAGACTGGGCGGTCGGGCTGGGCGATCCCGGGGAAGGGTCGCGGTAGCCGAAGGGCAGCGCCGAGTCGCGCCCCTCCTTGCCGCCGACCGAGATCGTCACGGTCAGCGCCGGCAGCGCCTTCCCGCCGGTGTTGCGGACGCCGAGTCGCAGCAGCGAGGTCTGGCCGAGGCGCTGCCTGGCCGGGAACTCGGCGCGGACGACCTTGACCGGGTAATCGCCGGCCGCCTCGTTGGCGCTCGAGGACGCTTCGTCGCCGCCGCAGGCGGCGAGGCCGATCGTCAGCAGGCCGGCCGCGGCGCCGGCGGCGAGAGCCTGTCGGCGGGAACGCCGACCGTATCTGCGGTTCCCCCCCAAATCCGCCGGAACATACCACGGGTATTCGGCCCTTTCGGCCGCCCCGGAGGCGCGCCCGTCGGGTTAGCCGGATCTCAACACTCGGCTAATGGACGCCGCTGGCGCATCCCATACACTCAGGCCTCGGAGCAGGGGCCGCCCGATGCGGTCCCGCTTTGCCCGGAGGAGAGATGGAAGCAGCCGCATCTATAGGCAGGAGGATCGCTCCCGCCAAGTCGTTCTTCGAGCAGGTCGGGGACATGATGATCCTGACCGCGCGCACGATCGGCTCGGCGATCCGTCCGCCCTACCCCTACGGCGAGGAGTTCATCGGCCAGTTCCTCTTCGCCCTGCAGCTCTGCTGGTTCCCGCTGCTCGTCTCGACCGTCGCCTTCGGCTTCGGCGCGCCCGGCCTGCAGGCGGCCAACTTCCTCACCCTGTTCGGCTCGCTCGACCGGCTCGGCGGCTTCTTCGTGCTCGCCTCGATCCGCGAGTTCGCTCCCTTCGTCACCGCCGTCGTCGTCGCCGGCGTCGCCGGCACCGCGATCACCGCCGACCTCGGCGCGCGCAAGATCCGCGAGGAGCTCGACGCCCTGCAGGTGCTCGGCGTCGACCCGATCAAGAACCTGGTCGTGCCGCGCTTCCTCGCCTTGATGGTGATCACCGGCCTGCTCGACATCTACGCGCTGATCTTCGGGATCAGCGGCGGCATCCTCACCGAGATGCTCTACAACCAGCCGCTCGGCGGCTTCTTCGCCACCCTCTTCACCAACGCCTCGATCACCGACCTCTGGGGCTCATTGATCAAGTGCACGCTGTTCGGGGCGATCATCTCGGTCGTCTGTTGCTACAAGGGGATGACCGCGTCCGGGGGCGCCGCCGGGGTCGGCCGCGCCGTCAACCAGGCCGTGGTGATCTCATTCATGGGCGTCTTCGCCTTCAACTACGTCTTCACCCAGACGCTGCTGGCGACCAACCCGGACCTGCAGACGATCCGATGAACGCCTGGCTCGAAGTCCCGCGCGGCTGGCTCGACTCCTTTGGTGAGATCGCCCGCTTCGGCTCGCGCGTCGCCGGCCTCGTCTACAGCGGCCGCGTGCTGCGCTTCTTCGGCGAGAGCCTGCGCCAGGCCGGGATCCTGATCCTCGGCTCCGCCGTGATCATCTGGGGCCTCGTCTTCATCCTCGGCCTGCAGTGCGGGATCGAGGGTGCCTACCTGCTGCGCGCCAACGGCGCCCCCGCCTACGCCGGCGTCTTCTCCGCCTGGTGCGACCTGCGCGAGATCATGCCCTACGCCTTCGGCTACATGCTCTCGGCCAAGGTCGGGACCGGGATCGTCGCCGAGCTCGGCGCGATGCGGATCTCCGACGAGATCGACGCGCTCGAGGTGATGGGCGTGCCGCCCGTCACCTTCCTCTGCGCGACCCGCCTGCTCGCCGCCTGGATCGCCTTCCCCTTCATGTACCTGGTCGGGATCGGGATCATGTACTTCGCCAGCTACCTGGCGGTGGTCGAACAGATCGGCGATGTCTCCTCCGGCGGCTACCTGCTGATTTTCTGGCTCTTCCAGAACCCGCCGGACCTGATCTTCAGCCTGATCAAGGGCATGTTCATGGCGACCGCGATCGTCATGGTCGGCTGCTACTACGGCTACACCGCCGCCGGGGGACCGGTCGGCGTCGGCACCGCGACCGCCAAGTCGATGGTGCTCAACATCGTTCTAGTCCACATCATCGGGATGCTCGGCACCCTCGTCTTCTGGGGCGCCAACCCGAGAGCGCCGATAGGAGGCTGAGTACGCTTATGGCAATGGATGAGACCCAAGGCAGCGGGCCCTACATCAGCGAGGACGGCGCGACGATGGGCCGCGACTTCGTCATCCCGGGCGTCGACCCGGGCGAGTCCGACCCCTACCGCTTCCACACCGGCCGCAAGCGCGACCACGGCGGCACCGACGCGATCGAGATCATCAACCTGGTCAAGCAGTTCGGCCGGGCGCGGATCCTCAACGGGCTCAACCTCGGCCTGCCCGAAGACCAGGTCTCGATGGTGCTGGGCCCGTCGGGCACCGGCAAGAGCGTGCTGATCAAGCACATCGTCGGCCTGCTCTACCCCGACTCAGGCGACGTCCTCGTGCACGGCGAATCGATCCCGGCGATGACCGACGACGAACTCTTCGACGTGCGCAAAAAGTTCGGCCTGTTGTTCCAGGACGGGGCGCTCTTCGGCTCGATGAACATCTACGACAACACCGCCTTCCCGCTGCGCCAGCACACCGACAAAGGCGAGGAGGAGATCGGCGAGATCGTCAATCAGCGGCTCAAGGAGGTCGGCCTGATCGAGGCGATCTACAAGATGCCGAACGAGCTCTCGGGCGGGATGCGCAAGCGCGCCGGCTTCGCCCGGGCGCTGGTGCTCGAACCGGCGATCGTGATGTTCGACGAGCCCGACTCCGGCCTCGACCCGGTGCGCACGGCGTTGCTCTGCGAGCTGATCCGCGAGGTCCACGCCGAGAACGGCGGCTGCTACCTGGTGATCAGCCACGACCTCAACACCGCCCGCCGGATCGCCGACTTCATCGCGGTGCTGTGGAACGGCAAAATCGTCGAGTCGGGGCCCAAAGAGGAACTCTTCGACTCCGAAAACCAGTTCGTGCATCAGTTCCTCAATGCGGACGTGACCGGTCCGCTGTCGATGGATTGATTACCTTCGGCGGGCGGGTCCTGTCACGCCGCCGTGCCACCCGCCCGAGGGGAGCTGAATGGCGGCGATAGCTGCCTGGTCTGTTCGTCATGCAAAGCTGATCCTTGCGATCTGCTTGCTCCTCGCGGTTGGAGCTGGCGTGGTGGCTACGCAGCTTTCTACGGACGCGGCCACCGACACGCTGGTCGATTCGGATACGGCGAGCTACCGGGCCACCCAGGAGGTCAAACGGGACTTTGGGGAAGAACCCGTGGTCATCCTTGCCGAGGGGGATCTGCAGCAGCTTGTGCTGACGGCGAACCTCGGGCGCCTGTTGAGGCTCGAGGGCTGCCTCTCGGGCAAGGCGCCGAAGGGGGCCGAGCCGATCCCCGGGCCCTGTGCGGAACTCGCCGAGCAGGATCCGGTGCGCTCGGTCGTCGGCCCGGCGACCTTCCTCAACGAGGCGGTGATCCAGATCGGCCGCCAGCTCGAACGGCTGGCCCGCACCGTGCCGCCGGAAAAGCTGCGCGCATTGCTGCTCCAGGTCGCCGCCCAGTACGGGATCACCAGCGCCCCGAGCATCTCCAACCCCGACTTCCTCGCCGCGGTCGTCTTCGACATCGGCAAGGCGCGCGGCACGCCGAAGCCCCGCCTCGCCTACCTCTTCCCCAACAACCACTCGACCCAGATCGTCGTCCGGCTGCGGACCGACCTGACGGAAGCTGAGCGTCGCCGGGCGATCGAGACGATCGAAGCCGTCGTTCACGACCCCGTCGCCCGCAAGGCGTGCAGCTTCAAAGGCAAGCCGGAGCGCTGCTTCCAGCTGCACGGGGGCAGCTACGTCATCTCCGGCGCCCCCGTCGTGATCGACGCCGTCACCCGCGCCCTCAAGGATGCCCTGCTCGTCCTGCTCGGCGTCGCCCTCGTCGTGATGGCGCTCGTGTTGATGCTCGTCTTCCGCTCCCGCTGGCGCCTGCTCCCGCTCGGCATCGCGCTCGCGGCCGCCGCCGTCACGTTCGGCCTGTTCGGCCTCGCCGGCGGTTCGCTGACGATGGCCTCAATCTCCGTGCTCCCGATCCTGATCGGGCTCGCGGTCGATTACGCGATCCAGCTGCAAGCTCGCTACGACGAGGCGGTTGCGCTCGGCGCAACGCCGGGAGTCGACGCAGCTCGGCTCGCCGCATTGGGTGGCGGCCCATCGATCGCAACCGCCTGCCTGGCGACCGGCGCGGGCTTCCTCGCCTTGCAGCTATCCCCAACCCCGATGGTCCGCAGCTTCGGCCTGCTTCTCGTCGTTGGGATAGGGATCGCATTCGGGCTGGCCTTCGTCGCCGGGTTCGCGGCCCTCTCCCTGCGCTCCGAGAGGGTGGGAGTGTCGGGTCCCCCGGAGACGCGCGGCGTCCTGTTTTTCGCACAGCAGGCTTGGCGAGAGAAGTTCGCCGCAAGGCGAAAAACCCAGCGCGCGGAGGGGGACCCGGCGATCCCGCCCCGCCCTTCAGAGCCGTCCTCGCTCCCTGGAGCCAGAAGTACCCCGAGCGGGTGCTGGGGATCGGGCTCCTTCTGGCGGTTATTGGCTGGGGGGTGGGGACTCAGATCGAAACGCAGACTGACATCAGGGCGCTGGCGCCTCAGAACGTGACGGCGGTGAAGGAACTCAATGAGCTTCAGGACACCACGGGTGTGTCCGGGGAGCTGGACGTACGGGTCAGCGCTCCTGACCTGACCGACCCGGCGACGATCAGGTGGATGGCGGCGTTCAAGCGGCGAGCGTTGAGAGCCGGTGGTTTTCGGGGGCGAATCCAAGCTGCCGGGAGGCGGAAGTCTGCCCGGGGCCGGCGCTTTCGGACTTCGTCACGGGAGGAGGGTTGACGGCCGGCAACGAAGGTCCGTTGACGCGGAAGAGCATCCGGGCCGCGCTGGGGCAGATCCCCGCCTATGACCTGCGGCAGGTGGCGACCGTCGACCCGGAGACGGGGTTGCCCGCCAGGACGGCGCTGATCGGTTTTGGGATCAGGGCGCAGTCGTTGGATGACCAGCAAGCGCTGATCGATCGGATTCGGGACGAGATCGGCGAGCCGGGGACGAAGGGTGGGCCTCCGGCGGGAGTCGAGGCGGAGCTTGCGGGGTTGCCGGTGATCGCTTCGACTGCCGCCTCGGACCTCTCCGACAGTCGCTACCTACTGACTCTGGTCGGGTTGCTCGCCGTCGCCCTGGTGCTGCTGCTGGTCTACCGGTCCTGGTCGCGGGCGCTGGTGCCGCTCGTCCCGATAGTGATGGCGACCGGGTGGGCGGCGCTGGTTTTGTTCCTGACCCGGGTGCCGCTCAACCCGATGTCGGCGGCGCTGGGGGCGCTGACGATCGCGATCGCGACCGAGTTCAGCGTGATCCTCGCCGCGCGGTTCCGCCAGGAGCGGGTCGCCGGGCGCGAGCTCGGCGACGCGCTGCGTCAGGCCTACTCGCGTACCGGCGCCGCCGTGCTCGCCTCCGGCGCGACCGCGATCGCCGGCTTCGCGGTGCTGATCGTCAGCGACGTCGGCATGCTGCGCGACTTCGGCTTCGTCACCGTGATCGACCTCGCCGTCGCCCTGCTTGGCGTCGCCATCGCCCTCCCCGCAACTCTCGTCTGGGCGGAAACCCCGCGACGGGCCGATTTGTCGGCCTATGGCCGACAAATCGGCCCGTCGAGGGGGAGGGGGGATGAGGGATCGGTACTCGATCTTCGTCGGGCTGATCTTCGTCGCGATCGTCGCGGTCGCGCTGATCAACGGGGTGCCCGGGGGCGGGGGGACGTTGGGGCTCGACCAGCAGCCGGCGCGCTGGGCGCTGCCCGAGTTCGCCGTGCCGTCCGCCGCGGGCAAGCTCGAAGGCGACGCCAACGTCGCCCAGGACGACTGCTCGGCGGCGCGAGCTGCCCTGTCCCGCCGACGCCCGCCGCGCGCTCCGCCTGCCGGGTCGAGACGCCCGGCGCGATGCGCGTCTGCGACCTCTTCGCGCGGCCGCTGGTGATCTCGTTTTGGTTCAGCAAGGGGGGCGAGTGCGCCGACCAGCAGGATGTCGTCAACCGGGTCTACGCGCGCTACCGTGGACGCGTGAGCTTCCTCTCGCTGGACATTCGCGACGATCGCGACACCGTCCGCGAGCTGATCCGACGGCGGCGCTGGCGGATGCCCGTCGGCTACGACCGCGACGGCGCCGTGGCCGGCCTCTACCGGGTCGGCGGCTGCCCGACCTTCGCCTACGCCTATCCCGGTGGGACGCTCGAGAGCGCCACGATCGGCGACCTCACCGCCGCCGGCCTCAGCGCCCGGGTCGAGCGGCTGCTGCGGGCGACGCGGCGGGCTGGGGCGGTGCGGGGATGAGCGCCGGCGCGGCCGAGCCAGGGTTCGAGCGGGACGTTGCATCCACGTTCGGCTGGGTCGCCCCGCACGTCGGCGAGGAGTTCCCCGGCCTCGGCATCTCCTGGATCGAGGTCGAGGGCAAGCCGGGCCGCAGCCCCGAGCCGGTCGAACGCCGGCTCGGCGAAACCTCCGACCGCTTCTACGGCGCCCACGCGATCCACATGCGCGAACGGCCGATCCCCTGGGCCTACCGCGTCTTCTTCCGCCAGATCGGGCTCGACCCCGATCGCACCCGGACCCCGGTCGAGCAGCTCGCCCTCGACCGGCTCCAGGACGGCGGCTTCAAGACCGCCGGGCTGCCCGCCGACGCGCTGACGATCGCCACCGTGGAGACCGGCGTGGCGCTGCGCGCCTTCGACGCCGAGCGGCTCGAAGGCGCCCTCTGCATCCGTGACTCCGCCCCCGGCGAGGTCGCTCCCGGGGCGACCGGGGGAGCTCTCTCACGGGACCCTCCTGATCGCCGACGAGCGCACGCCGGCCGGGCTGCTCTTCGGCGCGACCAGCGAGGCGCACGGCGTCGGCCGCGAGACCCGCCGCATCGCGATCGCGGCCGTCCAGGTCGAGGGCGTCCCTCAGATCGCTGTCGAGGAGGCGCTCTGGATGGTCGCGGGAACGCTTGCCGCGGCATAGAGAGGACATCCCGGCAGGGGTTCCACTTAACTTGTTTCGGTGGATCGCGGGTGGGCTGTCGCCCGAGGCCGACACCGAAAAAGTACAAGACGTTCCACCCCTACCGGGATGTCCTCTTAACGTGACGATTGCGATCCGGTCCCCAGGTTGATCTACACTCGCTGGCGGGCTATGTCGGATCTGCTTGAGCGAGAGATACGCGCTGAGCTTCGCCTCGACGGGGACGAGCGGCTTGCGCGGGTTGAGCTGCGGCGCCAGATCGGGCGGCTGGAAGCGGAGCTTGGCTCACTCGTTGCCGAGGCCTTTCCGCGCCTCTCGATCGACGCCGGAGTCGGCGCGGTTTCGAGCGAGCCGCGGGCGCTTGGCTTGGGCGAGCTGGAGGTTGTCCGCGACTCGCTCGCGACCCGGATCGGCGAGGCCCGGATCCAGTTGCGCGAACGGGCCGAGCTCGAGACGCGCAACCGTGAGCTGCTCGAGCGCATGCTGGCGGCGCCGGCCGAGCACAAGTGGCTGCGGATCGCGCGCGCCGAGGTCGGCGAGCCCGGTTGCGGCGCACTGGCACTCGCCGGCCCCGCCTCGGCCCGCTCGGCCTGTTGATGGGTTGGTGGCGGGTCAAGGTCTCATCTGGATGCCCGTTAGCCGGGCGGCTTGCGGCCGTTGAGCAACCGCGCTAGGAAAGCCCCCAAGGTCGACGAGCGCCCCCCGGCTCCGTGGGGCTCGTTCCCGCTCGCCGAGCTGAGCGTGCTCGCCGGCATCGTCATGCTCGTGATCGGCATCGTCAGCCGCAGCCCGACCGCGATCGGCGTCGGCGTCGTCCTCGCCGCCCTCGGCGGGCTCGAGGTCTCGGCCCGCGAGCACTTCGCCGGCTACCGCTCCCACACCACCCTGCTGGCCGGCGTCGCCTTCGTCCTCGTCACCGGCGCCCTCTTCTACTTGGTGGGCCTGATCTTGGCCGCCTGCCTAGCCGCCGGCGCCACGACCTTCGCCATCTCCTTCTACCTCCTACGCCGCGCCTTCCAAAAAGCCTCAGGCGGCCTCTCCTTCAAGGCCGGCGGCCTGAGGGGATAGGCGAGTAGAGGACAAGCGCTGGAGCAGGGGGCATCCGGGCAGGGGCGGAACGTCTTGTACCTTTTCGGTGCCGGCTCCGGGCGACAGCCCAACCACGCCCCACCGAAAGAAGTTAAGTGGAGCCCCTGCCCGGATGCCCCCCAACCGAGGGCGTCCTACACCAGCACCGAATCCCTGGACCGAGAACCGAGGGCGCTCGTAAGCAGCGCCCGCTGGCGCGGCGTCAGCGTCCCAATCCGCTTGTTCTCGCTCAGCGCCAAGGTCTGCAGCAGCTTCCGCGCCCGGGTGCGGCCCCAGCGGCGCTGACTGGTCAACAGCTCGGCCAGGGTCATGCTCTCGGTCTCCCAGGGGGAGTCGCGGATCACCTCGGCGACGCCCACCTCGCCGCGGCCGACCGATCGCTTCAACTCCGCTCTGGCGAGCCGCACACGGTTGGCGCGCGCCAGGGCCTGCATGTGTTGCGGCGTCCGGCTCGCGGTTGCGCTCGTCAAAGCAGGGGCGATCGATACAGCTTCCACTGAGAGTCCTCCCTCTAAGGATTATTGACTGGTCTTTCGTGCCGCCCGGCGCTGCCCGGCCGGTGGAGTTGAACTGCCCTGCCGCGTCCTCCTGTCCCGGATGCGCGGCGAGGGGGGCAAGCTACGCGCTGGGGGTGGCGAGCGTCAACCCGTGCTCGGCAAAGTTCCGCCGGTCCGGTCGCTAAGAGCATCTTTTTCTCGCCGCGCCCGCCTTGTCTCGAATCGGACAAGGCGGAAACTACCCCCGCTGGGGTATGCGTAGCCGCTCAGGTACGTGGAAGCTCAGGAAAGTCGCCAATGGTGCGGGAGATCGTCTCCAGCGCCCGGTCGAGGTGCGCGCGCTCGTGGGTCGCCATCAGGCTGGTGCGCAGCAACGCCTCGCCGGGTGGCACCGCCGGGTGGATCGCGACGTTGGTGTAGACGCCGGCGTCGAACAGCGCCTTCCAGAGCAGCACCGCCTGCCAGTCGTCGCCGACGACGACTGGCACAACCGGGGTCGTCGCCACCGAGCCGTCCGGCAGCGTGCCCGGCTCGACCACCTTCAGCCCGAGGTCGCGCAGGCCTTCGCGCAGGTACTCGGCGTTGCCGAGCAGCGCCTCGAACAGGGCGGGGCCGTCGGCGCGGATCACGCGCAGCGCCGCCAGCGCCGCGCCGACCGCCGCCGGCACCGCCGAGGCGCTGAAGACGAAGGAGCGCGAGGAGATCCGCAGGTACTCGATCACGTCCGCCGGGCCGGCGATGAAGCCGCCGCAGGAGGCGAGGCTCTTCGAGAAGGTGCCCATCCGCAGGTCGACCTGGTCCTCGAGCCCGAAGAGCTCGCAGGCGCCGGCCCCGCGCGCCCCGAGCACCCCGGCCCCGTGCGCCTCGTCGACCATCAGCCGCGCGCCGTAGCCCTGGCAGAGCTCGACGATCCGCGGCAGCTCGCAGACGTCGCCCTCCATCGAGAAGACGCCGTCGACGACGACCAGCACGCCGCCGCCGTCCTCGCCCGCCCGCTGCAGCATCTTCTCCAGCTTGTCCATGCGGTTGTGGCGGAAGGGCCGCAGCTTCGCGCCGGAGAGCTTGCAGCCGTCGAGGATCGAGGCGTGGTCGCCGGAGTCGCAGATCACCGTGTCGCCGGGGGCCAGGATCGTGCCGATGCTGCCGACGTTGGCCTGGTACCCGGTGGTGAAGACGATCGCCTCCTCGGTCCCCATCCACTCGGCCAGCTCGCGCTCGAGCTCGACGTGCAGCGGGGTCGTCCCGTTGAGCAGGCGCGAGCCGGTGACCCCGGTGCCGTAGGTCTCCAGCGCTTCGCGCGCCGCGTCCTTGACCCGCGCGTCGCCGGTCAGGCCCAGGTAGTTGTTGGAGCCGAGCATGATCGTTTCGCGCCCCTCCATCTCGACCACCGGGCCGGCCTCCGAGGTGAGCAGCCGGAAGTAGGGCAGCAGGTCGTGCTGTTTGGCGGCTTCGAGCTGCTCGAGCCGGTCGTGGCTGCGCGCCTTCTCGAATACGTCGACGGGGGCCTTCGCGGTTTCGCTCATGCCCAGAGTGTAGGTTCCGGCTCCCGTGTCATCCGTGCAGATCCGCCCCGTCCGCTCGCGCCGCGAGCTCAAGCGCTTCGTCAAGGTCCCCTTCCGCATCCACCGCGACAGCCCGCAGTGGGTCGCGCCGCTGATCCTCGACCGCATGCAGTTCCTCAACCGCAAGAAGAACCCCTGGTTCGAGCACGGCGAGGCCGAGTACCTGCTCGCCGAACGCGACGGCGAGCCGGTCGGCCGCATCAGCGCCCAGGTCGACAGCCTCTGGGACGAGAAGCAGGGCGGCAGCGACGCGATGTTCGGCTTCTTCGAGACCGTCGACGACCGCGAGGTCGCGGCCGCCCTGCTCGATGCCGCGACCGAGTGGGCGGCGGCGCGCGGCCGCACCCGCATCCTCGGCCCGATGGACTTCACCACCAACGACGAGGTCGGGATCCTGATCGAGGGCTTCGAGCTGCGGCCGATGATCCTCGAGAACTGGCACCCGCCCTATTACAAGGAGCTGCTCGAGGGGCTCGGCTGCGGCAAGGCGATGGACCTGCTGATGTGGGAACTGGAGCTGGGCAACCTCAAAGAGGGGGTCAAGTTCGACCCGGCGATCCACGCCAAGGCGGAGAAAGCGCTGCACGACGAAGGCGTCGTCATCCGCAACATCGACAAGGGCAACCTGGAGCGGGAGATGCGCCTCTTCACGCCGATCTATGTCGATGCCTGGGGCGACAACTGGGGCTTCGTGCCGCCAACCGACGCCGAGGTCGCCTTCCACGCCAAGACGCTCAAGCAGGTGCTCGACGAGGACTGGGCCTACATCGCCGAAAAGGACGGCGAGGCGATCGGCGCGGCGCTGACCCTGCCCGACATCAACGAGGTGCTGGCCGGGATGGGTGGGCGGCTGCTGCCCTTCGGCTGGCTGCGCTTCCTGCTCGGCAGGCGCAAGATCGAGCGCCTCCGCGTCTTCGCGCTCGGCGTCAAACGCGACTACCACCACACCGGCGTCGCCGCCGGGCTCTACCTCAAGCACCTCGAGACGGCGAACAAGCCGGGCGCGATCGAAGGCGGCGATATGGGCTGGATCCTCGAGACCAACGAGGCGATGAACCGGGCGATGGAGGGGATGGGCGGGAGCGTCGTCAAGAAGTACCGCATCTACGAGAAGCCGATCGAGTCGCTACAGTCGGCTGGGTGAGTGAGTTCGAGCTTGAGCCGGTCCGTGTCCGCGTCCTTCCGCACGACCAACCCGCCGCGCTCGCCGTCCGCAACGAGGCCCGCACCGCCGCGATAGCGGCCGTCGGCGGCGTCCTCGCCGGGGCCGCGACGGTGGCCGCCGTGCGCGCCGTCGGCGCCGCCGCGAAGAGCTCGCGGGGGAGCCTGCTGCCCGGTCGCAAGCGCCAGCCCAAGGTCGTCGCCAGCCGCTCTTTCCTCGTGGACGTTCACCTGCTCGGTAAGTGAGCGCGGTCGAGGTAGAGGCCCGGCCTCCCTCGCCCTTCCGCCTGCCCGCCTACAGCAGCGAGGACCGCACGATGTCGGTCCGCGACGGCGTCCTCTCGCGCCTGCTGCGGGTCGGCGAGAGCCCGGTTCTGGTCCGCGCCTGGGAACCGGGGCGGGGGCGGGTCGCGCTGCGCGCCGAGGCGGTCGCGCCCGCGGCGCTGACCCCGGCGCACGAATGCCGCCCCGCCGACGAGGGCGAGCTGCGCCTGGCGATCGAGCGGATGCGCTTCGCGCTCGGCGTCGACGACGACCTCTCCGCGGCCTACCGCCACTTGCGCCGCGACCCCCTGCTCGGCCCGGCGCTGCGCCGCCGGCCCTGGCTGCGCCCGCGCCGTCGCCCCTGGGCCTGGGAGGCGCTGGCCTGGGCGGTCGTCAAGCAGCTGATCGAGACCGAGCGCGCGGCGGCGATCCAGCGCCGCATCGTCGGCCGCTGGGGCGCCCGCATGGGCCCGGGCCGGGGGGCGCTGCGCGACGTACCGAGCGCGGCGACGATCGCC
Organism: uncultured Solirubrobacterales bacterium; assembly: GCA_963789505.1. Taxonomy (GTDB): domain Bacteria; phylum Actinomycetota; class Thermoleophilia; order Solirubrobacterales; family 70-9; genus VRUE01. Next base: position 65,285 of record CAWBLE010000010.1, read on the forward strand.
GGCCGGGCGCCGGCCGAACTCGCGGCCATGGACCTCTCGCCGGCCCGCTCGATCGCGCTGCGCGCCGTCGCCCGCGAGATCGCCGCCGGGCGCGTCTCCCCCGCCGCGCCCGCCGCGGACGCGCGCCTGCTCGCGATTCCCGAAATCGGGCCGTGGACGGTGCAGTGCCTCGGCCTGTTCGGGCGCGGCGAACCCGACTCGCTGCCGGCGGGCGACCTGATCTACCTCAAGCTGGTCGGCCGCCTGGCCCGGCTCGGCCGCCGCGCCACGGTCGAGGAGGTCGAGGAGTTCTACGCTCCCTACGCCCCGTTTCGCGGTCTCGCCGGGCTCTGGTCGATCGGGCTCTTTAGATGATCCGCTTGTATGGATAAAGAAACGGTGCGTGCTGTCGATAGGCCAGCATGGATCAAGCGGGACGGGACGCGGGCTGGCCCGAAGAGCGAGTAGCCGAGTTTCTCGATCAGATCTCCTCGGCGGGAGAGGACTACCGTCGCCTGGTCGAGCGCCTGCCCGCGATCGTCTACTCCTGCGAGCTCGGTGAGCGCGGCCGCTGGCGCTACGTCAGCCCCCAGATCGAGGAGATCCTCGGCTACAGCCCCGAGGAGTGGATGGCCGACCCCGGCCTCTGGGTGGAGCGCCTGCACCCCGACGACCGCGAGCGCGCGCTCGAACTGGAGAACCGCAAGGCCGCCTCCGACGGCGGCGGTCCGCCGATCGACTACCGGATGGTCACCCGTGAGGGCGCCGTCGTCTGGCTGCTCGACGAGGCGGTGCTCGAGCCCGACGGCGACGGGATGCAGATCTGGCACGGCGTCCTCTACGACATCACCGAGCGCAAGAAGGCCGAGCATGAGCTGCGCCGCGCCGCGGCGCAGCAGGCGGCGGTGGCCCGGCTCGGCCGCCACGCCCTGCAGGACGGCGACCCGGCGAAGTTGGCGAAGGAGGCGGTGCCGCTGATGACCGAGATCGAGGGGGTCGAGGCAGCCTGCGTCTGGGAGGCGGGCCGCGAGGGCCGCCGCCTGCACCTCCGCGCCGGGCTCGAGGAGCGCGGGGGAGGGCCCGAACGCCGCGCCTCCGCCGCCCGCGACTCGCATGCCGGCGCCGCGCTCGAGTCGGGCCTGCACGTGATCGTCGACGACTGGTCGAGCGAGACGCGCTTCTCGATGCCGCCGGCCCTGCGCGTGCTCGGCGTGCGCAGCAGCCTCGCCGTCCCCATCGCCGGCAAGGAGCGCCCCTTCGGCGTGCTCGACATCCACTCGACCGACCCCAACCGCTGGACCCCGGCCGACGTCCACTTCACCGCCGCCTGCGCCAACGTGCTCGCCGACGCGCTCGAGCGCCACAGCGCCGACGAGGCGCTGCGCCACCGCGTGCTCCACGACGCGCTGACCGGGCTGCCCAACCGGCACAGCTTCGTCGACTCGCTGCGCGACGCGTTGCGCCGCGGCCTCGCCTCCGGCTCGCCGGTCGGGATCCTCTTCCTCGACCTCGACCACTTCAAGCTGATCAACGACAGCATCGGCCACCACGCCGGCGACGACCTGTTGCGCGCCGTCGCCCCACGCCTGCGCGCCCACCTGCGCCCGGGCGACATCGTCGCCCGCTTCGGCGGCGACGAGTTCGGCATCCTCGTCGACCGGCTGACCGACGAGGATGAGGCGCTGGCGATCGCCGACCGCGTCGCCGGAGCCTTCTCGGAGCCGTACTCGATCGGCGGCGCCGACCACTTCGTCACCGCCAGCGTCGGCATCGCCGTCGCCCGCTCGACAGGCCGCGAGCCGATCGACGCCGAGCTGCTGATCCGCGACGCCGACGCCGCGATGTACAGGGCGAAGGAGCGCGGGCGGGGCCGCTGCGAGCTCTTCGACGCCGAGATGCGGGCACGCGCCGTGCGCCGGCTCGAAACCGAGCGCGAGCTGCGCCACGCGCTGGACCGCGACGAGCTCGAGTTGCACTACCAGCCGGTCGTCGCGCTGGGCAGCGGCGAGATCGTCGGCCTCGAGGCGCTGGTCCGCTGGAACCACCCCGAGCGCGGCCTGCTCGACCCCGGCGAGTTCGTCTCGATCGCCGAGGACAGCGGCCTGATCGAGCCGATCGGCCGCTGGGTGCAGGAGACCGCCTGCCGCCAGGCGCTGGGCTGGCACGAGCTGCGGCCCGACCAGCGGCCGCTCGACGTCGCCGTCAACCTCTCGGCGCGCCAGGTCGCGCACCGCGACCTCGCCGCCTCCGTGCGCGAGGTCCTCGCCCGCACCGGCCTCGACCCGGTCAACCTGCGGCTCGAGGTGACCGAGAGCGTGCTGGTCGAGGAGTCGGCGAGCGCGATGGCGACGCTGGAGGCGCTGAGCGAGCTCGGCGTCCGCCTCGTGCTCGACGACTTCGGCACCGGCTACTCCTCGCTCGCCTACCTCAACCGCTTCCCCTTCGACGCGCTGAAGATCGACCGCTCCTTCGTCGACGGGCTCGGGCTCGAGCAGGAGCGCACGGCGATCGTCGAGGCGGTGATCGGGATGGCGCGGGCGCTCTCGCTCGACGCGATCGCCGAGGGCGTCGAGAGCGAGGAGCAGCTCTCCGAGCTGCGCCGGCTCGGCTGCGACTTCGCCCAGGGCCACCTCTTCTCGCGCCCGCTGGCCCCGGGAAAGGTGACGCCGCTGCTGCGCGAGGGCGGCTTCGAGCTGATCGGCGAGGTGGCGCGCTAGCCCCGTCCAGGCACGGTCCTAGCCGGGCACTGGCCGGCGAGGTATTCGTCGCTGAGCACTTCGGCGGTGCCGGCCGGCCCGCGATCAGTTCGTTCTCCTGCATCCAGGCGATGAAGGCCTTCCACTTCGCCGGGTTCATCGCGCCGCTCGCGGAGAGCAGCGGCAGCGTCGCTTCGACCTCGGCGCGGGTCAGCTTCGGGTCGAGGTCGGAGTTGGCGGCGAGCAGCGCGTCGGTCGTCGCGCCGGGGCTTTCGGCCGCCGCCGCGGTGCCGCGCGCCAGGGCGCCGAGGAAGAGGCGCACCGGCTGCGGGTCTTCTTCCAGCCGCTTGCGGTTGGCGACGAGGACGAGCTCGTCGTAGGTCGGCACGCCGAGCTGGTCGACGGGGGTGACGACCGGGTCCTTGCCGCGCAGCTTCAGGTCGACCCCCTCGACGTTGCTGAAGCCGCCGAGCATCGCCTGCGCCCGGCCGCCGACCAGCGCCGGCAGCAGGCCGTAGCCGACGTTGACCGTGCTGACGTCGGACGGCGTCAGTTCGGCGCGGGCGAGGATCGTCTTCAGGTAGGCGTCCTGGTAGGGGATGCCGGCGGTGGCGATCGTCTTGCCGCGCAGCCCGCCGACGCCCTTGATGCCCGACTTCTTCAGCCAGATCAGCGAGGTCAGCGGCCGGTCGACGAGCGCGCCGACGGCGAGCACGTTCAGCCCCTGTTCGTGCGCCAGCAGGACCTCGGGCTCATAGGAGATCGCGAGGTCGGTCTGGCCGGCGGCGACCTGCTTGATCGGCGCCGCCGGGTCGGAGGGCGTGTGGATCGAGAGGTCGAGCCCGGCGTCTTCGAAGTAGCCGAGCTTCTGCGCCATGTAGATGCCGGCGTGGTCGGGGTTGGGGTAGAAGTCGAGCGTCAGGCTGAACGGTTCGCTCGCGCCGCCGGTCGTCGTGTCGCTCTTCTCGCCGCAGGCGGCGAGCCCGAGGGCGAGCGGCGAGCAGGGCGACGGCGAGGGCGATCGCCGGCAGGCGGAGGCGCTTCATCCCCTGATTTCTACCGCCAGGTGACGACGCGGCGCTCCGCGAGGGCGATCAGGGCGAAGAGAGCGAGCGCGATCGCGACGAGACAGCGAGGCCGCGGCGAACTCGCGCGCGGTCTCCAGCTGCCCGTTGTCCTGAGCAGGATCATGAGGCCGAGGCCGGAGTCGGCGCCGGCCCACTCGCCGAAGACGGCGCCGATCGGCGCGAACATGGCGGCGATCCTGCGCGCCGCTGAACAGCGAAGGGAAGCGCCGAAGGCATTTCCAGCTCGCCAGAGCAGCTGCCCGCGGGAGGCGTCGAGCGTGCGCATCATCTTGGTCGCTTCGGGATCGACGGCGCGCAGACCGTCGAGCGTCGCGACGGCGACAGGGAAGAAGCAGATCAGGGCGACGATCGCGAGCTTCGGCCCGATGCCGAAGCCGAGCCAGATCGACGAGGATCGGGGCGAAGACGACTATCGGCACCGCCTGGGATGCGATCAGCAGCGGGTAGAAGGCGTGGCGCAACGTGGTGGAGAGGCGCAGCAGGACGGCGAAGCCGAGGCCCGCGGCGAGCCCGATCGCGAAGCCGAGCAGAATCTCCTTCAGCGTCACCCAGGCGTTTTCGGCGAGCAGCGAGCGGTTGTCCCAGAGCGCGGAGGCGATTTCGGCGGGCGACGGGACGAGGAACGGTTCGAGTCCCGAGCAGATCGGCAAGGGCGCCGCTCGACGCGGCGACCTGCCAAGCGCCGACCAGCGCCGCGAGCAACGCAGCACCGGCAGCACGCCACTTGGCGAGTTTCCCGTCCATTTGACCGGAAACTCGCCAACCCCTCACCGCGACCCCCCGTGCAAGGCCGCCATCGCGCGCTCGCGGGCGGCGACGAAGGCGGGGTCGGTGACCGCGGCGTCGCGGTCGGGGGCGCGCGGGGCGGGGGCGCTCAGCTCCGCGACCACGCGCGCCGGACGGGCCGAGAGGACGGCGACGCGGTCGGCCAGGTAGAGGGCCTCCTCGACGTCGTGGCTGACGAGCACCACCGTGCGCGGGTCCGTCGTCAGCGCCGCAGCGAGCCAGGCCTGCATCTCGGCGCGGGTGATCGCGTCGAGCGAGGCGAAGGGCTCGTCGAGCGCCAGCAGCGGCTTGCCGGCGACGAGGGTGCGCAGGAAGGCGACCCGCTGGCGCATCCCGCCGGAGAGCTCGGCCGGGCGCGTGCGCTCGAAGCCGGCGAGGCCGAAGCGCTCGAAGAGCCGCCCCGCCTCCGCCCGCGCCGCGGCGCGCCGCGCGCCGCGGTTGCGCAGCGCCAGCGCCGCGTTGTCGACGGCGCTCAGCCAGGGCAGCAGCATGTCGCGCTGCGGCATGAAGGCGCAGTGGGCGAGGCGGCCCTCGGCGCCGCTCGCGCCGCCGACCTCGATCGCCCCCTCGCTCGGCTCGCGCAGCCCGGCGACCAGCTCCAGCAGGGTCGACTTGCCGCAGCCGGAGGGGCCGACCAGGCCGAGCACGCCGCCGGCCGCGACCTCCAGATCGAGCTCCGCGATCGCGGTCAGCTCGCCGAAGCGGTGGGTCAGGCCACGGACGGCGAGCGCGCTCACGCTGCTATCCTGGCGCACTCCGCGCTTCTGACTAAGAAGGTCAAGAAAGTCGATAACCGGTCTGCGCGGCGTCAACCATGGACCCAGCGATCATCGCTTTCGGACTCGGAATCGGCATCCTCGTCGGGATGACGGGGATGGGCGGCGGCTCGCTGATGACGCCGCTCTTGATCCTGATCTTCGGCATCCAGCCGACGACGGCGATCGGCACCGACATCTTCTACTCCGCCGTGACCAAGACGGTGGGCGGCTGGCGCCACCTGCGGATGAAGACCGTGAACATGGAGCTGGTCAAATGGCTGGCGCTGGGCAGCGTGCCGGCCGCGGTGGGCGGGGTGGCGCTGGTCTCGGTGATCCAGGACCACATCGGCGAAGCGCGCCTCGACTCGCTCGTCTACGCGGTGCTCGGCGGCACCCTGCTGATGGTCGGCGTCGTGACCCTGACGCGGGCCGTGATCCTGCGCAACCTGGTCGACGAGCGCGACCGCTTCGAGGTCGAGCGCCGCCACAAAATCGCCGCCGTCGCGATCGGCGCGACCACCGGCTTCGTCATCGGCATCACCTCGGCCGGCTCGGGCACCGTGATCGCGATCCTGCTGATCGCCGTCTACCGCCTGGCGCCGAAAAAGGTCGTCGGCACCGACGTCTTCCACGCGGCCGTGCTGCTCTGGGCCGCGGGGATCGCCCACTGGGTCGGCGGCAACGTCGACTTCTCGCTCGCCGGCAACATCCTGATCGGCTCGGTGCCGGGTGTCGTCATCGGCGCGGCGCTCTCCAGCAGGGCCCCGCAGGGCTTCATCCGCACGGCGCTCGGCGTCGTCCTGATCGGCTCGGGCATCGTCACGATCCAGAAGGGCGACCCGAACGTCTGGCCGATCGCCGCCCTCGTCGCGGCGATCGGGATGGGCGCGATCCTCGCCGCTCCCCGCATCCTCCACCGCCGCCGCGAGAAGGAAGAGCGCGAGAGCCTGGAGCGCGGCGGACAGGTCGCGGCGGAGTACAGCGGGTAGGTTCCAGGCATGCGTGTCTCAGCCAAGGCGGACTACGCGGTGCGGGCGGCGGCGGAGCTCGCGGCCGCCAAGGACGGGCCGATCAAGGGCGAGCAGCTCGCCGATTCGCAGGACATCCCGCTGCAGTTCCTCGAGCACATCCTGCTCGAGCTCAAGCACCACGGCATCGTCCGCGCCCGCCGCGGCGCCAAGGGCGGCTACTGGCTGGCCAAGCCGGCCGACACGGTGACGATCGCCGACGTCGTGCGCGCGGTCGAGGGCCCGATCGCCCACGTGCAGTCGGCGCCGCCGGAGTCGATCGAGTACCGCGGCAACGCCGAGCACCTGCAGGAGGTCTGGATCGCCGTCCGCGCCAACCTGCGCGCCGTGCTCGAGCACGTCACCCTCGCCGACCTGGTCAGCGGCGAGCTCCCCGCCGCCGTCCGCGGCCTCGCCGCCGAGCCCGACGCCTGGGCCCCGCGCTGATCAGGGCTTGAGCCGGAACGGCGGGTACTGGTCGGTGACCAGCGCCACCGCGTAGCCGTAGACCCGGTTGCCCCAGCGCAGCACGCCCTCGACGTAGTCGAACAGCCCCCGCGGGTAGCGGCCGGTGAAGAGGATCGCGAACCAGGCGAAGATCACGGCGAAGATCGCCCCGATGTAGAGGAAGAAGAGGACGATGTAGTGGGGGACGGCGAGCAGCCACTTGACCAGCGGCAGCCCGCGTTCGAGGTCGCGCTCGACGTCGGGGTAGGGGAAGTCGAGGTGGACCGCTTGCATCTCATCGGTCGAGGGGTAGGCGTCGTCCATCAGCGAGGCGTAGACGCCGATCCGGTTGCTGAAGCGCATCAGTTCGAGGTTCCAGTCGAACCACCAGCGCGGGTACTTCTTCCTGAACAGGATCATCAGCACGACCGGGAGGACGACGAGGCTGCCGGCCGAGATCCCGGCGGTCGCCCCGTACGTCGTCGCGCCGCCCGGCATCAGGGCGATCAGGATCGCGATCGGGATGACCGTGAAGATCCGGAAGGCGGACGTCAGCCGGCTGAGCTCACGCTCCGGATAGTCGACCGAGAAGGTGACCGGGTAGGACGGCGGCTGGGGCTGTGCGGTAAGTGACGAAGTCTCCATAGTCGTGGAGTTCTACTCTGCGGCTGGGACTCCTCCGGCGACGACGTTTACGAAGTTCTCCAGGTGGCGGGTGGTCCAGCACTCGAAGGCGCCGTCGCAGTGGCGCTCGTAGGCGGCCATCACCGAGTCGCCGTAGTTCCAGTAGAGCTTCGGCTCGGGGTTGAGCCAGAAGAGGCGGCCGGCGCGCTCGGCCACCTGGGCGAAGACCTCGGCGTGCGGCTCGCGGCCGTTGGTGCGCGCGTCGCCGAGCACGATCACGGTCGAGCGCGGGTCGAGGTCGTCGGAGATCTCGGTCAGGAACTCGAGCCAGACGCGGCCGTAGTCGGTGTAGCCGGAGACGTCGGCGACGCCGCCCTCGCTGGAGACGCGGCGGGCGATCTCGCGGAAGTCGCGCTCGTGCTCGAAGATCTCGGTCACCTCGGAGATCCGCTCGATGAAGACGAAGCTGCGCAGCTTGCGGAACGAGTCGTGCAGCGCGTGCAGCACCGAGAGGAAGAAGACGCTGGCCGAGGTGACGCTGGTCGAGACGTCGCAGAGCACGTAGATCTCCGGCCGCCGCGGCCGCTTCGGCCGGTAGCGCAGGTGCATCGGCACGCCGCCGGTCTCCAGCGAGGCGCGCATCGTGCGCCGCACGTCGACCGTGTGGGCCCGCTTGCGCCCGCGCTGCTCGTGGCCCAGCGTCGCCAGCCGCCGCTTCATCTGCGAGACCGCGCGGTGGACCGCCGCCAGGTCCTGGGTCGGGCTGGTCGGCAGCGCCCGGTCGAGTTCGGCCAGCGGCCGCGCGGGGGGCAGCGTCTCGGTGCGCTCGATCAGCTGGCGTTCGAGCTCGCGCCGCAGGTGGCGCTCGAAGCGGTTGAGCTGCTCGCGCTCGATCGGCGGCCGCTCCGCCGCGCCGTCCGTCGCCGCGCCGTCGCGGGGCTGCGTCCCCGCCGTCAGCTCGAGCGTGCGGCGGATCCTCTGCACGTCGACGCCGACCACTCCCGAGCCCTCGCCCTGGCGGCCGAAGGCGGCGATCGCCAGCCGCGCCAGGTCGCGCATTTCGCCGTCGTCGCCGGCGACGATCGCCTGGCGGATCTGCTCGCGCAGCTCGTCGATGTCGAGCCGCTCGGCCCCCTCCTGGCGCTCGCCCTCCGCGCCCTCGCCGATCTCGCGCTCGATCGCCTCCGCCTCGGCGGCGCGGAAGAACCAGCGCTCGAACAGCAGCTCGAACAGCCGCCGGTCCTCCTGCGACTTGGCGATCGTCGTCGCCAGCGCCTCGCGGAAGTCGTCCTGGCTCTCCCAGGGCACCTGCTCGAGCGCCGCGAAGGCGTCGAGGATCTCCGAGGTGCCGACCGCCACCCCCTCGCCGCGCAGCTCCTCGCAGAAGCCGAGCAGCTTCGCCGCCAGCCCCGGCGGCCCGGCGTCGGCCCGCTGCCCGTAGGGCGAGGCCGTCGGGCTCACCCCCCGGTGGGCGCGGCGAGCTTCATCCCGACCCGCTCGGCGACCAGGTCGATGTCGGTGCGGTGCTTGACGATGATCGACATCGACTGCTCGAAGGTCTCGCGGTCGATGTCCTCGGCGCCCATCAGCAGCAGCGTGCGCGCCCAGTCGATCGTCTCGGCGATCGAGGGCGGCTTCTTCAGGTCGAGCTCGCGCACCATCCGCACCACCTCGACCAGGCGCCGCGCCAGCGTCTCCGGCAGCTCCGGCGCGTGCAGGCGGACGATCTCCATCTCGCGCTCCAGCTCCGGGTAGTCGAGCCAGAGGTAGAGGCAGCGCCGCTTCAGCGCCTCGGTCAGCTCGCGCGAGTTGTTCGAGGTGAGGACGACGATCGGCATCGAGCTGGCCGAGACCTGGCCGAGCTCGGGGATCGTGATCTGGAAGTCGGAGAGCAGCTCGAGCAGCATCGCCTCGAACTCCTGGTCGGTCTTGTCGATCTCGTCGATCAGCAGGACGACCGGCTCGGCGCTGGCGATCGCCTGCATCAGCGGCCGCTCGAGCAGGAACTCCTCGCTGAAGATGTCGCCGTGCACGTCCTCCCAGCCGTCCTCGCCGCCGGCCTGGATGCGCAGCAGCTGCTTGCGGTAGTTCCACTCGTACAGCGCCTTCGCCTCGTCGAGGCCCTCGTAGCACTGCAGGCGCACCAGCTCGCGGCCGCTGGCGCGCGAGAGCGCCTTCGCCAGCTCGGTCTTGCCGACCCCCGCCGGTCCCTCGACCAGGATCGGCTTGCCCAGCCGCTGGGCGAGGAAGGAGACCAGCGCCGCCGACTCGTCGGCCAGGTAGTCGGCCTCTGCGAGCGCCTGCTTGGTCTCGGCTACGGACTCGGGTGCCTGCGCTTCAGCCATCCCGGCGATGATAATCGGCCCCGGTGTCCCTCCTCGCCCTCGCCCTCCCGCTCGCGACGCTGCTGCCGCACAGCGCCGGCCCCTACATCGCCCTGGTCGCGATCGGCTTCGTCGTCGCGATCGCCGGTCACCTCAGCGCCGTGCGCTGGCTGATCGCCGCGGGGATCGTGCTGATCTTCCTCGGCGCCTTCGCCTTCCCGCTGGCGCTCAACCTGACCGAGTCGACGCCGCCGCAGCTCAAGAGCCGTTGAGGCCCGCCGCTAGGATCACGCCATGAGACGACTTCGCATCGCCCTCGTCCTCGCCGCCGCGCTCGCGCTCGGCGCCGTCCTCGCCGCCTGCGGCGGCAGCGGCGACAAGAGCGGCGAGAGCCCGCAGACGGTGCTCGAAGAAGCGACGCTGCAGGGGATCGAAAGCGGCGACGTCGACCTGACGCTCAATCTCAGCGCTCCCGGCTCCGAAGGCGGCAAGGTCAACGTCGCCCTCTCCGGGCCCTTCCAGGGCGAAGGCCAGGGCAGCCTGCCGCAGCTCGCGATGACCGCCAGGGCGCAGGGCGAGTTGAAGGGGAAGAAGGTCGATTTCGACGGCGGCCTGACGCTGCTGCCCAACACGGCCTACGTCCGCTACGAAGGGGTCGAGTACGAAGTCGACCCGACGACCTTCAGCTTCGTCGAACAGACGCTGAAGCAGGCGCAGCGCGAAAGCGGCGCCGAAACGGGCGCGGCCGGCGTCGCCGGCTGCCAGGAAGAACTCGGCAAGCTGAAGGTCGCCGACTTCCTCGAAAACGGCAAGAACGAAGGCAGCGCCGACGTCGGCGGCACGAGCACGACCAAGGTCAGCGGCGAACTGAACGTCTCCGGCGCGATCGACTCGCTGCTCGAAGTGCTCGAAAGCCGGCCCTGCCGCAGCCAGCTCGCCGCCGCCGGGCCGCTGCCCTCGCAGGCGGAAATCGAAAAGGCCAAGGGCGAGATCGCGAGCGCGGTGAAGAAGCCGCGGGTCTCCGTCTACGTCGGCGACGACGACATCGTGCGCCGCATCTCGGCCGACCTGACGGTCGAGCCCCAGCACGGCGGCAAGGGCCCGAAGAGCGTCACCGTGGGCCTCGACCTGAAGCTCACCGGGGTCAACGAGGAACAGAAGATCTCCGCCCCGCAGAGCGCCAGGCCGCTGAGCAAGCTCTTCCTCAAGCTCGGGATCAACCCGATCGAACTGCTCGGCCTGCTGCAGGGCGAAGAAGGCGGCGAAAGCCTGGGCGGGCTGCTCGAAGGTCTCGGCCGGCGGCGGCTCCGGCAAGTAACGTAGCGGCCCCTTGAGCCTCTTCCTGCTGGCCGTCAGCTTCGCCGTCATCCTGGCCGGGGCGCTGCTCTTCACCAACGCCGTCGAGTGGCTGGGGCACCGCCTCGAGCTCGGCGAAGGCGCGGTCGGCAGCGTGCTCGCCGCGGTCGGCACGGCGATGCCGGAGACGCTGATCGCGATCGTCGCCCTGCTCGGAGCCAAGCAGGGCGGCGATCAGGTGGCGATCGGCGCGATCGTCGGCGCCCCCTTCCTGCTCGGCACCCTGGCGATGGGCCTGGTCGGCCTCTTCGCCTACCTCTACCGCGAGCGCCGCGCGCAGGGCCTGGCGCTGCGCGCCCACCGCGAGACGCTGGAGCGCGACCTGCTCTTCTTCCTCGCCTTCTTCGCCCTCTCGCTGGCGCTCGCCTGGGGGCCGCCGGCGGCGCTGCGGATCCCGATCGGCGTGCTCGCCCTGCTCGCCTACCCGCTCTACATCCGCCGCACCCTGGCGCGCGGGGGCGACGTACAGGAACATGGGACGCTCGACCCGCTGGTCTTCGAGCGCCGCCCCGAGCGCCGCATGAACCCCAGCCTGCTGCTCTCCGCGCTGCAGCTGCTGGTCGGGCTGGGGGCGATGGTCGGCGGCGCCCACCTGTTCGTCGACGAGCTGCTGAAGCTCGCCGGCGACCTCGGCGTCGACGCGGTCGTCCTCGCCCTGATCCTCGCCCCGCTGGCGACCGAGCTGCCGGAGAAGGTCAACAGCTTCTTCTGGGTGCGCGAGGGCAAGGACTCGCTGGCGCTGGGCAACATCACCGGGGCGATGGTCTTCCAGTCGACGATCCCGTTCGGCATCGGCCTGCTGTTCACCGACTGGGCGCTGAGCCTCAACGCGGCGTTCTCCGTCGTGCTCGGCCTCGCCGGCGGCTTCCTCGCTTACGAGGCGCTGCACCGGCGCGGCCGCTTCGAGCTGCCCGCGGTGCTCGGCTGGTTCGGCCTCTACCTGGCCTTCATCGTCGTCGTCGTCCTGCGCGGCTGAAGGCCGGGCTCAGCCGCGCGGGCGCAGGTAGAGCGATTCGTGCCGGAAGCTCTCGATCCGGCCCATCGCGAGCTGCAGTGCGTCCTCGATCGCTTCCCGGTGCCAGCCCTCCTCCTGCGCCAGCTCGGCGGCGGTATTGAGGGCGCCGCAGATCAGGCCCATCAGCTTCACCGCGTCGATCAGCGCCGGCTGGAGCTCGAGCCCGCAGAACTCGATCGTGTAGCGCAGGTCGACGAGCAGCGGCGCCGGTGGGGCGCCGACGACGACCGGCCGCGGGCGAACCTCGCCGTAGACCTCGGTCGAGACGATGCCGTGGAAGGGCGCCAGCAGCGACCCCTGCGCGCCGAGCAGCAGGCCGGCGTTGCCGCCCCGCAGCTCCGTGCAGCCGATCAGCAGGTCGCAGATGGTGACCCGCATCAGCGTCTCGACCGCGTCCGCTTCGCCGATCGCCCGCAGCAGGCCGCTCGCCTCCCGCAGCGAGGGCGTCGCCGGCGCTGAGCCGCCGCGCGGAGCTGTCGGGGGCGATGCCGAGCGCCTGCGCGAAGCTCTCCTGGTGCAGGCGCTCCGCGCCCGCGCCTCGCCCCAGCGATCGAAGCGCTTGCTGACGAGGCAGGTCTGGCCGGCGATCGTCTCGACCGCGGTGTGGACGACCGGGAAGCCGAGATCGCGGTAGGCGAGGCTGCAGGCGTGCTCGTTCGCCGCGATGCCGGGCCGCTCCGGCGGTTCGGGCTTGACGATGTGCGTGCTGGGCAGGCCCGGCCGCGGCCAGGCCCAGCGGTCCTCGCTCTCGTCGTAGACGAGCGCCAGCTTGTGGCGCCTGCCGGGCAGGGCGAAGCGCATCCGCCACGGGTCGGACTCGTCGAAGAGCCGCTCGGGGCGCGGCTGCAGCAACTCCTCCAGCTCCGCATCGGTCAGCCAGTCGAGCGAGTCCGTCGCCGCCGCTTCGTCCTCCGCCGGCCCGTGCCCGAAGGTGACCGCGCCGAGGCAGTCGCCGCCGAGCTCGGCGATCAGCCCGAAGCCGTCGCTCGGGTCGAGGCCGAGCTCGCGCGCGATCGCCCTGCCGCCGGGCGCCCTGCGGCAGCAGGCCCTCGACGTAGGCGCGGGTCGTCGCGGCGCCGTAGGGCTCGGCCCGCACCGGCAGCGAGTTGCTGAGCAGCACGGCGTCCGCGCCCGCCTCGGCGACGGTTTCCGGCGCATAGGCGAAGTTGTAGTGGTCCTCCCCGAGCCGGAAGAGCCCCCCGACTCGCTTCCCGTGCAGGTAGACGTCCAGACTCATCTGGGTCCTCCCGGAGTAGCGTACTGGTCTGTGCGGCTTTGACCAACCTAAACCGATTGCGCAATCGGCGCAACCCGCAATCGACAAATCGATAGCGTCGCCGCGATGCCGACCTCCGCCAACGGGCTCTGCGACGCCTGCATCCACCAGCAGCTCGTCCCCAACACGCGGGGCTCCGTTTTCAGCCTCTGCCGCCGCTCGCGCGAGGACCGGGCCTACCCGCGCTACCCGCGAGTCCCGGTCCTGCGCTGCCGCGGCTTCGAGCCGGCGAGCCCGGCTAGCTCGCCATCGGGTCCGGCGCGCCCAGCTCGCTGATTTCGGGCGGCTCGTACGTCCCGTCGGGGTTGCCGCCGAGGACGAGCATGCGGATGCCGCTCTCGCCGGGCCAGACCTTGCGCTTGGTGCGGGACGCGACGCGGGCGATGTGGTCGCCGTCGAGCGGGAAGCGCTCGCCGTCGATCTCGATCTCGCCGCCGCCGCGCAGGGCGATGAAGACCTCCTCCTGGCCGTCCTCGGCGTGGTCGTGCTCGGGATAGCCCTCGTAGTTCGGCGGCATGTCGATGATCTGCATGCCGAAGGACTCGACCCCGAGCTCGGCGCGCGCCCGCTTGAAGGCGCCGCCGAAGACGGTCTCCATCTCGTCGATCTTCTTGACCGTGTAGTCGCTCATCCAGCTTCCTCCCGGTTCGGCGGCCCCGGTTGGGCCGGATGGTGCGGCATCTTGCCGTACTTTGGAATCCAAAGCAAGCGAGCCCGCCGCTGCGCGACCCGTTAGCTTTGAGGCGTGAGCGACGCTGCGACCCTCTTCGACGCCGACGCGGCCGCCTTCACCGGCACGGTCGAGGTGCTCGGCGTGATCTTCAGCGCCGAGGAGGACGGCTACGCGGTGCTCGAGGTGCGCGACGAAGCGGGGGAGGGGTTCGCGCTCGTCGGCGCGGTCGGCCACCTGAACGAGGGCGACCGGGCCGAAGTCAGCGGCGACTGGCAGACCCACTCGCGCTACGGCCGCCAGCTGAAGGCGCGCGGGGCGCTGCCGCTCGACCCCGCCGACCGGGCGGGGCGGATCGCCTATCTGACCTCGCTGCGCCACATCGGCCCGGCGCGGGCGGAGCGGCTCGTCGACGAGCACGGGGAGGGGGTGCTGGGAGCGATCGGCGCCGACCCGGAGGGCGTCTTCGGCGGCCTCAGCGGGGTCAGCGCGGCGCAGGCCGCGGCGGCGGCCGAGTCCTGGCACGCCTCGCGCGCGATCCGCGACCTGCACGTGCAGCTGGCGCCGCACGGGCTGGCGCACCTGGCGGCGCCGATCCACGCCCGCTTCGGCGAGCGCTCGATGGCGGTCCTGCACGAGGACCCCTACCGGCTGACCGAGGTCGCCGGGGTCGGCTTCGCCCGCGCGGACAGGATCGCGCTCGCCGCCGACGTGCCGCCCGAGTCCGAGCGGCGCGCCCAGGCGGCGGCGGTCTTCGCCCTCGGCGAGGCCGAGCAGCAGGGCAACACCTTCCTGCCGGTCGAGGAGCTGAACCGGCGCACGGCAAAGCTGATCGGCCTGCGTCCCGACCCCGACGTGCCGGCGCGGGCGCGCGGCCTGACGATCGACGAGGGCCGCGCCTATCGCGAGCCGACGTATGCGAGCGAGGTCGCGGTCGCCGCGACGCTGGCCGGGCGCGCCGCGGCGCCGCCGCAGCTCGAACACGAGCCCGGCGAGCAGCCGCCGGAGGACGTCGAGGAGGAGCGCCGGCTGACCGACGAGCAGTGGGCGGCCGTGCGCGGCGCCTTCGGGGCGCGGATCTCCGTGCTGACCGGCGGCCCCGGCGTCGGCAAGACCGCCTGCACGCGGGCGATCGTCGCCGAGGCGGCGCGGGCCGACGTCGCGGTCGCCCTCTGCGCGCCGACCGGGCGGGCGGCGCGGCGGCTCGAGGAGGCGACCGGGCACGAGGCGCAGACGATCCACCGGCTGCTCGAGTGGATGCCGGGGCGCGAGCCGGGCTTCCGGCCCGGGCACCCGCTGCCGGCCGGCCTGGCGATCGTCGACGAGGCCTCGATGCTCAACCTGCGGCTGATCGAGGTGCTGCTCGGCGGGCTCGCCGAGACGACCCACGTCGTCTTCGTCGGCGACGCCGACCAGCTGCCGCCGATCGGCGCCGGCAAGCCGTTCGAGGACCTGATCGCCTCCGGCGTCGCGCCGGTCGTGCGGCTGACCCAGATCTTCCGCCAGGCGGCGCGCTCGATGATCACCACCGCGGCGCACGAGATCAACCAGGGGCGGCCGCCGCAGCTCGAGCCCGGCGAGGGCCAGGAGCGCGACTTCTTCTTCGTCGACCGGCCGAGCCCCGAGCGGGCGCTGGAGACGGTGGTCGAGGTGGTCGCCGAGCGGGCGCCGGCCAGCTTCGGCGTCGACCCGATCCGCGACGTGCAGGTGCTGGCGCCGATGTACAAGGGGGCGGTCGGGATCGACGCGCTCAACGAGCGCCTGCAGGCGCGGCTCAACCCGGACGGCGCGCCGGCGGTCAGCGAGCGCTTCCGGATCGGCGACCGGCTGATCCAGACCCGCAACTCGCACGAGCTCGGCCTGATGAACGGCTCGATCGTCTTCCTGCGCGAGGACGACCCCGAGCAGGAGACGATCCGGGTCGACACCGACGAGGGCGGCTCGCTGGTCATCCCCTACGGCGAGACCGCGACCCTGCGGCTCGCCTACGCGATCTCGGTCCACAAGGCGCAGGGCTGCGAGGTGCCGGTCGTCGTCGGCGTCTGCCACCGCTCGCACGCCCGCATGCTCCGGCCCGCTGCTCTACACGGCGATCACCCGCGCCCGCCGCGACTGCGTGCTGATCGGCGACCGCGCCGCGCTCGAGCGGGCCGTGAGCCACGACGACAGCGGCGCCCGCCACTCGGCCCTCGCCGAACGCCTGCGCGAGGCCGAGCTGACTCCACGCCCGGCATGTTGCTGCATTTTGCCCCATGGCGGGGGACAATGCAGCAATCGTGGAGTCGCCTCGGCCCTCACTCGCCGCCGTCGGAGTCACGCTCGGCGGGCTCGCCCTGCTGGCGCTGCTGGTGCTGGCGATCCCCGACCTGCGCGGCGCCTTCGACGCCGCCGTGCACGGCGACACGGCGGGGGTGCGCAGCCACGTCAAGGGCCTGGGTGTTGCGGGGCCGCTGCTGATCGTCGCCCTGGCGCTGATCCACTCGGTCGTCTTCTACCCCGCCGAGATCGTCGACGCCGCCGCCGGCTTCGTCTACGGCTTCTTCCCGGCGATGGCGCTGATGATGCTCGGCTGGCTGCTCTCCGGCCTGCTCTGCTTCGCCGTCGGCCGCTCGGTCGCCCGGCCGCTGCTCGACCGTTGGTTCGGGACGGAGCGCTTCGAGCGCACCGAGGCGGCGATCGAGCGCGGCGGCGCGACCCTGCTGCTCGCCGTCCGCCTGCTGCCGATCGTCCCCTTCAGCCTCGTCTCCTACGCCGCCGGCGCCGCCCGGGTGCCGGTCTGGCGCTTCGCCTGGACGACGGTCGTCGGCTACCTGCCGATCACCGCCCTCGCCGTCTACTTCGGCACCCGGCTCGAGGGCCTCAGCCTCACCGACCCGCTCGTCCTCGGCAGCGCCGCCGCCCTGCTCGCCCTGCTCTTCGTCGGCCACTGGGTGATGCGCCGCGGCGATGCAGCCGCTTGACCCGGAAGCGGTAGACGGCCGGCGTCGGGTCGATCTGCCCGTCGGCGCCGCGCGCCTTCACCCGCAGCACGTGCCGGCCGAGCCGGTAGCGCCGCACGAACCAGGCCTTGCAGCGATGGAAGCGCCCCCGGTCGACCTTGCAGAGGAAGGTGACGCCGCCCTGGTCGGAGCCGAAGAGGAAGACGGCCTGGGCGCTGCGCCGCCGGTGCGGACGACCTTGCCGGGACGCGCCGGAAGAAGGTGCGCGGCGCGGGGGGCGCGGCGGACGCCGCGTCGGGGTGATCGTGAACTGGTTCGGGGTTCTGGTGGCCGGCGCGACCGGAATCGCTTCCGGCGTGGAACCGCTCTGTTCGATCACCGTCCAGGACGGCGTTTCGCTGCCCCAGTCACCGGGCGCACGCGCTTCTTCGACTGAGCCTGCGGGTGCGGGCGCCGAGCAGGCGGGGTCTTCGGCGCTTGCCGAGCCGAGCAGCGCCTCGATCGCGCCGACCGCTTCGACCAGGCCGGCGCCCTGGCACAGGGGCCGAGGCCGGGGATCCGAGTGGCGCCGGCCGTGCAGGCCTGTGCGGATCTCGGCGGCGTCGCCGCTTCGGGCTCGAGCATCAGGGCCGCCACGCCCGCCGCGTGGGGGGCGGCCGCCGAGGTTCCGCAGAACCGCCAGTCCGCCCGCGCGGAAGGCGAAGAAGGTGGTGACGCCGCAGTCGGTCGCCGCGAGTCGGGCTTGGCGAGCACTTCGGGTCGGGCAGCGCCGCCGCCGGCGAGTTCCGTCGACCGGGCCGAAGTAGTGGGTGACCGGCCCGCGCGAGGAGTAGGGCTCGCCGTCGAGCTGTCGTCGTAGGGCACCGCGCCGACCGTGATCGCGTCCGCCGAGCCGTTGTGGCCGAAGACCGTCGGCCCGACCACGTCGCCCCCGGTCGAACGCGGGTACTCGGTCGCGGTGACGCCGCCGCCGTTCTGCAGCAGGGCGAGCTTCAGGCGCGGCGGGCCGCCGGAGTAGCTGTTGATCACCAGCTGGACCGTCGCGGCCGAGGCGGTTTCGTTTTTCCACTCGACGAACTCGAACGGCTGCTGAGGCCGCCGACGTTGTCTTCCGCGAGCCGCCGCTCAGTTCGCCGCTCGAGTCCAGCAGGAAGGCGTCGATATCGGTACCCACGCCTCCCAGGTTCCGCCCACTGGGGTCGATCGAGAGCGTCGCGCCCGTGGCGACTGTGATCCCGAAGGTCCTGTCAATTCCGGCGCCGGGGTCGAAGTCCAGGCAGTGGCTCGGTTCGAGGCCGAAGCCTTCTTCTGCTTCGACTTCCTCCGAGAGCGCGACGACGGCCGGGGGGCAGGCGCCCGAGTCGCGGAATTTCGGCGCTTCCCACGAGGCGATCTCGTTCCCCGCGGAGTCGAATAGGTTGTCGTTGCCGGCGGCCGAGAAATAGGTGACCCCGTCGTCCTCGGTGACTTCGCTGACCGCGACCGCGACCGGGCCTTCCTGGAAGAACGGCTCTTCGAAGTAGAAGACGTCGTCGGCGATCACGTCTGCGCCGGCGCCGCTCGATTTGGCCAGCGCCTTGATGTTTTCGGCGAAGCCGAGCTTCGCCGGCGTGAAGGCGGTGGCGAAGGCGAGCTTGCCGCCGGGAGCGACGTCGTGGACGATCTGGGCCATCGCCCGGCCCTCGTCCGCGCCTTCGGTGTCGGTGTCGTCGAGGACTTCGACCTGCGTCGACTGGCCCGGGCATTCATTGCCGCTCCCGGGAGGTCGCCGTTTTCGACGTCATTTCTTCGCGCGTGGCGATCGCGCCGCCTTCGGCGCTTCGGTCGCCTGGTCGAAGGAGTCGGAGAGGATGCCGACGGTGACGCCGTCGCCGTCGACGCCGAATTCTTTGCGCGCTTCCTTGCCTTTGGCGTCTTCGCCTTCACCCGCCCGGAGTTGCTGGACACCCTCCGAGACGACCGCCCCGGAGGGCAGGTGGAGGCCGCCGTGATCGGCTTCAGCACCTCGCGCGCCCCGGCGACCCGCGGCACGCCGTTCAGCGCCCGCAGCTCGTCGGGCTTTGCCGCCACCGTCACCGTCTGGTACGCGGCGCTGACGTTGACGACCTCGGCCCGGCTGGCGCAGGTCTGCGGCGCCCGCCGCGGCGCCTTGGTCGAAGCGGACTTCGACCAGGACGCGGTTGCCTTCGCGCACGAGGCTGCCGGGGCCTTCGGCGGCGAGGCTGAGGGCCTGGGCCTGCTCTGCGGGCGGCGCGGTTCGGACCGCCGGCTTGGCCAGCTCGGCCAGCCTGGGGGAGAGGGCGCCGTCGCTTGGCGGGGCGAGCGGCGCGAGGCCGGCGCCGGTGCGCCGCCCGACGGAGCCAGGGCAAGGGCGCCGCGCGCGGCGGCGATCGAAGCGGGCCACGCGCGCGCGGCGCGAGCGATTTCCCCGGCTGCATCACTGCCAAAGGTATCGGCCGCCGCGCACGGCTCCTAAACCCTCCGAAACCCGTTCCGGTGCGCTTCCGGTGCGCCTTTCCTACCTATGGGGTGGGAAAGGCGCACCGGAAGCGCTGGTCGCTACGCCTGCGGCGTGCCGTGGTAGCAGCCGAGCGTGTACGGGTACTCGAGCGTGGCGCTGTAGTGGTAGATGCGCTGCCAGCGGCCTTCGTAGAAGACCTTGCTGGTCTGGCCGTGGCAGGCGTCGAGGTCGTCGTTCGTCAGCAGCTTGCCGCCGTGGCCGCGCGGGCCGTAGATCGGGTAGCCGTCGAGCGCCCAGCCGACCAGGCCGGAGGCGCGGTTCTTCGCTTCGCCCTTGGTCAGGCAGGAGGGGATCGCGTGGTAGTGGTAGATGCCGAGCCGCTGCGGATGGCCGCCGCAGTGGTCCTGCGTCTCGTGGGCGACCGCGTCGCGGTCTTCGGCGTCGAGCGCGTCGAAGATCGCGACGCCGTTCTTGGCGATCCCGATCGGGCCGCCGGAGAGGCAGCCCGGCCGCGACGCCTTCTTCGGGTGGCGCGGCAGCGAGTAGCGCACGCTCTGCGAGCGGATCGAGTTCGGGTTGTGGTCGTAGGTGTAGGCGTTGCTGCCGGGGGAGATCGGGAATTCGCCCGTCGTCGCCCACTTGGGCAGCCCGTTGCCGCTGAAGCTCAGCCAGCGCTTGCTGCGCGACTCGCGCAGCTTCGCGCTCGGCCAGTGGACGCTGCCGTCGACCGTCGCCTTCGCGGTCAGGTCGTAGGTTTCGCCGTGGATCCAGGGCCCTTCGACCTGGGCGCCGCCGCCGCGGTGCGGGCCGCCGGCCGGGATGAAGCCGGTGCGGCAGGCGTAGACGTAGCCGCGTCGCGCCGCCGTCGTCACCTTGCCGTCGCCGAGCGGCAGGAAGGCGGGGTTGACCGCCGAGGGCCCCGCGGCGCCGAGGCTGGCGCCTCCCATCGCGACGGCGGTCACCGCGGTGACCGCCGCGCAGAGCGCCAGCGGCGCGAGCATCTGGGTGCGGCGTGAGCGTCTCATCGATCCTCCCCTTTCGGCCTCCCGGCCTCTCGCTCTGGTCTACAAACCCAGCATCGACAACATAGGTTCGGCGCCGGTCACCGCTCTGTAAGGGCTGCGTAAGAGGCCGCGCCGCATCGACCCTGCTACGGTCCCCGCGTTAGGCCGGAAGATCCGGCAAAAGTCGTGTCTAGCGCTCGCGTCGTT
The DNA here is from genome assembly GCA_963789505.1 of uncultured Solirubrobacterales bacterium. Classification (GTDB taxonomy): domain Bacteria; phylum Actinomycetota; class Thermoleophilia; order Solirubrobacterales; family 70-9; genus VRUE01. Next base: position 85,922 of record CAWBLE010000010.1, read on the forward strand.
GCCTCACCGCATGTGCCGCGTTCGCAGCACATGAAGTGGAGGCAATTGAATGCCAACTGGAACTGTCAAGTGGTTCAGCGACGACAAGGGCTACGGGTTCATCACGCCCGATGACGGCTCGAAGGACGTCTTCGTCCACCACAGCGCGATCCTCGGCGAGGGCTTCAAGTCCCTGACCGAGGGCTCGAAAGTGAGCTACGAGTCCGAAGAAGGCCCCAAGGGCCCGGCCGCTGCCCAGGTGCAGCAGACCGCCTAGTCGCGGAACTCACTCAGCTTCACGGGGCCCGCCTCGCGGCGGGCCCTTTTTATGCTTCGCGACCCGCCATGAAGACCCGAGACGACCTCCGAAACATCGCGATCATCGCCCACGTCGACCATGGGAAGACGACGCTGGTCGACGCGATGCTGTGGCAGAGCGGCGCCTTCCGCAAGGGCCAGGACGTCGCCGATCGGGTGATGGACTCGATGGACCTCGAGCGGGAGAAGGGGATCACGATCCTCGCCAAGAACACGACCGTCGACTACGACGGCGTGAAGCTCAACATCATCGACACCCCGGGCCACGCCGATTTCGGCGGCGAGGTCGAGCGCGGGCTGACGATGGTCGACGGCGTGCTGCTGCTGGTCGACGCATCCGAGGGCCCGCTGCCGCAGACCCGCTTCGTGCTGCGCAAGGCGCTGGAGGCGAAGCTGCCGGTGATCCTCGTCGTCAACAAGGTCGACCGCCCGGACGCGCGCATCGCCGAGGTCGTCGACGAGGTCTACGAGCTCTTCCTCGACCTCGACGCCGACGACGAGCAGGTCGACTTCCCGATCGTCTACACCAACGCCAAAGCCGGCTGGGCGGCGCTCGAAGAAGGAGTCGAGGGGACCGACCTGGCGCCGCTGATGGACCTGATGCTGGAGCGCATCCCGGCGCCCGAATACGACCCCGACCACCCCTTCCAGGCTCTCGTCACCAACCTCGACGCCGACGCCTACGTCGGCCGCCTGGCGCTCTGCCGGGTGCGCCACGGGAAGGTGCGCAACGGCCAGCCGATCGCCTGGTGCCGGGCCGACGGCAGCATCGAGCGGGCGAGCATCTCCGAGCTCTACGTGACCGAGGCCCTGCAGCGCGTTCCCGCCGAGCAGGCCGGGCCGGGGGAGATCATCGCCGTCGCCGGGCTGCCGGAGGTGACGATCGGCGAGACGCTCGCCGACCCCGAGGACCCGCAGCCGCTGCCGGTGATCGCGGTCGACGAACCCTCGCTCTCGATGGTCGTCGGGATCAACACCTCGCCATTGGCCGGGACCGAGGGCAAGAAGCTGACCGCGCGCCAGGTGCGCGACCGGCTCGACGCCGAGCTGGTCGGCAATGTCTCGATCCGGGTCAGCGACACCGAGCGACCCGACGCCTGGGAGGTGCAGGGCCGCGGCGAGCTGCAGCTGGTCGTGCTGCTGGAGATGATGCGCCGCGAGGGCTTCGAGCTGACCGCGGGCCAGCCGCAGGTGATCACGCGCGAGGTCGACGGCAAGATCCACGAGCCGGTCGAACGGCTGGCGATCGACGTCCCCGAGGACCACGTCGGCGCGATCACCCAGCTGCTGGCCGGGCGCAAGGGCCGCCTCGACCACATGGTCAACCACTCGACCGGCTGGGTGCGGATGGACTACCTGGTCCCGGCTCGCGGCCTGATCGGCCTGCGCACCGAGTTCCTCACCGAGACCCGCGGCTCGGGGATCATGCACCACGTCTTCGACCGCTGGGAGCCCTGGGCGGGGGAGCTGCGGACCCGCCCGACCGGCTCGCTGGTGGCGGACCGCCGCGGCTCCACCGCCAGCCACGCGCTGATGAACCTGCAGGATCGCGGCACGCTGTTCATCGGCCCCGGCGAGGAGGTCTACGAGGGGATGGTCGTCGGCGAGAACGCCCGCTCGGACGACCTCGACGTCAACGCGATCAAGGAGAAGCACCAGACCAACGTGCGCGCCGCCAGCGCCGACATCCTGGTCCGCCTCGAGCCGCCCAAACGACTCTCGCTGGAAGCGGCGCTGGAGTTCCTGCGCGACGACGAGTGCGTCGAAGTGACGCCCGAGTCGGTCCGGCTGCGCAAGGTCGAGCTGGACAAAACCAAGCGCCAGAAGCGCGCCCGCCAGAGCGCCCGCGTCGCCTAGAGCGGCTGAGAGCTCAGCCCGCGGGCGCGGCGCGGCGGCGGAGGCGGCGGAGGCGGAGGCGGTTCGCTCGCCGCCGGAGGCGGCGGCGGGCGGTGCGACTGCAGCGGCGGGGTCCGGGACGCCGGCGCCTCCGCCGAGGTCGAAGAAGAGGACGCTGGCGACGATCGCGTAGATCGGCGCGGTCAGCACGTTGGAGACGATCGAGGCGACGATCGTCGCGCCGTTGCCGATCGGCGTGGCGATGGCGCCGAGCACGAAGCCGAGCACGATCACGATCAGGAAGACGACGACGAGCACGCCGAGCACCGGCCAGCCGTTGCCGCGGACGAGCTCGCGGCTGCGCCCGAAGGCGCCGATCGCGCCGGTGTCCTCGACCACGATCGCGGGCGCGCCGACCGCCCAGATCGTCACCAGGAACAGGCCGGGGACGATGAAGAGGAAGAAGCCGATCCCGGCGGCGATGCCGAAGAGGATGCCGAACCCGATCAGTGGCAGGATCGCCGGACGCGCCGCCTCGAAGAGGTCGCCGACCGTGCTGTCGCGGCGGCCGTCGCGCACGTCGCTGACCAGCTCGACGACGAAGCCGGTGTAGAGCGCGTATCCGGCGAGCTGGACGATCGCGCCGAGCAGGATCAGGATCAGGCCGCCGGTCCGCAGCAGGCCGGCGATCACCCCGACGACGACGAAGACGACGATCGCGCTGCCGAGCAGCGCGCCGACGTTCTGGCCGTAGATCGAGAACGTCTCGCTGATGACGTCGCCGACGCCGATTCGCTTGGCGGGCGCCGGGGCGGGTTGCTGTGCAGCCTCCATCGCCGCCCACCCTAGACGGGCGGGCGGACGCGAGTCAAGACCCAGCGGCGAATGTTGCTGCCTTTTCCCCATCCGCGTGGGGAAAAGGCAGCAAGATGCCGGGTGTCAGACGGTCGCCGCGGCCTGCTCGGCCTGGCTGTCTTCCGCCGCCTTGGCCTTCTGGGCGGCCTCGGGCGTGGTCTCGTCGATGTTGCGCGGCAGCAGCACCTCTTTGGCGATCACGAGGCGCTGGATCTGGCTCGTGCCCTCGTACAGCTGCATGATCTTCGCGTCGCGCATCAGTTTCTCCACCGGGTACTCCTTGATGAAGCCGTAGCCGCCGTAGACCTGGACCGCGTCGACGGTGATCTCCATCGCCGAGTCGGCGGCGAAGCGCTTGGCCTCCGAGGAGACCAGCGTGTTGCGTTTGCCCTGGTCGAGCAGCACGGCCGAGTTCCAGACCAGCAGCCGGCCGGCGTCGACCTTGGTCGCCATGTCGGCGATCATGAACTGGATCGCCTGGTGCATCGCGATCGGCACGCCGAACTGAACCCTTTCCTTCGAGTACTCGGCCGCGTACTCGAACGCCGCGCGGCCGATGCCGACGGCCATCGCCGAGACGCCGGGACGGGTGCGGTCGAGCGTCATCATCGCCAGCTTGAAGCCGTGGTTTTCCTCGCCGATCAGGTTCTCGGCCGGGATCTCGACTTCGTCGAAGGAGATGGTCGCGGTGTTGGACGCCCGCTGGCCCATCTTGTCCTCCTTCTTGTCGACGGTGACCCCGGGCAGGTCGGCGTCGACGACGAAGGCGCTGATCCCGCGGTGGCCGGCCTCGGGGTCGGTCTTCGCGTAGACGGTGAAGTAGTCGGCGTAGGAGCCGTTGGTGATGAAGCACTTGGAGCCGCTGATGACGTACTTGTCGCCCTTCTTGACGGCGCGGGTCTTCATCCCGGAGACGTCGGAGCCGGCGTCGGGCTCGGTCAGGCAGAAGGAGGCGAGCTTCTTGTCTTCGGTCAGCATGCCGAGGTACTTCTTCTTCGTCTCCTCGGAGCCGCCGAGCGCGATCGGCGCCGAGGCGAGGCCGTTGGCCATCAGCGAGGTGCCGATGCCCGAGCAGCCCCAGCCCATCTCCTCCTCGATCAGGCAGCCGGAGAGGTAGTCGAGGCCGGGTCCGCCGTAGGCCTCGGGGATGTGGGTGTTCATCAACCCGACCTCCCAGGCCTTGTCGATGATGTCCTGCGGCCAGGTGCCGTCCTTGTCGTACTCCCAGGCGACCCTGCGGATCTCTTTCTCCGCGAAGTTGTGTGCCAGCTCGCGCAGGTCTTTCTGCTCGTCGGTCAGGGTGAAGTCAACCACTGCTGCGTGCTCCTTTATCTCGGTGGGAGTGGGCCGATTGACTGGTCAGTCAACCAGCCCCAAGGGTAGCGCAGTAGGCTGTGGATGTGGCGCTGCTCGACATCCAGGCGGGCTTCGTGCTGACGCTGATCACCCTGATCGCGCTGCCGATCGCGCTCGTCGCCTTCGCCCGCACCGGCCCGCTCTGGCAGAGCGTCGGCAAAGGGGAGTTCGCGATCGAGCAGGAAATCCCGCCGCCGAGCGCCGTCTCGCGGCCCGACCCGCCGGTCGACCGCCGCCTGCAGGAGACGGAGGCGCGGCAGATGATCGCGGCCAAGTCCTACCGGCGCGAGCAGCGCGGCGAGGCGCCGCTCGACGTCGAGGCCGAGGTCGCGGCGCTGCTCGACTCGCCCGGCGCCGCCGGCCCGCGGATCGACGAGAAGCTGCGCGCCGAGGTCCGCCAGCTGGTCGTCGCCCGCAACGAACGGCGCATGCGCCGCGGCGAGCAGCCGCTCGACGTCGAGGCCGAGATAGAGCGGCAGCTCGCGGATTTGTAGGATCGGGGGCGATGGCCGCCAAGCCGGAGAACCTGTACGAGGTCGAGGAGCTGCTCAACCAGCCCGGGACCTACTTCAACCCGCAGACCGAGGTGCTCGTGGTCGTCGACGACTCGACCTCGCTCGACCAGGAGGTCTTCAACCTCGAGGACTACGAGGGCTCGGACTGGGTGCGGATCTCCGACGACGTGCCGGTCGACGAGGACCGCCGCGACCGCGCGCTGGAGAGCTTCCAGACCCACTACCACCCCGGCGCGACCGGCTCCGTCTCCGCGACCGCGCTCGAACAGGGCGACGAGGAGCTCGACGAGGACGAGGACGGCCAGGACCCCGGCCGCGAGGACTGAGGGGAGAGCGAGACGATGCTAACTGATTGGCCGCAGAAGCTCCGGTCTCATCAGTGAGGCGGTCAGTTTCGGCGTGATCGCTTCTTTGGAAACTTCTTTCCAGGGCCGTATTTGACCCCCGGGCCCCCCCGGGCCTGGCCGATCTTGCCGAGGATCTCTCGTTCCCGAAGATCCGTGAGCATGTTGCGGGCAGCGTAGACGTTGACATCGAAAAGCCGCTGCAAGGCTTTGTTGGTGACAAATCCGTACTCATCGACCTGCTCGACTACCTTCGCGTCGATCTCATCCAGCGTGCGGCGCCGGTACGAAACCGCGCGTGCAAGCTCGGCGAGTGGCTTGTTCCTTAGCCTGTAGGACGGAAAGGGCTTTCGGATCGTGCGCCTCGTGGGCTCAAGTAGTTCCGCCTCTTCATCCGCGAGCCGCGCGAGTACCTCCTGTGCCTCAATCGGGCTTCGCTGGATCACCTCTGCGAGCCGGGAAGCGTCGATCGCCGTCGAGTTGCGCAAGATCGAGAGGCATATCAGGACATCGACATCGCCTCCGAGCTCCACGGGGAGGTCGCGGACGAATCGAATGAACGCATCGTTGCCGATTCCCCCCGAAAGCGAGGCGCGGACCCTTGACGCCATGTCCTCGATCTCGGGAGGGGCCTTGCCCGCTCGGAGCATCTCGCGGTAGGCGCGATCAATCCCTTGGCCGGTTCTCTCGGCCAGCTGACACCGCGCCACGATCTCCGCTAGCAATCGATGTCTTGGGGTCGACGGGTGGGTCAAGATATTTCCTGGGGTCACGCCCGATACCGAGCCCCCCGGGCTCGTGATAGCGAGACGATCCGGCGAGTGCTCGATGTCCACGGTCCCGCCATCGTCGAAGCTGCGATGGATCAACCCGTTGACGAGTAGCTCTCGGACGGCATTTGGTGGATAGTCGACGAGCTGCAACTGAATGCCCCCAGCGACGTCGAGCGGTTGCACTTGGGTCCGAGCCAGGATTGCCTGCATCAAGCTCTCGACCGCAGCTAGCAGGGGCTTCTGGCCACGTAGGCGATGAGTCGCCTCGCTCCCAGGGGTGGGTCGGTATTGGTACGAGTAGCCGTAGGCAGGCACGATCTCGCCGATCACTTCTTCCCTTGCGACCATCAGGACTCCCCCCATCGTGAGTTTCCTGTCAGTAGCAATCAGGCGAAGGGACTCCAGAAGTGGTCGGTCGCGAAGTCGAGCCACCTCCTCGGCGCCGGATTCGATAAGAAGTTGTCAAGCCGATCCATCTCGGCCCTGGAGGCTCTTCCCCAAGGTCTCGGCCCGAAGACGGCCGACGAGTCGTACTGACCCCTCGCTCAAGGAACTCGCGCTGCTCGGCCGGGGTGAAAGGCAGACAGTTCTTTCCCAGCCTTCTGGTTGCAAGTCCCGCTGAGTTCGAGTGGGGCGCGACGCCAGGCGGAACGTCGAAAACGAGCAGGCGCGAGCCATCCTCGAGCCTCTCTTGTACGACCAAAGTGAGCGGGGGTGACGTTCGATCAAATACAGCTCGCCGAACGAGGTCCGGCGTGTACTCGGCAGAAACCCCAACTAGAGCTTTCCGACGCTCTTTGGCTTTGTCGTGAACCCCGAGGATGATGCGTCCGCCGTGGGCATTCGCGAAACACACGGCAGCGTCAGCAAGCAGCTTGAACGTCTCCTTTGGGCTTCGCGCGGGCTGCTTGAAGTCAAGCTGCTGTCCCTCGAGGTCGCCTCCGGAGATGCCTCGGCCCAACTTGGCGAGAACCTCGCCTTGGGTCAGGCCTTCTCGAGCTGCTCGATGCCGCTGGCGCGCTGGCCGCCGGCGGCGAGCATCAGTTTGAAGTCGTGCGGGCTGGAGGCGTAGTCGAGCGCGACCTGCTCGGCGACCTTGCCTTCCATCACGTAGCCCAGCAGCGACTGGTCGAAGGTGCGCATGCCGTAGTACTCGCCCTCGCCGATCACCTCGGTGATCTTGCCGGTTTCGTCGGGGTTGAGGATCAGGTCCTGGACCCGGCCGGTGACGACGAGCACCTCGGAGGCGGGCACGCGGCCGTCGCCGCTGACGTCGGGGACGAGCCGCTGGGCGATCGCCCCCCGCAGCGTCGAGGCGAGCATCACCCGCGCCTGGTGCTGCAGGTGGGGCGGGAAGAAGTCGATGATCCGGTTGATCGTCTCGGTCGCGTCGAGCGTGTGCACGGTGGAGAGCACGAGGTGGCCGGTCTCGGCGGCGGAGAGCGCCGTGCGCACGGTCTCCTCGTCGCGCATCTCGCCGATCAGGATCACGTCGGGGTCCTGGCGCAGGACGCGGCGCATCGCGCGGGCGAAGCTCTGCGTGTCCGAGCCGACCTCGCGCTGGTTGACGATCGAGCCTTTGTCTTCGTGCAGGTACTCGATCGGGTCCTCGAGCGTGACGATGTGGTGGCTGCGGGTGCGGTTGATGTGGTCGATCATCGCCGCCAGCGTCGTGCTCTTGCCCGAGCCGGTGGTGCCGGTGACGAGGATGATCCCGCGCTGCTCCTCGGCCAGGTCGGTGACGACCTTGGGCAGGCCGAGGTCCTCGACCGAGCGGATCTCGAAGGGGATCGCGCGGCAGACGATCGAGGTCGAGCCGCGCTGTTTGAAGACGTTGACGCGGTAGCGCGAGACGCCGGGCAGCGCGTAGGAGAAGTCGGCCTCGCCCTCCTGCTCGAATTCGGTCAGCGAGCGGACCTCGGCGATGTCGTGGAAGGCCTTCTCGGTTTCCTCGCCGTTCAGCGGCTCCTGCCCCTCCAGGGGCGCCAGCTCGCCGTGCAGGCGGATCGTCGGCGGCGCGGCCACCTTGACGTGCAGGTCGGAGCCGCCTCGCTCGACCAGCGTGCGCAGCGCTGAGTCGATCTCGAACATCGCGGTCCCTATCGGCGTTCGGCGCCGGATTCCTTAGCTGGGACAAACCGCGTCAGAAACAGAAACGGCGGAAGTTCCTTGTCAAATTCGCCGAATGCCGTAGATTGCTGCCGTTAATGACGATCGAGATGGGCGAGATGGGGATTGACCCCGCGCGAGCGGTTTGCCGAGAACCTGGTCAAGGCGCGGCGCGCGAAGCGGCCTGACCCAGGAAGAGCTGGCGGACCGCTGCGATCTGCACAGCACCGAGATCTCACTGCTCGAGCGCGCCGGCCGCGAGCCGCGCCTGGGGACGCTGGTCAAGCTGGCCAGATCCCTCGGCGTCAGCGTCGAAAGCCTCGCCGCCGGCGTGCGCTGGGACGAGGAGACGCAGCGCTACAAGTACGGCAAGTAGTCGCCGCGGGTTCGCGGCCCTCGACGTAGAACTCGAACCGGCGAGTCAAATACGCGCGAGATTCGATTAAGGTCCCTTGGAGTATCTCTGCTGAGACTCCAAGGGAGGCGGGCGAATGCGCGCCGGTGCGGTGACGGTCGGACTGCTTGCTGAGGCGCTCCAGGTGCAGATCATGCGCGCGATGGCGGGCGGCTTCAAAGCGTTTCGTGTTCCTGGGGACTACCAGGGCGAGCTCCCGCCCCCGCCCCCTCCCGAAGCCCCGGGGCCGGTCAACCCCGAGCACGAACGGAAGTACGCCATCACTCCCACCGGCCTGGCGCGGCTGCCGGTCGCCGACAGCATCGAGCTGTGGTTGTTGAAAGCCCCCGGCGGCCCGCTTCCCTATGAAGATCGTCGCGCCTACGAGGCGATAACGCTGCTCTCGCAGGCCTGGGGCCGGGGCTTCGCCCACCGGCTTGCGCTTGGTCCGGCGACGGCGTCGGAGTTGCTCGAGGCCGGGAGCATGCCCCGCCGCAAGGGCAGGCGCCTGCTGAAGGAGCTGCAGCGCTTGGGACTGACCGAGGCCGCGCCGGACGCGGGCGACGGCGATACCTTCGCGCCGACCGAATGGCTGCGCCGCGGTGTCGCCCCGATCCTGCGGGGCGCGCAGGTCGAGCACCACGATCCGGAGGAGGAGGCCGAGCCCTTCGATGCGCTCGACTTCGAGGCGGCGACGCTGCTCGCCGCGCCCCTCGCCGCCCACGAGCAAGGGCGATCGGGGCGCTGCCGCCTCGTTGCGCGAATCGGCGACGGCGGCCAGAGGGAGTCGTCGGGCGTGACCGTCGAGGTGGAGGACGGAGCGGTGATCGCCTGCGAGCGCGGGCTCGACCCCGTCGCCCCGGGCGAGTCCTCCGGCCTGGTAACGGCCTGGTTCCGCGCGCTCAGTGAGCAGCGGCCGAGCCGGCTCCAATACGACGGCGACCGCGAGCTGGCCCGTGAGCTGGTCACCGCCATCGCCTGGGCGCTGTTCGACGAGCAGGCCTACGTGCGCTGAGCGTCGATCTCGGCCCGGGGACGCGCAGCCGCTCTACTTGCGGCCCTCGACGAAGATCTCGAACTGGTTGGGCTTGGGCACCCGCGGTTTGCCGCTGCCGGCGAAGGTGTTGGCGAGGCGCATCCCGACCGAGGCATAGATCTCGCCCAGTTCTTCGACCGTGTAGAGGCGCTGGCGGAAGGGGATCTCCTCGTATTTCTCGAAGACCTCGCCGATCCGGATCGGCACGGTCGAGCCTTCGATGTAGCGGTCCTCGGCGTTCCAGCGGTGGTCGGAGAGTTCGAGCGTCGACTCGCCGACGATCCACGATTTCTTCGGCAGGTTCCTTTCCGCGTGCAGCACGTTGGGCAGCTGCATCAGGTGGCCGCCGCCGGCCCGCAGCGCCGCCGCGATCACCTCGAAGGTACGGCGGTTCTCCGCGTCCGTCTCGAAGTAGCCGACGGCGCCGTCGTTGAGGCTGAGCACGAGGTCGAACTCGTCGGCGAAGGCGAGCTCGCGCAGGTCGGCCTGCATGAAGGCGACCTCAAGCCCCTCTTCGGCGGCGCTGCGCTCGGCCATCTCGAGCAGCTCGGGGGAGATGTCGACGCCGACGACCTCGAAGCCGCGGCGGCGCAGTTCGAGCGAGTGCCGGCCGATCCCGCAGGCGAGGTCGAGCACCCGCTCACCGCCCTCGGGCCGCAGCATCATGATCGCCCGGTCCACTTCGGCCTCGGTCCGGTCCGCCCAAGGCATCGCCGCCGTGATCGGCGGAAAGCCGGAGCGATACCAGTCGGGCGGGACTTCGACCGAGGTTGCCATCGATCAAGAAAACTACAACATTAAGCGCAGATGTGCTAGAACTACCCCCGGGTGCTAACAGGGTGGCTCTCTAGGCGCCCACCGATCGTTGTTCAGTTGTCAGCCCGGTCGCCGCGTGGGGCCTTGCTCTTGGCCCGGCGTGACGATCGGGCACGGGCCCGGCCAGGATCGCCGGCCCGGCGCCGCGCCCGGCCTCAGGTGACTTCGCGCAGTTTCTGCGCTTCGCCCAGCTGCTGGAGCTTTTTCAGGCTCTGGTTCTCGATCTGGCGGATCCGCTCGCGGGTGACGTTGAACGTGCGGCCGACCTCGTCGAGCGTGCGGGGGTGCTCGCCGCCGAGGCCGTAGCGCAGTTCGAGCACGCGCCGCTCGCGGTAGGAGAGGTTCTCCAGCGCTTCCTTCAGCGCCTCTTTGGTCAGCAGGTCCGCCGCGCGGTCGAAGGGGGACTCGGCCTTCTCGTCGGCGATGAACTGGCCGAACTCCGACTCCTCCTCGTCGCCGACCGGCTTCTCGAGGCTGACCGGGGCCTGTGCGGAGCGCTTGATCGAGTCGACCTCCTCGGGGTCGATCCCGGTGACGTCGGCGATCTCCTCCGGCGTCGGCTCGCGGCCCAGCTCGGTGACCAGCTTGCGCTCGGCGCGGCCGATCTTGTTCAGCTTCTCGACCACGTGGACCGGGATGCGGATCGTGCGCGCCTTGTCGGCCAGGGCGCGGGCGATCGCCTGGCGGATCCACCAGGTCGCGTAGGTCGAGAACTTGAAGCCCTTGCGGTAGTCGAACTTCTCCGCCGCGCGGACCAGGCCCAGCGTGCCCTCCTGGATCAGGTCGAGGAAGGGGAGGCCCTGGTTGCGGTAGTTCTTGGCGATCGAGACGACCAGGCGCAGGTTGGACTCGACCATTTTCTGCTTCGCGTCGAGGTCGCCGCGCTCGATCCGTTTGGCGAGTTCGACCTCCTCCTGGGCGGTCAGCAGGCGGACTTTGCCGATGTCCTTGAGGAACAGCTGCAGGCTGTCCGTCGTCATGTCCGGTTTCAGGTCGATCGCCTGTTTGGCGCGGCGCCGGCCTTTGCGGCCGGTGTCGGCGGGGAGCGCGTCGGCGGCGGCTTTCTGCGCCGGGTCCATGTCCTCGACGAGCTCGATCCCCTGCTTCTCGATATGGCCGTAGAGGTCCTCGACGTCGGACTCGTCGAGATCGACCTCCGACACCGCCGAGGCGATGTCGCCGAAGGTGAGCACGCCCAGCTGCTGACCCCTGTGGATCAGCCCTTTGACCTCCTCGAGCTCCTGAAGCTCTGCAACCAGCATCTAATCTGCACCCGTCTTTCTGCGTCAAAAAAGCGGACCGGGGACGCGGCCCGCGAAGTAAGAGATAGTGGCCCGCGCGTCCGCATAAGGCCTCAAACGTCTGTTCGCATGATAGGCGCTTCAGTTTTTGAAGTCAAGGCCGTTTCGTGTCTGAGCCGACTCACGCCCAAAACCCGCCCCTGGCTGCGCGCCTTCTGGCAGCGCGCCTACCGTGAGAACGTCACCGGGCTCTCGGCGATGGTCGCCTACAACCTGATGCTCGCCGTCTTCCCCTTCGCCCTGCTCGTGCTCTTCGTCTTCGGCCAGGTGCTGAAGATCAAGGGGGTCGAAACCGGCGTGCTCGACGACCTGCAGCGGCTCTTCCCCAACACCGAGCAGCAGACGCTGACCGACGTGCTCGGCCGGATCGAGGACAACTCGACCACGATCGGGATCGCCGCCTTCCTCGGCTCGCTCTGGATCGGCGCCTCCTTCTGGGGGGCGATGGACACCGCCTTCGGCCGCATCTACCACGTGCCGACCCGCGGCTGGATCGAGCAGAAGCGCTTCTCCTTCACGATGCTCGGCGTCGTCCTGCTCTTCATCGCCGCGAGCATCGTGCTGCCGACGATCGAGGCGACGCTGGTCTCCAGCACCGACCGGCTGCCGTTCGGCCTCTCCAACATCAAGGCGATCGACACGGCGCTGCTGCTGGCGCTCGCCGTGTTGATCGTCTTCGCGATCTGCTGCGTCATCTACTGGGCGGTGCCGAAAGGCCACATGCCCTGGCGCGACGTCTGGCCGGGGGCGGCCTTCGTCACCGTCGGCGTCAGCGTCGCCAACTGGGCCTTCCCCTTCTACCTCGCCAACGTCTCCAGCCTCTCGCGCTTCGGCTCGACCCTCGGCTTCATCCTGATCGCCCTGCTCTGGTTCTACCTGCTCGGCCTGGCCCTGCTGGCCGGCGCGACGATCAACTCGCTGCGCCACGAGCTGCACGACACGGGGGAGATGCCGTACGCGGGCGGCGGTTGATGCCGCAAAGTGCGCGGAACGTCGAGTCGGGAGGGGGAGAACTCTGTCCGCTGTGGCCCTTGGACCTTTGATGCCGGCGCACGATCCCGCTCATCCTCAGGACCCCAGCGGACGCGGCAATGTTTACGATGCAACAATGGAGCACGCCATGCAAGACGGGAGCCATAGAGGCAAGACTGGACGCCCTCGGGGCGAAGATCGACGACCTCGCCCGGGGCATCGACAAGCGCTTCGAGCAGGTCGACAAGCGCTTCGAGCAACTCGCCCTGAGCATCGACAAGCGCATCGAGCAGGTCGACAAGCGTTTCGACAAGCGCTTCGAGCAGGTCGAGCGGCGTCTCGAAGGCCTCGAGAGCCGTTTCTTCCGTTTGCAGCTAGCGATGATCGGCGGCCTCGCTGGGGTCATAGCCACCCTGATGCCTCGCCGCACCTGTAGCGGCTCGCCCAGCTGCTGCTGGCTGCCCCGTAATACAAGGAGTTTCTTGTTTAAACCCTCCATACCTTATGGTTGAGCGGTGTCCTGGGGAATGGACCTGCTGGGTCTCGACTTGCCGGGTGGGGGCGTCGCCTCTCCTGGCCTGCTCGACCGGGTCGAGTGGAGCTTCTACCTCGAGCTCGCGCGGGCGCCGGTGCTCGACGCGGTCGAGGAGTGCGGGATCGAGGCGCGCCGCTACGGGCCGGTGCTCGCGGCGGTCGTCGGCGCGCTGCCGGAGGAAGCGCAGTTCAACCGCGTGCTCGGGGCCACCGCGCCGGACGCCGCGACCGGCGGCCACCTGGAGGAGGCGCTCGACTGGGTCGAGTCGGTCGGCGTCGAGGCGCGCGTCCCCGTCACCCCGGGCGGGGCCGAGGCCGCGGCGACGGAGGTGCTGCTCGAGCGCCGCGGCTACAGCCCCGGCGAGAGCCGGGTGCGCTTCGTCCGCCCGTCCGTCCCGCCCGACTTCCCCGAGCCGCCCGGGATCGCGGTGGTCGAGATCGAGGAGTGCGTCGAAGGCTTCTCCGACATCCCGGGCGAGGCGCTCGGCCTCGACCTGATCGCGCAGAGCTTCCTCGACTGCCTGCCCGAACGCGAAGCCTGGCGCGCCTACCTCGCCTACGACCGGAACGGCGACCTGATCGCCAGCGCCTCGATGTTCCGCCACCTCGAGGTGGCGATGCTGGCGTTCGCGGGGACCTTCGAGGGGTTCCGCGGCCAGGGCGCCCACCTCGCCCTGCTGCGCCGCCGCATCGCCGACGCCGGCGAGCTGCCGCGTTGCCACACGCTCTGCGCCGAGGTCGAGCTCTCCCCCGAGGAAGCCCACGACGACCCGCACCCGGCGATCCGCAACCTCGTCCGCGCGGGGTTCAAGCAGATGGCGGTGCGGGCGGTGTGGAGGAGGTAGCGGCCGGCCGCGGGGTGCGCCCTGTCCTGCCCCGCGGTCTCTTGCCGGTCGGCGCCCTGGTGATTTGGGTACGCCCGTGTTAGGATCAGGAACAGTATGTTTCCGACAGTTTTCCCCGTCAGTTCCCCTAGCTGGCTGATTCCTGTAAACTGGCGGCGCTGTTGGGAAATAGCTGGTTTTGATCTGGGAATCGAGCAGGGACTTGAACGGTAGAGCGACAGGGACTCGGGGTCGGCATCGACCGCGAAACAGAGCGAGGGCAAAGCCGGGCCGAAGGCCGCGAAGGCCACCGGCTCCGGCGGTCTGAAGTGGGACCGGCGCACGCTGCGTTTCGGGATCGTCGGGTTCACGGCGCTCGTCGCGCTGATCGCCTGGCTGGCGACGCGGGGAGGTGGGGAAGACTCCCCCGAACCGGTGGCGACCGAACCGGGCCCGCCGCGGATCGTCAACGTCGGCGAACTGCGCGAAGCCGCCGCGGCGCTCGGCCAGCCGATCTACTGGGCGGGGCCGGTCCCCGGCACGGAGCTCGAGCTGATCGAACTGCCCGAAGCGGGGGGCGTCCAGGTCCTCTATCTCGGCGAAGGAGCCGAACCGGTCGAACCAGAACCGGGCAGCGCCAAATGGCTGACTGTCGGCAGCTACCCGCTGGCCGACCCGCAGGGCAGCTGGAAGGCTACGCCGAACGGGCCGGCTCGAACGTTCGCCACGGGCGACGGCCGGAGTCGTGGTCAGCAGCCAGAGCGCCGACCAGCGCCTACTTCGCCAGCTCCGACAACAGCGTGCAGGTCGAGGTCTACGACCCCTCGCCCCAAGCGGGCGATGAACCTCGCCCTCTCGGGCGAAGGTCGAGCCCGCCGGCTGAGCCCGCGCTCCGGCGCGGACCCGATGAGCCTCTTCGCCGCCTGGGTGGTCTACCCGCTGGTTCTGCTCGCGCTCTGCGCCGGGGTGGGGCTGCTCGGTCGACGTGCTCTGCGGGCGACGGTTGCCCGGCGCGCTCGTCGCCCCCGCCGGCTTCGCCGCGATCGTCGTTGTCGGCTGTTCACGACCTGGGACAGCGGCCTGGCGCAGCTGACCGTGCCCGCTGGTCGTTCTCCGGCGGTGCTCGGCGCCGGGCTCTCGCTGCCCTGGCGCTTCGGCCGGCCCGACCCGTGGCCGGCTCGCCGTCGCGCGTCGGCGTCTTCCGCGTCTTCGGCGCCCCGGTCGATCTCTCCGGCGAGCCAACCTTCGCCGGCTACATCAAGCTCGACGACACCGCGACCTGGCTGGCGATGACCGACCGGGTGATGGAGCACGGCCGCGAGCCTCGCCGGGCTCGAACCCTCCAGCTACTTCGCGACCCTGCAAGTACAACCTCGCCCGGCGGCTACCCGATCGGCGCCTTCGTCCCCTTCGGCGCCGCCCAGAAGCTGGCCGGCGGCGACCTCGCCTGGGTCTTCCAGCCCTACCTCTCCTTCCTGGCGGCGATGCTCTCGCTCTGCCTCTGGGAGATCCTGCGGGTGCCGTCCTGCGCCGCCCCGGCTGCGCGCCGGCGCCGCCTTCCTCGCCGCCCAGCCGGCGCTGCTCTACGGCTACGCGATGTGGGGCGGGATGAAGGAGCTGGGCTGCCGTCCTGCTCGCGCTCGCCGCCGGCGCTTGCGCCCGCCGCCGCCCGCGGCGGAGCTCGACGCGCAGACGCCGTCCTGCTCGCCCTCGCCGCCGCGCGCCCTGGTCGGCGTGCTCAGCCCGGCGGGCTCGTCTGGGTGGGCCCGCTGCTGCTCGCCCTGGGGCTGCTCGCCCTGGCGCCCTTCGGCCCGCGCGCGGCGCTCGCGCGGCGCTCGCCTTTGCCGCGGCGCTGTTCGCCCTCGTCCTGCCGACCCTGCTCGCCGGCGGCTTCGACCCGTCCAGTCCGGGCTGACCAGCGAAGCGGAGTGGGCAACCTGTCGCGCCCGCTCAACGGCTTCCAGGCTGTCGGGATCTGGCCCTCGGGTGACTTCCGCGTCGCCCCCCGGCCGGCGTGCTCACCGCGGTCCTCGTCGCCCTGGCCGTGCTCGCCGCGCTGATCGGCCTCTGGGTCGCCTGGCGCCGTCGCGCCGTCGCGCCCTGTTCTACGCCAGCGCGCTGCTCGCGGCCGTCGCGATCGTCCTCCTCGGCTCCCCCTGGGCGGCGCGAAAGCGCTGGCCACGGTCGCCCCCGTGGTGCTGACGCTGGCGCTGCTCGGGGCGTTCGCGGCGATGCGTGCCGACCGCCTCGCCGGCGTCCTGCTCATCCTCGCGATCTCCGGCGGCGTGCTCTGGTCAAACATCCTCGCCTACGGAGGCGTCAACCTCGCCCCCTATGGCCAGCTGCGCGAGCTCGAGCGGATCGGCCATGAATTCGCCGGCCAGGGGCCGGCGCTGATGACCGAATACAACCCCTACGGCGCCCGCCACTTCCTCCGCGAAGAGGACGGCGAAGGCGCCTCGGAGCTGCGCCAGCGCGCCGTCACCCTGCGCGGGGGCGGAAGCGCCCGCAAGGGCGAAGCGGTCGACACCGACCGCATCGAGCCGGGCTCGCTGCTCGAATTCCGCACCCTCGTGCTGCGCCGCTCGCCGCTCGCCAGCCGGCCGCCGCTGCCCTACCGACTCGCCTGGTCGGGCCGCTATTACGAGGTCTGGCAGCGGCCGCAGCCGCTACTCCGGCCCCGTCCCGGAAGTCTTGCCGCTCGGGGGAAGAAGAACCCGGCGCCGTGCCTGAATGCGCCGAGGTCGAAGCGCTCGCCGACCGCGTCGAAAGCGCGGGCGCGGGCGCCCGGCTCCTCGCTGCCCGCCACGCCCCCCTCTACAACGCGACCTAGGGCAGCTTCGCAGTGCCGCGTACCGGTCACTACACGGCCTGGCTCGGCGGCAGCGCGCGCGGCAGCGTCTCGCTGCAGGTCGACGATCACGGGGTGGGCTCCGCCCGCCACGTGATCGATGAGCCGGGCGGCTTCATCGATCTTGGCGAGGTCCGCCTTGACGCGGGCCCGCACAGCGCCGGCCTCAGCTTCGGCGGCGCCGACCTGCACGCGGGCAGCGGCGGCTTCCCCCGCCCCGAAGCCGGCCCGCTGCTCTTCGAGCCCGCCGGCGCCGAAGCGGGCGGCCTCGTCTCCGTCCCACCCGCCGAAGCAAGCGCGGCTCTGTGGCCGCTCTTGGGACTGGATCGAGGCGGTAGGCGGCGAATGACGCCGCCGTTCTCGCTCGACTCCCGCCTCGCGGCGCTGCTCGCGCTGGCCGTGGCGGTGGCGGTATCCGGCGTCTGGCTGTTCAGCCTCGACTCGCAGCTCACCTTCATCGCGGACGACTGGATGCTCCTGGTCAAGCGGCAGGGCTGGGGAGCTTCCTATTTTCTCAAGCCGTTCCACGGCAACATCGTCGTCGCGCCCGCGCTCGTCTACAAGCTCATGCGGGAGATCTTCGGGATGGGCTCCGCGACGCCCTACTACGTCGCCGCGATCCTCAGCTTCCTCTCCAGCGCCGTGCTGCTGTTTGTCTACCTGCGGCGCCGGGTCGGCGCTTGGCTCGCCCTGATCGCCGCCGTGCTCGTCCTCTTTCTTGGGGCGGCCTTCGAGGACCTCCTGTTTGCGTTCCAGATCGGCTACTTCGGGTCGGTGGCGGCGGGCCTGGGAATGCTGATTGCGCTGGACCGCGAGGACGACCATGGCGATCGGCTCGCTTGCCTGCTGCTGGTTGCCTCGCTTGCCTTTTCCAGCGTCGGCCTCGCCTTTGCGGCCGGCGCCCTTCTCGATCTGTTGGCGGGACGCCGACCGTCGGCGAGGCGGGCCTACTTCGCTCTCGCGCCGATCGCGCTCTACTGCCTCTGGTGGATCGGCTGGGGGCACACGGCGCAGAACCAGTCAGCGCTGACAACCTGGTTGACGCCCCGGTGTTCGTCTTCAAGGCCGCCGCCGCCGGCATCACGTCGTTGCTCGGCCTGGCGACCGGCGACGGCAGCGAACCGAGCCAGCCCAACTTGATCTGGGGCAAGGCGATCCTGGTCGTCAGCCTCTTTCTGCTTGGCTGGCGGATCGCCCGGGAGCGAACGGTCTCCCGTGGACTGGCGGTGGCTCTCGCGGTCGGGTTGGCGTTCTGGATCGCCGCGGCGCTCAATCGCGACCTCAGTCGCCTGCCGACTTCGAGTCGCTTCCAATATCCATCGGCGGTCTTTCTGTTGCTGATCGCCGCCGAGATGCTGAGGGGCCGGCGAATCCACCTGCGCGCGGTCGTTTCCGCCGCTCTGGTTGCGAGCCTTGCGATCGTCGGCGGAATCTCGTTGATGCAGCGCGAACACTCCGAGCATTGGGTGCCCTATGCGAACTCGCTGCGTTCCTCGCTGGCGGCCGTGCAGATCGCCGGCGGCAACGTCGACCCGCGCTTCCAGGTGGCGTTCCCGCCCGATATCCAAGCCCCCACCCGCGCCTACTTCTCGGCTGTGGATCGAGTACGGCTCCCCGGGCATTCAACAAAGGCGAGCTTGCCGCCCGGCCGGAGAGCGAGCGGGAAAGCGCCGATCGCACGCTCGCGGGGGCGCTCGGCCTGGCTCTTCGTGCGCCGCGCGGTGACGAGAGGGTGATCGCATGTCAAACCCTGCGGCCTTCAGCCGGCGAGGCCGCCGGCCTGACCCTGCTGCACGGCGGCTTCCGCTTCGCCAACCGCGGAGGGGCGCCGGTCGAAGTCCTGCTCAGCCGCTTCGCGGCCGTGCCGTCGGTCGGCCTCGACGCCCTTCCCGGCCCGGCGGCATCGCGGCGCTGAGCATTCCAGTCGACTCCTCCCCCCGGCCATGGACGCTGGCCCTAGGGGGGCGGGCCCGGTCCGCCTCTGCACGGCGACGTCCGCTGAATGAAGACCCTGACAATTTCTGAGTCGATACGTTATGTTTCACATATCCGGATGGGACCGGACCACTATCGACCTCAGGGAGGGGAACCGATCTACGTGCTACTTCGAAGCTTTCGCGGAGTGAGGATGCGCCGCAAGTCTCGTTTCGCGATACCCGCCGCCGTGGCGGCCTTCGCGCTGCTGTTCGCGCTCGGCGCGAGCGCGTCCGCCGCTGAACCCGACGGTGGCGCTGCCGCGTCCGCCGCCGAACCCGGCGAAGGCGCTACCGCGGCTGCCTCGGAGAAGGGCCGCCTCAACA